>CALYAX010000001.1 GCA_944393665.1 uncultured Alphaproteobacteria bacterium
ATTGAGGCCGGAACCAAATTTCTGGAACAGGCCAAATCGGTCGCTAACAGCGCGCTGGAAACGGCGCAGCCGGTAGTTGCAAAAGTATCGACGGAAGCAGAACTTTTAGCCGCGGTAAACAGCGGCAAAAAGGGTTTAATTGTGCTGACCTCAGACATCACCATGTCCACCAACCAAAATATTGTTTTAAACGACGGGCAGTCCCTGGTCGGCGCCCGCTACCTCGATAAAAACGCCGCGCAGACCAAACTGGTTTTTAATTTTCAAGGGACAGTCAAACATGGGATTGTCGGTACAAAAGGAACGCTGATTTCTGATCTGGATGTAAATTATACAAATAATACAAGAAAAGACGGCTATTCAGTTATTTATTTAAAAACAGACAGCACAGCCCAAAACCTTAATATCAAATTGGATACATCTTCAGCAATAGAAAGAGCTGGTGCATATGCGATTGCTTCCGAAGGTGATGGTAACATTATTAAAGGTGTTATCAATATAAAGGGTATAGGGTCTTTTGACCGCGGAATATATGGGTCTTTTGACCTGGATAAAGCAACAATGAATATTGCTGCTGATTATGCTATATCTTCAGGAACCTATAATCTGAAAGAAAGCCAAATAAATTTCATAGGATCAATCTTGGATGTTGCCTATGCAAATGTAAATATTCTGGATCAAAATTCCGGTTTACTTTTTGCTGACAGTAATGTCGTTTTCCATTTAAGCACTATTACCTGTGCCCAAGGAGCAAAGATTTATTTGGAAAACAATGTCTTTCAGGCCCCTGTAAATATTACTGACTTACCGGCACATGGAGGGCTGCCTGCGAACTTTGTTCAAGTTCCCGATGCAACCGCCCCGCTAATACCTGATATTGATACGGAAATGTCAAAAGAGCTTCCTCCGGTAACCAAAGATGAGCAATCAGATGAAAAATCGACACAATTCAACCAAATCCTGACCCAGTATGACAATCTGATTAATGACTCCTGGTACAAAGGGGTTAACCTGCTTAAAAGCCAAGACCTGAAAGTGGTATTTAATGAATCCCGCACCTCGGATTTGGACATCAAAGGCGTCGATGCCACCACTGCCGGCCTGGGGCTGAAAACCGCTGACTGGAGTAATACCGCCGGGGTACAAGAGTCGCTTGACCAGATTGACAGCGCGATTAACCAGTTGCGGCTATATGCCTCGGAGTTCGGTAACTACTACCAGATTGTCACTACCCGGGAAAATTTTACCAACTCGCTGATTAATGTTTTGACCGAGGGCGCCGACCAGTTAACCCTGGCGGATATGAACCAGGAAAGTGCCAATATGCTGGCTTTGCAGACCCGCCAGCAGCTGGCGGTTAATTCCCTCTCGCTTGCCTCCCAGGCCAGCCAGAGTGTTTTAAAGTTGTTTTAATGCGGCTTTCCTGTAAAAACCTGTGAACGACTCATTGTTTTAACTTCCGGTTTGGGCAATTTATGCTAGAATTGCTTAAACTTGTTTTCTATTCTAAACACTTGAAGTGGTAACCAAAATGAAATTTACTATTGAACGCGCAAATTTATTAAAAACTCTCAGCCACGTGCAGAGTATCGTTGAAAAAAGAAACACCATTCCGGTTCTGTCCAACGTCAGAATCGAAGCTTTGGGCGACGGTATCAGTTTTAAAGCAACTGACATGGATACGGAAATTACCGAGATTGTTGATGCCAAAATCAGCGAAACCGGCGCGACAACAGCTCCGGCCCATATGCTGTATGATATTGTCCGCAAGCTCTCGGACGGTTCGCAGGTCGAACTGACTTTTCCCGATGAAAGAGGGCAGCTGACAATTGCCTCAGGGCGTTCCAAGTTTTCGCTTTCGACTATCGGGGTTGAAGATTTTCCGGTTATTTCCGGCGACAAACTGCCGACCTCTTTTGTCATGGGCAAAGAAGAACTGGCGGACGTTATTGACCGCACTCAATTTGCGGTTTCTACCGAAGAGACCCGTTATTATCTTAACGGCCTGTATGTTCATGCCAAAAAAGAAGGAACTTCCAATCTGCTGCGGGTGGTTGCCACCGACGGCCATCGCCTGGCCTGTGTCGAATCGCCGTTGCCGGCCGGTGCCGAAGATTTGAAAGGGGTGATTATCCCGCGTAAGACGGTAACCGAGATCCGCAAGCTGATTGACGACAACAATGTTGAAAACGTGACCGTTGAAATCTCGGAAAACAAAGTCCGTTTCACGATGGAAGACGTTACCCTGACTTCTAAACTGATTGACGGCACTTATCCCGATTATGAGCGGGTTATTCCGACCGACAATGATAAAAATCTGGAACTGAACGTTAAAGACCTGGCCTCGGCGGTTGACCGCGTGTCGGTTGTTGCGGAAAGAACCCGGGCGATTAAAATGCTTACTCATGAAAACCGGGTAACCGTCACCACTTCAAGCCCGGATTTGGGCAGCGCTTCTGAAGATTTGGAAGCCAAATATGAAAACGAATCGCTGGAGATCGGCTACAATTTCCGTTATCTGCTGGATATTTTGGCAGAAGTTAAAGGCGATACGGTACGGATTTCATTTACTGACGGATCATCGCCGTCAGTTATTCATGACACTTCGGACGCCAGCGCAATTTATGTCCTGATGCCGATGAGGGTCTAAGCAAGGAAGAGATGAATAATCCGGCCTATAAATTAGAGCTTAATCCACAGTTAAAGTCAGGCGTTACCCGCCTGACTTTAACTGATTTCAGGAATTATCAGTTTTTACGCATAAACGCCGGGTTGGCTCCGATTATTATTACCGGGGAAAACGGTAGCGGCAAAACCAATATTCTGGAGGCGGTTTCTTTTTTAACGCCCGGACGCGGCCTGCGCGGCGCCCGGCTGGCTGATATTAAGCGGATTTCCATGCCGGTTCTGGTAACAGACGAATACCGCCCGACAGAAATTTCTCCTTTAAGCTGGGCAGTTTCAGCCACGGTGGAAACTGCCGGAGAAAGTGTTGAAATCGGCACGGCGGTTGAAAAATCCGCCCGGGAAACCGAAGAGGATGAAGAGCGTCATTTTGAACGGCGGATTGTTAAAATCGACGGGGTAAAAATTTCTTCCCAAGCGGAATTGGGACGTTATATTTCGGCCATTTGGCTGACCCCGCAAATGGACCGGCTGTTTCGCGGCGGCAGCCAGCCCCGGCGCAGTTTCCTTGACCGGCTGGTGTATGCGTTTGACATGGAACACGCCAAACGAACGGCCAATTTTGAACATCTGTACAAAGAATGGTACCGGCTGATTAAAGAAGGTAAGAACGACCCGCACTGGCTGGGCACGCTGGAAGCCAATATGGCGGAACTGGGCGTGGCGATTGCGGCAGCGCGGCGCGAACAAATTGCCCGCCTGAACACTTTTATTGAACACGAACCGGATGATGTGTTTCCGAGCGTGCGTTTGGAACTGGACGGCACGGTTGAAAAACTGCTGGATACCCTGCCGGCCGTAGAAGCTGAAGACCGTTACCGTTCCCTGCTGGCAACGCAGCGGAAACGGGTGTTGTACAATGATACTGTTGACGGGGTTAACCGTACCGATTTTAAGGTTTATTACCGTAAAAAAGGCATGCCGGCAGAACTGTGTTCAACCGGAGAACAGAAATCGCTGCTGGTGAGTATTATTTTGGCGCAAAGTAAGTGTCAGACCCTGCACAAAGGGTTTGCCCCGGTTTTGCTGCTTGATGAAATTGCGGCTCATCTGGACGATTTTAAACGCGAGGCACTGCTTGAGAAATTGCGCGAAATGCAGGTACAGGCCTGGATTACCGCCACAGATCCCGGACTTTTCGAATCGCTGCGGGGCGAGGCTCAGTTTTGGCATGTCGCTCATAATCAGATTCAGGTTGAAGCTTAGGTTATCTTCCAAGCTGTGTATAAATGCTGTTTTAGCAATCCCTTACTTATAAAACCAATATCCATATGGCGGTTAGCTTGTTTTAAGCGCCGGGGTTCATACATTATTCGTGTTGCAAAGGCTTTGAGCCTGAGCAAATTTAACAATTAAATAAGGAGAATTCTAATGGTTAGTTCAAGTTCAAAAAGTGAAATGGAATCTGCTGAGATGGAGGCTGCCGGCCGTTCATCTTCTGATTCTTCAAAATCTTCACGCAGCCGCTCTTCTCGCGGATCCCGTTCAGGTTCAAGCTCTGAATCAAGCCGCAGCCGTTCTTCTTCCCGCAAATAAGCCGGAAGCATGATGGTCTAAAACCCCTTAGAAGCCTTTGCTTTTAAGGGGTTTTGTGCGCATATAACTTTGGCTAGGTTCTATTGTTTTGGACCGAGCAGCAATTACATCTTAGACGTGGCATGATGTGCATGCTAAATCAAATACAATTAAGGAGAAATATAATGTGCAATGATATGAGAGACAGCAACTCTTCTAAAATGTCAGCTTCTGGTTCTGATATTTCCAGCGATACCGAGCTGGATAAACAGGCTTCCAGCGACAAAGCTTCTAAAGACAGCAGCAAGTCTTCGTCAACCGGCGGCTGCGGCTGTTCTAAAAATTACTAATTTGAAATTCTTGCACGTTGATATCCCTGCCGGAAAATTCCGGCAGGGATATTGTTTTAATAATGACGCAATTTGAAACAGCCGTTTTCATATCCCTGAATTGCCGGGTTGGTTTCCGCCAGTTCAAGGCGGCGCAGCGCCAGGGCGGCATATTCTTTTTCACGCTCTATCCCGATAAAACGGCGTCCGAGTTTTTTTGCCGTCACCGCCGTGGTTCCCGACCCCACAAAAGGATCAAAGACCATGTCGCCGGGATTGCTGGAAGCCAGAATCAGCTTAGCAATCAGCTTCTCGGGTTTTTGAGTAGGATGATTGGTATTTTCAGGCATTGACCAAAAAGGAATCGAAATATCGGTCCAAATATTGGAAGGATGGGTGAAGCGAACCCGTTCCGATCCGTTTTCCGACCAGTCTTTGGGACAACCGGACGCATCGCGGTAAGGTGCCAGGACCGGCCGCTGGATTTTAACGGCGTCCAGATTAAACGTATAATCTTTACTGAGAGTGAAAAACCAGATATCTTCAAGGCAGTTTTTCCAATTATTCAAAGCGCCGCGGCCTTTTTCCCGCTCCCAGGATATCCGGTTTTGCAGAAGAAAATAACGGCCGGCGATTTCCGGAATGACCAAAGACGTTTTCCAGTCCGAACAAATGTAAACCGATGCCTGCGGTTTGAGCAGGCGCACGGTTTTTTTCAACCAGCTGTCGAGCCAGTCTTTATAGGCGGCAAAATCGCGCTCTTTAAAAGTGGTCTGGCCGAAATTTTTGGTCAGATTATACGGAGGATCGGCAATCAGCAGATCGACACAGCCGTCCGGCAGCAGTTCCATGGCTTTAAGGCTGTCCTGCCAGATAATCCGGTCAACAACCTGTTCCAGGCGCGCGGGAGATTTCAGTTTGAGAGCCCCGGCGGCATAACCGGCTTCTTCACGGGGGGAAAGTTCTATGGTTTTGTTGCGGGGAGCCTTGGCTTTCATGACCGAAAAACTATTCTTCGCCGAACTTATTATCAAGCAGCTGCTGCAAAGCGGCTACAACTTCTTTGGCCTGGGGTCCGGAAGCCTTTACGTGAATGGTGGTGCCTTTGGCGGCGGCCAGCATCATCAGGCCCATAATTGAACAGCCGTTCACGCACTGGCCGATACGTTCAACCTCAACAACCGCATCAAAAGGCTCAACAGTTTTAACAAAGGCTGCGGCGGCACGGGCGTGCAGGCCTTTAATATTTTTGATTTCCATATCCCGGGCGATTTCTTCACTCATGAGCGTTCCTTAACTTACATTCCCAACAGCTGGGAGGCGATATTAATATACTTTTTGCCGGCTTCCTGTGCCCCTTCAACAGTGCCTTTGAGGTCTTTTTCTTTGCGGAGGGCGGCGATTTTAATCAGCATAGGCAGGTTAACGCCGGCAATAATCTCAACTTTGGCCCGGTCCATAATCGAAATGGCCAGGTTAGAGGGGGTTCCGCCGAACATATCGGTTAAAACGACAACCCCGGAGCCGTCATTGACTTCTTCTACTTTTTTCAGAATTTCGGACCGGCGCATTTCCATATCATCTTCGGGGCCGATACACACCGGGGCGACCTGATCCTGCCGGCCGACAACATGCTGCATGGCCGAGATAAATTCATTGGCAAGATTGCCGTGAGTTACTAATACTAATCCTATCATCACACCGCCTATTTATCTGCCGAACCGTTGGTCCAAACCTTGACGGCGCCGAAACTTTTGAGAAGCTCGTCACGGCTCTTGGCTTTGACCCATTCATCAGCGCGGGTCTGGCGTCCTTCAAACACGATTTCCTCAACATTTTCTACCGGAACGCCGTAAGTACGCTCAACCATTTTGCCTTTGAGCTCAACAATCAGGACAAATTCAGCTTCTGCCAGGGGGGCAACGGTTTCTTCGTTAATATTTTCCAACTGAACCGCCAGGTGCGAATCGCGCTTTAACAATGCCGTGCGGCGGCCGTCGAATTCAAGCACCGGATTTTCAGGCGCACCGTCGCGGGCGTCAATAAAGACTGCCAGCTCGCCGTATTTATTTTCGATTATCTCGTAAAAATCTTGTTTTTCAATCAGAGTATAATATTGCGTTTCCATGGATATGCACCTTATCGGTTGTGTAATTTTTAAACATATGTTATTACATTAACTGCAATGTGTCAATTTTGAGTTAATAAAGAGCTTTAATTATGGAAAAATCCGCGTTTCGTTTTGTCTGGCACTATATTAAGATTTTTAGATGGATGTTAATCCTGATGATCGGCCTGTTAGTTGCCGGTCAGACCGGGCGCCAGTTTTCCCCTTATTATCTTTCCCGTCTTTATGACGCGGTTTCCACTTATAAAAATACGCCGCAGCTTTGGCATGAAATCATATTTTATATTTCAATGGCTTTTGCCATGCTTTTGTGCGGGCAGGTTATTTCCGGCGTCAGTTTTTTTATGATGTCAAAAATTGTGCCGCAGCTGCGCACCTTGGTCATCCGCGATGTCTTTGACTATGTCAACCGCCACTCCATAGCCTTTTTCAGCGAGGAAATGGCCGGCAATATTTCCAACAAGGTCCAACAGCTTCAGAACGGCGTCTGCGATTTGACGGAGCGCAGCCTGGATGCCAGCTGGGGACTGCTTTACACGATTGTCGGACTGGTTATTTTAAGTTCGGTCAGTTTATGGCTGACCCCGGTGTTTGCCTTGTGGACATTCATCGTGGTCAGTCTGGGTTTTTATCTGGGAAAGAAAATCAACACCCTCTCAAAAGCCACCGGCGATGAACAGAGCCGCGCCAACGGCATGATTGTTGACTCAATTGCCAATTACAGCGAAATTAAAAGTTTTGCAAATTTCCGGTTTGAGCGTCTTAATCTGCTTAAGGCATTGCGGCTGCTGCGCAAAACCGAAAATAAGGAATTGTTCGGACAGGCTGTTATATACCTGATACAGCATATGACGGTTATTTTGTCTTTGTTTGCTTTTATGTTTTACAGCATCTGGCTGTTCAAACAAGAGCTGCTGAGCGCCGTGGACTTTATCTTTGTCAACACCTTGTTCGCCACGATGGGGGGAACAATTTTCAATATCACCTGGTCATACAACGGGCTGCTGCGAATTTTCGGGAAAATCGAATCTGCTTTGAATACTCTGGCTGTTGAGCCGGAAATTGTCGACACGCCCGGCGCTAAAAAGCTGCATGTCAGAAAAGCGGCCATCCGTTTTGAAAATGTCAGTTTTGCCTATAAAGCCCGGCAGCGCATTTTTGATAAACTCAACCTGGAAATTAAACCGGGAGAAAAAATAGGCCTGGTGGGAACTTCTGGCGCCGGAAAATCTACGTTTATCAAGCTGCTGTCGCGGTATTTTGACGTTACTGCTGGCGGAATTCTGATTAACGGCAAAGACATTCGCAGTTTTACCCAAGATTCCCTGCACAAAAATATTGCGGTTATTCCTCAAGACGTCTGCCTGTTTAACCGTTCTTTGTATGATAATATCCGCTACGGCAGAACCTCTGCCAGCCGTGAAGAAATCATACGGGCTGCCAAAAAGGCCTCGGCTGACAAGTTTATCAGCAAATTTCCCCAGGGATATGACACAAAAGTCGGCGAACGCGGCGTGGTTTTATCCGGAGGCGAGCGGCAGAGAATCGCCATTGCCAGGGCAATTTTGAAAAATGCGCCGATTTTAATTTTTGATGAAGCTACCTCGGCTTTGGACAGTGAAAGCGAGCGCCATATTCAGAAATCCCTGTCGCATTTGATGAAAGGAAAAACAGTTATCGCCATTGCCCACCGCCTTTCAACCCTGCGCGAAATGGATCGTATTATTGTTTTGGAAAAGGGAAAAATTGTTGAAGAAGGCACTCATAATTCCCTGCTGCGCAAAAAAGGCGTTTATGCCAAATTGTATAAAATGCAGGCCGATGGTTTTGTCGGCACCGAAAGCCCGCGCGAGACGACAACAACCTTATAAAAACTTCCAACTGGAAATGCCCCTTTTGCCAAAAGGTTATCCCGGCAGCCAAAGATTGACTCTTGCTAAATTGCCGCGAGAGATTATATTAAAAAGGCTGAATATGATTTAGGAGGGTCGGAGATGAAAAAATGGCTGTTAGCCGCGGCACTGATGTTGACAAGCGGCACCGCACAGGCGCAGAGTGCCGAGAATATCCGCAAAATTGAAACTTATCTCAACAACATTAAAAGCCTTCAGGCCGATTTTGTGCAGATGTCGAGCAACGGCGGAACGGCCGAGGGGCGCCTGTTTATCGAAAAGCCTAATAAAATCCGCATGGAATATGCCGAACCCACCAATGTTCTGATTGTGGGCGACGGCAATTATATCGTTTACAATGACACCGATCTCGGCCAGGTAACCCATATTGATTATGACGATATTCCGGCAACCCTGATCCTGGCAAACGATATCAAAATCGACGGCAAAAAAATCAAGGTCAGCGATTTTTACCAGGATTCCGGTTCGACCCAGATTACGCTGGATTATGCCAATAAAGGCGATATCGGGCCGATTACGCTGGTTTTTTCCAATAGTCCGATGGAGCTGAAGCAATGGAAAATTGTCGACCCGCAAAGTGTTGAGGTAACCGTTTCAATCTATGACGCTAAAAAAGATGCGGAATTGGATAACAGTTTATTCAAATTCAAAGACAAAAAATCCAGCCCGCTGAACTATAAAAAGAAAAGATAAAGATGTCCTCATTTAAACTGGCAACCTGGAATGTCAACTCAATCCGCATCCGGCTGGAGCTTTTAGCGCAGCTGTGCCGGTCGGAAAATCCCGATGTTATCTGTCTGCAGGAGGTTAAGGCCAGGCAGGAAGATTTTCCCTTTGAGGAAATCAGAGCCCTGGGCTTTGCGCATATTGCCTTGTACAGCCAGCCGGGTTACAACGGCGTGGCCATTCTTTCCAAAACACCGTTCAAGTCAAGCTTGCAGCGCGATTGGGTCGGTAAGCACGATGCCCGGCATATTGCCGCAACCCTGTATGATGATATTGAAATCAATAATGTTTATATCCCAGCGGGAGGAGATATCCCTGATCCGATCGTGAACCTTTCCTTCGCTCATAAATTATGTTTTATGGACGATATGTCAGAATGGTTTGAACAGCACCGCAGCGTTTTGGAAAACCGTAAAATGATTATCTGCGGCGATTTTAACGTGGCGCCGCTGGAGTGCGATGTCTGGGATCATAAAAAAATGCTTAAAGTGGTGTCGCATACCCCGGTTGAGATCGAACGGCTGACACGGCTGTACCAGTCCCTGAACTGGGTTGACGCGGTTCGCCGTCATTTGCCGGCGCCGGAAAAGGTCTTTTCGTGGTGGAGTTACCGCAACCCCAACTGGCAGACGAACAACAAGGGGCGGCGGCTGGATCATATCTGGGTTACCCCGGCTTTGCAGGAACGGGTTGCCGGGGCATATATTGCCAAAGAAATGCGCTCAATGGAACGGCCTTCAGATCATGTTCCGGTGATTGCCGAAATCAGGCTTTAAGCTGATATCCCCCCTCCAAGGTCAGAATCAGCTGGGCGGACGGATCATCCTGCTCAACCTTTTGACGCAGGCGGTAGACATGAGTTTCAATCGTATGGGTTGTCACATCGGGAGCATATCCCCACACTTCCTGCAGGAGTTCGGTTTTGGTGACGATACGGTCCTGGGCTTTGTAAAGATATTTCAAAATCGCAACTTCTTTTTCCGTCAGCTTAACCACCTCGCCGTTGCGGCGGTTGAGAATCTCCTTTTTGACAGGACGGACTTCATAGCGGTTAAAATTAAGATAACCCCCGGCACTGTTTTCAAACAAATTAATACTCGAGCGCAGTTCGTTGAAAAGTTTTTCCAGGCGCAGCGGTTTGGCAATGATATGGGTAAAAGCGCTGTTCTGCGGTGCATTATCGGGGTCAGAAGTCAGTAGAAACAACGGCGCTTTCAAATAATGGCGGTGCAGTTCTTCAAGCTTGGCGGCATCTTCATCAATAATGACAATATCCGGAACCGCAGGGTCGCCGGGATTAAGCAGATTAAAATCTTTGATATGATGGCTGAGCTGGCCGGCCAAGTCCTCGCTGAAATAGCCCGAACCGGCTACAAATAAAATATTTGACATCGTTAACGTCCTTTAGAAATTAAGTCCTATTCCGGCCATAAAAGCATAGCCCTGATTGTTGTCGGCGGGAGCCTTGTCTGCCCCTTCAAAATCAACATGGGCGGCGGCAAGATAAACTTCGGCATACTGGTTAAACTGATACTGGTTGGAAAAAACAGTAATTTTATCTTTGTTGGAGGTGCGTTCCGCTTTGGATTCAAAATATGACAATGCCGTTTTAAAGGGTCCGATTTCATACCCGACGCCGATATCCCAGGCCTGCCCCTCACGATAATTGTCAAACAGCAAAGGCATTTGTTCTGAAACTTCAATCCGGCGCTGTTTGTCCCGTCCGTCGATATACGTTTTGCGCCAGCCGCCCCCGATACTGACATTGCCGCGGCTCAGACGCAGACTGGCAGACATTTCTTTGTCGTTATCATGAAATTCAGCATAACCCAGCGAACCGTTCAGCTTAAACTTGCCAAATTCCTGCGCGCTGTAAAGGGCTGCCACAAACCCGCCGTCATGAGAATAAGAAGCCCTTTTGTTGACAAGGCCGCGGCGGTTATAGGCATCGGGCACATAGGTTAAACCCAGCATGGTATTGTAAAAGGACGGAGAAATATAACTGACTTTCGGAGCGACACCATCGGTATTGATATAGGTCGTATTTAATGTGGCAAAACGGGTGCCGCGGCTGTTGCGCTGCCAGTTGGGGTTGCGGATAAAATCAACGACCTCGCTGTTATTGATGCCGATCGCGCCGGCTTCCGGAGCTCCCTCATGAAACTGGGCGTCAACGTTGAATGTCTGCCCGAGCATTAAACGGCCGTAGGGACTGTCGGCAATAACGTAAGCCTCCTCACCCCAGGCGCCCTGGTTGTAGTCTTTGAGCTCCTGGTCAATACCGCCCATAACATCAAAATTGATACTGGCGGAATAGTCATCATCAAAACTGTAAGCCGCACTGAAACTGACATCGCCCTGCCCGACAATATGATTGTTTTTATCATTGGATTTGAACCGGCGGGGACGATGACTGTATCCGTATATTCCCTGGGCATGGCCGCTGACATCGATATCCCACCCGCCGGCGGCAGCCAGCGAAGGAAAAAGCGCGATTAAAGCGAAGAGGAAATATTTTATTTTCATCGGTTCAGCCTTTGTTATACCGGTTCAGTTTAACGATTGACAACGCAGAGTCAATATAAATTGTGTTTGCAATTTTGCAAGTTTCCAGCGATAATTCAGACAGACAAAATTAAAAAGAAAGGCAGGTCATGACATTTCAATATCAGCACGGTCTGGTGGTCATGCGGGCGCAGCCGCTACATTCGGGGCATGAGCGGGTTATCCGCCAAATGCTGAAACAATGCGGCAAGGCAACGGTTATTCTCGGTTCTATTCAGGAACAGGGGACACCCCGCAATCCCTTTACTTATGCCCAGCGCAAAGAAATGATTTTAAATGTTTTTTCCGCTGAGGCGTCGCGTCTGAAAGTGATGGGCCTGTTTGACATCAACAATCCGGTGCAGTGGGCGGATTTCGTTCTTGATTTCATGCAGGAAAGCATGCCGGACCGGGGTGTGCCGGACGTTTATTATGCCGGCAGTGCTTATGATGCCCAATGGTTTGCCCCCTGTTTTGAGCATATTGAAACGGTTGACCGTACCGACCCGGCTTTTCCGTATGTCTCGGGAAGCATGGTGCGAGACATGATAACGATCGGCGATAACCGCTGGCGCCAGTTTATCAGTCCCTGCAATCATCATTTTATTGAAGAATTTATGCTGCCGAAAAAAGGAGAATTCTGATGAATTACCAACAGATATGGGACAAATTAGCTCATGGCCTGAAAAAATACTGCACGGACAACCATTTTGAAAAGGTCACGCTGGGGCTTTCCGGCGGTTTAGATTCCGCGGTCACGGCGGTTTTGGCGGCGGACGTGCTGGGCGGCGCCAATGTACAGGCGGTTATGATGAAAACCAAAAATACTTCCTCTTTGAGCTTGCAAATTGCCCGGGAGATTGCCCGGCTGAATCACCTGGATTTTACGGAAACCGATATTCAGCCGCTGGTCGATGCCGAAGACGCATTTTTAAGCACTATAACCGGCGGCAGACTTAAAAATATCGTGCTTGAAAATATTCAGGCACGGCAACGCGGTCTGCTGCTGATGGCTTTGTCGAATCAGAATAATTCCCTGGTTCTGGCCTGCAGCAACAAATCAGAAACCGCAATGGGGTATTGCACCTTGTACGGAGATACCTGCGGCGGCCTGGCGCCAATCGGCAATCTTTATAAAAGTGCTGTGTTTGAGCTTGCAAAATGGCGCAACACCCGGGGACTGGCTCTGCCGACAGAAGTGATTGTGCGGGCCCCCTCGGCCGAACTCAGTGCCGGACAGAAAGACGAGGACAGCCTGCCGCCGTATAAAGTTCTTGACCGGATTTTGGAAGCCTATCTCGATCAGCGGGAAAGTGCGGCGGCAATTGTTGCCGAAGGCTTTGACGCCGTTACCGTCGAGGGGGTTATCCGCCGCTTTCATGCCCAGGAATTCAAACGCCGCCAGCTGCCGCCCTCCCTGCCGCTTTAAAAGCTGAAAAAGTTGTGGATTTTTCAGGCTCAAAGCGGGGAAAACTAATAGATTTTGCTTGGTTAAAACTTCTTTCCGATGTATGTTGGAAAGTAATGAAAATTTATGTCGTAACAGAGGATAAAATTCGATGAGTTCAGAAATGACAGAAGAAGAAATTGCCAAAGAAGAGAAAGAATACGGCGCTGATTCCATTAAGGTTTTAAAAGGCCTTGACGCCGTGCGCAAACGCCCGGGTATGTATATCGGCGATACCGATGACGGTTCCGGCCTGCACCATATGATTTATGAGGTGCTGGACAATGCCATTGACGAAGCTTTGGCCGGTTACTGCGACAAAACCGAGATTATCCTTAATGCCGACGGTTCTGCCACAATCCGCGACAACGGACGCGGTATTCCGGTGGGCATGCACAAAGAAGAAGGCGTGTCGGCGGCGGAAGTTATTATGACCGAGCTGCACTCCGGCGGCAAGTTTGACAATAATTCCTATAAAGTTTCCGGCGGTTTGCACGGTGTCGGCGTTTCCGTCGTTAACGCTTTGTCAACCTGGCTGAAACTGCGTATCTGGCGCGAAGGCAAAGAACATCTGGTGACTTTTGCCCACGGTAATGTGACCGAACACCTGAAAGTCATTGGCGAAGCGCCGGGCCGTCACGGAACCGAAGTTACTTTCCTGCCCTCACCGGAAACGTTTACCAATACCGAATTTAACTTTGAAACTCTGGAAAGAGCCATTCGTGAAAAAGCTTTTCTGAACTCCGGTGTTTATCTGAAGTTGATTGACAACCGCGGCGCCGAGCCCCGGGAAGTTGATTTTCATTATGAAGGCGGTTTGAGGGCGTTTGTCAGTCATATCAATAAATCCAAAGCGCCGCTGCATGAAGAAATTATTTCGATTGCCGGCGAGCAAAACGACATTACTGTAGAGGCCGCCCTGCAATGGACCAATGCTTATAACGAAAGCATGCTCTGCTTCACCAACAACATTCCCCAGAAAGACGGCGGCACCCATCTGGCCGGTTTCCGCGGCGCATTAACCCGCACGCTGAACAATTACATTATGGAAAACGGAATGCTCAAGAAAGAAAAGGTGGTGCTTTCCGGCGACGACATGCGCGAAGGCCTGACCTGCGTTTTATCGGTAAAAGTTCCGGATCCCAAATTCTCGTCGCAGACGAAAGACAAGCTGGTTTCCTCGGAAGTGCGCCCGGTGGTTGAAAGCGTTGTCGGCGACAAGCTGAAAGAATGGCTTGACGAGCATCCCAATGAAGCCAAAATCATTGTCGGTAAAATTCTGGAAGCGGCAACCGCGCGTGAAGCCGCCCGTAAAGCCCGTGAACTGACACGGCGCAAAGGCGTGCTTGATGTGGCCTCGCTGCCCGGAAAACTGGCAGACTGCCAGGAAAAAGACCCTGCTTTGTCGGAAGTCTTCATCGTTGAGGGAGATTCTGCGGGCGGATCAGCCAAACAGGGGCGCCATCGCCGCAATCAGGCAATTATGCCGCTGCGCGGCAAGATTTTGAACGTGGAACGCGCCCGTTTTGACAAGATGCTGAATTCTGCGGAAATCGGAACCATTATTACGGCTCTGGGAACCGGTATCGGCCGCGATGACTTTAACCCTGACAAATGCCGCTACCATAAAATCATCATCATGGCCGATGCCGATGTCGACGGAAGCCATATCAGAACCCTGCTGCTGACTTTCTTCTACCGCCAGATGCCTGAACTGATTGAACGCGGTTATGTCTATATTGCCCAGCCGCCGTTATATAAAGTCAAAAAAGGCAATTCCATCCTGTACATCAAAAATGAACATGAAATGGAAGATTACCTGATCCGGGGCGGCTGTGATGACGCAACCTTAATCCGCGCTGACGGCGAACAGATTATCGGGGCCGACCTGATCAGTCTGGTGGAACAAAACCGCAAGGCCCGCAGCCTGATTGCCAATTTAAGCAAGACTGTTCCCGAGAAAATTATCGAACAGATGGCTATTGTCGGTTTATTTAACCAGGAAATTATCAATAACCGGACGCTTTTAACCCAGGAATTGGAAAAATTATCCGGACGCCTGAATGAGCTGGAAGCGGAATATGACCGCGGCTGGACAGCAGAAGTTTTGGAAGACGGCAGTATTCAGTTTGCCCGCAAGCTGCGCGGCGTTACCGAAAAGCACCTGGTCGGCTCCATTGTTTTGGACAGCCAGGAAGCACAAATGCTTGACAGTATGAAAAATGTTTTATGGGAAAACTTCGGTACCGTCAGCACGCTGGTTTCCAAACAGGGGCTGGAAAAGAAAATCCACGGCCCGGTTACTTTTGTTGACGCGATTATGGCTGCCGGCAAAAAGGGCATTGCCATCCAGCGTTATAAAGGACTGGGCGAAATGAACCCCGAGCAATTGTGGGAAACCACGCTTGATCCGGAAGCCCGTTCCCTGCTGCAAGTTAAGATTGACCGCATGGAAGAGGCAGACGAGACTTTTGCAACCCTGATGGGTGACGTGGTTGAACCGCGTAAAGAGTTTATTCAGGACAATGCCCTGAATGTCGTCAATTTGGATATTTAAGTTTGACCCCCGCGGTGCGGGGGTTTTTTTTGCCTTATTATCAGCCGGAAAGTTTTCAAAGCCGTTTGGACAATTACATGCGGCTGATTTAAACAGTTTAAATTCTGTTGGCAGGCTTAAAAGAGTTTCAAAACGGACTGGCTGGCCTGGGAGGCAAGCGAGAGGGAATTAACCGCCAGCTGCTGGCGCGTCTGCAAGGCCAGCATGTTGGCACTTTCCTGGTTCATATCCGCCAGGGTTAACTGGTCCGCGCCCTCGGTGAGGACATTAATCAACGAATTGGTAAAGTTCTCCCGGGTGGTGACAATCTGGTAGTAGTTGCCGAACTCTGAGGCATAGAGCCGCAGCTGGTTAATGGCGCTGTCGATTTGGTCAAGCGACTCTTGCACCCCGGCGGCGCTGCTCCAGTCGGCGGTTTCCAGCCCCATGCCGGAAGTCGTAGCGTCGACGCCTTTGATATCCAAATCCGAGGTACGGGATTCATTAAATACCACTTTCAGGTCCTGACTTTTGAGCAGGTTAACGCCTTTGTACCAAGAGTCATTAATCAGATTATCATACTGGGTCAGGATTTGGTTAAACTGGCTGGCTGAAGAGGCGCTCTCTTCTTTTGGAACCTGTTCCAGCGGTTTGGTCATTTCAACGACAATATCCGGAAATGCAGGAGCTGCCGTTGTCTGCAAAACAAACTCCGGCGGCAAAGTATTTTCACCAGGGGCTTCTACAGAATTTATCGCTGCACTGCTGGTGTATAACTTACCGTTAATAGCAAAATTTGCTCCTTTTACGGCAGAAATTTTAGTTGCGGCAAATGCTTTATCGTCCTTGACATTAACCAAAGACGTTGTGTCCCGGATGTCAATCTCACTCATAACAAAAGAATCGTGAAGGCTTGATGAATTTAATACTGAATTGTAGAGAACCAGAGAAGTATCCGTAAACCCAAAATCATTGGTTAATCCGTTTAATGTTGCGTTATGGAGCTCAAATTTTCCCGCAGTTGTCCGATCCATGTTGGAAATTCCGCGTAAATTAACAGTTCCTTTAACCGTGACTGTTCCCAATGCCACCAGAGCTCTTGCCCCGGCAACTTCAGCAGAGGCTGATGTATCAATTGTAATATTTGTATTTTGGATAACACTCTGATTTCCAAGATTAACAGCCCCGCTATATCCTATTCTGCGGTCGGATTTGAAAGTTATGTTTAAATCGGATATGAGAGTGTTTTCTCCGGCTGACAGTCCTGAAAGAGCTGTTCCTTGAAAATCAAAAACCAATTCTGTCTGCGCAGCGTTTTTATCGAGGTAACGGGCGCCGACCAGGGACTGCCCGTCACCCAGGACAATGTTCTGATTAGCGGACATGGTGATGTCCGAGGTCAGCACAATTAAACCCTTTTTGCCGCTGTCGATGGCCGCGAGGAGTTCTGCCTCCGTCGATACTTTCGCAACTACCGGCTGCGCCGTTTCCAGCGCGCTGTTAGCGACCGATTTGGCCTGTTCCAGAAATTTGGTTCCGGCCTCGATACTCTCATTGACGGCTTTTAAGGTTTGTATCCCCTGGCTCATCGCGTCCAGCAGAACGTTCAAATCCTCGGCGCGGTTGCTCAAAGACTGGGCAGTGTAATAAGAAGACGGATTATCAATCGCGGAATTGACTTTCAACCCGGTGGCGAGGCGGTTCTGGGTCAGATCCTGCAGCTTAGCCGTCTGCTGCAATGACAGCAGATTGTTCCGCATGGATGATGTCAAGCTGATTCCGCTCAAAATTTTGTCCCCGCCCGGTTCGTAAATTAATTTACTTTACTCATTAAAGTAATAAGCTTTTTGAACTTTTAAATAAAGAAATAACCTTATATATTCCACAAAAATTAGTGTGCCGCGGCCCAGTTCGTGCCGATACCGACTTCGGCATTGAAAGGAACCTCATAATCAACAACCGTTTCCATTATTTCTTTAATCAACCCGGCAGCAATTTCAACCTCGCTTTCCGGCGCTTCAAAAACCAGTTCATCATGAACCTGCAGCAACATCTGGGTTTTCATGCCGCGGATCTTAAACTCATATTCCAGTTTATTCATCGCCAGTTTAATAATATCGGCAGCACCGCCCTGAATCGGCGCATTAATTGCCACGCGTTCCGCATTCATGGCCAGACGTTTGTTCTTGTCATTAATTCCTGCCACAGCACATTTCCGGCCAAAGGGTGTCAAAACATACCCGTAACGGCGGGCAAAAGCTATGGTATCTTCCATATACTTTTTAATCTCCGGCATTTGGGCAAAATAGGCATCAATATAAGCCTTGGCCTCATCATTGCTAACGCCGATGTTTTTGGCCAGCCCGTATTGTGATATGCCGTAGACTATTCCAAAATTGATGGCTTTAGCATGGCGGCGCAGGTTGGCGTCTACTTCTTCCGGAGGAACTCCGAAAACGTGCGAAGCGGTGGCGGTATGAATATCCACCCCTGCCGCAAAAGCCTTTTTGAGATTTTTGACATCAGCAACCGACGCCAGCAGACGCAGCTCTACTTGAGAATAATCTGATGATATCAGTTTATATCCGGGCCTGGCTATAAAACAGGCGCGGATTTTTTTGCCCTCTTCGCTGCGGATGGGAATATTCTGAAGGTTGGGTTCGGTCGAACTTAATCGTCCGGTATTAGCGACGGTTTGCAGATAAGTGGTGTGTACCCGGCTGTTTTTATCCAGCAGCGGAAACAAAGCATCGGTGTAAGTTGATTTTAACTTGCTAAACTCGCGCCAATCCAAAATTTTCTGAGCCAGTTCCACCCCGGTTTCGGCCAGCTGTTCCAAAATATCCGCTCCGGTCTGCCAGGCACCGGTGGGGGTTTTTTTGCCCTTGTGGCCCTGCTTGTCAAATAAAATTTCACCGATTTGCCTGGGGGAGCCGATGTTAAACTCCTCTCCGGCCAGCTTGTAAATATCCGCCTCTATCGTTTTAAGCTTTTCATCAAAATAGCGGCTCAGGTCTTGAAGGGCCTGGGCATTGACCATAATCCCCCGGCGTTCCATGGCAAACAGGGTGGCAATTAACGGACGGTCAAAATTTTCATAAACCCGGGTTTTGGTTTCGGCTGGGAGCCGGGGTTTTAAAATCTGGTAAAGCCGCAAGATAAAGTCCGCCTGCTGGGCCATATATTGCAGAACTAATGACATATCCAGCTGTTCAAAAGCCAGTTTATTTTTACCTGATCCGAGAAGTTCTTCTAATTTAAGCGGTTTCTGGTCTAAAAAAGCATGGCTTAAGTCTGCAAGAGAATGGCCATGTTCTGAACTATCCAGATCATAAGAAATGACGGCAACGTCATCGTAGGGGCTTACAAGAGCTTCCGCCCCCCATAAACCGGCGAGCCAATGCATCGTGTTTTTAAGATTATGACCGATTTTGAGGACGGACGCATCAGCCAAAAGCGGCAAAAGGCTGCGCTTGAGCAGCTCAGAATTTAGCTGGGCCGGGGCTTTGGCTGCCGCAAACAAATCCATATTTCCTTCCGCGGTTCCGTGAGCTATCGGCAGATAAGCCGCCTCACCCGGCTCAACGGCAAAAGACAAACCAACCAGCCTGTCATGAACCGGATCGGGCCCGGTGGCAGCCGCCTGAAGGGCAAACATCCGGCGTTGTTTGATTTTGGCTATCCAGGTCTTGAGTTTTGCCTCTGTTTCAATGAGTTCGTAGTGGGTTTCCAGAGGTTTAAATACAGTGTTCAATCCCTCATCGCAAGTATGATTTGAACAGCGTTCAACAAACCATTTTTCCAAGCGTGATTTAATAGAACGAAAACCGTATTTGTCGATGAAATTTTCAAGTACCGGCATTTGCGGCATATGGCATTTGAAAGATTTGACCGGCTGAGTAACCGGCACATCGCCTTTCAAAGTTACCAAATCCAGCGAAATCCGGGCATTGTCAATATTCGCCAAAATGGTTTCGCGGCGTTTGTTTTGTTTGATTTCCCCGGCACGGGACAAAACCCCTTCCAGAGATCCGAATTCTTCAATCAGCTGGGCGGCGGTCTTGAGGCCGATTCCGGGAACGCCGGGGACATTGTCGATGCCGTCGCCGGCCAAAGCCTGAACATCAACAACCTGATTGGGATAAACGCCGAATTTTTCCCTGACATCTTCCGGCGTAAAAAACTTATCTTTCATGGGATCATAAAATTCAACACCCGGGCGGATCAGCTGCATTAAATCTTTATCACCGGAGACAACCACAACCTCAAGCCCTGCTTCCAGCGCTAAATTAGCATAAGTTGCGATTAAATCGTCAGCCTCGTAACCTTCCATTTCCAAATGATTGAGGTTAAGCGCCTCGACCGCCTCATGGATAATCGGAAACTGGGGAATCAGCTCCTCGGGCGTTTCTTTGCGGGTGCCTTTATAATCGGGATAAATATCATTGCGAAAATTTTTGCGCTTGGCATCAAACAGCACCAGGCAGTATTCACAGGGAATAGCGCTGGTCAGTTTCATGAACATACTGGTAAAGCCATAAACGGCATTAACCGGGGTGCCGTCCGGCGCCGTGAGCGGAGGAAGCGCATAAAAAGCCCGGAAAATATAGCCGGAACCATCAATTAAACAGATTTTATCCGCCATGAAAAGTACCTCTCTGGAAAAAACTGCGGCAGGCAGGCCCGCAACATCATCAGAAGCCGGATTGTTTATTCCCGCTATTCGCCAATTGATAAAAAGAAAGCCCGTTCCAGATTATCAACCGTGCAAAGATCGGTTTTATAAACATCTTCATAATTCTCAATATAATCGGCCACTGCCTGTTCGGCAACCTCTGCCAGGGAACGGCCGCTTTTTGCCGCAACGGCAGCCAGCTTTTGATGAAGTTTTTCAGAAATCTCAAAGGTAATGCGGCTCATAAAATGTTCCTTAATCTTTTGGTGCTAAATGATTATGGTTAAAGTTTTAAAACAATTTGCGAATCGGCGCAAGGACTAAAAGGGTGCGAATCGTGGCGAAAGCTGTTAAAAAGAAGAAAAAAACCAAAAAAAGAGAGTCAAAACAGAGAGTTACGAATCGGCGGCGGCTCCTAAAATTATCAGCGCTGCTGGTGATAACTTTGTTAATCTATTTAACTTATTGTTTTTTCACGCTTCCTGACCTTGAGGAAGCGGTCAGCCGCAACCGTTTGCCCTCTACCACGATTATTGCCGAAAACGGTAACGAGGTACAGTCTTTCGGCACGATTTATTCCGAAGTCGTCCGCTCGGAAGAACTGCCGCAATATACCGTTGACGCGATTGTTTCAACGGAAGACCGCCGTTTTTACAGCCATTTCGGATTTGACATCATTTCTTTTACCCGGGCAATGATTGCCAATGTTTTTGCAGGGCGGTACGCGCAGGGCGGCAGCACCATCACCCAGCAGGTGGCCAAGAACCTGTTCCTGACCTCGCAAAAAAGCATTAAGCGCAAGGTTCAGGAGCTGCTGCTGGCATTTTGGCTTGAACATAAATTTAACAAAGAGCAGATCCTGACCTTGTATCTGAACCGGGTTTATCTGGGAACCGGCACCTACGGGATTGAGGCGGCGAGCCAGAAATATTTTCAAAAATCTTCCCGTGACCTGAATTTGCTGGAATCCGCAATCATTGCCGGCATGCTGAAAGCACCGTCGCGTTATAACCCGCAGGCTTCAAGAGAAAGGGCATTAGACAGGGCCGGCGTGGTGCTGAAAACAATGGTCAACAACCATTATATCAGTGAGGAAGAAAGGCTGGCCGCCCTGGCGCTGCCTCTGGGACCCGGAAAAAACTACAAAGTCGAAAATGCCAATTATTTTGCTGACTGGGTGTATAACGAAGTCAACGATTATATCGGCGAACGCGACAACGATATTTATGTGCTGACCACCTTGGATCAAAACATTCAGGAAGCCGCCTCCAAAATCCTGCAGGAAACAATTGCCGCCAACACAGACCGCAATGTCAGCCAGGGAGCCGTGGTTGTTCTGGACCATACCGGAGCGGTTAAAGCAATGGCCGGCGGCGTTAATTATACCAAAAGCCAGTTTAACCGCGCGACCCAGGCGCTGCGGCAGCCGGGGTCATCATTCAAAACTTTTGTTTATCTCACCGCCTTGCAGCATGGCTGGAGCCCCAATGACACGATTATGGACGGCCCGCTCAGTATCGGGAAATGGCGGCCGGAAAATATTGATCATAAATATTACGGCGAAGTCAGCTTGAAATATGCCCTGACCAAATCACTGAATCTGGCGACGGTTTATTTATCCCAACAGCTGCCGCGGCGCGATATTATCAAAAACGCCCGGCAGATGGGAATTACAACACCGATTGAAAACACTCCGGCTTTGGTGCTGGGGGCGTTTGAGGTTAAAGTGATTGACATGGCTGCCGCTTACAGTACGATTGCCAACGGCGGTTATGCGGTCTGGCCGCATGCCATTAAAGAAATATACACCAAAGACGGTTATCAGCTGTATCAACGCGGCGTCGGCAAAGAAAACCGCATTTTAGAAAAAGATGACGTGCGCCTGATAACCGCCATGCTGAGAAATGTTATCAGCGAAGGTACCGGAAAACGCGCCGCCCTGCCGGGTTTTGCCGCCGGAAAAACCGGAACCAGCCAGGATAACCGCGATGCCTGGTTTGTCGGATTTGACGACCGCTATACCGCCGCCGTCTGGGTAGGCAATGACGATGACAGCCCGATGAAAGGCGTCAGCGGCGCCAACCTGCCGGCACAAATCTGGAAAAAAGTAATGCTGGCGGCAGAAAGTTCACGATAAAAAGATGTAAATAGTGCTTTTATGTTGGAATTTATTATATATAATACGAAGAAGTTTTAATGATGCCGCCATAAGAGTCTGATCGCGGCGATATTGATATGAAAAAGGAAAAAAGATGAGACAGAAACCTTGTTTGCTGATGATTTTGGACGGCTGGGGTTACCGCGAGCCGGCCACTGCCGATAACGCTATTGAGATGGGCCATACGCCGAACTGGCACCGGATGTATGACGAGAATCCGCATTGCCTGCTGAAAACTTACGGGTCGGCCGTAGGTTTGCCGGAAGGCCAGATGGGCAATTCTGAAGTCGGCCACACCAATATCGGCGCGGGACGGGTGGTTATGCAGGATCTGCCGCGGATCGACCAGGCGATTAAAGACGGATCCCTGGCTCAAAATCCGGTTTTGACAGCGATGATTGAAAAATTAAAAGCCAATGGAAAGGCCGCTCATGTGATGGGGCTGATGTCGCCGGGCGGCGTTCACTCTTCCCAGGATCATCTTGTTGCTTTGTGTAAAATTATTTCTGATGCCGGGGTTAAAGTCTGGGTTCATGCCTTTTTGGACGGCCGCGATACGCCGCCGGCCTCTGCTGCCGGTTATCTGGCTGATTTTGAAAAAGACGCCAGCACGATGAAAGACGTTAAAATTGCCACTATCGAAGGGCGCTTTTACGCTATGGACCGCGATAAACGCTGGGACCGGGTGGAAGCGGCATATAACAATATGGCGGCTGCCGAAGGCAAACGTTATGCCTCGGTTAAAGAGGCCATTGAAGCCTCTTATGCCGGCAAAGTAACCGATGAATTTGTCGTTCCTGCCGTTATCGGCGATTATCAGGGAATGGAAGACGGCGATGCCATTTTGATGGCTAACTTCCGCGCCGACCGCGCCCGTGAAATTTTATATGCGCTGGCTGATGATGCCTTTGAGGGATTTGCCCGCAAAAAAAGAATTAAATTTTCCGGACATGTCGGCATGACCGAATATTCGACCGACCATAACCGTTTTATGCAGACGATGTTTCCGCCGGAAGCCCTGACCCATATTTTTGGCGAAGTGGTTGCCGAACACGGCCTGACCCAGCTGCGAATTGCCGAAACTGAAAAATATGCCCATGTGACTTTTTTCTTTAACGGCGGCGAAGAAAAAGAATTTAAAGGCGAAGAGCGTATTTTGATTGCCAGTCCGAAAGTGGCGACTTATGACCTCAAACCGGAAATGAGCGTTTATGAAGTGACCGAGCAGCTGGTTAAAGCGATTGAAGACAAGCGTTTTGACACAATCATCTGCAATTTTGCCAACGGCGATATGGTGGGGCATACCGGTATTATGGAAGCGGCGCTGAAAGCCGTTGCCGCGGTTGATGACTGCCTGGGCAAAGTCGAAAAAGCCATTAAAGATGTCGGCGGCGTGATGATTGTGACAGCCGATCACGGCAATGCTGAAAAAATGGTCGATGAAAAAACCGGCGAGCCTTATACTGCCCATACGGTGGGCAAAGTCCCGGCTATTTTGGTTAATGATCAAAGCGGGGTCTGCCGCCTGAATGACGGCATACTGGCTGATCTGGCACCGACAATGCTGGATTTGATGGGAATTGAACAGCCGAAAGAAATGACCGGACATTCCCTGCTGGTAAAATGCAATAAGTGATGTGACAATGATGAAACTGTTTTCTGCCCGGAACCTTCTGCTGGGGCTGGCTTTGAGCTTAGCCTCTGTCAGTTCGTCCCGGGCGGCAACGGTTTCAAAGTCGGATCTGGAAAAAGTTGAACAGCAGGTGGAAGCTCAAAGCCTGGAACATAAAAAACTGCAGGCCCAGGCTACCCAGATTAACTTGGAACTGACCAATGTCAGCCAGGAGATGATTAAGGCCGCCAAATTAATTCAAAACAATGAAGACAAACTGTCAAAAATGGAAATTCAGCTGGATAAGCTGAAGGAAGAACTGGCCAAAGCGGAAGAAGGATTTATTGCCGAAGACGATAATCTGATTAAAACTTTGTCTGCTTTGCAGAATCTGGCCCTTAAACCGACGGAGGCCCTGTTTGTGCAGCCGCTGACCCCGGTGGAAATTATCCGCAGCGCAATGCTGCTGCGCGAAACAGTTCCCTATCTGGAGGAAAATGCCGAGCGAATCCGCAAAGAACTGGAAGCGATTGAGCGCAAAAAAAACCTGGTCGAGAAACAATATCAGCAAATCTCCAAACAAAAACTGGTTCTGGAACGGGAACATGAGCGCATGAAACTTCTGGTGCAGCGCAAGTCAAAAATCCGCAATGCGGTGGAGATTAAGAGCGAACGGGCCAAACGTAATGTTGACAAGCTGGCCAGCCAGGCTAATGACTTGCGCGACCTGCTGGGCAAACTGGAACAGCAGCGTTTGGAAAAGCAGCGGCGCGAAGAAGAGCAGCGGCGGCTGGCTGAAGCCAAGGCTGAAGAAGCCCGGCGCCTGGCCGAAAAAGAAGCGGCAGAAAAAAAAGTTAAGCAAACACAAACAGCTGACTTGATTAAATCGGCGCCGGCGTTTATAAATGGAACCAGCGGGTCTTTTGCAAAAGCCAAAGGCAAACTGCCGCTGCCGGCCAGAGGGCAGATTGTCACCGCTTACGGCGAACAAAAGGTTAAGGGCGTGATCTCAAAAGGAATTTTGATTAAAACCCGTCCGCAGGCACAAGTGATTTCGCCGTTTGACGGAACGGTTATTTTTGCCGGACCGTTTCGCGGTTATGGCAATCTAATTATTATCGAACATGGCGACGGCTATTTGTCGCTGCTGGCGGGATTGAACAATTTTGACGCCGAACTGGGGCAGCTGCTGCTGGCCGGAGAGCCGGTGGGACAGATGCCGGATGACAGCGATGCGAAACTTTATGTGGAACTGCGTAAAAACAACCAGCCGATAGATCCGATGGCATGGATGAGGCTGTAAGCTGAAAAGGAAAGAATGATGACGAAAAGATTTTCAATATTGATGCTGCTGATTTTCAGTCTGGTACTGGCGGTTCCGAATGTGCAGGCGGCCGAAAAAAAGGCCAAGCCCGATAATGACGCCGATACCTATGAAATGCTGAATCTTTTCGGCGAGGTGATGGAACGAGCCAAAAACACCTATGTGGAAGATGTTAACGATAAAAAGCTGATCGAATCGGCTATTAACGGCATGCTGGTTTCTCTGGATCCTCACTCCTCTTATCTGGACGCGCAAAGTTTCAAATACATGAATGAACAAACCAAAGGCAAATTCGGTGGTCTGGGAATTGAAGTCACCATGGAACAGGGCGTGGTTAAAGTCGTGTCGCCGATTGACGATACCCCGGCTTCGCGGGCAGGCCTCAAACCGGGAGATTATATTACCAATATTGACGGCGAAAATGTTATCGGCATGACCCTGAACGACGCTGTTGACAAAATGCGCGGCAAAGTCGGTTCAAAAGTTAAGCTGACAATCCGCCGGATTAATGAAAAACCTTTTGACGTCACCCTGAAACGTGAAGAAGTTAAAATCCAATCGGTTAAAAGCGATGTAAAAGCCGGTGACGTGGCGTATATCCGGATTACGTCTTTCAGCGAGGATACCGACCAAATGGTGGAAAAGGCCTTAAAAAAGGCTCAAAAAGAAACTAAAAACGGGATTAAAGGCATTGTCATTGATGTCCGCAACAATCCCGGCGGCCTGCTGGACCAGGCGGTTAATGTTTCGGACCTGTTTTTGGATCAGGGAGAGATTGTTTCTACCCGTTCCCGCAATGAGGAAGACACTATCCGCTATTCTGCCAAAAAAGGCGATATTGCCGCAGAATTGCCGATTGTGGTTTTGATTAACGACGGCTCGGCCTCGGCTTCGGAAATTGTTGCCGGCGCGCTGCAGGACCATAAACGGGCGATTATTCTCGGCGAAAAATCTTTCGGCAAAGGATCCGTGCAGACAGTAGTTCCGCTGGGTAAATACGGTGCCATGCGCCTGACGACGGCACGTTATTACACGCCCTCGGGCCGCTCAATCCAGGCCAAGGGGATTGAACCTGACGTGTTGGTTCATCCGGCAAAAGTGGAAGAAATCGAAAGCAATTTCGGTTTAAGCGAGGCCGAATACAGCAACGCACTGAAAAATGAAACTGCCGAAGATAAAAAGGACCAGAAGACCGAAGCCAACAATGACTGGCGGAAAGATTACCAGCTGTCGCGCGCCGTCGATCTGGTGCGGGCGCTGGGCATTTACTCTTCGGGAAAATAGGAGCCGGACGTGCTTAATAAACTGGGACAATACCGCTATCTGATTATTGCCGTGATACTGGCTCTTGTTTTGCTGGGCCTGAGCGGATACTTTTTTGCCAGCCAGCAAAGCGAACCGGTTTATTTAAGCAAAATCGACCAGCTGATGTATGACCGCAATAACCGGTCGCCGAAATATGTTTTAACCCTGCCGGATTACAGGCCGCAGAAAAAGGCCCGCCCGGCGGATCCGGCACCCGCGGAAGAAACAGAAAACGGTCAAGAAACGGTAAAACTGCCGGCCAAGGAGAAAACTCTTCAGGATGTTTTGTCCCAGGTTCCCAATTTGCAAAGCCTTCCGGACACTACGCCGACACAACAGCTGAAGTTTATTACCCTGAATGAAGAGCTGACTCAAAGCAAAGACAACCTGATGCTGCCCAAAATTGATAAATACGGCCGCAAGCCCTGGTCGGAGTACGGCAAAGCGGTGGAAACCGCCCCGACATTTTACAAAGTGGCCATTGTGATAAAAGGTCAGGGTTTTGATCCGGTGGCAGCTGAAAAACTCAACAAGGCCCTGCCGTCGGAAATTTCCATTTCCTATAATCCCTATGCGGCAGAAATCGGCACCAAAATCTTGTCTTCCCGGCAATACGGCCATGAAACCTATGTTGATTTGCTGTTGTCTTCCAAAGATTTTCTGAAATCGGATTCCGGCCCGCTGTCAATGAGTTTAACCATTAACCAGCAGGAAGCGGTGGCTCGCTTATACAAAACATTGTCCACCGGCGCACCGGTAGGCGGCGTGGTCATTAATGAAGGTGTGGCAGATGAAGACAATTATGAACTGCTGCAGCGGCTGCTTATGGAACTGAAAAAACTGGGTATGCTGATGATTGACGCCACTCACGGCAACGGAATCGAACAGATTGAAGTAAACGGTCTGGCGCGGGCCAAAGCCGATTATGTCATTGAATATATGTACAACCGGGAAAAACTGAAAGAGATTTTACATCAGGCTGAGGACACTGCTTTGCGCAAAGGACAGGTTTTGCTGGTGATAGAGCCGAAGCCGGTAATCGTGGATGAAGTTTATAAATGGATTAAAACTTTTTCTCCGCAGGCAACAACTTATGAAGATGCCAAAACCGCCACGCCGGAAAAGCCGCTGGCTTTGGTTCCGGTTTCGAACCTGGTGGTGGAATAATGGAGAAAAATTACCGTTTAAATGCCTGCGCCGTGGTTTTTAACCGCCTGGGAAAAGTTTTGTTATGCCAACGGCGTTACGGTACCGGACAATTCAGCTGGCAGTTTCCGCAAGGAGGAATAGAGCCCGGAGAATCGCCGTCTGAGGCCGCGCGGCGTGAACTTGCCGAAGAAACGTCGGTGGTTTCAGTCATTGAGGTTGCAACGCTGACGGAACCATTTTGTTATGATTTTCCGGAAGAAGTTATTCAAAAATTTATTCAGCAGCGCGGTCATAGTTTTGACGGGCAGAAACAGTTCTGGAGCCTGTTTTATTTTACCGGGGAAGATACGGAAATTAACCTTAATACGGCCGAACCGGAATTTGTCGCCTGGGAATGGGCGGAAATAGAAACGGCAGCGGACAAAGTCTGGCCGGTCAAGCGGCAGATTTACGCTGAAGCGACGGCCCTGCTGGCACCAAAAATTGTTTCTTACCTGAAAGATCCTGATTAATTTGGCGGGTTGCAGCCAAAGACTTTTTCTGATATAGTAAAAGCAAAAAATAAAAAAGAGTCCGCCAATGAATGCCCCAGATAAATTTGCCCGCGAAAAACGCCTCGTCATGGAAGCGGCCCGCAAGGGAATCAGTTCCAATATCCCTTTGAAAGGTATTCAAAAGAAATACCTTAAAAATCTTTTATATTTTGCAATGATGAATGCTGCCGGCAATGAAACGGTAACCCAGCGCAATTTTATCAAGCTGGTTAACCGGCTGTTTAAAAAATTTTTGGTTAAACTGGTGGTTCACAATTCAGATACCGATGATGATGATGCCGAGGAAGGCCTGAATGTGGAACTGAATAATATCCTGGCCAATGAACAGCGGCTCGACCTGCAGGAGTTGCAAGCTTTGATGACCCCGGAAAAAATCGTAACCTTAATTAAAAATCATACCCAGGGCGTATCACAGCGGCAAATTTTAAACCGTTTGCTGGCTTTGCGCGATCTTAAAACCAACCACCGCGAAACACCCGAAGAGCAAAAAGAACGAGAAAGAAGAGAAAAAGAATATGAGCTCCAGCGGAAGATAGAGCGTGCCATGGTTATGGAAATGGTTAATACCCGCAGCGACCGCTCCCGACATTAATTTTGTGGAAGATAAGCGGTTAGCACTTTATTTAAAAGTTCAAAAAGTTTATTACTTTAATCAGTAGAGAAAATTTATTTGCTAACCGGGCGGGGACAAAATTTTGAGCGGAATCAGCCTGACATCATCCATGCGGAATAATCTGCTGTCATTGCAGCAGACGGCCAAGCTGCAGGACCTGACCCAGAACCGCCTCGCCACCGGGCTGAAAGTCAATTCCGCAATTGATAATCCGTCTTCCTATTACACTGCCCAGTCTTTGAACAACCGTGCCGAAGATTTAAATGTTCTGCTGGACGCCATGAGCCAGGGGATACAAACCCTGAAAGCGACAATCCAAACTATTGAAGCGGCAACCGGTTATCTGGAACAAGCCAGTTCATTTACCCGCCAAACAATGGACGGACAATCAACCGTTACCGCATCAAAGGAATGGTTTGAACGCCAGGCCGGCGTTGGAGCGGTGGTTTCCACCAAAGAAGAGCTTTTAGCCGCCCTTGATTCGGCCAGCGGAAAAATTGTTGTATATGGCTCAATTGATATGGGTGATACGGCGATCACTCTTAATGACGGACAAAGTCTGGTCGGTGTCGGCAGTTTTGCGGCTATCAGCGACCGTGCCAAAGATTCCCAACTGGATAAATTTTCCAGCCTTAACTGGAACGTCAATATTTCCCAGCCTACTGTTGTCATGGGAAATGACACTTCCATCAGCGATCTCTCCCTGAAAATATCAACAACCATCGGCGGGTATAACACTTTTGTCGGAGCCTGGAACAAACAGGGCCTGGAATTTAAAAATATTGATCTGGTTGTTGACGGTGGTCCCTCCAGTCAAAATTTTTATGGCATTAATATTGTTAATTCAACTGCCGAATTTAAGGGTATTAACAACATAAGGGCAACGGGAGCCTCTAATAATGTAGCCGCATTCTCGAACTCAGCTTCCGTCATCAATATCGGCGGCAATACAATTCTGAATGTTGAAAACGAAAAAGGTATCGGCATTCGGGGAAACGGCAATATATTTAATTTTTATGACAACGCTCAAATTAATGTCCGGGCTCGTTTGGGGGTTGTGCAATCAGATGTTTTGAATTTGAAAGATAGCGCTTCTCTGAATATCGAATCGAACGATGTCGGTTTTCTGTACGGACATTTAAATATTTTATCGGCCAATGCCCAATTAAAAATATTTGCGGGAAGAGCATTTTGCAGTAATTCCAACGATGTCAGCAGTCTGGTCTTTAATGTGGTGGAAGGGGCGGTTATAAAAACCCAGGAAGGAGTCTATACAGCGCCGGCTGGCGGCGTAAGTGCCACTGTTCCGATTATGTATATTTCTGACATCAGCCAATTTGGTTTTATCCGCGACGCTTCGCAAAACTCAGGAGACGACCCGGTTTTTACAGAAATTTTCAACAAGTTTATGCAAGATGACAGTGAAAGCTTTCAACTGCCTAAGGATGCCAAAACCTGGGACAATAAAAATACGGTTGATCAGTTTAATCTAATTCTCAGCCAGTATGACCAACTTGTTAATGACGGCTGGTACAAAGGTGTTAATTTGTTGAAAAAACAGGATCTTAAAGTTGTATTTAATGAAGAGCGAACTTCAGATCTTGATATTAAGGGCGTCAATGCCACGGTTTCCGGACTGGGCATAAACAAAACAACCATTGACACAGAATTGGCTGTCACTCTTGAAGAAATCGACAGTGCGATTAACCAGCTGCGGCTCTATGCCTCGGAGTTTGGCAACTATTACCAGATTGTCACCACCCGGGAAAATTTTACCAACTCTCTGATTAATGTCCTCACCGAGGGCGCGGACCAGTTAACCCTGGCGGATATGAACCAGGAAAGTGCCAATATGCTGGCTTTGCAAACCCGCCAGCAGCTGGCGGTTAATTCCCTCTCGCTTGCCTCCCAGGCCAGCCAGTCCGTTTTAAAATTGTTTTAAGCCTGCCAGTTCTCAAGGTTTTTTAGACAAAAAGTCTTGACTCTGTCATCTTTGAACTTTACACTGATGCCGAAAAATCAATTAAAAACAAATTATATGACAACAAAGTTAGATAAGTACACCAATGATTACCGGTTGGCGGAACTTAAAAAAGAGAAACATCTCCTTTTCGGTAATGACGGATTTTTTTATGAAACCCGTGAAGTAAACGGTGTCAAGGAAGCCAGAAAACGGCAGCCGGCCGCTCAGATGAAGAAATTCCGCCGCTATCAATTCGGTGCTTTTCACATTATTATTGAATGCCGCCGGGACAAACACCGGATTATTTTAGTCGTTAAAGATGTTCCTGAGACTGAATCGGTATTCTATTTTTGTATGAATGACTACCGGTTTATCAGAATTATTAAGTATCAGACAATTCACAAAGAAGAGTTTGAAACTTATGTCCGCGGGACCGGGGAACAAAATTACAGTTTCAAACGGAACGAAATGTTTTACACCGCCGCCGGCAACCAGTATCTCTGCCCGGAGCAGGAATATTCCTGGGAACCTCTAAGAGAGGCATTAGAAGCGGTTGAAGCGTAAAAAAAGAGCACTATTAAAATAGTGCTCTTTTTCAGATTCAAGGCAGTAAATTATTTGCCAAGCTGAGAGGCAACTTCGGCAGCAAAATCTTCTTCTTTTTTCTGCAGGCCTTCGCCAAGCTTATAGCGGACAAAGCCGCTCAGTTTAATCTCGGCACCCAGCTCTTTGGCGGCTTCGGCGATAACATCCTTAACCTTTTTGTCAGGATCCATAATATAAGCCTGTTCTTCAAGCACGACTTCCTCATAATATTTACGAACGCGGCCTTCAACCATTTTTTCAATGATATTTTCAGGCTTGCCAGAGGCTTTGGCCTGTTCGGCAAAGATGGATTTTTCGTGCTCAACGGCAGCAGGATCAACAGTTGTAACATTGAGGAACAACGGAGCCGAAGCGGCAACGTGCATAGCAATATGTTTGCCCAGCTCTTCCAATTTGGCTTTGTCGGCCTTGGACTCGAGAGCTACCAGAACGCCAATTTTACCAATGTTGGTGCCAGCGGCATTATGGATATAAGAAGCGATAACACCCTCATTAACTTCAAGCATTTCGGCACGGCGCAGACTCATGTTCTCACCAATTTTGGCAATCATATCCGTCAGGCGCTCTTCAAAAGTTTTGCCGCATTTGGGGCAGTTGAAAGTTTTCATATCGCAAACCTGGCCGGCGCTTTTCAAAGCAACAATGGCGGCATCGGCAACATATTCCTGAAAGATTTCATTTTTGGCAACAAAGTCGGTTTCGGAGTTAACCTCAACAACAGCACCGCGATTGCCTTCAACATAAACCGAAACCAAACCCTCGGCAGCAATACGGCTGGCTTTTTTAGCAGCAGAAGCCAGACCTTTTTTACGCAGCCAGTCAACAGCCTCGTCCATATTGCCGTTGCATTCTACCAAAGCTTTTTTGCAATCAAGCATGCCGGCGCTGGTGGACTCGCGCAGCTCTTTTACCATAGCGGCAGTAATCTCTGTCATTTTTAATTCCTTTTTTGAAAATTAAAATGCGGCGGCAGAACCAGATATCCGGGTACTGACGCCGCAAGTTTGATATTGGATTATCCCTTTCTTTCCCTGCCAGGCGGCAAAGAAAACGGGAAAGACTGAAAACTATTCGGCAGCAGCCTCAGAAGCAGCTTTCTTGGAAGCTTTCTTTTTGGCAGGTTTTGCAGCTTCTTCGTTTTCAACCATTTCATCAACCTTTACGCCCTGAGCGGCGATCTGAGCCGAAATACCATCGAGAACGGCAGCCGAAACCATTTCGCAGTAAAACTGAATGGCACGGATAGCGTCATCATTGCCGGGAACCGGCAGGTCAACGGCATCGGGATCGGCATTGGTATCAACGATACCGATGACCGGGATACCGAGTTTTTTGGCTTCTTTAATCGCCAGAGACTCTTTGCAGGTATCAATGACAAAAACCAAATCAGGCTGTCCGCCCATGGTCATGATACCGCTCAGGCTCTCAGCCAATTTTTCCTGCTCTTTTTTCAGGTTGAGCAATTCTTTTTTGGTATAGCCTTCGGTTTCGTTTTTCTCAAACATCTCGTTCAGTTTGACCAGACGGGAGATTGATTTGTAAACGGTTTTCCAGTTGGTGAGCATACCGCCGAGCCAACGGTGGTTGACATAAAACTGGCCGCAGCGCTCAGCATTTTCTTTAATGATTTCCTGAGCCTGTTTTTTGGTACCGACAAACAGAACTTTACCGCCGTTGGCAGCAATCTCGCGGGCGGTTGCCAGCGCCGTATACAGCATCGGGTAGGTTTTCTGCAAATCGATAATATGAATATTGTCTTTTTTGCCATAAATGAAGGGAGCCATTTTGGGGTTCCAGCGACGGGCGTGGTGACCAAAGTGAACGCCGGCTTCAACCATCTGGCGCAAAGTAAAAGTAGGAAGTGACATTATAAAATCCTTTTTCCGGTTAATCCTCCGCAGGCTCTTGGCTGGACAACAGCACCGGAGTGAGGCTTAAAGCAGCCCCAAAACCTGCGTGTGAGTTTTGAGCACGGCACCATGCCGGGCTTTCGGGACTCTTTGTAACCATAAATGAATGAATTTGCAAGTGTTTTTTTGAAAAAGAATGATAAAAACCGGCGGCTGCGGCGTCTTTTTTGTTGAAGTTTGCTGTTTTGGACTTGCCGAATCCGCTCAAATGCTTTATTTTAACGGCAAAATAAGAATTTAGGGGTAAAAATGACCGATTTGTTTGAAACCAGCAGCACCTCAGCTGCTGCCGATTATAGCGCCAACAGCATTGAAGTTTTAGAAGGTCTGGAACCTGTACGGCACCGGCCGGGCATGTATATCGGCGGCACCGATGAAACCGCCCTGCACCATTTGGTAGCCGAAATTCTTGACAACTCCATGGACGAGGCGGTGGCCGGTTATGCGAATAAAATTGAAGTTTCAATGAATGCCGACTATTCGGTCACCATCACTGACAATGGCCGCGGCATTCCGGTTGACCCGCACCCTAAATATCCGGGGAAATCCGCGCTTGAAGTGATTATGACCATGCTGCATTCCGGCGGAAAATTTGGCGGCAGTGCCTATAAAGTTTCCGGCGGTTTACATGGTGTCGGCCTTTCGGTGGTCAATGCCTTGTCAGAGAAATTGACGATTGAAATTGCCCGCGATAAAAAGTTATGGCGGCAGGAATACAGCCGCGGCTATCCGATGGGCCCGCTGGAGCTGGTCGGAAATGCCCCCAACCGCCGCGGAACATCAATAACTTTCAAACCGGATCCGGAAATTTTCGGCGTTAATTCCAATCTCTGTCCCAACCGGATTTACCGCATGGCCCGTTCCAAAGCCTTTTTATTTAAGGGAATCCACATCAATTGGAGCTGCGCACCGGAAATTTTGTGCGAGGGTGACCAGACCCCGCAACAGGCAGAACTGAATTTTCCCAATGGTATTTTGGACTTCCTGAACTATCAGGTCGGTGCCAAGGCAACAATCAACCGGCGCCCGTTTGCCGGCGAAGCCGAGCTGGCTAATGATGAAGGCAAAGTGGAGTGGGCAATTACCTGGCCGGAAGATGAAAACGGTTTTTGCCATTCTTACTGCAATACCGTGGTAACGCCGCAGGGCGGAACCCACGAACTGGGCTTTAAATCCGCCCTGTTGCGCAGCCTGAAAGAATACGGCGAAATGGCTAATGTCAAAAAAGCCGCCGCGATTACCAGCGAAGATTTTCTCAGCGATGCCAGCCTGATGCTGTCTGTGTTTATCCGTGACCCGCAGTTTCAGGGACAAACCAAAGACAAACTGACCTCCAATAAAGCCGTCCGACTGGTCGAATCGGCAGTCAAAGACAATTTTGACCACTGGCTGACCTCTGACGTGGAAAATGCCACGGCACTGCTGGAATATGTGATTGACCGTGCCGAGGCCCGCAAAAAGAAAAAAGAAGAAAAAGTTGCCAGCCGCAAGAGTGCAACAAAAAAACTGCGCCTGCCCGGGAAACTGGCTGACTGTTCGCAAGCGGCAGCGCATGATACAGAGATTTTTATTGTTGAGGGAGATTCTGCGGGCGGATCGGCCAAGCAGGGCCGCGACCGCATTACCCAGGCGATTTTGCCGCTGCGCGGTAAAATTCTTAACGTTGCCAGCGCCAGCCTCGATAAGATTACCCAGAACCAGGAAATCAAGGATATGATTGAAGCCTTGGGCTGCGGTATTAAAGACAATTATAACGAAGAAAACCTGCGTTATGAAAAAATCATTATCATGACCGATGCGGACGTTGACGGCGCCCATATCGCCTCTTTGCTGATGACATTTTTTTACCAGCAGATGCCAAAGCTGATTGAAAACGGCCATTTGTACATTGCCACCCCTCCTCTCTATAAGATTGCCGTCGGCGGCAAAAACTTTTATGCCCTTGATGACGAAGACAAGGACAAAATACTTGCCCGGGTGGTTAAAGGCAATCAAAAACCTGACATCAGCCGTTTCAAAGGTCTGGGAGAAATGAGCGCCCAGCAGTTGAAGGAAACGACCATGGACAAGAAAAACCGCGTTCTGATCCGGGTAATGATTCCTTCGACCAATACGGAAGAAGGCAAAGAAGAAGCCTTTGAAACCCGGCGCCAGGTTGAACGCCTGATGGGCAAAAACCCGGAGACCCGTTTCAAATTTATTATCGAGCGCGCCAAATTTGTTGACGATCTTGATATCTAGGCCATTCATATAATATGATTCGACATGCGACAGAAAAAGATTATCCGACTCTGACCAAATTATGGCTGACAAGCAGTTTTTCAGCGCATGATTTTATTTCGGAAAACTATTGGCAGCAAATGGCAAAAAGTGTTGAAAATTATTACCTTCCTAACAGCGAAACCTATGTTTTTGAAGACCGCCGCCAATTGAAAGGCTTTATCAGCCTGACAGAAAACAACCATATCGGCGCTCTTTTTGTCGCACCTCCGTTTCAAAAGCAGCGAATCGGTACTAAACTGCTTCGTTATATCCGGCGGCGGCGGCCGCATTTGAGCTTGAAAGTTTATATCAAAAATGAGGCGGCATTGCGTTTTTATCAGTCGGCAGGTTTTAAAATTTTAGGCGAACAAACCGATCCGACAACCGGGGAAACAGAATTAATGATGAGCTGGGCTGTCGGCTGCATTAGCGGTTTTCAAAAACGCTGCCAGGGGGATTCCTGAGGTTTATTTATATTTGAGCAGATAGAATTCTCCATTGAGCCACTGTGCATAAAAAACATCTTCGATTTTGGCAACATGATGTTTTTTAAGTTCTTCCCGCAGCCATTTTTGGGTTTTTTTGATATGTTTCAGGTTTTCACGGTTAATCCGGCCGCTTTCAATCAGCATGACGGCATAATTTTCTTCGCCTTTGCGAACTACCGTCAGCTCGCCGCCGACTTCAATCTGCGCCAATTTTACGTCATCAAGGGAATGGACTTCTTTTGTTCTAAGCAAAGACATAAAGTCGGTCATGTTCATATTCATTTTACGAAGGCTTTTCGGATTAAGGCGGCCCTCATTGATGATAACTGTCGGTGTTCCGATAATTATGCCCCTGCCCCAGGATGTGTGTCCGGCCAGATAATTAATAATCCAGCTCAGGATAAAATAGACGCTCAGGACATAAATAAAACCGGTCCAGGTTGCTTCCGGATTAAACAAATAACCGCCGAGAATAGCGCTTAAAATAAAATTGCTGATAAGGTCAAAGGTGGTCATTTGGGAAAACTGACGTTTGCTGCCCGAAAACTGGAAAAAAACCAAAACCAGTGCAAACGCAAAAAACAGCCGAAACGATACCAGCCAATAATCCATTATTTTTTTCCTTTCAAACTTTAAGCTGATATAGGAACAAAAACATCAAAAACAAGCCGGAAAAGATAAGGGTTCGCATAAAAAGACGCAAAAAATTGTTGACTTTCAGCTCCGGGGATTTATAGTGTGCTTGTTTTTGGGGCTATAGCTCAGCTGGGAGAGCGATTGGTTCGCAATCAATAGGTCAGGGGTTCGATCCCCCTTAGCTCCACCAATTCAGATTAAAACCGCTGTCCTTTACCAGAATCGGCGGTTTTTTCTTTTAGCTGATATATCCCGCTCGTTTTCTCGCGGAGGGGGATAGCCCTTCGGCATCTAATTTCGCGCACTCCCTTTCATCGGCGCTCAATAAGATGTTCCGAAGAGCTGGCAGACCAAATCAACCGGAGCAACGGTTGATTTGACTTAGCGCTTCCCTTAGCTCCACCAATTTCATTTCTAAACCGTCATTCTTTATTGGGATTGACGGTTTTTCTTTTACCGGGGCGCCTTCCCGCTGCGTTTTTAACTGCCTCAGCGGAGCTATTGCATGCGGCAAATCTTTTGCGGGTGCGCGGGAAGAGCGCTTAGCCGGGGATTTTAATAATTTATCAAAAAAAACATTGACATTCAGGTTTTGTTTTTCTATATTCGCTTTGACCTTGGGGTTGTAGCTCAGTTGGGAGAGCGCTTGAATGGCATTCAAGAGGTCAGGGGTTCGATTCCCCTCAGCTCCACCAGTTTCAAAACAAGACCGCCGTCCTTTAACTGGACTGGCGGTTTTGTTTTCTTTTTACCTTTCCGCTCATTTTTCGCGGAGGGGAATAGACCTTCGGCATCTAATTTCGCGCGCTCCCTTTCGTCGACACTCAATAAGATGTTCCGAAGAGCTGGCAGACCAAATCAACCGGAGCAACGGTTGATTTGACTTAGCGCTTCCCTCAGCTCCACCAGTTTCAAAACAAGACCGCCATCCTTTATCCGGATTGGCGGTTTTTGCTTATGTGAGACTTTTCGGAAAAAATGTGAGGAAAAGATTTTGCACAAAAAATAAAAAACCCCGTTTTGACGGGGGTTTTTACGACAACTTTATTAAGCAACTATTTTACCATACTGGTTGTCTTTGTTCTCACCTTTCATGCAGAACAGGACCAGCAGGGCAATCGGTCCAACCAGCGGGATCAGCACCATAAAATACCACCAGCCGGGTTTGCCGAGGTCGTGCAGGCGGCGGACACCAATTCCGATCTGAGGAACGATTAAGGCCAAAGCCAAAATTAAGGACAAAACCTGTTTTTGAAATAAGATGCCGTCAATCAATCCTAAAGGAATGGCAACAACAACATAGCACAAAACAAAATACCAATACTGGGAGCGGGAAACCCGGCCTTCAAAGTTGGTATAATTGGTTTTAAGGTAGTCAACAAAATATTTATTGAAAATTGCTTTAAATTTTTCGAGGTATTCCTGCATAATTTTCTCCTTGAAATGCTTTAATACTAGACTCATCTAGCACCGCAATTTAACAAATTGCAACAGAAAAATGTAATTTACTAAATGAATTATTCGCCCACGGCAGCGGTAAAACGGGAACGGATTTTTAAAAGTTCTTCTTTTGTCAGTTTGAATCCGCTGGCAATCCAGTAGTTTTTCAGCTCTTTTATGATATCGCCGATATGCTGGGGATTTTCCACCCCCTGCGCGATAATATCTTTACCGCGCACCGGAAACTCCGGAATAACCATGGTTTTGATACGGTTGATCAAATCACACAGACCAGGTATGCTGCGTTGTTCAAATGACAAAAGAAGCAATAATTTTTCAACACAAAATTCCGGGCCAAATTCATAAACCAGCCGCGGCAGCTCTTTATTGTCCAGAAACTGCGACAGTTCAACCTTTTCTTCGGCAAGGCTGACAAAAAGCTCTTTTTCCTTTTTGCTCAGACGCAAACGCAGAGCCAGATTTTCTGCCAGAGCGACATCGGGCTGATAAATCGTAAACAGCCGGCGCAGAGCCGAGTGGGGAATGTTTTCTTCCTCGACCAGACGCGAAAGAAATTCCAATTTATCAAGATGTTTCGGCTCCGGCAAAACATAGCTTAAAATATCATTTTCCATCATAATCCGAAAAGTCTTAACCACATTCGGCGTGAGCAGAATTTTAAGCATTTCATCGCGAATCCGCTCCATGGAAAGCTTCTTCAAGCCTTCACGGTTTTCAACACAAGCCGCGAGCGCTTTTTTATCAATGTCTCCGGTTCCAAAAATGGAATAAAAACGGAAAAAACGCAAAATACGCAGATAATCTTCCTTAATCCGCTGGGAAGCCGAGCCGATAAAACGCACCACGCCGTTTTCCAAATCGCCGATACCGTTATAGTAATCAAAAACATTTCCTTTTTCATCGGCATAAACGGCATTGATTGTCAAGTCGCGGCGGGAAGCATCTTCCTCCCAGTTGTCGGTAAATTCAACTTCAGCATGGCGCCCGTCGGTGACAACATCTTTGCGCAGAGAAGTCACTTCCAGTACCTGGTCGTCAATAATCACGCCGACAGTTCCGAATTTAATGCCGATCGGAACCGTTTTGAGCCCTTCTTCGGTACAGGCTTCGACTAACTCATCAGGTGACAGATCCGTCGCCAGGTCAAGATCGTGAACCGGAATTCCTTTTAAAGCATCGCGTACGGCACCGCCGACAAAACGGAGCACGCCGCCGTGAGTCCGGACCACCAAAAACAGCCGCATAATTTTTTTATTGCGGATTAATTTTTTGATGTCGAGGTAATTATCGCGTATCATGATTCCCTGCCTGAAAATTTTTCTTGAAGTTAACAGTTTTTATATATTTTTCAATTATTATTATGTTAAATTTAACGCAATGTGAGTATTTTAGTATGAAAAAACAGATTTTTTGGCTCGTCTTAACCGGACTCTTCCTGGCACAGGCCGCTCAGGCCGCAGCTCCGCAGATGATTGGCGAATATGACGACTGGGTTGCCTATTATTACCGCGACAGCGCCGGACCGGTTTGTTATATGGCCTCAACCCCCAAGAAGGACGAAGGAAAATATGCCAAACGCGGCGATATTTATGCCGTGATTACCCATCGTCCCAGCGAAAAAAGTTTTGATGTTTTGAACATCAATGCCGGATATACTTATAAACCGGGTTCGAAAGTCATTATCAAAATCGGCACCAAAACTTTTGACCGTTTGTTTACCAGCGAAGACAAAGCCTGGGCCGTGAATGAAAAAGTGGATAAGGAAATTGTTGCCGAGATGAAAAGAGGCAGCCGCATGGTGGTTCACGGGACATCTTCCCGGGGAACACAGACTAAAGATACTTATTCCCTGGCCGGATTTTCTAGCGCCTACCGCGCCATTACCAATAAATGTAAGGTTAAATAATGGCCAAAACAGAACTTATCGGCCTTTCCAAAGAAGAGCTTAACGAAGCCATAGCCGCTATCGGTGAAAAACCGTTCCGGGCCAAACAAATCTGGCAATGGATTTATAACCGCGGGGCAACCGGGTTTGAGGAAATGAGCAATCTTTCCAAAGAACTGCGCCTTAAACTGGCTGAAAATTTTACAATCTCCCGCCCCAAAATCATCACCGAACAAATCTCAGCCGACAAAACCCACAAGTGGCTGCTGGAATTTGCCGACGGGCAGCGCATTGAAACCGTTTATATTCCTGAGGCCGACCGCGGGGCTGTTTGTATTTCAACTCAGGTAGGCTGCGCTGTGGGATGTAAGTTTTGCCATACAGGAAGCCAGAAAATCACCCGTAACCTGACAGCCGGTGAAATTGTTTCCCAGTTTATGGTAGCCCGTGACGCTTACGGCGAATGGCCGACGCCAACAAATCAGACCCGTTATCTGTCAAATATTGTGGTGATGGGAATGGGCGAACCGCTGCATAATCCCGAGAATACGTTTAAGGCTCTCAAAATTCTCAGCGACGGTGACGGTATTGCCATTTCGAAACGAAAAATCACGTTATCAACTTCGGGAATCGTTCCTAAAATTCCGTCAGTTGCCACAGAAGCCGGCGTACATCTGGCAATCAGCCTGCATGCACCGACTAATGCCAAACGTTCACAGATTATGCCGGTTAACGACCGTTTTCCGATTGAAGAAATTCTCAGTGCCTGCAAAGAATATCAAAAAGTGATGGGACGCGGCTGTTATATTACATTTGAATATCTTATGCTGAAAGATTTCAACGACAGCCCGGAAGATGCCCGTGAACTGGTGCGGCTGATGAAAAAATATGATTTGGGTGCCAAATTCAACCTGATTCCGTTTAATCCGTGGCCGGGCTGCGGTTTTGAACCGAGTTCCAATAACAAAGTTCATGCTTTTTCCCGCGAGATAGAAGCTGCCGGCTATGAAGCGCCGATCCGTGTGGCCCGCGGGCAAGATATTTTGGCGGCCTGCGGCCAGCTGAAATCCAAAAAAGAAAACGATAAAAAAGCAGATTAATCCGGTTAACGTCTGAAACGGCTTAAAGCAGCCTGCGTGAATTCAGAGCCAGCTGAATAGTGCCTTCGTCCATATAATCCAGTTCCGCCCCCATGGGAATCCCCTGCGCCAAAGTTGTGACTTTAATGTCATATTCTTTAAGCCGTGATACCAGGTAGTGGGAGGTTATCTGGCCGTCAACCGTTGCCGGAAGTGCCAAAATGATTTCTTTAATCCCTTCGGAACCAATTCTGGACAGCAGGCTTTCAATGTTCAGATCCTCGGGCACAATGCCGTCCAGGGCCGATAAAATACCACCAAGAACATGATATTTGCCTTTGAAAAAAGAAACCCGTTCCATGGCCCACAAATCGGCGACATCCTGAACAACGCAGAGCTGGCTCCCGTCACGAACTGCCGAGGTACAAACCGTACAGGGTGCAACCGTATCAAAATTGCCGCAGGTTGGGCAGATTTTAATATTTTCCGCCACTGTTTCCAAGGACTCAATAAGCGGCAGCAGCAGCGTCTCTTTTTTCTCCAGCAACTGCAAAACAATCCGCCGGGCCGAACGCGTACCCAACGACGGCAGCTTGGAAATCTGCTTGATTAATTTTTCGATATCATTCCCGGCCATAGCTGTTTAATATCCTAAAACGGCAATTTAAGGCCGCCGAGATTCATGCCGCCGGTCATGGCGCCCATGCTTTCCTGCATTTTGGCATCAACTTTGGCCCGAGCATCGTTGCCGGCAGCGACCAGCAAGTCTTCCAGAATATCAATTTCATCGGCCACCGCCAAAGACGGATCAATGGAAATTTTTTTAATTTCAAACTTGCCGTTCATGATCACTTTTACCATACCGCCGCCAGACACGCCTTCAATTTCTTCCTGAGCCAGTTTATCCTGCATCTCTTCCATTTTTTTCTGCATCTGCTGGGCTTGTTTCATAATTCCCTGAAGGTTCATCATTTTATAAATCCTCATCAAAATAGTTGGTTTCTTCTTCATAACTGTCGACAGCTTCGCCGGCATTTTCCTGATTGATTTTACGGGTCAGCGTTTCAATTTTGGCGCCTTTAAATTCTGCCAGAATTGCTTTAACCAGCGGCAGGTCCGACACATTCTTTTTATTGGCGTCATCGGCCGCTTTTTCCCGCTGGGCGATGGTTTCGCCCAAAAGTCCGCGCTCAATTTCAATATTCCATTTTTCGCCGGTGGCTTCGGTCAGAACTTTTTGAAGGTTGAGCAAAAAGTCATTATTTACTTTTTCTGCCGTGGTCATTTTAATACGGCCGGGGGCAAATTCGCTGATACTGATGTCGTTTTTGAGTCCGTAGAGCAGCATCATGCGTTTGGTAGATTCCAGATAGGCAATTAAGTCCTCAACCGTGCTCATGGGTGCGGCGGAGACCACAGACTGCCCGCCGGGAAAACCGGAAACACCCGAAACATCCGGGGAGGATGAAACCGGTGCAGAAACTGCAGCCGTTGCCGGGCCGGTTAAAGTTATCCGGCTAGATTTTTTTTTTACGTCGTTTAAGAGTTCAAACGGCGTTGGCAGGCTGGCAGAATAAGCGACGCGGATTAAAATCATTTCCAGTGCGTCTATTTGCACCGGGGCAATAGCCAGTTCGTTAATTCCCTTAATCATCATCTGCCAGATTTTAGAAAGAACGGCGATTGACACCCCGGGCGCCAGACGGGTGCAGAATTCTTTCTCGCTTTCCGAAAGCTCGTCGCTGTTCAAGCTGGCGGGAACAATTTTGCATTTGGCCATTAAGTGCGTGATGTTGATGAGATCCTGCAGCACGGTGTTGGGATTGGCGCCGTTTTTATATTGTTCGGCAAGCCTGGACACTACCTGGTCGACTTTGCCGCTGACCAGGTTTTCAAAAAGCTCAAAAGTCGAGTTACGATCAGCCAGGCCGATCATGTTTTTAACAATATCGGTTTTAACCACGCCGGAACCGAGAGAAATGGCCTGATCCAGCAGCGATAAGCCGTCGCGGCAGGAGCCGTCGGCCGCTTTGGCAATCATGTGCAGAGCTTCCTGGTCGGCATCCAGTTTTTCGGCAGCGATAATTTTTTGAAAATGCTTAACCAAATCATCAACCGTCAGCCGCTGCAAATCAAATCTCTGGCAACGGGACAGCACGGTAACCGGAACTTTGCGGATTTCAGTGGTGGCAAAGATAAAAATAACGTGCGACGGCGGTTCTTCCAATGTTTTGAGCAAAGCGTTAAACGCATTTTTGGAGAGCATATGAACTTCGTCGATGATATAAATCTTATAACGGGCATTGGTCGGCTTGTAACGGACGCCGTCCAAAATTTCGCGGATATCATCCACACCGGTGCGGGAGGCCGCGTCAAGTTCCAGCACGTCAATATGCCGGGAAGCCGCAATGGCTTTGCAGTTTTCACAGATACCGCAGGGATTGGTGGTGGGACCGCTCTGGCCGTCTTTGCCGGTACAATTTAAAGCCCGGGCAATAATCCTCGCGGTTGTGGTTTTGCCGACGCCACGGATACCGGTGAGAATATAGGCATGATGCAGACGATTGTTTTTGATGGCGTTGGTTAATGTCCGGACCAGCGCGTCCTGCCCGACCAGTTCATCAAAGCTTTGCGGGCGGTATTTTCGGGCCAATACCACGTATTGTTCATCATTATTTATCGTTTCGTCAGCCATCGGTAACTTTTGTCCTAAAAAAGAGGCGGAGAAACAATGACCCCGGCACAAACCGTTACGGCTGCTTTCTTCCGAACCTGACCGGGTTGGCGGCCGGCCGGCCCATTGCTCTCCAAAAACTATACATAGCAGACTGGGCGGCTTTTTCAAGCAAAAAAACCGTTTTGCCCGTTTATATTTTACGGGATAACGATATTCATAGCCCTCAGTTCTTCCGCTACGGCGGCCCTCTCGGCCTCAGGGTCGCGAAAACGCTGAGCCTGATTTTCAATCGGCAGAACCTGGCCGTAAATCATCAGCTGGGCGGTGGAATTATCTTTGCCGTAAATCAGCGGGGCACGATAAAAACTGTCAATCTGAACCGGTTCAAGCTGCGGGTTGCCGCTAAGGCTGGAAAAGGTCTTGGGCGCCGCATCAACAATAACGTCACCGGCCGGGCGAATTTCCATAATATCCAGACTATGCTGGTTGGAACCGTCTTCAAACAAACGGAAAGCCCCGTTTATTCCGGCATAGCCGTCAGGATTGGTGATAACCCGGTTCAGGTTGTCGGTATCGGCCCTGGCCAGCTGATTAGCCAAAGCGACGGCGTCATACCCGAAAGAATAAAGACTGCTGGGGCGCTCGCCGAAAACGGCGGCATATTTATTGGCAAAGTAACCGCTGTGCGTGCGCGACAAAGCCGGATAAACACTTCGCACAATTGCCGACTCTTTATTCAAACGGCTGTTTTCCCAGATAGACGTTCCCAAAAACTGAACCTGCGGATAGGCGGCGTCATAATAAGCAAACATGGAAATGGCCGAAGTCAAACGCGCGCCGGATTCCGGAATCAAAACCGCGTCGAATCCGATATCGCCCAGGCCTTCTTTGGTTTTGAGCCGTTGGAGAGCCTTGCTTGAAACCGTATCGCCGTTGTCGGCGCGTTTTTGCAAGGTGGCACGCAGATTTTCCAAACGGGCATGGCGGGCGGAATAATCTGACATTTGTTTGATGATGCCTGAAAAATCCGAGGTCTGGGGAGGATAAAAACCGATAACGGTTACTTCAACCCCATTTTTCTGCGCCGATTTCACTGCCGCCTTGGCTACGGCGCTGCCGGTGGCATTATCGGGCAGCAACAGCGCAAAGCGGCGGCGGCCTTTTTGGGCGGCATAGGTAATGACGCGGTTAACCTGCTCTTCTATCAACAGGCCGAGCGTATAAACGGTAGGCTGCAAAACATCCTGCGAAGAGGTAAAGGCTATGACGGGCACGCCGCGATAAATCGTTTCATTGGCAATGGCCTGTACTTCCGAGCTCATCAAGGGGCCAATAATCAGGCGGGCGCGCTGGCTGATGGCATTTTGGGCGGCAATACGGGCGCCTCCGGGCGTACTTTGAGTGTCATAGTACTGCAGCAGCAGATTGGGATTATTAATATCTTCCATTGCCGCCATGGTTGCATTTTTCAGCCCCTGCCCCTGTTTGGCCGCTTTTCCGGTGAGAGGCAGCAGCACGCCGACGCGAAAAGCCGATCCGCCGGAAATATTGATTTCTTCCAGATCGGTATTGACTTCTTCGAATCCCCCGCGGGTAATAATTTCCGGGCCGGTTGCCGAACGGCAGCTCCAAAGCACGGCGCAAAGCAGAAACAGACTAAATTTTTTTAACACTTGCATTTTATCCTAAAATAGAAAACAATCTTATCATCTTGTTTAGATTAAAAATATTGTCTTGTAAAGAGAGGTTTAATGAAAAACGGCATTTACGTGGTGGCGACTCCGATCGGTAATCTCGGCGATATCAGCGCCCGGGCAAAGGAAGTACTGGCAGCGGCTGAAATTATTGCCTGTGAAGATACCCGGGTAACCAAAAAGCTGTTTTCCCTGTTGGGCCTGCCGCAGAGCAAAACCTTTATCCGGCTGGAAGACCACAATGAAGATGCCCAAACCGAACGCCTGCTTGAACTTGCAGCCACCCGGATTGTGGCCCAGGTCAGCGACGCCGGGTCACCGCTGATCTCCGATCCCGGCTACAAGCTGGTGAACCGGGCCCGCAAAGCCGGAATCGCCGTTTTTACGGTTCCGGGGCCCTGCGCGCTGATTTGCGCTCTGCAATTATCCGGGCTGCCAACCAATTCTTTTATGTTTGCCGGTTTTATTCCTAATAAAGATAAAGCGCGGAGCGACTTATTCAATAAATTAAAAAGTATAGATACAACCCTGGTTTTTTATGAAACAGCCAACCGGATTATTAAGACGCTGACAGCGGCTGCCCCGGTTTTTGGAGAGCGGCAGATGGCGGTTGCGCGTGAAATTACCAAAGTCTATGAAGAATGCGTCAACGGAACCGCTGCCGAGCTGCTGGCACATTTTAATGCTCAGGAGCCCAAGGGAGAAATGGTGCTGATGGTGGCGCCTCCGGTCCAAAATCCGGCAGCAGAAATTGATTTGGAACGGGTCTTAAAAGAAGAGCTGAAAGATAATTCCGTTAAAACCGCGGTTAAGAATGTTGTTGAATTGTACGGGCTGAATAAAAATGAAGTCTATAATCTTGCCCTCCGTCTCAAAAATGAATAGCCGCTGCCATCAGGGACGCCAAAACTACCGGAACGGACATTTTGCGGAGTGGCTGGCGTTAATGTATCTGCGGGCAAAAGGCTATCGCAAAGTAGCGGTTAATTATGCCGGCGGCCGCGGCAGCGGTGCCGGAGAGGTAGATTTAATTTTATGCCGGGGCAAGGTACTGGTCTTTGCGGAAGTCAAAGCCCGGCGCAGCCTGAACAATGCGGCAGAATCCCTTTTGCCGCGGCAGCAGGAAAGAATCCGCCGGGGAGCCGAGGCTTTTTTGCAGCAGAATCCGCAGTATCAGGGGTATGATATCCGTTTTGACGCTATTTTAATACAACTGCCCTGCCGGTTGCAGCACCTTGAAAATGCCTTCTGAGAAAGATTAAATAAAATGGCAGGAGCAATTTACCAAGGAGGCATAAATGCGCGTAACCAGTACAGGAATCAAAAACGGCCATTGGGAAAAGAAATTCGGAAAACACGGGCATGATTTTATCGGCGGCATTCCGGCGCTTTCAGTGCCGTTTGCCATTCATCACCCTCCGGAGCGTACCAAATCGTTTGCCCTGCTTTTGAAAGACAGTGATGCCATTGCCGTCGCCGGTTTTCCTTGGATTCATTGGCTGGCCGCTAATATCGGGCATGAAAACGTGGCTGAAAACGAAAGCCGTACGACTCATGACTTTGTTCAGGGACGCAACAGCTGGGGCATCAATTTTTACGGCGGCATGACTCCCCCGGACAAACCGCATCATTATGACCTGCATCTTTACGCTTTGGATAAAGAACTGGAACTGGCGAACGGTTTCAGTGAAGAAGAACTTGAAAAAGCCATGGCCGGGCATATTCTTGACAGTTATATTTTAAGTGCCATGTACGAAAATTAAAAGGAGCCCTCCGGCTCCTTTTTTTAGTCGGCCGTGGTTTCAATCAGGCGGTCGAGATTGCCGCGGTCACTGTCTTTGTATCCTTCAAAGCTTTCTTTGATTTTGACAACGGCTTCTTTTTTAGCCTTTTTAATTTGGGGCTGGGCCAGGCGCTCAAAAAGATCATCGCTGTTTTTAACCGGCGCGGCTGTTTTTTCCGCTTTTTCTTCCGCCTTTTCTTCCTCTTTGGTATCTTCATCGGCAGCGGCGGCCTGCGTTTTTTCCCGGATAATCTTGAGCGTATCCTCGGGAATCAATTCCTCAATCGGAGCAGCAAATTTTCCGGCAAGCTGAAAATATTTTGACTGGGTTAAGACATCAGATTGTTTTTCAACCGGAATAATCCAGCTGATAAGAATATAAAACAAAATAACCAGCAAGGCGGCACGGGCAACGCCGAAAAACAATCCCAGCGTGCGGTCCAAACTGCTCAGCTTGCTGCTGCGGATTTTACTGACCAGATTGGCGGTCAGGAGAATCCAGCAAACCAAAAACAGAATCAAGATAATCAAGGCGGCAATAACCCCGGCCAGCCACCCGGTTTCGATATATTTGTTGGCAAACGGCGTTACGACCGGCAGCAGATAAATGACGGCGGCCGTTGCCAAAACCCAGCCGATGATGGACAAGACTTCTTTCACCAGACCGCGGCTCCAGGCTATCAGTGTAGACACGGCAACAACAATTAAGATTATAATATCGAGGTTATTCAGTTGCATTGATACTTTTTTCCTAGTTAAACCAATTAATCAGGCGGTGGACATTGCCGATTTCAAAACGGTTCATCTCCACATTGATTTTCTTTTCCTTACTGTGGGTCGGCGGGGTAATCGCGCTGGCAAAGCCGAGTTTTCCGGCCTCTTTCAAGCGCAGGCTCGGCTGGCTGACGGCACGGATTTCCCCGGACAAACCAATTTCTCCAAAAATAACCATATCCGCGGGCAGCGGCTTGTTGGTGAGGGAAGAAATGACCGCCATGGCAACGGCCAGATCGGCTGCCGGTTCGGAAATACGCAGCCCGCCGGCAATATTAAGGTAGACATCCTGCGAACTCAGATTCATGCCGCAACGGGCTTCCAAAACGGCCAAAACCATAGACATGCGGTTGCTGTCCCAGCCGACAACAGCCCGTTTGGGACTGGCATAGCTGGTGGGACTGACCAGCGCCTGAATTTCTACCAGAACCGGGCGCGACCCTTCAATCCCCGCAAAGACACAGGAGCCGGAAATATTGCCCTGCCGTTCGGCCAAAAACAGCGCCGACGGGTTTTCCACCTCGACCAGGCCCTGATCCTGCATTTCAAAGACACCGATTTCGTCCGTGGCACCGTAGCGGTTTTTGACGGCACGCAAAATCCGGAAATGATGGCCGCGTTCACCTTCAAAATAAAGCACGGTATCTACCATATGTTCCAAAACGCGGGGTCCGGCAATGGAGCCCTGTTTGGTGACATGGCCGACCAAAAACAGCGTGAAGCCCATCCTTTTAGCCAGTTTAATCAATTCATAAGAACAGGCGCGCACTTGTGCCACACTGCCGGGCGTCGACTCCACCTCATCCAGATACATGGTCTGAATCGAATCGATGATGACAACGGCAGCTTTTGACTTTTCCAAGGTGGCGATAATATCTTTTATATCGGTGGCGCTGGCCAGCTTGACCGGAGCCTGGTCAAGCCCCAGACGTTTGGCCCGCAGGCGCACCTGGTCGATAGCCTCTTCTCCGGAGATATAATAGACTTCCGGCCTGGCGCCCATGGAGGCGATTTTGGCACAAGACTGCAGCAACAGGGTTGATTTGCCGATGCCGGGATCACCGCCGACCAAGATAACCGATCCGGCAACCAAACCACCGCCGCAGACACGGTCAAGCTCTTTGATCCCGGTTGACAGGCGGCTCAGGTGTTCTTCGGCGCCGGACAGAGGCACAAATTCTATGACCTTGCCTTTAGCGCGTTTGGGATTAAGGTTGGAAAACCCCTCCCCGCCGATTTGTTCCTCAAGAATGGTGTTCCATTCGCCGCAGGCATCGCATTTGCCCTGCCAGCGCGGATAAACCGACCCACAGTTTTGACAGACAAATTGTTTGGCGTCTTTTTTTGCCAAGATCAGACCTCCACTTTTATCGGGCCGCAGGAACAACCGTTAATAAACTGGCGGACATAAGGATTATCCGTTTTATCCATTTCTTTGACCGTTCCCTGCCAAATGATTTTGCCATGGTACAACATGGCGATTTTATCGGCGATTTTACGGGCTGACGCCATATCGTGGGTAATGGTCAGCGCCGTTGCTCCCAAACCTTTGACCGATTCAATAATCAAATCATTAATCACATCGGACATGATGGGATCCAGACCGGTGGTGGGCTCATCAAAAAAGATGATTTCCGGACGCGAGGCAATAGCGCGGGCCAAGCCGACACGTTTTTGCATACCGCCGGAAAGCTCGCTGGGACTCAGGTCGGCCACATCGGGAGCCAGGCCGACTGACCGTAAAACGCGCACCGCCTCAGATTTGGCTTTTTTCTTATCCTCTTTTTTATTTTCGAGCATGTCAAAGGCTACATTTTCCCACACCAGCAGAGAGTCAAACAAAGCACCGCCCTGAAAGAGCATTCCCATTTTGGAATGAAGTTCTTCTTTTTCCTGCTCGTCAATACCGACAACTTCTTTATCATCGACCAGAATCGATCCGGTTTCCGGTGTCAGCAGCCCCTGGATACATTTAATCAGCACTGATTTTCCGGTTCCGGAACCGCCGATTACCACTAGGGATTCTCCTTTGGCAATATCCAGATCTACGCCGTCTAAAACAACTTTTTTACCAAATGACTTATGGAGGTTGCGGATTTTTATTTTGGTTTCACTCATTATTTTAGCTCCTGCCGCTTATTTGGAAAAGAAAAGTTCGGTAATGACATAGTTGAAAATCAGAATCAAAATCGAGGCCGAAACCACGGCATTGGTGGTAGCGGTACCGACACCCTGCGCGCCGCCTTTGGACTTGTAGCCGTTATAGCAGCCCATCAGCGAAATAATAAAACCAAATACCGCGGCTTTAACCAGACCGGTGGTAATGTCAATTGACTGAAGATTTTGCAGGGTTGAATTAACATAGTTTGCCGGGTTAAAACCCAGTTTATAGACGCCGACAACATAACCGCCGAAAATACCGATGACATCGCCGATCAAGACCAGAACCGGCATAACAATCAGGCCGGCCCAAATCCGCGGGGTTACCAAATACTTGAACGGATTGGTCGACAGAGTGGTCAGGGCATCAATCTGCTCGGTCACACGCATGGTTCCGATTTCAGCCGCCATAGCCGCGCCGATACGCCCGGCAACCATCAAGGCCGACAAAACCGGCGCCAGCTCGCGGGTTACCGAAATCAGCACTACCGAAGCCACCGCCCCTTCGGCGCCAAAGCGCATAAAACCGGAATAACTTTGCAGAGCAATTACCATACCGGCAAAAATAGTCGTCAGTCCCACCACCGGCAAAGAATAAAAACCCATATCCAAAATCTGGCGCAGCAGATTTCTGCCGTAAAACGGCGGGGTCAGGCAGTTATAAACCGCCTGGGCAACAAAAGTTGAAAATTCGCCAAGGCGGGAAACAAAGGCTACCAGGGGTTTGCCCTGGCGGCGCAAGAAGTTCTCAATTCCGGTCAAAAACATTAGTTTTACTCGCAAACAGTTAAAATTTGGGCATATTTTAGAACCAAGAGGTTAAATAATCAATAAAGATTTGCCAGTTATACGCGGCAAGAATTGCCTTTTGATGGCCTAAAGAGAAGCATAATCGAAACGGCAGCAGCTTTATGTGCCGGACGGCAAAGATTTTAACAGGCGCAAGGCGGCAATAATTTTATCAGGTGCCGAAGCCTCAAACGGATAAAGCCTGATTTTGCGGATTTTAATGCCGCCGCAGTCATAATAACCCGGCTCAGGCAGGCGTTCGACCTCTGACGGTTCCCTGACCAGCTCGACCACGAGTTTGACGATCACCTGATCAAGCGCCGGAAGCGTGAGAATACCCACTCCCCTCACCTCCAGGCAGCCTTTGATAGCTGCCGGCGCCGAAGCAAACACCTGCTCATCTTCAAGATAAAGATCAACCCGGTCATCAGCAACCAAAATGGCATGATGGGAATTTATCAGGCGCAGGCACAAATCCGATTTGCCGCGCCCGGAACCGCCGACAATCATAACCCCGTCATTTTCAACAGCGACACAACAGGCATGGATATTGGTGGTCATAATATTTCTCCCAAATTTTGCAGGCGCGCGGATTTAGCGGCTGATCCGGACGTAATGACTGCCACACGGCCTGAACCTTCCGGCGCCAGTTCAATTTTGAAAATATCACGCGGCAGATACGGCGCCATTTTTTCCGGCCATTCTATAAGGCAGACGCCCGAATACATAGCATCTTCAACACCAATCTCAAAAATTTCGTCCGGCGATTTCAGGCGGTATAAATCAAAATGATAAATCTCAAACAACGGCGCATCATAAATCTGCATGAGGGTAAACGTGGGGCTCGGCACCTCGGCAGCGCCGGTCAATTCCTGAACAAATGCCCGGGCCAGAACGGATTTGCCCATTCCCAGCGTTCCACAGAGTGCAAAAACATCGCCGGTTTGAGCGATTTTTGCCAGGGCGCACCCCAGTTTTTGGGTTGAGGCTTCGTCCGGAAGGTGAAAAGTCAGCCCTTCAGTCATGGTCAGCTCATCTTGCCCAGCAGGGTCCGTTTGCGTTTGGGCTGAGATTTGATAATCTTAATATTGGCCTTGCGATTCTGAAGTTTGCGCCAGTCCCAGGGCATATAAAATTCGCCCTGCCACAGGCCGCGCTGGTTTTCCTGTGCCTGCAGCTGGTACGGCACATAAATATCCGTATATTTGGTATAGGCAACGGCCCAGCCGGCATTCACCAGCGCCGCTCCCAAATCATAAGCGCCCAGAGAACAGACGCCGACCATATTGCCGCGCTCGTCGTGTTGCATAATCCGGCACTCCAGGATATTATCCTGCAGCCAGCCGGCCAGCCAGGCCGCGGCCTGACGACCGCAACTGTAAGAACGGCCGGCAGCATCGGAACATTGCTGATTATTTTCCGGCGCATCAATTCCGTACAGCCGGAAATAATGGTTACCGAGAATCAGCGTATCTCCGCTGACAACCTGAGCTTCAGAATAAACCGCGGGAAAGTTTTTAGGATTAAAGGCCGCAGATTGTGCCTGCTGGCTTTTGCCGCCGCCAAACAGACTGTCCAGAAAACCACCGCCTGATGCCTGCGGCTGTTGACACTCGGGAGGGCAGGCATGCTGCTCGGCAATCTGCGGGGCGGTTTCCGCACCTGAAGGGGCTGAAAAATTTTCGCTGATAGGGGTATCAAAATCTTCTTCATCAAGCAAATTGACAACGGCGCCATTTGAACCGGAAGCGCTGGCGAGGCGTGTATTCTGACGGACGGTGCTTTGCCCCAAAAAACTTTTTAAGTTATTGCCTACATTGGAAACCCCGCCGTTGAAGGCTCCGATGGCATAAAGAATAAAAACAACAATCGCCGCAATTAAAAAAATCGACGGCAGGCAGCCCATGGCCCGCCAAGCCATTTTGGCAAAAATATACAGGACAATCAAACCGATGATGAGTCCCAGAACGCCGCCGCCCTGCATGAGGGCAGAGTTACTCTGGGTGCCGGCGCCGCCAAGCAAAATCAGAAAAAGCGCTCCAAAACCCAACAATACTTTTTTAAGAAAGAACATCGCGGCTCCCCTTTTGGTTATGCTCTGCAGACATTAAACCACAGAAGTTTATTTATGCCAATATTTTTCTGTTACAATATAAGTTTTTAGTAAAGATATGGTTAGCAAAATTTAACTCAAAAAAGAAAAAGGCAAAACTTCTGTTTTGCCTTTTTGACCTGCCCCAAGCAGGAAGAAATCTCCCCGTTTTAAGAAAACGGTGCCGGAATAACGGAACCGGCATTTTAATTATTCGGCTTTTTTGCGGTAGCAATGGCAATGGCATTCACCGTCGCGTTCAATATCTGCACGGCAGGTGTCAGAAATGCAAAAACGGGCCGGGTTATTGCCGTCGCAAGGGCAGCGCTGCCATTCGGATTCGCCAAACATCATCATTTTGGCTTTGGCAATTTTTTCAACGTTTTTGGTCGTGGCATAACCGGCCTTTTCACAGTTCTCAAGCATTTTATCCAAGATAGTCATTTTTAGTTTCCTTTATTAATCAACAATTTTAATTGAAAATTTTTCTGCCGGCGCAGCAGGTGCTTCAGCTTTAAATACAGTGTTCGGCACTTGTACTGACTCAGTTTTGCGTTTTTGCTGCAAAGTTTCGATAATCATGTCAAGTTCAGCAACCGAAGCATATTGAAGGACTACTTTGCCGCCGCCCTGTTTATTGGGCGTGATCTTAAGGCGCAAACCTAAATTTTTGATTAATTCATTTTCGATCTGCTGCAGGTCCTCATTTTTGGTTTTTTTAACTTTGGGAGCAGAAGGCTCTTTTTGTCTGGCAACAAGTTCTTCAACCTGGCGGACGCTCATATCTTTGGCAACAATGCGTTCAGCCAGTTCCGCGGCATTTTCTAAGCCAACCAGGCAGCGGGCGTGCCCGGCAGACAATTTATTTTCTTTAATCAGCGCCTGAACCTGCGCGGGCAGATTAAGCAGGCGCAAGGTGTTTGCAATATGGCTCCGTGATTTTCCGATAATCGCGGCCAGTGCTTCCTGAGTATGGGAAAATTCATTCATCAGGCGTTGAAAACCTTCTGCTTCCTCAATAGCGGAAAGATTTTCACGCAGCAGATTTTCAACCAGGGCAACTTCCAAAGCTTCCTGGTCGCTGAAATCTTTGATAATAACCGGAACTTCACCCAAACCGGCCATCTTGGCAGCCCGCCAGCGGCGTTCGCCGGCAATCAACTCATATTTATCGCCGTCGCGGCGGACCAGCAGGGGCTGAAGAACACCTTTTTCTTTAATCGAATCGGCTAAAGAATGCAAGGCCTCGCTATCAAACTCGGTACGCGGCTGATAACGGCCTGGAACAACAGCATCTATCCTGACCGAAGAGGCGGCAGAAGGATCCCCATTGACGGCGGGAGAGTTTTCGTTAAGTTCATCACCGCCAAGCAGGGCACCAAGCCCGCGGCCGAGACTTTTGCGTTTGTGAGCATGTTGGGAATTATCCGGCGCCGGATCACCGGGAAGATCATTCAACAATTCATCAAGTTCATTATCAATCAGCATGCCAATAATTCCTTTTCACGTTTTAAAACTTCGCCGGTCAGGCTGATATAGGCCTGAGAACCGGGGCAGCGGAAATCATAAATTAAGACCGGTTTTCCGTGCGAGGGCGCTTCCGAGACACGAACATTCCGGGGGATAACCGTATTGTAAACTTTTTTGCCGAAGAAGGCGCGCACATCGTCTTCCACCATCTGTGTCAGATTGTTGCGTTTATCATACATAGTGAGAACCACGCCGTGAAGCGCCAGCCTGGGATTAAAATTCTTTTTAATAACATTGATGTTACGGATCAGATCGGTGATTCCCTCAAGAGCCAAAAACTCACACTGCAGCGGAACGATGACTGCGTCGGCAGCGACCAGGGCGTTAATGGTTACCAGACTCAAAGAAGGCGGGCAGTCAATCAGGACATAGTCATAATTGACGGCTTCTTTGGCTATGGCGTTTTTGAGCGCGAATTCGCGTTTGGGCATATCGACAAGCTCAATCTCGGCGCCGGCCAAATCGGGTGAGGACGGCACCAGGGAGAAATTTGGAATTTCGGTCCAGACAATCGCTTCGGATAATTTGTGTGTTCCGATTAAAACTTCATAGGAAGAAGTCATGCGGCCCTTTTTGTTAACACCCATAGAGGTCGAGGCGTTTCCCTGAGGGTCAAGGTCAATTACCAAAACTTTTTTTCCGGCAGCTGCCATCGCTGTCGCAACATTGACGGTGGTCGTGGTTTTTCCGACTCCGCCCTTGCGGTTGGCAATCGCTAAAATTCTGGGCATTTATTTCTCTCCTTTAATTTTAGATAAACGGGTGATAATTAAAATCCGGCCTTCATCGCTTTGTTCGCTGGGTTCAATCCGGACATCAAAATTCCAGTTCTTGCGTGCAGCAGCAATTTCCTCGGCATATTTTTTGCCTTTGGGAAAAATGCAGACCGTTTGGCGAGAACAAAACTTATAAACATACCGAAACAACTCTTCCAAAGATGCCAAGGCGCGGGAGGTGATCACATCGGCGCGTTCGGGAATAATTTTTTCAATACGGTCATTGATAATATTCACATTGATATTCAACTGCTCTTTGACATGATTTAAATACAGCGTTTTTTTGGAAGTGGCTTCAACCAGATTTATTTTTAAATACGGCGTTTTTTCATTAGCCATAACAGCCAGGACCAACCCCGGAAAGCCTGCTCCAGAGCCAAAATCATACATAATTTTGGCGTCTTGTGGAATATACTTGAACAATTGGGCAGAGTCTAAAAAATGACGTTCCCAGGCAGTTTCAAGAGTCGTGCTGCTGACCAGATTAAATTTGGCCTGCCATTCAGACAAGAGCTGCTGATAGGTTTTTAATTTGAGAAATGTTTCACGTGAAACATTATATTTTGAGCAAAAATTTTCCATAACTTATTTTTATAATTTTTATGAAAAATTTAAAAGATAAAAAAACAGTTATAAACACCTTATTTAATCCGATTTAAATTATATTTTAAATCAGATGGTTAGACAGTGTTAACTGACTCACAATCTAAATATTTTACAAATGGAAACGGACGGAATAATTTACCGAAGCCAGCATGGATTCGGCTTCTTCAAAATGATCTCCGATTTCATTAACCGAATGAGCATCATCTGAAATTATTACGGGAACATCACGGCGGGCCAGTTGTTCGATAAACCACATTGACGGATAAGTTTCATTGCAGATACGCAGTCCTTTGGTATTTAATTCATATGGGGTTTTAGTCTCAGCCAGCGTTTCAATCAGTTCAAGTTTAAGTTCATCCCATTCCGGAGAAGTGCAAAAACCCTTATTTTTAATCAGGTCAATATGGGCGATAAAGTCAAAATAGCCGCTGCGGGCTGCCGCCATGATGTTTTTCCAATGATTGCGCAGCCCGTTCCGGGCAAGATCGTCTGTTATCAGATCCGGGCGCTCCAACAAGCACAGCGGACGAATAATTGCTTTATAATCCGAACTGTAAACCAAATGGCTGGATCCGATATAATAATCAGCTTCCAGACGAGCGCGCAATTTCTCAAAAAACCTCAGCCATTCAGGGTCATTAAAATAATCTACTTCAAAACCGACCAGAACTTTTATATTGTGATTCTGCGCCGCCTGGCGGATATCTTCGATATTACGTTTATAAACATCCTCAACCTGATTATAATCGCCAAAATATATGGCATTCATGTTTTTGATTTCTAAAACATGAGGGTTGCAAATTAAATGATTAGAAATGCCGATTTCACGAAAACCCAGCTCTTCAGCCCGTGCAATCATCTCTTCAGCCGTATTGCGGCCATCAAAAATACCCAAAGCGTTGGTGTGGCAGTGATAGGTAAAATCCTGCATTATCAATTCCTTTCTGACAGATCAAGCATATCATAAATATCTATTCCGCAACGGCCGTCAAAATATCCTTTAATTTTCTGCAAAAGTTTCATCAGGACTTGCACCCTTTCTTCCGAAACATGGTAGCGCCGACTCACATCAGCCATACGCTGTTCAATCGTACAAGTCTTGCCAAGACTGTTCAGCATATCGCAAAGCTGGATCAGGCGGTCTTCATCATTGAACGTTATTGTTTGCAAATAGTTCCGGCATTTAAGAATATCGGTTCGGTTTTGAGGATAAACGCCGGTATCAAAATTTTGTTCATAAAACGAATGAGTGATACTTATTCTCGCCAAATCGGGATAATTTAATTCTTTCATAAATTCTGCCCCGACCCAGCCGTGAAAACAAGGTTCGGCATATTCATCACGAATACGGCCGCAATCATGGAGCACTCCCAAAACATAAGCCCGTTCAGGGTCCATATCCGGGGTTGCTGCAGCAATCGTTGCCGCAATATCCGCTACGGCCGTGCAATGTGCCCGAAATGTTGTTTCCATGTCACCGGTAAAAGGGTGTTCTGTCATGTTGCGAATACTGATAATCACCTCAAACAAAATTTCAGCTTCCGTCGGGGTTGGCAATTCGGGCAGATTTTCACGAACATTCAGAAGCGCATAAATATCTTGTCCGATTTTTGCCTCAAAATATGCCTTGTTTTCCAGAGCATGATTATACAAATCCGTTGGCGGCGTTTTGGGGTGATAGCGGCTGACAATTCCTTTAACCCGGTTTTCAAAAGTGGTAATACGCAAGCCTTCAAACATGAAGTCAAACAATTGAACCAGGCGGTCATAATCATCAAGTTCAACCGTATCTAAATTTTCCCGGGCGGCGGCAAGCCATTCCCTGCAACAGCCATAAGCAGAGAAATCAAAATCTTTTTTAGGAAAACTGTGGCTCAGGCAAATGCGGGCGACATCCGTATAGCCCAAGCGGAGCATTTCATTATAACCGTCCAGAACATGAAAATGTTCTCCTTTACCCTCGTCATGCCGTTTGCCATAATCGTGCAGCAACCCCAATACCCAGGCTTTTTCGGGGTCCATACCAGGGATAAGTGCCGCAACTTTGGCGCAGGCATATGCAATTCCCAGGCTGTGAAAACGGTATTCCGTTTCAAAGCGTTTCGGCCAGCCGTCATGGGCGTGGCGATAATTAATCCCTTGTTTCCAGATTTCAAGGGCAGTCCGGCGGTCCGGATAAGTTCGTTGTTTCATGTTAAATCCTCTGTCTGTCGGCCAGATTTTATAAGATAAAGATTGATGTTTATTTAACATCTGTTCTAAGAGAACCTTAAAAGAAGGAAATAAAGAAATTTATTTCTTAACAAAGCCGAGAATGGCGGTTATTGCCGCCGGGGTAACGCCGGGAATCCGCGAAGCTTCACCAATGGTGGAAGGACGGATTTGCGACAGTTTGGCAACCATTTCCCTCGACAGACCGCCAATCTGACTGTAATCAATATCTTCTCTCAGGCGCAGATTTTCATCTTTTTTGAACACTTCAATATCCGCGAGCTGGCGTTTGATATATCCGGCATATTTGGCCTCAATTTCGATTTGTTCGTAAATCAGCAGGGGAATCGTTGATAAGCCGGGCCAAATGGCAAGAATTGTTTCACGTGAAACGTCCGGATAAGACATGACATTAAAAGCACTTCGGCGAACGCCGTCCTGTTTAACCGTCACACCATATTTTTCAAGCCCGGCAGGAGTGATCAACAGTTGTTCTACCATCTCCCGGTCCTGTCGGAGCTGCTGTTGTTTGGCTTTAAATACAGTGTATCTCTCCCGGCTGACGCAGCCAGCCTCAAACCCGAGTTCCGTTAACCGGAGGTCAGCATTGTCAGCCCGTAAGAACAGCCGGTATTCAGACCGCGATGTAAACATACGGTATGGTTCATCAACCCCTTTGGTAATCAAATCGTCAATCATCACGCCGATATAAGCCTGAGAACGGTCAATTGTCAGCTCGCGCCCGGTATTCAGGGCCGACAAAGCGGCATTAACCCCGGCAACAAGTCCCTGGGCAGCAGCCTCCTCATAACCGGTGGTGCCGTTAATCTGGCCGGCCAGATATAAACCCGGAACTTTTTTGACTTCCAAGCAATGATTTAATTCGCGGGGATCAACATAATCATATTCAATCGCATAAGCCGGGCGGATGATTTCAACATTTTCCAGCCCTTTCATGGTATGAATAAACTGCTCCTGCACATCAGCCGGCAAAGACGTCGAAATGCCGTTGGGATAAACCACGTCGGTATCCAGCCCTTCCGGCTCCAAAAAAATCTGGTGGCTGGTACGGTCGGCGAATTTAACCAGCTTATCTTCAATGGAAGGACAATAACGCGGGCCAATTCCGGTTATCAGGCCGGAAAACAATGCACATTTTGAAAAATTATCCCGGATAATCCGGTGCGTTTGTTCGTTGGTATGCGTAATATGGCATTTAATCTGCGGATTGGTCAATTTTTCAGTCATAAAGGAAAAGGCCTGCGGTTCGGCATCGCCTTCCTGAACTTCAAGAATATCCCAGTTAATGGTTTTGCCGTTCAGCCGGGCAGGGGTTCCGGTTTTCAGGCGTCCGAGCTGCAAGCCGAAAGACTTTAAATACGGTGTTATTCCTGTACAGCTGACATCATCTACACGGCCGCCGACGGTCGTCTGATGCCCGATAAACATTAAACCGTTTAAAAATGTTCCGGAGGTTAAGATTATTTTTGAAGCATTCAGAAGGGTTCCGTCCGCCAAAACAACACCGTTTAACCTGCCGTCTGCCAAAGAAAACCCCTCGACAGCCCCTTCGATCAAAGTAAGATTTTTCTGAGCCTGCAAAGCTTCCAGCATATATTTTTTATAAAGCCGGCGGTCAGCCTGCGCACGTGGGCCGCGAACCGCCGGACCTTTAGAAGCATTCAGCATACGGAACTGAATTCCGGCCCGGTCAATCACGCATGCCATTAAACCGTCAAGAGCGTCAATCTCACGCACCAGATGCCCTTTTCCCAAGCCGCCGATGGCCGGATTACAAGACATTTCACCGATTGTTGCAACAGAGTGGGTGACCAGCGCCGTTTTGGCGCCTGTCCGGGCTGCTGCCGCACAGGCTTCGCAGCCGGCATGACCTCCGCCAACCACAATAACATCAAACTTTTGATTATTCATAGACTTAGACCTCAGATATTTGTGCGAGGTATATCCTATTTGCTTTAAGATGGCAAGTGATTTCTCTTAAAAAAATTCCCGCCGGACCATTTGGTCAGACGGGAAAAAATTAACAATAAGATTGGATTTTTTTCAGATGATCCCCGGTTGTAAAACCTTTGTGATCATCTAATTTATTCCGTTCCGCAAATTGCTGATTTTCGGAATAACAATCACTTAAAAGTGACGCAGTCTGTTGAGCAACGTCCTTTGGCAGTTTTGGCAGCAGCTGGGCTATATCCAGAAAAGCCCGCTGGCCCTGGTAAAAATTTTTATGTGCTTCCTGAGAGAGCTTTTTAGACGGCGAGGATTCGATGCTATCAATGATGTCATCCATACGTTTCAACTCTTCATGTTCAAGAAAAAGCAAATCAGCTCTCAGCTTCAGTGCTTTAATTGCTGGGTTTTTTTCCATAATTATGTTTATTTTATAAATTTACCGGTTTTATAAACACGATTCAGACGAAAAAGTCAAGCAATAAGGGAAATAAAGCTAAAAAATTTATTTGCCGATACAAAAAGAACCAAAAATTTTATCAAGAATCTCATCAACTTCTATATGTCCGGTAATTTTTCCGAGCTCCCGGGCAGCCAGCCGGATATCTTCGGCAGTTAATTCTATGGGTTTTTCAAAGCTAAACCGTTGCAGACTGTCAGCGGTTTTTTGCAAAGCTTCGCGATAGCGGGCGCGGGTGATGAGCAGATTGGACCCGGCGGTAAACTTTGAGGCAATCCGCCGGGTAATGGTCTCAAGCAATTCGCCGATACCCTGCGCCTGTTTGGCCGAAATTAACAAACAGTCCTGTTTTTTCAGATGTGAACATTGTTCAGAAGTTAATTTATCAATTTTATTAGCCACCAGCAACATTTTGTTTTGATAAGATTTTTTTAGTTTATCAAAGACTTGAATAGAGTCTTGCGAAGCATCAAATAAAGATATTATTAAATCGGCATCTTCAATTTTGCGCCAGGCCATAGCAATTCCCTGCTGCTCGATTGCTTCTTCTGCCTCGCGCAACCCTGCCGTATCCGTAAAAATAACCGGGTAACCGCCTAAATCCAGATGAATATCTATTGCATCGCGGGTGGTTCCGGCAATGTCAGAAACGATAACTGCGTCTCGCCGGGCAACAGCATTTAAAAGACTGGATTTTCCGGCATTGGGAGCCCCAACGATGACAACCCGGAAACCATCGCGCAAACGTTCGCCAGAGTTGTTATCCTGCAAATGTTTTTCAATGGCAGAACGCAGTTTAAATACATCGTTCATCATGTCAGAAATCAGATCCGGCGGGAGTTCCTCGTCAGGAAAATCAATATAAGCCTCAAGGTGAGCCAGCAGAGTTACCAGCTGGCTGCGCCAGCCGTCGTACAAGTTTTTAAGACTGCCCTCCATTTGGCGAAGGGCATATTTTTGCTGTTCGGCGGTTTCGGCTTCTATGAGGTCCGCAAGCCCTTCGGCCTCAGTCAAATCCATTTTCCGGTTGTAAAAAGCCCGTTTGGAAAATTCGCCGGGTTCGGCCAGACGATAGTCCGGAAGTACCGACAAGCTGTCAAGAACCGACGCAATAACTGCCCGGGAACCATGGATGTGCAGTTCGACAATATCTTCACCGGTAAAAGAATGCGGTGCCGGAAAATAAAGCAGCAGGCTGTGATCCAGCAAGCTGCCGGTACGGGCAGATGTTAATTTTACAAAATGCGCCTGGCGGCTGCCAAGCTTTTCAAGAGGCAGAGCCGTCATCCGGCGGACTGTTTCCAATGCCGAAGCTCCGGAAATACGGACAACGGCTACACCGGATTTTCCATAAACGGTTGACAGGGCATAGATTGTTGATTCTGACATGAGTTCTCCTTTGATTACTTTCTAGCATATCCGTTTATTTGTGCAAGATTAAAAAAGGCGTTTTTTTGACTCAGGAAAAGAATTTCAGCATTTATTAAAGGTTATTCATAAAATGCTTCAAAATGCGCTGTACGACGATTTGACGGACTCGTTTTTTAAACCTGAAACGTGTAAAAGAGAAAAAATAAATGTTTAAGTTAATCATCTGGGATTTTGACGGCGTTATCGCGGACAGTGAAAAAATCTGGCTGAAAAACCGCTGTGATCTTTTAAATCAAAAATTCGGCCTGAACTGGGATTTTGAAACGACCAATTTTTACCTTGGCGGCATGAGCGACAAAACCAAACAAGCTGTTTTAGAAAATTTGGGAATTGTCACGGACGACAATTTCTGGGCTGAAGCTTTGCGCCGCGATTGTGCCGATATGGCTAAAGGCCTGAAACTTACACCGGGGATTAAAGAAATATTTTCCCGCCGGGATATTAAACAATGTATTGCTACCGGCGGCATTAAAAGCAAAACCGAACAAAAACTTAAAGCAGCGGGCATTGAGGGCCTTTTTAAGCCGGAACAAATTTTTACCGCCGATATGGTCGAACACGGCAAACCGGAGCCGGATTTATTTTTACTCGCCGCCCGGAAAATGGGGGAGAAACCCGAAAACTGCGTGGTAATTGAAGACTCTTTGGCCGGGCTTACCGCGGGGCTGAGGGCCGGAATGAAAACCGTAGCCTATACCGGCTGCGAAATGAACCAGTCCCCGGATTATCTGGAAAAGATAAAAGCTTTGGGAATACGGGAGGTTTTCCGCCATATGTCCGATTTTCAAAAATGGCTCGGGTTATCGTAATGCCGGAAGCAAATAAGAACACCAGTTTTTAACTCCCTGCTCAATATCTGCAAATTCACTGTCGCGGATTTCTATCAACGCATTGTCCAAATGGTTTTCCGCCCCGTGAATAACCGATGACCCGGTTTTATACTGACGGAGATCATAGGGCTGGTTTGCTTCTGTCTTTAAGCCGGGCAGCGCGGACAACCTGGCAAGCAAACTCCGGCTCAGGGGGGTCGGTTCCAAAAAAAGTATACCGGCGTTCCAGGGGCGAAATTTTCCGCCTTGCAGCTGCGGGGTGAAAGCATGGATTGAAAACAGCCGCGGCTTTTTGTTAAGCTGCCGGAGCGCGGTTAGTTTATCCTCTATAGCCTGATGATACGGGCGATAAAAGCTGGAAAGACGATATTCTTTCTCTTCGGCATTCAAATTCCGGTTACCGGGAACAGCGATGCCGTCACTCGTCTGAACAATCAGTTCTGCCTCCTCTTCGCGGCGGTTTAAATCAATAAGCAGCCGTGACCAATTACCGAGAAAAGCTGTGCAATTTAATGCCCCTGCCAAGGCGGCCGTTAATTCGGCGCAGCCAAAATCGCGGGCAATATGGGTTTGAAATGCCGAATCCGGCAGTCCCAGATTATTGTAAGCCGCGGGAATTTTGGCCGAGGCATGCTCGCAGGTTAAAACCAGCGGAGATACTGAATCAGGGTTGATGACGGTATAACTATTTGCTGACATGACTGCTCCTTGCCCGGGAAACCAGTACCGGGCTTACATACGGCTGTTTGCCGGTTTCATTTAAGGCCTGGGTAATCATCCAGGCATACTGCTGCTCTCCCGCAATAACCTGGCGGGAGATTTTTTGCTGCGGCCGGAATTTATCATATTCGACCTGATAATAATAAGAAAGAGGTTTTATAACTGTTTTATCATCTGCCCGGCGGTTTTGTTTCCATCCGTATTGAGAAGCCAGCGGACGGTTAAGGTGGGTACCGTCATTTTGAACCGCCGAATTAACCATATCACGGTTAAACTGTAAAAAAGCAGCTACAAATTCTTTATTAAAATGTGCATTCATAAACCGAAACTCGACAGTTTTTTCCGGCATAATGTTTAAGGTTTTATATTTGCGCCCAAAACTGGCCATTTCTGTCAGTTCCTGCTTATTCTCACATAAATCTGCCATCAGGCAGAGCAGAGGATAATCCCGTTTGCCGTTTGAGCTGAGATTATGGCTGATATAGGTAGCATAAAGCAAACGGTCATCGTGACGTTCAGGCGCGGCAAAAGTACGAACGATATCCTGTTCGTGCTGCATCATCCTTTTTACTAGCCGCTTATAACCATTTAAATCGAGATCCCGACTGGATACATGCTGATGAAGAGAGCAATGCACATTTACATACCCTTTTTCAAAAGCATCAAACAATTCCAGGCATTGTTTTTCATCAGCACGGGAGGTCATGACCCGGGAAGCAAATTCAACCGGGGCAAGATGATTATAAGGGGTCAGGCTTTCATCGCGCATGATAACGCCGGCGGCGTCTTTGTCCTGGTAGACAGCGCTGTCATGATTGGAAAAATATACTTTTTTCCAAGAGGTTTTTTGCTGCAGATATTTTCCGAGGTCGTCATAGCGGCCGATTTGTTCAGGAACATAAAATTCCAGTTCAAAACCGTTGGGCGTATATTTTCCGAATTTTGAACCGGTATGGGTTTCAACCTGAAAAGTTTCGATAAACTGCGGCGTGCGGGGAGCGGCCTGGTATTCTTCCGCCAGGGTTTGTCGCAGGCGGCAAACCTCTTTAACCAGCCGGCGGCGGTTTTGAAAAGTGTAGTCCCGGTGATATTTATAATCGGTTGCCACCTGGCTGCGTAAGGCTGCATCAGCCAGGAACAAAGCTTTTTCACGGCGGTTTCCGGCCGTAAGCACAGAATTAAAGTTTTTGGCAACGGTATCCAGCAGTTTGCAGGCCGTATGCAATCCATACGCATGGGCATTAGGCATATTCGGTTTAAGTACCCATTGGCAAAATTCCCGGTCATGATCAGACTTGGAGGCAAAAGAATATACAAACTGGCGAAATTGAAAACCAAAACTTTCCAGCTGGTCAACCAGCTGCGACAGCCTGCCGTCGCCGGTTACGGCGTATTCTTTGCATTTCAGCCGTGCATTATCGGGAGAATCAGGATTATATCCGGCCACATTTTGCCTGAATTTGGCAGCAAATCCCTGAAATGCCGTTTGCGGATCAGCAAAATTTTCACAAAAATAGTCTGCGAGATCGGCAAAAGGCTGACACATTGCGTCAACATGCCAGTCATAATAAAACTGTTTGAAAGATTTGTGCCCGGTCATGGCAAAATAACGGTTAAAAGTATCGCGCACGGCGGCTGCAGTATTTGAATTATATTCAGACATTATGATCCTCATTGAATTGAAATGAAACAAGATTGGCTAAGCTTGTCAGAAGATAACCTCCAAGCGCTCCAAACTTATGACACTCAAGCGCTTAGAGGTTCATAATGCTGATGATAATGGAAATAACGGCGGCAGAAAAAGAAACCAGGCAGCGAAAAGCAGCCGGATCAGAATATCCGGAAGAAAAAACAACTGCGGTTGTCAAAAGGCCTGATTGCATAAAACTGCCTCAATAAAAAATGAACTGTATCTATAATTATGCCGGAAAGCCGCAATGTCAAGCATAAAAAAAGCCCCTCCGGCAGAGGGGCAGATTTTTCAGGAATTCATATTATTGAAGAAATCTTCGTTATCTTTGCTCAAGCGCAGTTTATCGAGCAGAAATTCCATACCGTCCGTCATGCCCATCTGCATCAAAACGCGGCGCAAAACCCACATTTTGGTCAGACGGTCTTTGTCGACCAGGAGTTCTTCTTTCCGGGTACCGGAACGGGTAATATCAATGGTCGGGAACAAACGTTTATCCGTCAGTTTGCGGTCAAGGATGATTTCCGAGTTGCCGGTACCCTTGAATTCTTCGAAAATAACTTCGTCCATACGCGAGCCGGTATCAATCAGCGCCGTGGCAATAATGGTCAGCGAGCCGCCTTCTTCTACATTGCGGGCGGCACCAAGCAGGCGTTTCGGGCGCTGCAGGGCATTAGCATCAACACCGCCGGTCAAAACTTTGCCTGACGAAGGGATAACAGTATTGTAAGCACGGCCGAGACGGGTAATCGAATCGAGCAGGATAACCACGTCTTTTTTGGTTTCAACCAGACGTTTGGCTTTTTCAACGACCATTTCCGCAACCTGAACATGGCGGGTAGCCGGTTCGTCAAAGGTTGAAGAAATAACCTCGCCCTTGACTGAACGGGTCATGTCGGTTACTTCCTCGGGGCGCTCGTCAATCAACAGGACAATCAGATAACATTCCGGGTGGTTGGTGGCAATGGCATGGGCAATATTTTGCAGCATAACGGTTTTACCGGTTCGCGGCGGAGCGACAATCAGGCCGCGCTGGCCTTTGCCCTGCGGAGAAATCAGATCGATGACCCGGGTGGTATAGTCTTTTTCGCCGCAGATAATGTCAAAATCAAGCTTTTCGGTCGGGTACAACGGCGTCAGGTTATCAAAATTAACCCGCAGTTTGGATTTTTCTGGATCCTCGTAGTTGATTTTGTTAACTTTGGTCAGGGCAAAATAACGCTCGTTGTCTTTGGGAGCGCGGATTTCGCCTTCAACAGTATCGCCGGTGCGCAAACCGAATTTTTTGACCTGGGCCGGAGAAACGTAAATATCATCGGGTCCGGCCAGATAGTTGGACTGGGCGGAACGCAGAAAACCAAAACCATCCTGCAGGACCTCAATCGTGCCTTCGCCGTAAATAATGTTGTCTTCACTGGCAACCTTTTTCAAAATGGCGAACATCAGGTCTTGAACGCGCATGGAAGAAGCGTCTTCAATGCCAAGGTCTTCAGCCTGCGTTAACAGTTCTGTCGGGGACTTTTGTTTTAAATCTTTTAAATTCATGGGAAACCTTATTCGAAAAAACAGGTAGGAGGAATGTATGGTTTTTATACTTGCTTTATTGAAATCTGTCAAATGAAAGTTATGTTTAAATCAGGCCGCTTTTATGAACAGCCCCGCAGGGCCTATTAATAAATATTTAAAATGTTTTTGTTGTTAGTATATGCCTGCGAGTGGTGTGGATTAAATTTTATCAGGGCGGTTATCCAAAGGTTAACAGATTGTTAATAAGCATGTGTGCGGAAAAATTAAGACTTTGTTAATCTTTTTCAGAATCAAACAGATAATCCCGGCAAGCAAAATTTTAAGACTTTGTTAATAAAATTTTTCATTCACAGGGTGTGGGTTGAAAATTAAGCTGTGAGTAACTCGGCAGATTAAATTTGCCACAACGGTGATTAAAATATATAAACATTAGCAGAAACTGAGTTATACACAAAAGGTTAACAAACTGTGGAAAAGCGAGTCAACCTGCTGATTAGAGGACATATTTTATGAAACTGACGGCTATTACCGGTTCTATCGGCTGCGGCAAAACAACAATTGCCCGGATTATCAACCGAATGGGTTATACCGTATTTGATGTCGACGGCTGGGTACGCCGCCTGTATTTCCAAAAAGAATTTATTAAAGTTATTGCGGCGCATTTTCCGCAGGTGGTTCATGACGGCCAGGTGAATAAACGCCAGCTGCGCAATCTGGTTTTTTCCGACAACCGCCAGCTTAAACTTTTGGAAAGCCTGATTCATCCGTTTTTGCGGCAGACACTTAAAAACACCATCCGCCGCAATGCCTTCAGCGATGATTTATATTTTGTGGACTGTGCGTTGCTGTTTGAGATGGGCTGGGATAAATATTGTGATTTTATCATGGTGGCCGATGTTGATTATGATATCCAAAAGCAGCGGGTGATGGCCCGCGACCAGATCAGCGCAGAAGATTTTGACAAGATTAACAATATTCAGATGAGCAACAAAGAAAAAATTAAACAGGCCGATGTGGTGGTCGAAACCGATAAACCGCTGACTCTGCTTAAACTGGAACTGATGGAAATAATTAACGGGCTGGAGGCCGCATGAGCAGAGAAATCGTTTTTGATACCGAAACCACCGGGTTTGATTATGCCAAAGGCGAGCGTTTGGTTGAAATAGGCGCGGTTGAGCTGATTAACCATATGCCGACGGGGGTAACCTATCACCAGTATATAAATCCGGAAAAGGAAGTTTCCGAAGATGCTTTCCGGGTTCACGGTTTGTCTTATGACTTTTTGAAAGATTATCCGACTTTTGAGAAGGTTGTGGACGAGTGGCTGGATTTTGTCGGCGATGCAACACTGGTGGCTCACAATGCCTCATTTGATATTAACTTCTGCAATTATGAACAGAAACAACTCGGCCGTAAAGAATTCACCTGGGACCGGGTGGTTGATACGCTGGAAATTGCCCGGGGTTTATTTCCCGGCGCGCGTTGCAGCCTCGATGCTTTATGTAAGCGTTTTGAAGTGGATAACAGCAATCGTACGCTGCACGGGGCGCTGCTCGATGCCCAGCTGCTGGCGGAAGTTTATCTGGAATTATTGGGCGGCCGTGAGCCCAGCCTGCTGCTTGATGCCAATAAAACAAAAAGCAAAGCAACGGCTTATGCCGCTGATGCGGGTGAAATAAAAAATGTCCGTCCGGCCAGGAGTTTTCCGCTCAGCGAAGAAGAGATAAAGTCACATGAGGAATTTTTGGCGGCGAAAATCAAAGAAGCCCTATGGAGCCTCAATTAGGAAATAACCCCGGTTTTTACCGGGGTCATTTTTTATTGTATAATTGTTTCATCATATTGAACGGTTGATGAGCCGGGAGACGTGGTGCTGCTGACACTTTCTATGATCGCCACGCCGGTGGTGTTAACCGGTGCCGGCATTGTGTCAGGCTGCATAACCGGTTGATTCAGCGCCGGCTGGGATGGCGGAATAGGTGCCGGCGGGTTTTGATTGGGTGCTGCCAGGTTTTGAACGGCAATCGGCTGTACCGGCTGGGCCGGCGCATAACCGACAGCCTGGTAAGCCCTTTCGACATATAACGTATTTGAAGAATCAGGATTACCGACGACAACGCCCTGGTCTTTGGCATGTGCATTACAGCCGACGAAAAACAGGCTGGTCAGCGATAATAAAGTGATTGTTTTATTCATGGAAAACCTCGTCTGTCTTGTTTAAGCTGGAGAAAATATATATATGATTCCCAGGGTTTCAAGGAAGCCGAAAGGCTAGGAATATTTTAGGTTGACGAATCCGGGGTTTTGGATAATATATGAGAGTTTGCAATATTTTAGCATACGGAGTTTGATTTGGAAAATAACAAAAACAATAAAAAAATTTTAATCTGGGATTTGGACAATACCCTCTATCCGGAAACCGAAGAATTTAAAGAAATGCTTGATGAGGCGACAGCCCGTGCGGCTATTGAGGATTTGGGCGTGCCGCTGGATTTTGAAACGGCTAAGGCCAAAGTAACCGAATCTTACAAAACTTATCGTGACGGCGGAGAAATTTTTGTGCGTGATTATGGTATTGATCCCAAAGAGATGTTTGAAGCTTATCATAAGCGCAAGCCGATTAATCCGATTATTCCGTATGAAGATCTGCTTGAAAAATTGGAAAAACTTCCTTACGAGCAGTACATTTTTTCAACGAGTTCGCGCGAAGTGGTCGAAAAAATCCTTAAACATATCGGCTTGTACGAGTTTTTTAAAGGCCGCTATTATTCAGTGGAAGATTTCGGCGTTTATAAAAAAAATGAAAATTGTGAAGTTTATGAAAAGGTTTGCGCTAAAATCGGCGTAGCTCCGGAAGACTGTATTTTTGTTGATGACAGTTATTCCAATTTGGAATTTGCCAAAGAAGCCGGCATGACGACGGTGCGGATTTTTTATAAAGATAATTCGGCCAAAGGGATGCCTTTTATTGATTATGCCTGTAAAGGAATTTATAATTTTATAGATAATATCATGCCCAATGAGCAGGAAATTGCCGCCCAGTAAATAAATACCCCGCTGTCAGGCGGGATATTTATTTGCAGAGTTCTTTTTCGTGCCGGTAATTGGTATGATTATCAAGTTTGCTTTGTTCAAGAAGCAGTTCTTCTTTAAAGACTTCTATCAGCGGCGCTAATTTGCGGTTATATTGCCGGGTGAGACGGTTGGTTGCGTCGTCTATCTGAGTGATGTGGGCAACTTTCAGCGGTTTGACGGTATCGGCAATTTTTTCGACAGCATCCTGAAAAAGGGGCAGAAAATAATCCAGGGCCGATTTATTAATCTGCTGGTGTGTTTGTTCGTGGCGCATGACGACATTATATTCGCAACTGTTTTTAACCAGGTCGCGTGAAATAAAAATTGTCGGCTGGTCAAAACCTATAAAAACGTTTATTTCTGTCGGTACGACGCAGACATCATAATCGCCGTAAACTTTTCCCATTGTGTTGACGGTGATTTCCCAAATAACGTTGACCGTTGCAAGGCCAGAAGCAAACAATCCTTTTTCGGCAATACCGTAACGGGAGGCGACAGAGGTAATCTGGTCGTTGTTTTTGGTATAATCATATGTCAGTTTGCCGTAAGAAGTGGTAAAAACAATTGCCGGGGAGGATTTAATCTGTGCACAGTCAAATGCCGCTGCCGTCGTTTGACTGCCGGAAAGAAACAAGCTTGTTAATATAAAAAAAAGTTTTTTCATATATCATACTGTACAGGAGATTGGTTAAATATATATTGATGAGGCTGCAGATGATCAAAAGACTGATTTTAGCCGTGGCTTTTTTAACCGGAATCGGGATAGATCTGGCGGCGGCGCGGTATGTACGCAAACAACAGGAGCCGGCTTTTTTTATTCCGGAAAGTGCCCGCCAGCAGCCGGAAAGACTGCCGATGCCCCGTTACTCCGCAGGCGAAGAGGAAACAATTAAGCAGGTTGAACCGGAGCGTGAAATACGGCAATATAAGATTGATATGAAAGCCAGTCAGATTATTGATACGGTATCAGAGCCGGTGACACCGGAAGAAGAAACGGAAACGCCCGATTATCAGCATAAGTTTGATGACTACAGCCGTGATTTGGAACAAATAAACAGCCAGGGGCAAATACCTGATAATCAGGTTTTGCGCGATGATTTAAATCAAATGAATTCCGAGCAGCGGATTGTTGTCAACCACCGGGCTTATCAGCCGCGCAACAGCAAAGCCAAATTTAACCGGGCTTTGCAGAACAGTTTGGAAAATGACTAATTTTCTACGGCATAGAGGTCTTTAACCGCCCAGCGGCCGTCAATGGTTTTCATCGTATAAATGATATTGCCGTTGCAGAGGCCGAACCAGACGCCGTCACAGGTACTGGTGGTGTAGACTTCCACCGTGCCGTCATCCAGGGGTTTAAGCTTGTTTATCCGGTAGGTGACGGTGGCGGGCCGGCGCAGGCTGTCATCCTGCATAAAAATGAAATCAGGAATATAAGCTTTGTTTTCAGCGCAACCACTGAAATCCGGATTGATGGTGCAGGTGAGCGAAAGATTGATGGCACAGACGATTTCACTGTCTTGTTTGCAATCCGGACTCAGGTTGTCTGCAGAAAGAGTATAGGTTTCCGCATCGCTGAAAGCAGGCGCGGCAGCAGCGGTTTCTTTGGTGTCAGAATCGGCGGGTTTGCAGGCATTGAGCAAAACTAAAAGACAACAAAAAGGCAGTAAACGAATCATGGTTTTATCCTTATGAAATAAAAAAGCTGATTTATATATAAGCGATTAAATATAATTTGACTAGAGGTTTTTTCCGGCGGCGGTACCGCTGGAATAAGCCCATTGGATATTGTAACCGCCAAGTTGTCCGGTAATGTCCATAACCTCTCCGCAGAAGTATAAGCCGGGGATTTTTTTACTTTCCATTGTTGAGGAAGATATTTCGGCAGTATCAACACCGCCGGCCATTACCTCGGCAAGGCGATAACCTGCCGTGGAGGAGGGCGTGATCTGCCAGCAGTTGATCCGGCCGGACAAAGCCTGAATTTTTTTGGTTCCGGCCTCGGCCAGCCAAAAGTCATCTCCGTCAAGAAGCCACGCCGCCACCCGTTCGGGAAAGAATTTTTTTAAGACTGAACCGACTTTGTTTTTGGTTCCGGTTTGCTGGTTTTTCAATAAGCTGAACAGGTCTGTCTGCGGCAACAGGTTAATAGTGAGGGGCTGGTTTTTGACCCAGTAAAGCGAGGTCTGAAGGATTGCCGGTCCGGAGAGGCCGAAATGGGTAAATAAAAGGTCGTCGGTGAAAGTTTGGCTGCCGACCGTAACCGCCGCCGGCAAGGAAATTCCCTGCAGGCAGCGCAGAGGTTCCATTTGGCGGGGAGAGAGGTTAAAAGGGACCAGAGCCGGGTGCGCAGGGATAATTTTATGGCCGAATTGTTTAGCAATAACCAGCCCGTCCGATGTGGCTCCGAGATGAGGATAAGAAGCACCGCCAGTGGCTATAACCAGGGCCGGAGCAGCCATTTCTCCGCGGGAAGTGGCGAGATGAAACAAATTTTTCCGGCGTTTGATTGTTTTAAATACAGTGTTATAAAAAATTGCGGTTTGGGGAATTTTTTGCAGAAGCATCTGCATAAATTCCTGAGCGCCGTTGGTGCAGAAATACCGCCCGGGTGTTTTTTGATAAACTGCGATTTTATGTGCTGCAACCAGGTCAAGCAGCTGTTGCGGCGGAAAACGGTTCAGTGCAGAAATGGCAAATTTGGGGTTGGCGGAAAGATAATGTTTCCAATCGGCAGCCAAATTTGTAAAATTACATTTGCCGCCGCCGGAAACGGCAATTTTGCGGAGGGGGCGGTCTTTATGTTCCAAGACAGCTATTTTTTTGCCGCGCTTTATGGCTTCGGCCGCGCAAAAGAGGCCGGATGCGCCGGCACCAAGAATGACAGCATCATAACAAGAAAACATATTTTTCTCCGCGAGAGTTGAAAAAATCCGCCCGGTCAGGATAAAAAAGGGAAGAGCCAAACAGCTCTTCCCTTAATTGTACAGAAATCCCTAAATTAGAAGGTGTAACGAGCACCCAGGGTGTATTCCATAATGTGGTCGGTATTGGTGCCGTCTTCACGGTTGCCGAGTTTATCGGTCCAGGTATAACGAGCCAGGGCACGTACCGAAACATTGTCATTGATGTTGTACTGAACACCGGCGCCCAGACGATAGCCCAGACCGTTTTCAGTAAAGCGTTTAGCATCGGTTACTTTAATTTTCTGGTCGATATTGGCAATACCGGTCGTACCAACCAGAGCAAACTCATGCATGCAGCCCATCGGCAGATAGCCATACAGGTCCAAACCATATGCGCGCATCGACTGTTCATAGTTATAAGATTCATCTTCGTCAACCAGAGAGTTGCGCTGAGAATCAGAAAACTGATAGAACAGTTCCGTACCGAAGTATTCGTTGTAATTGGTACCAACAACAACGGTGCCGGAATTGAGGTCATCATTCATATTGTTTTTAACCTGAGAAAAAGTGTAATCCAAACCAACATAAGGTTTAAATTCATAAGCATTGGCGTTGGCAGCAAAAGCCACAGCCGATGCAGCTACCATCAGGGCAATAGTTCTATTCATGATTAGTTCCTTTTAAAAGTTACATTTGCTAAACCGAAAAGTTATAACCTTCCGGTTTATGAACCTATACTATAAGATAAATATCTAAAAGGAAAGTAAATTTTAACATAAAAAGATTGTTTAACCGTTTTTTTAATGATATTCTTAGGCTTGGAGGGAATGACCGAGATGAAGACCAATCAATGCGGAAGTACCATGATTGAAGCCATGGCGGCAATTGCGATTGTCGGCGTTTTGACGGTTGCCGGGCTGAAACTGGCAGCCAGTTTGTTTGATTTATTTAAGCAAAACATGGTTGTTAACGAAATACGCGAACTGCAGAAAAATATTTCGGCGCGCTATTCCGCGGACGGCGATTATACGGCTCTGGGCGAGGCAGATTTGGACCAGCTGATTAAGGATAAGATTATTCCCAACCAGATGGTAGCGGACGGCAAAATTTTTCACAGCCTGAGCGGAGAGGTTTCGGTAGGGCCTTCGGCGCTGGAGGACTATTATTTTCAGGTGACGTTTTATGAGTTGTCTACCCGCGGCTGTCTGAATTTAAGCCAGATTAACTGGACGACGAGCCAGAACACCGCCCAGCTGATTCAGCTTCAGGTCAACGACAAGGTTTTCAAACTGCCGATTAAAGACGTTTCGGTAACGGCTGACAACGCTCTGCCGATGAATGTTTCCAAAGCTTCCGGCGCCTGCAAATCCGGCAAAGTCAACACGATTACCTGGACATTTTTGTAAGAGGCAGAATGATTAAGGTTAATGATATTCATAAGAGCAACGAGCTCAATTCTTCCAAGGCGGTGCGTAAAAGCGGCGAGGGGCCGAGTTTTTCAGCCTTTTTGAACCAGACCATGCGTCCGGCGGACAACGGTGTCGGCGGTGTCGGCAACGTTAATGTGGCCAATGCTATTTTTGCCACCCAGATGGTTGGCGAGGAAGAAGAGCGCGAAATCCGCAAAAATCTGGTGAAACGCGGCAAAACCATGCTTGAAAAGCTGGAGGAAATCCGCGACGGGCTGCTGCTGGGGTATATTGATAAAGAACGGCTGATTGATATTGCCCGTCTGGTGAAAGAAAACGCACCGGAAAGCAGTGATCCCCGACTCCAGGAAATTATGGCCGAAATCGAACTGCGCGTTGAGGTCGAACTGGCCAAATTGACTAAATAGGCAAACTGTTGTAATATAAGGTGATAATTGTATTTTTTGCTTGCAGTTTTGGATTGAATTGTCTATTTTGCTTGCTATATGAAAGCTTATTTACCGTTAAGGAGTGAAAACTTATGGAAAGTGCCGTTATTCTTCCCCCCGATTACCGCCCTTCAGCTGATGAAGAATACATGAATGAAATGCAGCTGGAATATTTCCGGCAGAAACTTCTTAACTGGAAAAAGTCCCTTATCGGCCAGTCGAAAGATACGCTCGACGAGCTCCGCCAGGGCGGCTTAAACCAGCCCGACCAGATTGACCGCGCCTCGCTGGAATCAGACAAAGCTTTGGAGCTGCGCACCCGTGACCGCGCCCGCAAGCTGATTTCCAAAATCGATGAGGCTTTGAAACGGATTGAAGACGGTGTTTACGGCTATTGCGAAGACACCGGCGAGCCGATCGGCATTGACCGTTTGGAAGTCCGTCCGGTTGCCACCCTGTCGATTGAAGCACAGGAACGGCATGAGCGGATGGAAAAGACTTATGATGACGAAGCCTAATAAAATATTTTTATAGGACATCTAAAGCAATTTCTGCACGGGCGAAAAAATTCACGTATCTGGTTGTACGCTAAAATTTTTTCGCCGTTTTGAAATCACTTTATCTGCCTCTCTAAAAATATTTTCTTCTTCGTTTACATTCTTAATAGGAAAATCAATGACTAAAGATTTTATACTTGCTTCCGGGTCGGTTCATCGCAAGGGACTGTTGGCGCAGATTGGCTATCTTCCGAAACTGATTGAGCCGGCGGATATTGACGAGAGCGAGCGCAAGGGTGAAAAACCGGCGGCTTATGTCAAGCGCATGGCGCTGGAAAAGGGTTTGGCGGCGGCGGCAAAACATCCGGGCGAGGTTGTTTTGGCCTGCGATACGGTGGTAACCATCGGAACACGGATTTTTCACAAGGCGCGGAACGAAGCCGAACAAACCGAAATCATGAAAGCTTTATCAGGTAAAACCAACCGGGTTTTAAGCGCGGTCTGCGTGGTTGACCGCAACGGCAAGGCAGTGGTTAAACTCAACCAGACAAAGGTGATGATGAAACATCTGTCCCCTGATGAAATAAGGGATTATGTTGCGAGTCAGGAATGGGTCGGTTGTTCGGGGTATAAGATTGACGGCGTTTTAGGCGCTTTTGTGTATAAAATGGTCGGTTCTTATTCCGGCGTGGTGGGACTGCCGTTGTATGAAACCCGGAATTTGTTGATTTCTGCCGGAGTTAAATAGGAGGAAGAAATGGCTGTGGATACGATTGTTTATGAGAAAAAGGCCGGACGGACACGGATTGCCGGGTTAAAAGGCGGCGATTTGCGCGAAGTTGAAATCATTGATGCCGGAAAAGCCGGCGAGGGCAATATTTATCTGGGCAGAATTACCAATAAAATCGATTTAGCAAACGGCAAAATCGGTTTTTTTGTAAATATCGGCGACAGCCGCGAGGCCTTTATCAATGCGGAGGAACCGGGGCTGGAAGAGCTTAACGCCACGATCGGACAGGATATTATTGTCCAGGTGGCGCAGGAACAGAGAGCGGAAAAAGGTGCCCGGCTGGTGCGGGGCATTCAGCTGGTGGGCGAGAATCTGGTTTACTGCCCTTATCGCATGACAGTTGAAGCTTCCGGCAAAATCGAAGACAAGACCAGGGCCGATGAGTGCCGCGAGCTGGTTCTGGAAAATACCACCGGGCAAGAGGGCTGGATTATCCGTACGGCGGCGGTTAACTGTCCGCCGGAAACTCTGGTTAAGGAAATGGAAGACCTGCGCGGCAAATTTAACCAGTTGCGCTCGGTGGCTGAAAAAAACAAGGCTCCGGCCCTGCTGCTGGCCAAGTTTGACCCGTTGTTCGAATATTTGTATAAAAACCGCGGTTCCGTCCGCAAAATGGCGGTTAATTCGCGGGCGGTGCAGGAAGAAATCAGCGCCAAGTTCGGGGATCATCTGGTTATTGAAATTACGCCGCAGCCTTTTGCCGACCACGGGCTGGACGAGGCGATTGCCGCGGCGCTGGAGCGGACGGTGCGCCTGAAAAGCGGCGGCAGGATTACCATTGAGGAAACCAAGGCCTGCACGGCCATAGACGTGGACAGCGGCGATGATAACGGGCAGGGCAGTCTGGGACGGCTGAATATGGAAGCGGCGGCGGAGATTGCCAAGCAAATCCGGCTGCGCAACCTTTCCGGCAAGATTGTGATTGATTTTGCCGGCGCCTCGGATATTCATTATTTGAAAAATGCCATTGAGCTGCTGGAAGACGAGCTGCGGCAGGATTATATCCGCAGCACCGTTTACGGCTTGAGCCGAGGCGGTCTGGTAGAGATCAGCCGCATGCGGCGGCGGCCGTCGCTGCGCGAGGTGATGACAGAGGAATGTACCCGCTGCGAGGGGACAGGGAGAGTTGAGAAATGAAATGCCCGATTTGTAAAAAAGAACTGACCGATCTTAAATATCGTCCGTTTTGCAGCAAGCGCTGCGCCGATATTGACCTTGGCAACTGGTTTAATGAAAAATATACGGTTCCGGCAGTGGAGATTGACGAGCAGGATCTTGAAGAACTGCAAAAAGCCGCCGAAAAAGGAGAGAATCCGGAAGAAGATTAGGGTTGCGCCGAAAGAAAACGCGGTTTTTCCGCGTTTGGGCGGAACTTCGGGGCAGGTCGTGATAATTGGCAAAAGTCTTAAAATTCAAACATAAAATTTTATATACAACTAAAGTTATTAATTAAGCAGCGGAAGACTCAGCTTTTTTGTTGCAAGATTAAAACGTTTTCGCTAAAGTGTTATCAACTGCTGTTGTTCAAACGGCAGCCAGGCATCGGCCGATGGCTTCAAATCCACTTTATCATAGGACGGAGTTAGATATAGCTTCGTTAACAACCTTTAAGGGTTGACTATATCCCCGACAACGGTCGGGGTGATCTTGTTATGTACAGGACTTGTCGTTCTAAAGGCAAGATGCCATTACCTATGAAATGGATTTGAACGCCCCGGCCGCCTATTTCAGGCGGCCTGTTTTTTTAGTTTAATATTGTGAAATATCTTAAAATCTTTTAATATGTTTTCAGATGCCGCGGTTTGACGGCAGCCGCGCGTAAACCGGCGGCTTTGAATCCGCTTTATTTAAGGGTCGTCCGGCCGGTGAGTCCTATTAAGTCACTGGCTGGAAGGAAAGTGTCAGATACTTATGGCCGGGGTGGCTTTAACGGATGTTCAGGAATTGTGGTTCTAAAGGTTAGAGCACCATTGCTCTGTGGATGGCTTTGAACACCCCGGCCACCTTTTTCAGGTGGCCTTTGGTTTTTTAAATCAAAGTCAGGAGTTCTCATGAAACATCTTTATTTTTATCTCAGCGCGGCCATTTTGTTGAGCGGCTGTGTCAGTTTAACCACACCGGAACAGGCAGATTTACGGCGGCTGGAGGCGCAGGGGGTAACCACTACCGCTCCGCAGTCGGAATGGGAAAGGCCGGCCAAGCCGTTGGCGGCAGGCGCCCTGAACCTGCTGCCGGGATTCGGCAACTTTTATCTGGCGGCCGGAAACGGCGGTGTCAGCGGGCAATATCTTATCGGCGCGGTTAATCTTGCCTTGTGGCCGTTTTCGGTGTTGTGGGGTGTTCCGGAGGCGGCTATTGACGCCGAAACAATCAATGAGCGGGAGCTTATCTGGCACTATCGCTTGCAGAAATCGGAAAATTAATCAGGGTTCAACGTAACTGATTTTCATCATATAGCGGAAAAGTTCTTCAAATGTCGGCCATTCCATGCGCGAGCGGAGGTTGACCCGGTCGATGAGGGCATAAATTTCCTCATTGGCGTTATAAAGGATAATACTTTCCGAAAGGCGGCCGATGACGATTTTGTTTTTGAAATATTCGTATTTGCAATAGGGTTCGGCGGCGGTGATGAGGTCGGGAAAAACATATTGTCTGCGGGGGTGGGGCACGGCGCCGTAAAACTCAACACCGTCAAAAGACATACCGCTGCTAAGCCGCAGAAACGCCTCATATTCCTCAGGAACAGCGGCAAGCCCGCGAGAAACGAGATATGAGCCGGCGGCAGCGATTTCCTTTGGTTCTGCCGGGGGAAAAACCGTGCAGATTTTGAGGGTGCTGACTTTATGAAACAACATATCAATCATAATAAATTTTCCCTTCAAACCTGGGCAGAAAGATTTTTTTGTGGACGCGGAGGTAGTTGTTTTCAATCTGGAAATCAATCAGCCGGTGGATCATTCCGTGGTCGGGGTGGGTGCGAATCAGTGCAAAGTTTTCAAAATCAAGCGTGCCGCCAAAGTCAAAAGGCACTTTCAGATGGGTGTTTAAATTTTCGGGAACATGGGTTTCTTTAAGGAGCCGGATATCATCATCGCTTAATCCGGCAGCGCGGCATTCGTCGGCATAAGAATAGCCCAGCAGCTTCAAAAAAACCTCGCGGGCGCGCAGATATTCCGGAAAAATGCTGTTCATTTCAGTCCAGGTCTGGGGTTCGTAAGAATATTCCAGCAGGGTGATGTTTTTAAGGTTAAAATCCTGAATTCTGAGTTCAAGCAGGCGGAGCATTTCTTCTTCCGACGGAGCTGAAGCCAGATCCGCAGGGCCATTATTTTCGGCGATGTCGCGGCTTTTTTGAACACGGGTTCCTTCCGGGGCGGCCGAAGCCTGCTGCAACAGGTCATTATAAGCTGCCTGAAGAGATTTTGGCGCCGGCGGGCGCGTTTTCTTTTTGAGAATCCTTTTAGACCATTCCCACATTCCGGTTTCCTAGTTGGGGGCGTCGGTTGCAGTTTCTTTCTCAACGTCAGCCGTTTCCGCGCCGGCTTCTTCCTCGTCGGCAAATTCTTCGTCTTCCTCATAATCCTCGTCAGGATCGTAATCAATGCCCAGTTTGGCAAGCATATCATCATTGATGTCTTCGCGCTGGGCCACAATCCAGTCGGGAACATTCGGCGCCGGAGGCAGCGCCGCGAGGGCTTTCATTTTCTTGTCAAGGTACCACCGTGGCGAATCGGCCATAATCGGCCGGTCGATCGAACTTTGCATGAGGACGACCTGTTTTAACATCGGCAAAGACAGCAGCTGGGTGGTGGAGATAACCGATACGCCCTGCAGCTGATAACTGACATTTTTGGCAAAGGGATTGGAGCCTTTGCTGAAACCGCCTTCGTTTTTGGAAAAGGAGGTGGTTTGGACGGTTTTGTTGCCGATCATCTTGGAGAAACGCTGGGCAGTGACCTCGTTGTTTTGAGACAGGATAACTTTGCAGGCGGTGGTGGAAATAACCGTTTCGAGGTCGTCCTTGCCGTATTTTCCGGAGATTTGCCCCAGGTCCTGGCCGATGAGGAGGTAAGACACTTTTTGTCCGCGGCCGACCGCCGGACCGTCAATAACCGCTTTCAGTTTGGGCATGGTGGGAAACTCGTCCATAACAAACAGGCAGGAGTAGGGTCCCATAACGCCGTCTGATGGGTTTTTGAACTTGGGCGGGTTGGCAATCAGGTAAGAGGACATCAGGTCGATGAAGGTGCCGGAAATGACGCTCAAAGCGCGGGCGTCAACCTGGTTTACCGAGAGGTAAACCGAAATCGGCTTAAATTCACCGGTGATGGGATCTTTGAGGCCTCGCAAATCTTTAAAGGCAATGTCGCTGAAAGAAGTGCGGGCGACCACAGCGGAGTTTTTGAAAATGCCAATGCCGGAAAAAGCGGTGGAGAGCACGGAACCACGCTCTTTATCCGGCATGGAGCTAAGCTGGCTCAACTCAACGATACAACGGGCGGAGTAGCCGAATTTGCGCGCCTCGGTGATGGCTTCTTCCAGCAGGTCGCGCATGGGGTCGGCCATGGCGGCCATCTGGTCGCCTTCTTCCAGCCGGCGTTTGATGTCCTGGCTTTGTTTAATCTGGGCCTCGGTAATCCATTCCAAAATCATGGCGATGCAGGATTCCCGGCCAATCCATTTTTCCGGCAGCAGCGCCCAGGTGCCGATGGGCAGGTAATTGTCGATATTGAGGTTGCCGGAGCGGAGATTTTGAATCGCGCGGGAGGACATGGGGTCATTCATTTCGAGGTAGTATCCCTCAAGGACCTTTTTATCCTCTTCATCAAGTTTGCCCTCATAAACACGGCCGATAAAATAGTCGTTGGCGCGGGCTTTTTCACATTTTGAAACAATAAAGTGAATAAAGCCGGTGAGCGCGGCACGTCCGGTTTTGGACCAGTGGGGATCGGCGCCGCCTTTGGGATCTTCCACCAGCGTATTACACATCGAATCGACATACATATCGCGGGCCGGCCCGGGTGCCGGAACCGCACCGGGCGACAGCGGGTTCCAGCTGGGGTAGTAAATTCCCTCCGCCGGGTTGTCTTCCATACCCCAGTTAATGATAAACACCGGGCCGACTTTGGCGCGGGCGCCGGAGGTGTTGTAGCACAATTCCGGCTTGGGGTCGTTAACGATGATACTCATGGTCGGAGAGTTAAAAATGGTGGGAATAACCACGCCGGCGGTTTTACCGGTTCCCGGAGGCGCGCAGCACAGCGTGGAGAGGGTTTCTTTGAGGAGCAGCAGTTTGCCGTTGAATTTGCCGACCACCTGGCAAAAGCCGTCAAAACCCAGCAGAGCCATTTTTTTGATATCTTTTTCGGTGGCAATGCGGGCAGAACCGTGAATATTGGATTGAAAACGGTAAGGATTGGTAATGATTCCGGTAATGAGCACGGCCGGCAGGCTTATAAAGGGCAGAATCGGCACCCACAGGCTGAAGGAAAAACTGCCGTGGTAGTTGAAAATCTGTTTAAACCAGTTCCAATAGCGGCCGTAGAGATAGCCGGGCTTGTTCCAGACCATGGAAAAATATTTTGAAACATCGTTGAGAGTGTCTTTAGAAATGCCGGAACCGAGCAAATAGCCCAGCGGCATGGAAACCAAGGCCAGAATAATGGTCAGGCCGATGGCTAAAATAAAGGTAATCACCATCCAGCGGACGGCGTTATCATATTCTTCCCATTCTTCTCCACGTTTACTCACGGTCAGCAGTTCCTTTTAATCTATGCAATACTGCGAATCAGTTTTTTCACTTTGTCAAATTTATCTTTGCCGACTTTGGTGACGGCATCGTCAAGAGCTTTGGTAAACAGTTTGAGCTCTTTGGGAGTGCCGCGGTCAATCCGGGCGACGGTGATGTTCATGTCGTTCCAGATATCGAACATATCTTCAGCGTTGATAATATTGCCGATCTGCTCAATCACAAAGGCATCGACCGTAAAGCTGAGGTCAGCCTCGGACAGTTTCTCCTTGAGGATGTGGCGGGCAATATCCACCTTGCGGACCGGCGAAATGCGGTGTGAACTTTCTGAAAACCACAATGGTTCCTCATCGTTAAACCGCTCCTCGTCAGCCAGCCAGTCGCCGGGTTCCTTGTCATTTAAGCATATACAAATTTGCGTGTCGGCAACACCTATAAAATCGATCAGCGTATTTTTGATAGTGGCTCCGGTAATGACTTCATAACCTTTTTGCCGCAGCACATCCAAAGTTGAGTTTGAGGTGCCGCGGGGGCCGGAATTATCGGCGCGGGCCGGGGAGGCAGGATTAGCCGGGCGGTTTTTATTATTGTTGTTGCGGTCGCGGTTATTGTTGCGGGTGTCGCGTCCGGAAGCGGGAGAATTGCCGCGCGGTGCCGGGTCAGCCGGGGCCGGCGCCGGGGTTTCGGCCGCGGGGGCAGGCGCGGGTTCAGCCGGTTTTTCATCAAAAAGGTCAAAATCAAAATCGGTGCCGTCGTCATCAAACTGGAACAGCGAGTGGTCGAAGACTGAGGGTGCCGGGGCGGGAGCTGCTGCCGGAGCAGGCGCTGCCGGTTTGTGTACGCCGCCAAGGCCGGAAACTGCCGAAATACCGGGTTTTCCGCTGCCCGAAGGCAAAGCGTAAGATGTTTCCTCAAGCGGCGCACGTATGCTCTTGGGGCGGATTTCCTTGTAGGATTTCTTTTTCTTGACCACTTTGACGCTGGCGGTTTGGGCCAGTTTGTGCACGGGCTTTTCAAACAGTTTGCTGATGACTTTCAGCGGGAAAAACATAATCCAGTTGAAAACCCGGGTATAGTTGACCATGCTTAAGGCTGCCCAGCCGGTGAGCCACAGGGGGATAAAAGTCAGGATGATAAGGATAAAAGCCCATTCTTTGGGGTCATCAATCACCCAGCCGGAGAGCCACAAGTTCCAGGCATGTTCCCAGTGGGTTGGACGGATGATGTCGAAACGCCAGTTAATCAGCATAATCGAGCGGATACCTTCCAGGAAAAAAATACTCCAGAAGATGCCGACAAAGATTATCCGCAATAAGATTAACAAGGGTTTCAAACGATTCCAACTCCTCAGGTTTGGTTTTTAAGGCATATTAGCACAAATTGGTTAACAACTGTTTATTTTTGCGAAGACTCCAGTTTCTTCTGGATTTCATCACGGATGTTATGGACTTCCCTGGGTTTTCCGGGCTGGATTGATTCCAGTTTTTGTTTAACGGCCTCAATCTGCTCCTGGCTGGATTTCAGGTTTTTAAGGATAATCCGGCCGGATTCGTGTCCGTATTTGTTAATAATCCGGCGGTTATAAGCCATAACCGGCCAAAGCAGAATATTGAGGTAATTTACGCGGATGAGCCGCCCCAGGCCCCAAATCCAGATAAAGGGAACGGAGATTAAGGCCAGCAGAAAAACATAGTCGCTGCCGGTTTTGATGGTTCCCCCGGCCTGCCAGAAAGCAGTAATGGTCTGCCAGCTGCGGGCGCTGAAGAAGTTAAAATTCCAGATTAACAAAAAAGCCATGCTGATCAGAAACAAAAAGACGTACGTCCACAGTGCTCCGATCAGCAGATTGCGAATTAAACGAAAGATTTTACGCAGCATTACGATCTCCCGTTATTATTTCGATTGGGAGGAGTCTGCCGGTTATTATTGTTCGGGCGGTTGTCAGAGTTGGGGTTTTGTCTCCGCTCGCGTTCTTCTCTTTGGTTTTGCAGACCGACTTCTTTTCTTATGACTTCGTCAAACTGTTTTTGCAGGTATTCACCACGAAGATTGCCGACTTCCTGTTCCATCGTGCGGAGGTCTTTTTCTTTTTTATTATCTTTCTGTTGGTTCCACTGGTCGCGGTTACCAAGTTTCTGCCAGACGCGGTCAAAAGCGTCCTGGTTTCCGGTAGCAGGCTGGTTGCCTTTTTCCTGATAATTGCCGTTTTCCATATTGGATATGGATTCCCGGATGGCATCGCCGGAAGTGTTGAGCAGTTTAGTGACATCATCAAAGGTACGGTCAGGGTTGTTTTTATAAATGTTCTTCATTTCAGTCAGGCAGACTTTTTTACCCTGAAGCGCGTAAAATTTGAACAGTTTTTCCAGCTCGGCATCGCTTTTATTCTGGTACCGGTTGGGATCCTTGGCCATGTTGTTTATCAAAGCCGCAGCGGCATAGTTGGCGGATAGAACATTGATGGTTTCGGTGCTGCGAATGTGTTCGTTAATCAGGTAAGAAGCTGATTCAGAAATGTTATCAACCAAAGCGGGGTCAAAATTTTTGGCTTTTACAATCCGGTTCAATTCATTTAAATGCGGTTCCAATTTGGCGCCGTATTTATCCATAAGGGCTTTTTCTTCAGCGGACAGATTTTTCGGGTCCCAGTCTTTGGACAATGCTTTGCCAATCAGAGATTCAATTTCTTTTTCATAATATTTAATCTCGTTATAAGGAATCATGTTCATCCGGAACTGGCGGATTTTTTTAGTCATGACGGTGGTTTTATCGTCACCGTCCTTGATTTTAATCTTTTCGGGATCATCATAGAGCATAGCCCGTTTTAAAGCTTCTTTTTCAGCTTTTTTGCGGGCTTCTTCTGCTTTTTTTGCAGCTTCGGCAGCTTTGTTGTTGTCAGCAAGTTTATGGTATATCCAAGAGCTGCCGCGGTAAACACCGGTTCCAACCATGCCAAAAACTTTATCGCCAGCTTCGGCCGCACCGGCCAGAACAACATCTTTCATCAAAAATTCAATAAAATCGCCTTGCTGGATATCGAATTTGGATTTTTCACGATCGGGCCAATCGGGGTCGCGGAACCAGCCGTCGAGTTTACCGGCATTAAATTTTTTCTTTTTTTCCTCTGCAGCATTTTTTGCTTTGTTCAGCTGATCTCTTTCATCGTCGGTCAGGTTTCTTTCTTTGGCAATAGAATCAAAATGGGCAACCTGTTGTTCAGCAGTCATATCGTCCAGTTTGACAGTATCTTCATTTGTTGGGGAAGTACCCTCTGGCTGCTGGTTGCCGACCTGGGCCTGAGTATTGTCCGGACCAGCGGATTTGCCGGCGTTTTCTACCGCTTTGGTTTGTGCCTTTTTTACACTATCCTTGGTTGTTGCCATGACTGACCTCACCTTAATTAAATTGTTTCTTAGAATTATGATAACACAGTAAATTAATTTTGTCTATATTTTTGTAAATTCTGCAAAAAATCAGGCTTTCAGATTTTTCAGGAATTTTCCAATCTCCTTGTTAATACGGATACCGTCTTCGGGTTTGGGTTTTATCATACCGAAGAAACGCGGCCGTAGTTTGTCTATTTGAATCGGGGCAAAAGTGGCGGGATTGTTTTCCAGCATTTTCTGAGCTCCTTCGGGATCCTTTTTGGCCGTTTTGAAATAGTTGGTCACCAGACGTTCGGCGTCAATCGGGAAGTCTTGTTTTTTGATGGCTTCGATATAGGCTTTCATCCTTTCCTGGCGGTGTTTGTGCTCCTCATAAATGGCTTTTTCAATTTTCCGGCGCTCAGACTTGGCTTTGCGCATATTATAGGCAATTTCGCAACCTTCAAGTTCGATGAGGATTTCAACGTAAGAAATTAATGCCATTTGCAGGTTTTCATCGCTGGTTTTTTCGGCGTATTCGAGAATTTGCTCGTCGGTGGCTTTGGGGGGCAGGTTGGACAGGCGCACCGGCTGGGCGGCCAGCATGAGGGTCCAGGCGTTATAAATATCGTCATTCAGCGATGTGTCGCGCGACGGGCGGTAGCGCCGATAGATTTCACGGGCGGAAAACCTGAGTTCCGGACGATCTAACTTGGCATTATCTGCCAGAGCATAAACAGCTTTGCGGAAGTTTACGAAAGCCTCATACAGCTGGCGTTCTTCAGGGTACAGCTCCCGGGCAAATTCATCTTCCGGCTGGTCAGGTTCGGGAAGGGGACGGCTGTCGTCTTTTATGGAAGCTGCAAGCTCTTCCTGTTCGTCTTCGACATCTTTAAGCTGGCTGTTAATGAATTCGTCGAGCAAAAGATCAAATTCATCTTTTTCTTCCTGTTCCGGGGAGGGCAGCGGCTGGTTTGGTTCGGCAGCAATTGATTCGAAAGAATCGGCGTTGAAGTCCGCATCAAGCATGGCGGAGAGTTCTTCAGAAATATCGTTTGAGTTTAAGGCCATGACAGTCCTCCCTAGTTTAACTGAATGGATGCGGATATGGCACCCGAACTGCGGTTATAAATCACCAGGCGGTCTGAGCGTCCGCCGTTTTTGAGCAGGAAATAAATGTTTTGGTCATCGGTTTTAAAATCGCTGATGGTTGATCCTTCCGGCTGGCTGAGGTTTATTTCCGCGACTGCGGTAACAGGGGATTTGCGGGTTTTCTGGTAAATAACAGTCAAAAGCAGCAGGGTGCCGAAAATGATGAGAAAGGTCAGCAGAGCGACTATGACTTTGACGATTTTAAGTTTATCCATAAGAATCTCGCTTGCAAGTTTGGGTTTTAACCGTATTATAAACAAAAATAACCAAGTTGAAAACAAAAATGGCTGATACAACGATTTATAGCACGGAAATAGTTAATAAAGATTGTAAAGGACTGCGTATTGACAAGTTTTTGACACAGAGCTTTCCGCAGTTGTCACGGTCGCAGATCCAGCGTCTTGTCAGCGAGGGAAACCTGACTTGTGACGAGGTGACGATTGTTGACAATTCTTTCAAAGTGCGTGAAGGCGAAATATATCAGCTGACGGTTCCCGAAGCTGCCGAAGCGAATCCGCTGCCGGAAGATATTCCGCTGGACGTGGTTTATGAAGACGAGGATCTGATTGTGGTTAACAAGCCGGCAGGAATGACTGTTCATCCGGCTCCGGGGTCGCCGAATCACACGTTGGTTAACGCGCTGCTGTTTCATTGCGGCGACAGCCTGTCGGGAATTGGCGGGGTTAAACGTCCGGGAATCGTCCACCGAATCGACAAAGATACTTCCGGGTTGCTGGTGGCGGCAAAAAATGACGCAGCGCACCGGGGACTCTGCAAGCAATTTGCCGAACATTCGATTGAGCGGACTTACAATGCCTTTGTTTTCGGTGTGCCGACCCCACGGCTGGGCAGAATTGAAGGAGATATCGGCCGCAGTCCCCATGACCGGAAAAAAATGGCCGTGGTCGGCAAAAACGGCAAAACCGCGGTAACCAATTATAAAACGCTGGAGGATTTTAACGGTTATGCCGCGCTGGTTCAATGCAATCTGGAAACCGGACGGACCCATCAGATCCGTGTACATCTGACCAGCAAAGGGAATCCGCTGATTGGTGACCAGCTTTACGGCAAAGACCGGAAGCTGAAAGGAAAAAATTTAAATTCTCAGGTTTTGGAAACAATCAACCATTTTTCCCGCCAGGCTCTGCATGCCAAATCGCTGGGTTTTATTCATCCGCGAAGCGGGGAGACTCTGCAGTTTGATTCGGTTTTACCGGAAGACCTGCTGTTTCTTCAACACTCTCTTAAGTTGTTGTAAATAAAAAATAATCGTAAAATCCTGTGGATAACTATAACTTTTTGCTAGGTTGCGCTTTGGAGCTTTTCTTCTAAATTGTAACCCTGTCGAACGTGAACTGCGGACTATCGAACTTTCGGACTAAAGTTTTAATGATAAAACGGGAGTACGATAATGGATAATGTTCTGGCTTTGAACGGAATCGATTTTTCACCTGAAATTAATATGGTCAGGTATCTGCAGAGGATCCGGCAATATCCGATCCTGACGCAGGAAGACGAATACAATATGGCGGTTAAATATCAGCAAACCAAAGATCCTGCCATCGCCCAGGTTTTAGTTACCTCACATCTCCGCCTGGTGGTTAAAGTGGTTTCCAAATATAAAGGTTACGGGCTGCCGACTTCGGAAATGATTTCCGAGGGCAACATCGGCCTGCTGTATGCCATTGAAAAGTTTGAGCCGGAAAAAGGTTTTCGTTTTTCGACTTATGCCCTGTGGTGGATTAAAGCTTCAATCCAGAAATACATTCTCAATTCCTGGTCGCTGGTAAAAATCGGAACGACCGCCGCACAGAAAAAACTGTTTTTTAATCTGAGAAAAATCAAAAACAAACTGAATCTGACCGATGACCGTGAAATGTCGCCTAAAGTTTTGAGCTCGATAGCCAATTCCCTGGATGTTTCGGTTCAGGATGTTACCGATATGAATATGCGGCTGAAATCTCATGACGGTTCGTTAAACACAGTCATTGACGCTTCGGCGGAAAGCGGAACCGAGTGGCTGGATTTTATTGCCGACAACAAACCCAACCAAGAAGAAGTTCTGGCTCATTCCGAGACTATGCAGTATCGCAAAAAGTTGTTTAACGAGGCCCTGAGCTGTCTGAACAAGCGCGAGAAAGACATTTTGTTTAAACGGCGGCTTTATGACAAAGCGGTTACGCTCGATGACTTGAGCAAAGTTTACAATATTTCCAAAGAGCGGGTACGGCAGATTGAACTTAATTCGATTAAAAAAATCAAAAAAACCGTCGGGGTTTTAAGTTAAGGCGGTAAGACGCTCTCAACCCGGGGTTTGCACTGCGGAGAAGGTCAAAATTTCCGCCGCGCAAACTCCGGGTTGTGTTACGTACGGGTATTCTGCCGGAACGGTAAACCAACGGAGACGGTATTCTGGAGAAGGGTGACAATACCGGTCCTTAAAAAGGCAGAATGAATTTATTCTGAGGCTTCCGGGGCTGATTTTTCTTTTTTGCCCGAGGCTGACCGGGGATCAGCAAAATCCGGCAGTGTTACCGAGTCGGCACCCCATTCTTCCGCCAGTTTATTTAATTTGGCGTTAATGCTGTTTAGCCGCTTTTCGGCAGAGAGTTTGGAAACGGCAATGAAAATGTTCGGGAGCTCATAATATACGATGACGCCAAGGGCGGCGGCTCCGAGCATAATGATGAGGTTGAAAATATTGCCCAGAATATTAAAAGCGTTGCTTACCTCAAACTGAGAGAAGATGTTCATCAGGCAGACAAAAACTCCGGCGAGATTAAAACAGCCGACAATGGTCAGTTTGGCGGTGTTTTTGCGATCGGTCAGCATCAGGGTGATGGTGGGAAGCAGACCGATTGTGATGATAATGACGGCCGGAAGGGCGGTCATTACCAGCAAAATTAAGCCGATGCCGAGGAGCAGTTTTTGAAAAAATCCCAGCCGGCTGAACGGGTTAATGACCGGGGCGGGTTCTTTTTTAGGCGGTGTTTTCATTTTATTATCCAGTAAAAAAGATTAAAACCGAAAGAAACGACCATCACCAGAATAGCCAGCAGCGAGGCCAGCCGCAAAGCCAGCTCGCGGGATTCTTCATCCAGTTTGGGACCGCCGGTTAAAATACGGTTGCGTTCATTGTTGAGAATACTGATTTCTTTCAGCGCCGCGGAGTAATCCGTGCGGTCTTTCAGTTTGGCCTCACTGTTTTCCAACAAATCATAAACCTCGATAATTTTACCGTTTTTGGCTACTTTGCCCATCTCCTGTTCCAGGTAACGGCGGTATTTGAGATTGTGGAAATTATTGATAACCGGTTTGGTAATGCTGACCAGCCAAGTGGTCAGGTTAAACAGCTGAACCGGGCCGTGTTTGGCCTGAATATTGGCAAACAGACGGATAACGGCGCTGCTTTTCATGTAATCTGACGGGGAATTAAGGTCGGTTATAATTCCATCGATTTTTTTGCCCATTTTGCTGCGCAGATAGGCAATCAGATTACGGTCATAGGGGGCTTTGTCCTTAAATTTGGAATAGTTGCTGTCGAGTGCCCGCAGCACCTGGGAAGGCGAGTTGACAAACTCTTTATCCAGCAGAGTGCTGGTGCAGGGAAGATCTTCATCAAAATCATACATAATGCGTTCTATGCCGAAACCATAATCGCGGCGGTTGATAAAAATCCGGCTTTCGGCGGCGTTGGCCGGAGAGCGCATATTCGGCTGTTCCTGGTACCATTCCCGCAATAAATTGGTTGATAAAAGATTATAAAAATCACCGAGGTTCTGGTTGTTGCGCAGATAGCTGAAAATAGTTTTGGACAGGCCGTCAGGGAAAACATAAACACTCCCGACTTTAAGCGGCAGGGTATAATCCAGCAAAATACAAATTTCACCGATGGCTGCTTCAGGGGATTGCGGGGAAGAGCTTTCCTGATGAAATAATTTATCAATACGCAGGGATAGTTTTTCGTTTTCCAGCCCGGTTTTAACCCATTCCTGCAATTTGCCGCTGCGCAGCAGGGCGATGCCCTCCTCAGGGTTGTTCAGCAGGGCAATGGCGGCTGTTTTCGGGGTGTAATATTTCTCATTGCTGACCGTTAAAGCACGCATGGAGCGTTCGGAAATTTCCGCATTGCCGAAAGAATTAGCCTTGCCCTCGAGATGATTGAAAATCTGAAGATAATTCCAGCGGGCTTCCTTGTTGTCATTCAGCATCGCTTTAAGGACAACAGTATAAAGATTGTGAATCTTGCTGTTGCCCGCCAAGGTCAGATAAGAGCCTTTTTTGATTTTCTGTCGCAGGACTTCCGGTGCAGACAGGCCGGAAAGCGGGTCAGCCTGCTGAATCAGTCCCAGCATGGCTACGCCGACAGCATAAATATCATCGCTGTTGGAGCCGTTGCCGCGTCCTTCGGGAACGCAGAGCAGGCTTTCTATCGTTTCGTAACCGGCCGGCTGGAGATAAGCCGGAAAAGTTGCCAGACAATCGCCTAAAACAATTTCGGTTTTAGTGTTGTCACGGTACCACAAATTATCTAACCGGATACTGCGGTGGGTCAGATTATATCCTTTGAGGCTTTCACAAGCTGAAATCATTGACAGCAGCAGCGATTTAAAACGCTCAAATTTAGTCCGGACCAGGCTGTCTTCCTCGTTGAACTCCGTAACACGCGGCCCTGCGGGTTGTCGGTAAATCAGGGCCATATTGCGGGAAGAACCGGCAGGATAATCGACAATGCCGAATTCTACCAGCTTTAAAATATTGGGGTGGTCGATTGATTTTAAATAAGGCAGCAGGGACAAACGCGGCGGATAATCATTGCTGCAGATGAGGGCAAAAAGATCCCGTTTGGGATTAATTTTGTCTTTGGCGGCGTAGGCTTTTGCACCGTTAGAGTCAAGATGGGGCAGCGGCGTGTCAAATAAAATTTCAAAACGCTCTTTAACGATAAAATTGCTGCCGGCAGCAATTGTGTTTTCCGCAGCAGTCGTCTTTTGGGCAGATGAAATTTCTGCGGCCGGCGCATTTCCGGCAGCAGGCGGTTCAGCCGTTGTTTCGGGGGCGGTTTCTTCCACCATGACAAGTTCTTTCCTATTGATTTAGTTATAAGTAATTATAAATAGAGATTATTAATAAACTGCAAAGATTTTTTTAGGATTGTGTTTTCAAAAATTTAACGCTAAAATATGCGCCAAGTTAACTTATTGAATAAAAAATGAATCAAAACATTCAAATCAGAGCGGGGGCAGAAAGGCAAACGGCCGAGTTAGACGGTGAGGCCGGGCTGCTGCAGGCGGTTAAGGCTGATACGGCACTTTTGCAGGAAGCAGGCCGGTATAATATTGATCTTGACAGCTTGGAATCTGCTGCTGCGCCGCAAAATACCGCCCGGGAAGAGCTTATTCCCGAGGCCGCTGTGGTTTCGCTGCCGGAACATCAGTTTTGGCAAGATTTGGATGTTCCGCTGGAAGATATGGTCAGCCAGGTGCTGGAAACTTCAGAGCGTCTGGCAGCAATTGTAACCGATGATAAAATTGCCTATATGAACCGGGCAGCGCTGGATATGCTGGAGATAAAATCTTTCCGCGAAGTTATCGGCGAAAACTTTCTTACTTTTGTAGACAAGAGCGACTGGACGAACCTGGCTGAAAATATTGGCGGCATGATCTCCGACGGGACCAAGCTGAAAATAAAACTGCGGACGGCGAATAATAAGATTCACACGGCAGAGCTGAAAGCCATTTATCTGCCGGATTCACGCCATTTTTCTTTTATTTTGCTCAGCAGTCATGAACGCCGCGAACAAAAGCCGGTATTTAACGCCTTGTATGACGATTTAACCGGGCTGCCAAATTTTTATCTGTTTGAAGACCGGGTGCAGATGGCGGTTAATAACGAGAACTACAAGGATGTGCGGCTGCCGAAAGATTTAATTGCCGTAGCGGCGGTAAGCATTGATAATATGGAAAACTTCCGCAAGCTGCATTTGGAAAATTTTGTGATAAAAAAACTGGCATCAAACTTATTGTTGAGTTTGAAGAAAAATTATACCGTGGCCCGCGGGCTTAAATATCAGTTTTGGATTTTAATGCCGGATTTGGTAAATGAACACAGTCTGGAAGTTGAGCTTGATAAACTGCGGGTGATTTTCAAAGAAGGGGTAACCGATAATTTTACCACGCATGAGGTTTTTACCAGTATCGGGGTCAGCGTGTTTCCCGATCCGGCCCGGTCCGGCAAAAAATTAATCGAACAGGCAATTGCTTCAGTTAAAAAAGCCCAGGAAATGCCCAACAATTCTTTGGTGATGTTCTCAGGCAAATAGAAGATAAGTTAAAACAGTTTGAGCACGCTCTGGCTGGCCTGGGAGGCAAGGGAGAGGGAATTAACTGCCAGCTGCTGGCGGGTCTGCAAAGCCAGCATATTGGCACTTTCCTGGTTCATATCCGCCAGGGTTAACTGGTCGGCGCCCTCAGTCAAAACATTAATCAGCGAATTGGTGAAGTTCTCCCGGGTAGTGACAATCTGGTAGTAGTTGCCAAATTCCGAGGTATAGAGCCGCAGCTGGTTAATGGCACTGTCAATCTGGTCAAGCGAGTTCTGTACCCCGGCGGCGCTGTTCCAGTCGGCGGTTTCCAGCCCCAGTCCGGCAGTCGTGGCGTCGACGCCTTTGATATCCAAATCCGAGGTACGCGACTCATTAAACACCACTTTCAGGTCCTGACTTTTAAGCAGATTGATGCCTTTATACCAAGAGTCATTAATCAGCATATCATACTGGGTCAGGATTTGGTTGAACTGCTTCATTAAAGAGTTTTCTTCTTGAGTATCATCTAAATCAATATTCATACGAGTCGCATCAAAATTCCCGATTTTAATCAATTTGTCAGCCACATTCTCAAAAGTCGTATCTGTGGTTACCGGATTCGTACATTTATAAACACCGAGCTCGGTCATAATCTCTGCACCGGGTACAGATTGAAATTTAGGAGAATTTTGATGAAAAAAATTAAACCCGCTTAAAGTATGAAGATTAAGTTTCGCTGCGGCATTGGTAAGATAATTGGTACCACTCCAGATTCCATAGCCGTCTTGTGCAGACGTTGTTATATTCAAAGTGCCGTTTAAAATGTTATTGCAGTCCAGAATTCCTACGCCAAACTTTCCCGAAGTAGAAATGTTGACAACACCGTTAAAAGTATTGTTGCCGGCCGCAATTCCATATCCCCTTTCCCCCATTGTGGTTATATTAAAAACCGAATTTTCGAGCTGAACAATTTTACCGGCATTTCTGGTGTAAACACCATAAACATAGCGCGAAGTTGCAGAGGGAGCCGTAATATTTATTTCTCCGCTGAGAGTTATTTCCCCGCCGTCAAAATTACCAATGCCGCCCGTAGAAAAATATTCTGTACCTTCAGCTTTTACAATTATATCAAGATTATGAAGTTTGATATCTTTAAAACCATTATTGCGCAAAGCATGAAAATCCGTATGGTTGTTTCTTTGCAGAGTGGTATAATCAATAATCAAATCTGAAAGTTGGGATCCTTGAGATAAATCTATACCCACCGCGCTATCGGCATTATTAAAATTAAAAGTTAATTTTGCGGTACCGCCTTTGCCGTCAATAAAGTTTTGTCCGACCAATTTCTGGCCGTCTTTTAGTACTAATTTGGTATTTGTCGTTAAAGTAATATCTGAAGCAATGACGATTACGCCATCGGCAGCAGTCGTATTCGCTATAGCATCAAGCAATTCACTTTCTGTACTGACAGTAGCAGCAATCGGTCCCTGATAAAGTGCAGCAGAAGTTTCCAGAGCCGAGCTGGCAACCGATTTGGCCTGTTCCAGGAATTTGGTTCCGGCCTCAATACTTTCATTGACGGCTTTTAAGGTCTGTATCCCCTGGCTCATCGCGTCCAGCAGGACGTTCAAATCCTCGGCACGGTTATTCAAAGACTGGGCGGTGTAATAGGAAGATGGGTTATCAATTGCGGAATTGACTTTCAGCCCGGTGGCGAGGCGGTTCTGGGTCAGGTCCTGCAGCTTAGCCGTCTGCTGTAATGACAGCAGATTGTTCCGCATGGATGATGTTAAGCTGATTCCGCTCAAAATTTTGTCCCCGACCGGTTAGTAAATAAATTTATCCTGATGATTAAAGTAATAATCTTTTTGCGCTTTTAAATAAAGATTTATTAGGTTATCATCCACAAAAACAAAAACTCCCGCTTGTGGCGGGAGCTTGAGTTTTGAGTTTGTATTTTCTTAGCGGCGCTCTCCGAAAAGATTAAGCAGGGCAATGAAAATATTGATAAAGTCCATATACAAAGCCAGGGCGCCGGCAACGGCTTTCCGGGTCAGCGTATCGGAATTGTCAAACTCCATATATAACTGGCGAATCCGCTGGGTGTCATAAGCGGTCAGCGCCGTAAAGACAATAACGGCCAGAACCGAGATGGCATAGGACATTCCGGGACTTTTCATAAAAATATTGACGATGGAAGCAATGACCAGCCCCCAGACGCCCATAATCATGAATGAGCCCATAGAGGTGAGGTCTTTACGGGTGACATAGCCATAGATGCTCATTCCGCCGAACATGGCCGCGGTAATTAAAAAGATACGCGCGACACTGGCACCGGTATAAACCATTAAAATTGGAGAAAGAGCTGCGCCCATAACCGCCGCAAAGCCCCAAAAAGTTCCCTGAACCTGGGCAGAGGTTCCTTTAACCATGACCCAGCCGAATGCAAAAATCATAATGAAGGGGGCAAATAATGCCAGCCAGCTTAAAGCTGACATGCCGGTGACCTGACCGGCAGCGTTAAATGTATAGAATAAGCGGATTGCCGAAGTATTGGCAATAAGATAAGCCACTAAAGCAGTGACGCAAAGACCGCCGGCCATAAAGTTATAGACGCGCATCATATAATCGCGCAGGCCCTGGTCAATACGAGCGGCCGCTTCAGTTTTAGCAAAAATTTTGTTTTCCATGTAGAATGTTCTCCTTTATAAACATCGCTTACAATATAGGAAATAACAGCAGAAAAATCAACTTATATGTATTGGTAAAGCGATTTGCCTTTTACGCGAAGCCAGGCACGGCTTTCTTTGTATCCGGGGCAAAGCGAGGCAACGCAGCTCCAAAAGGCCGGAGAATGGTCCTGATGAGCGAGATGAGCCACTTCATGACAGACCAGATAGTCAATAACTTCGGCAGGTGCCATAACAATGCGCCAATTATAATTAATGTTGCGGCGGGTGGAACAGCTTCCCCAGCGGGATTTGGTGTCTTTAATGACGACAGAGTTAACGGTGCAGCCAATCTGAGCAGCTTTTTGACGGGAGAGGTTCAAAAGATGTGTCTGAGCCTGTTTTTTCAGAAAATCAATGATCCGCCGGTGCAGAAACTCCGCTTCGCCGCTGACAATAATCCGGTTGTTTTCCAAAACAACTCCGAGCCGGGCATCGGGGCGGTGGATAATTTGGCAGGTTTGTCCCATAAAAGATATTTGGTCGCCGTCTTTGAAGCGGCTGGCAGCCGGCAGTCTGGCCAGCATGTTGGCAATCCAGTCGCGGTGATTTTCCACAAAAGCAACAGCTTTACGGGCTGAACAGCGCGGGGGAAGCGTTAAAACCGGAATCTGGGCTTTTTCATCTATGCGTAAAGTCAGGCGGCAGGCCCGGGGTGATTTGACCACCTTTATCGGAAAGCCGAGTTCTTTTTCAATATCAAAGGTCGGCCCAGTAAACAAGGTAATTTTCATAATCATCTACTCCGGTTTCGCAGACCAGCTCACGGCCTTGCAAGGACATTGCGGCTTCATGGACAGAGGCGGCCCGGCGGGTGACCAGCGGGTGCCAGGCAGGGAGATCAAAGCCGTTGTCCAACAGCCAGTAAGCACAGGTTTTGGGAAGCCAGCGGGGCTTTTCGCGAACAGCGTTCAAATCAATATCGCGACAGTCGGGAACTTTTTTAAAACGGTGTTCATATATTTTACATAAGCAGCTGTGACAGTCTAAAAAACGGCAATAGGTATTGGTAAATTTGATTTTTCCGCGGATTTCCAATTTATTCAGGCAGCATTTGCCGCAGCCGTCGCAGAGGAGCTCCCACTCGCGTTTGTTCATTTGCTCCAGTTTTTTATGTTTCCAAAATTCCGGTTCGACATCGTTCAGGTTTTCAAACCGCGACTGAGGGTCAAAGTCAGGCCGGAGCCAGTTTTCATCAACGGGTTCAGTCATTGCCGTCCTCAATAATATGATCTTCGAGTTCATCTTCAGCCACTTCGGTTTCACTGACGACTTTGCCGCGGGCGGAATACTGCTCCGGCAGCGGCTGTCCGGTTCTCAACGGATGCCAGGGAGGAAGCGTTCCGGTTTCATGTAAGATGCGATAGGCGCAGGTTTCGGGAATCCAGGCCAGCTCACCGATATTATAGGGGTTTAGTTTCAGACAAGACGGAACTTTGACACAGCGTTCCCGGTAGCAGGTGCAATGGCAGTTTTCATGATTGAAATAGCGGCAGACAACGTCCGTGTAAAAAATATCGCCGTTGTCCTCATCTTCAAGTTTCAGGCGGCAGCACTGGCCGCAGCGGGTACAGACAGCTTCCCATTCGTCATCGGTATATTGGGCGGGAGTTTTGGTTTCCCAAAAATTATTTTTCGTCATAATAGGTAATACGTCCGGTTTTGCGCAGCTGCCAGCGGATCCACAAATAGCGGATTCCGGCAATAATCAGCAGCGGAATGAAAACATAAGTGAAAACAACCACAAAAATGGTAAAGCCGACGGCGACAATGCTGGCAAGCAGCGCGACAGCCAGGGCCAGGCCCAAAATGTAGTAAACCATAGTCATAAAATTGGCAGGCATTGATTAATCTCCTATCCGTTCGGGAAGATATTCTTCTTTGGCAAGATTGCCAAACTGGGCATAATCGCCGTTCCAGGACAACTGAACCGTTCCGGTGGGGCCGTGACGCTGTTTGCCGATGATAACCTCACCGACATACTGGGTCTCACGGCAGCGCTGCTGCCATTCCTCAAGCCGTTTTTCAAGATGTTCCGGTGTTTCGGCCGGTTTTTGTTTGGGCTCTTCGTTTTGGAGATAGTAATTCTCCCGGTAAACAAACATGACGATATCGGCATCCTGTTCAATGGAGCCGGATTCACGCAGGTCGGACATAACGGGGCGTTTATCATCACGCTGCTCGACGCCGCGGTTAAGCTGTGACAGGGCAATTACGGGAATATTTAATTCTTTGGCCAAAATTTTCAAGCCGCGGGAGATTTCAGACAATTCCTGAACGCGGTTGCCTTCGGTTTTTTTGCTGCCGGTGCCGACGATAAGCTGAATGTAGTCAATAACAATCAGGCCCAGGCCTTTGTTGCGTTTAAGCCGGCGGGCGCGGGTGCGGATGGTGTTGATATTGAGGCCGGGGGTATCGTCAATATACAGCGGAATCCTTTCCAATTCGCGGACGGCGGCAGCTATGCGCGTAAACTCGGCGTTATCCAGTTCACCGGTACGCATTTTATGGCCGTTGGTCTGGGTGACGGTGGAAAGAATACGGGTGGCCAGCTGGTCGGCAGACATTTCCAGCGAGAAAAAAGCCACGCCTTTAGATTTCTCGTCCAGGTCTTTGGCATTAAGCATATATTCGGCAACATTGTAGGCGATGTTGGTGGCCAGAGCGGTTTTTCCCATGGCGGGACGTCCGGCAATAATAATCAGGTCGGAATTATTCAGGCCGCCGGTTTTATTGTCAAGAGCGTCCAGGTAAGTGGGCAGACCGGAAATTTTGCCGTCTTTTTGATAAGCTTTTTCAATATTGCCGAGAGAAGAAACCAAAGCCTCGGAAAAGTCTACAAAACCGCCGTTGATGTCACCCTGGTTGGAAAGGTCAAACAGGCGTTTTTCCGCGGCTTCAATCTGCTCGGAGGCATCGGAGTCCAAATCTTCCTTAGTGGCATTGTTGACGATTTCAAACCCGGTGGCAATCAGCTCGCGGCGCAGAAATTTGTCATAGATAAACTGGGCGTAATATTCGGCATTTGTCAGCGGAGTGGCACTGTCTGCCAGTTTGACCAGATATTTGGCGCCGCCGACTTCGGCCAGAGAGCCGTCCTGCTCAAAATAGTTTTTCAGCGTGATGACATCAGCCATATGGCCGCGGGTAATCAGCTTGGAAATAACTTCATAAATTTTAGCATGGACAGCGTCGGCAAAATGCTGGGGTTTAAGAAATTCCGAAACTTTTTCAAAAGCTTTGTTGTTGGCGAGAATCGCCCCAAGGAGAGCTTGTTCGGCTTCCAGATTTTGAGGGAGAAGAGTTGAATCCGGCTGTTCCATATCGTTTTTTAAGTCCTTTATTGCAGTGAATCGTCTGATTGTTGTTATACAGGCAACTTAATTAAAATACAAAGAGATTAACGGATAAAAGTTTTCAGCCCTGTGGATTGTGGGGATAATGGGGATAAATAAAAACCCTGCCGCGGTTCCGGCAGGGTTTGGGAAAGGTTTTTCCTCTCTCAGACGGCTTATTTAGAAGCTTTTTTCTTAGCGATTGATTTTTTAATTTTTTTAGCTTCTTCAGTCAGTTTGGTGTTGGAAGTCGATTCCAGATAAGAGTCCAGACCGCCGTTGTGTTCAATAGAACGCAGAGTTTTGGAGCAAACTTTCAGTTTGAAAATTTTGCCGAGAGTGTCACTCAACAGAGAAACAACCTGCAGATTGGGCAAAAAGCGACGGCGGGTGCGATTGTTAGCGTGGCTGACATTGTTACCGCTTTGAACGCCGGTGCCCAAAATATCACATTTCTTAGCCATGATTAAATATCCTTAATATCAAAAAAACGTATTTGTTGCTTGTTAATACCTATTATTGGAAGATTAGTCAAGATAAATTTTGGCTAAAAAGCAATTATTTGCGAGAAAATATAAAATTTTACTGGAAATCTGTTTTAAAGTAGTGTAAGACAAGACTTGTTTTGATGTACCCGTAGCTCAGTTGGATAGAGTATCAGCCTCCGACGCTGAGGGTCGTGGGTTCGAATCCCTCCGGGTACGCCAGATTTAAAAATAAACCCCTGTCCTGAAGGCTGGGGTTTATTTTTATGGCTTCCCGGGAGGGTCGAACCCACGGGTTCGTTCTCAGGCATCTAAATTCGTATCGGTCAAAAATTTCCCTCACTCATTAAGATGTTTCAGAGAGCTTGCAGATAAAATTAACCGGAGCAGCGGTTAATTTTACTTAGCGCTTCCTCCGGGTACGCCAGATTTAAAAATAAACCCCTGTCCTGAAGGCGGGGGTTTATTTTTATGGCTTTCCGCGATAACGATTGTATTCACGGAAAATACTCCGGACAGACAGAGATGTTTAAACAGTTTAGGCAAAATAAAGTTTTTTTAAAGATTTGGCGTTAAAAGAAACATATATCAGGATGTTTTGTAGTAAACAGCTTTCCCGGCCGGTTTTCGCAAGTTTTGCCCGCGGAGGAAAAAGTCAGCTGTTACCGGGAAAATGTGAGCAGGTATTCGGGTAAAAGAGAGGAAAAATGAAAAAAGGTATTGGAATTGCGGTTTTGGTTTTGCTGCTGGCGGGGTGCGATAATCCGTCAATTATCGGGGAATGGATTCAGCCGGTGCCGGGATTGGAAAACCAGTTTCAGGGAATCAACATCAAAGAAGGGGGCGACGCCTCTTCCATCAATATGAGAACGCTGGTGTACAAGTCCTGGCGCCATAACGGGGATACCCTTACCCTGAACGGCGAAAGCATAGGCAACGGGCAGACAATTGGTTTCAGTGAAAAATATGAGGTGGAAAAGCTCAGCCGCCGGACATTAATTCTTAAAAACGGCGAAGAAGAATTGAAATTCCGCCGCAAAGACAGTTAAAAAGGAGCGAAGATGTCATCAGCCGCACAAAAAGACCTGCGCCGGAAACTGCGGGAACAGGGAGTGGAATTTACAGACGAGGATCAGGTTTATCTCCGGGAAGATACCGAGATCGGCAGGGGAACCGTCATTGAACCGTTTGTGGTCTTCGGCCCCGGGGTTAAAATCGGTTCAGGCTGTGTGATAAAGGCTTTTTCACACCTGGAGGAGACAGAAATCGGCGACAAATGTATTATCGGGCCGTTTGCGCGGGTGCGCGGCGGCAGCCGGATTGAAGCAGGGGCCGGAATCGGAAATTTTGTGGAGGTTGCCCGGTCGCAGATCGGCAAAGGGACCACGGCCTGGCACTTGAGCTTTATCGGTGACTGTGCGGCAGGCGAAAATGTTGAAATCGGCGGCGGAGTCATAACTTGTAATTTTGACGGTGTTCAAAAAAATAAAACCAGATTGGAAAACGGCAGTTTCATCGGGTCAAATGTCACGCTGGTGGCGCCGGTGACTATCGGAGCTAATGCTCTGGCCGGTGCCGGCAGCGTTATTGATGCCGATGCGGCAGCAGATGAACTGGTGCTGGGCCGGGCCGAGCTAAAGCATAAAAGCGGCGGGGCTGCGCGGTATCGTCAAAAAAAGCGTCAGGCTGTTAATAACAATTAGGATTAAACCGATAGATTCAGGCAGAATCCGGCTTACATAAAAAACCGTAAAAAGTTTTTATGGAGGTGCGCAATGTCTGAAAAAGAGAAACTGATTAATCCGTTAACCCAATATTATCACGGGGGATATGAGTGGCAGCCGCAGGAAGCTCCCGGCGTTCAGGCCAAAATGCATCCTCTGCCGGACTGCGGAGAAAAAAGTTATCGCGGCAGCGGAAAACTGGCAGGGCGCAAAGCGCTGGTGACCGGAGGCGATTCCGGTATCGGCCGGGCGGCGGCGATTGCTTATGCCCGTGAAGGGGCTGATGTGGCTCTCAACTATCTGCCGTTTGAGGAAGAGGATGCCCGGGAAGTCCGGCAGCTGATAGAAGCAGAAGGACGCAAGGCGGTCTTGATCCCCGGTGATATCAGTGATGAAAATTTTTGTAAAAAGCTGGTCGCTCAGGCCGTTAAGGAATTAGACGGTCTGGATATTTTGTGTCTGGCTGCCGGAAAGCAGGCTGCCAACAAAGATATTACCACTTTGCCGACGGAGCAGCTGGTTAAAACTTATGAGGTTAATGTTTTTGCCATGATGTGGCTGGTCCGCGAGGCCATGCCGTATTTAAAACCGGGGTCGGCGATTATTACAACCACCTCGATTCAGGCTTATGAACCATCGGAATATTTGTTGGATTATGCCGGCACCAAGGCTGCCATCAGGGCTTTTACCCAGGCGTTGGCCAAGCAGGCTGCGCCGAAGGGAATCCGTGTTAATTCGGTGGCTCCGGGGCCGGTTTGGACACCGTTGCAAATCTGCGGCGGCCAGCTGAAAGAAAATTTGCCGGAATTTGGCGCCGATACACCGATGAAAAGGGCGGGGCAACCGGCGGAGCTGGCACAGGTCTATGTTTTTTTGGCTTCGGAAGAAGCCAGTTATGTGACCGGAATGATTTATGGTATTACCGGCGGTATGCTAACGGCGTAAACAGCATAAAAAAAGCCGCCCGGAAACGGGCGGTTTTTTTATGGGCGGTATTTATTTTTTTGCTTTGGTTTCTCTGGGATCTTCCTGCATATCTTCATTATCGCCCATATCTTCATCCGTCAGGAGCATCGAACGGACGAACCAATGATATTTGGCGTAAACGGCCAGATAGTCTTCCATGAGGTTTACAATCTGAAAATTATCGTTTTTCTCGGCGTCTTCACGGACCTCATTGGCAAAATCGATTAATTTCTGACAGTCTTCATCAAGAATTTCCAAAACCTCTACTTCGCCGAAATCGCGGGAGTCCAACTCTTCGGCCGTGGCGTTGTTGAGATAGTCTTCAAGTGAGCCGAGAGGAAACTCGCCCTGCATTTTCATAACTTCCGCAACGGTGTCGAACTGTTCCTCGAACATTTTATAGAGGCGTTCGGTCATTTCATGAATGAGAGGAAATTCCGGGCCGACCACATTCCAGTGCAGATTATGGATTTTGACGTTCATTACGGCCAGATTGGAAAGAAAAATATTCAGTTTGCTGACTTTGGCTGCCATGATTTTCTCCTTTTAAAATTATGTTTTACAAATCCCGCCCGAAGCATTGGTCTTTGCTGATTCCCTGAGCCTGGCAATTCAGTGAACGGTCGCTGTCGGGCAGGTCATCGGCATCGCCGAGGTTGAACATGCTTTTGTTGAGTTCTGAATTGTCATCAAGCCCGGCGAAAGAATCGACAAGTTTTTCGTCGCGGATGGTGCGGATATGAAAATCTTTTTCATCAATGTCTTCATAGCGCTGGCGGGTATAGTCCTTTACTTTGACATATTTGGGATCTTCATAATAAGGGGTTGCGTCTGCCATAACAAAGCTCCTTTCCTGTTTTAATCAGAAAAATAGATAAGCTTTCCGTTGCGGTTTGGAAGATTGATAAATTTATCTATTGTTAACGCTGTCTTGTTATAAATGATAAAAAAGGAGAACAAGATGACAGATAAAAAGCCGGTTGTTGTCGGAATTGGCGAGTTGTTATGGGATTTGCTTCCTGACGGCAAGAGAGCCGGCGGGGCGCCGGTTAATTTTGTGTATCATGCAACGCAGCTCGGGGCGGAAGGATATGCCATTAGTGCGGTGGGTGATGATGTCAACGGCATTGAAATTCTCCGCGAACTGGAGCGGGTTAAAATCAGGAAAATTATTTCCCGCTGCCCCTTTCCGACCGGAACCGTCGAGGTGGTTCTGGAAAACGGCCTTCCGCGATATACCATTGTTGAAAACACTGCCTGGGATAATATTCCGCTGAGCGAAGAAGCGCGGGCTGTCGTGCGGCGGGCCGATGCGGTTTGTTACGGGACGCTGGCGCTGCGCAGCGAAAAGTCGCGGCAGACGATAAAAACTTTGTTGGCGGAAGTGCCTGAACGGGCCTATAAATTTTTTGACGTTAATCTGCGCGGCAGCTATTATTCCAAAGAGCTGATTGGGGAGCTGCTGGCAAAGGCAAATGTTTTTAAAATTAATGATGAAGAAATCAAAACTGTCAGGGAGCTGTTTGACCTGCGGGGAAGTGATGAGGACGCCTGCCGGGAACTGCTGCAAAAATACCATTTGCGTTACCTGATTTTTACTGCCGGGGAAAAATACAGCACGGTTTACAGCCCTGATGAAGAGTCCTCCCTGGAAACGCCGCGGGTGAAAGCCGTTGATACCGTCGGGGCGGGAGATGCTTTTTCCGGTGCGTTTATTTACAGTCTGCTGACCGGAAAATCTTTGCAGGAAGCTCACCGGAAAGCAGCGGAAGTTGCCGCCTTTGTGGTGACACAGCCCGGTGCCTGGCCGGATTACGGAAAATTTTTTTCCGAATAATCAAAAAATACGGGGAAACCGGCAGGAAACCTAAACCGGCAAGGTGAAGCCGATTTCAATGATACCGTTGGAGCTGCGGGCAAATACCGTACCGTTGTGCAGGCTGATAATGGCCTTGACAATCGACAGGCCCAGGCCGTGATTGGCCGAACTGTTGCTGCGGGTTTTACTGACCCGGTAAAACCGGTTGAAGAGATTGGCCAGGTCTTCCGGCGGAATGTCATTTCCGTGGTTTGTGACGGTTAAGACGGCATGATTATTGTCACGGCTGATTTTGACATAAATATCGGTTCCCGGCGTTCCGTGCTGGGCCGCATTGTTAAGCAGATTAGTCAGGGCGCGTTTCAGCAGGTTCGGTTCAGCCATTACCCCGGCAGATCCTTCCAGGATCAGGCGGTTGTGATTATCTTCGAGAATAACTTCCAGAAAATCAGCCGTAGCCCGGACCTCGTCAGCGAGGTCGACTTTCTGGCATTTGAGGGCAATTTCTCCCTGATCGGCGTGGGAAAGAAACAGCATATCGTTGATGATGGAGCGCAGCCTTTCCAGCTCCTCAAGGTTTGAAGCCATGACATCAGTCAGTTCGGCGGCTGACCGCGGTTTGGAAAGCGTGACCTCGCTTTGGCCGATGAGATTGTTGACAGGGGTGCGCAGCTCGTGGGCGACATCGGAATTAAAAGCGGCCTGGCGCTGGTGTGACTGCTGAAGGCGTTCCAGGGCGCCGTTGAAACTTTCGGCAAGTCCTTTCAGTTCTGAAGGGAGATTAGCTGCGGGCAGGCGTTCGGAAAGGTTTTGTGAAGAAATCTGCGAAGCACAAACCGACAGGGCATCAACCGGATAAAGACTGCGCCGGGCCAATATCCATCCGATGAGGGCGATTGTGGAAATACTGAAAAGCAGGAAAACATCAAAAGCAACATCAATCCAGTGAGATAAATCTTCATAGTAATAAGCATCGACGGCTAATGATAAAATCAGCTCGGGGCGATTGCCGTCAGCGGGTATCAGCTGCGAATAGGCCCGGAAGTAATTGCCGTTGATATATTGTTTGCTGAAACCATGGTGTTTTTTGATATGTCGCGGATTAATCGAAAAAGGGGCATGAATCTGATAGGCAGGGTCAGCGCTGTCGCTGCGCAAAAAAATGCGGCCGGCAGCCTCGGATACGATCAGGTCATATTTACGGCGGAGGCGGTTCCAGTCTTCAAGATTATGGACCTGACGGACATCGTAAGCAAACAGGGAAAAGCGGTTTTTGATTTCATTTGTCTGGTAGATATCAATTTCGGTACTTTCCAAATAAGCCAGAGTGACAACGGTAATCGACAGGATAATTGCCGCCGCGGCAGCATAGGCCAGAGTCAGGCGGTGGGTGATAGACTGCGGGCGGAACCACTTCATCATGGACGCTGTTCCAAAACGTAGCCCATGCCGCGGATTGTGTGCAGCAATTTAGGTTCGCCTTCGGTGTCCAGTTTGGAACGCAGGCGTTTGATGGTTGCCTCTACCACATTTGTATTGGTATCAAAGCAGATATCCCAGACCAGTTCGGTGATAACGGTTTTGGAAACAATCTGGGACTGGCGCGAAGCTAAAACCTCCAGCAGGGCAAATTCTTTGGCGGTGAGGTCAAGCCGTCTTTTGCCGCGGGTGGCACGGCGGGCCAGCAGGTCAAGATGGAGGTCGCCGATATGGATATGTGTTTCCTCTTTGGTATGGGTACGCCGGGTGATGACCTGCAGGCGGGCCAGAAGTTCCAGAAATGAAAAGGGTTTTATCAGGTAATCGTCAGCGCCTGCGTTAAACCCTTCCAGCTTATTGTTCAGGGTATCTTTGGCTGTCAGCATCAAAACCGGGGTACTGACTGAAGGGCGCAGCGATTTTAAAATGCTGTAACCGTCCAGTCCGGGGAGCATGACATCGAGAATAATGGCATCATAGACGCCGGTGGTTGCCAGGTGGAGACCGTCCAGCCCATCGGTGGCGGTGTCAACGGAGTAGCCTTGTTCCGTCAGTCCCTGGCGGAGATATTCAACAGTTTTGAGTTCGTCTTCAATAACAAGTATTTTCATTTTTGGTCCTCAAATTAATGCGGTTATGCTATTACAAAAGCTCTTTCAGGTCAATAATGACTTTATATAACACAGATACCGAAAATGTACTGATTTCAAAATGATAATTGTGTCATAATGTTTTTTGAACTTGCAGGAAAAAAACTTATCCGTTAGCTTGAATGCAATTGAACTGAGAAGGATAGAAAAATGAAGTCGTATTATATTCGCCGGCTGGCTCCGTGGCTGTCTTTTGCCATGACGGTTGAAATTGTTTTTACCGCAGTGACCATGGTACAGGATTATAAACTGATTGATTTTAACCTGTTTGAGCTGGTTAAAACTTTCAGCGTTTTGCTGCTGACCACGTTTATTTCCTGGCTGTATATGATGATTCCCTACATGCTGTATCTTCTGGTTCTGCCGGTGTCAAAACAGAATTCCCGGCTGGACCGGATCGTGACCCTGGGTGGTTTTACCATTTTTGTTTTTATGGGATTGTTTGAAGAAGTCGCCTCTATCGTTTTTTGGGAGGAATTTCAGGCAGCGTTTAATTTTATAGCGGTTGATTATCTGGTTTATACTAATGAAGTGATTGCCAATTTATACCAGTCTTATCCGGTTAATGCCATTCTGGCAGGAATCGCCGCAGTAACGGCGCTGATTGTTTGGAAAATGCGCCGGGTTCTGTTGACAGAGCTTCCGGCTCCGCGGTTTTTAAACCGGCTGGGGCAGACAATTTTTTATTTGGCGGTGCTGGTGCTGTCATACTATGCGGTTGATATGTCGCGTCTGGAACTGAACCGGAGTTATTATAACAATGAAGTAGCCAAAGAAGGAACCTACAGCCTGTTCAGTGCTTTTTTGAAAAATGAACTGCCTTATGAAACCTTTTATCTGACCGGGGACAAGAAAGAAAATCTGCAGATATTGCAACAAAAACTGCCGGGAAGTTATGCAGAACCCGACAAAAACCTGACCCGTCGGGTGACTTCTCACCGGGCTGAAAACAGGGCGAATGTGATTGTGGTGCTGATGGAAAGCATGAGCGCCGAATTTATGGACGAGAACCGTCCGGCGGCAGCTCCGAAAATTACCCCAAATCTGACCCGGTTGTCAAAAGAAGGACTATATTTCAGCCACACTTATGCAACCGGAACCCGTTCAGTGCGGGGAATTGAGGCGCTGACTCTTGGTGTTCCGCCGTTGCCGGGAATGTCTATCGTCCGGCGGACGAATAATGAGAATCTGCACAATATCGGGTCGATTTTTAAAGACAAAGGATATGAAAATAAGTGGATTTACGGCGGCTTCGGATATTTTGACAATATGAATTATTTCTTTGGTCACAATGGTTTTGAGGTTGTGGACCGCAAAGCCTGGGAAAAAGGCGAAGTTACTTTTGCCAATGCCTGGGGGGCGTGTGATGAGGATACTTTTGCCAAGGTTATTCGCGAAGCTGACAAATCATATGCCAAAAACAAACCGTTTTTTACCACGCTTCTGACAATCTCCAACCACCGTCCGTATTCTTATCCGGACGGCCGGATTGATCTGCCCTCAATCAAGGCCCGGCGGGAAGGCGGGGTAAAATACGCCGACTATGCCATCGGCCAGTTTTTGGAAAATGCCAAAACCAAACCGTGGTTTGACAATACCGTCTTTGTCTTTGTTGCCGACCATACGGCCGGTGCTGCCGGAGATGAAGAAATCAATCTGGAAGGACACCATATTCCGCTGATTATTTATGCGCCGAAATTGCTCAAGCCCCTCCGGATTGATACGCCGATCAGCCAGCTTGATGTTTTGCCGACATTGCTGGGAATCCTTAATTTTGATTATGAAAGCCGTTTTTACGGGCAGGATGCTTTAAGCCCGGATTACCAGCCGCGTTTTTTTGTCAGCAATTATCAAAAAATAGGCTATGTTAAAGACGGTGTGAATGTTATATTAAAACCGGTAAAGCAATATTCGGCAGAACCGCGCGATGCTGACGATGATATCGTCCGGGCAAATCTGCGGGAAGCGATTGCCTTTTATCATCAGGCCTCGGACTGGGCCGCAAACCTGAAAGAAAAACCATGAGGCGACGAATTCTGCAAAGACTGAGAGATTATTACCGTTGTTGGTTATGTCAGCCGGCGGCGGTCAGCAAATCCTACCGCAAGGAGTGGTACCGCAAGGCGGTTCACCTTAGTTCGCTGTGGATTCCGGCTTTTATTTATTTTGCGCATCCGGGGACATCGGTGGTTTTGTTTGCCCTGCTGCTGGCCGGCGATGTGGTGGTGGAATATGCCAATTTTAAACATTACCGCTGGGCTCGCCGGACGTTCGGAAGACTGTTCTGCAGAACACTGCGCAACAAAGAAACGGTGCGCAGCCGCTTTCAGGTCAGCGGCTCAATGTATGTGTTATCGTCTGCAATTTTATGCACATTGCTTTTTTCCAAACCGGTAGCCGTGATTGCCCTGACAGTCATGCTGGTTTCCGACTCTTTTGCGGCATTAATCGGCAAGGCTTACGGAACCCGGCGGCTGTATAAAAACAAATCCCTGGAGGGAACCGCGGCTTTTTTTATGAGCGCGCTGGTCATTAATATGGCGGCATCGCCGATCTGGCCGTTTACTTATATCAGCGTGTTTGCCTGTTTGGCCGCAACGGCGGCAGAGATGTTTGAAGACAAACTGGAAGTGGACGACAATTTATCGATTCCCCTGATTGTCGGTTTTATTCTGACGGTTTTTACGGTTTAGAACTTACGGGCAGGAACCCGGCGGCGCCAGTTGTTTTCAATTTCTTCCAGGGAGATTCCCTTGGTTTCGGGGACAAAGTAATATACAAAACCCATTGACAGGATGGTTATTCCGGCAAAAATCCAAAAAGTCCAGGCTTCGCCGATGGAATGAATCAACGGCAAAAAGCTTAAAACCACGATAAAGTTAAAGCCAAAGTTGGCAACAGTGCACAGGCTCATGGCAAAACCGCGGATTTTGAGCGGCAACACCTCGGAAACCAGAATCCAGCCGATGGGGCCGAGCGACATGGCGAAAAAGGCGATATAAGTTATTACGCTGCCAATTGCAATCCATTTTAAATTTGAGCCGAGTTGAGGGGCAAACCAGAATCCGGCACCCAAAGCCAGCAAGGCGGCCAGCATTCCCCACAGGCCGGTGTAGAGCAGAGGTTTGCGGCCCCAGCGGTCGGTGAAGAAAATGGCGACCAGGGTCATTAAAAAATTGACCGTTCCGATGCCGATGGTGGCATAAATCGCTCCGATTTTGTCAGAAAATCCGGCAATTTGAAAAATAGTGGTCGTATAAAAAATAATGGTATTAATTCCGGTGCAGATTTGCACAAACATAATGCCGATTCCCACAAAAACAGGCATAATCATCCATTTTTGGAAGACTTCTTTTTGGTGGGCGGTGGCGTCTATGGTGGTGCGGATTTCGCGGATATGGCGTTCCGCGTTGGCTTCAGGATCAATTTTTTTGAAAATGTCTTTGGCCTCAGTATCACGGTTTTTGCTAATCAGCCAGCGCGGCGTATCTCCGAGAAAACTTATGCCGATCAAAAGGATAACAGCCGGAATCAGTCCTGCACCCAGCATCCAGCGCCAGTTGTAATCTATATTGGCAAAAACCCGGTTAATCAGATAGGAAAATAAAATGCCGGCAGTGATTGCAAGCTGGAATAATGAAACCAGCATGCCGCGGATTTTCTGCGGGGCAATTTCGGAAAGATACAGCGGAACGATAAAATTAACCATGCCGACGGCCAAACCGATAACCCCGCGGGAAAACATCAGCCAGCGGGCCGAAACGGCATAAGCGCTCATGACAGAGCCCACGGCGAAAATGACCGCGGTGGCAATGATAATTTTTTTGCGGCCGTAAATATCAGCCAGCCGCCCGTTGAGAGCAGCACCCAAAACCGCACCGACAATCGCGGAGCTGACAACCCAGCCCTGTTCCAGCGGGGTCATGGTCCAGGTTTCGTTGATAAATATGAGAGCGCCGGAGATAACGCCGGTGTCAAACCCGGATAACAATCCGCCGAGAGAGGCGACAACGGCGATGATATATAACCAGATATGAAATTTTTTTACAATTGCGGTCATGGAGTTTCTCCGGGATAAATAAAGTCATCTTTAGATTTAATATATTATCGTTTGCCGATTTTAACAATCATTAAACGCGGCGGTAATCTAAAAAGACAGGTTTGCGGCCTTCGCGCAGGGCTTTGCGCTGGTATTTGGTTTCGACCCAGTCGGCCGGAGCGTGTTTCCAGTCGTTGCCGCAGGCTGCCGTCCACTCAAAACGGGGATCGGCGTGCAACTGGCGCAATGTCCAGCCTTTATAGATTTTATGGTCGGTCGCAACGCGCAAAATGCCGCCGGGTTTAAGAATACGGGCCAGCTGGTTGAGATTGTCCGGATTGATGAACCGGCGGAAAGCATGGCGTTTTTTGGGCCAGGGATCAGGAAAAAGCACAAAAACTTTGGTTATGAAAGCGTCGGGAATCCGGTCAAACAGCAGGCGCACATCGTCAGACCAGATACGAAGGTTATCAACACGGTCCGGCAGCAGGCTGATTTTTTCCGGCAGCTGGTCGGCTTCTTTAATTCCGGTCATCAGGCTCAGCAGGTTGGCAACGCCGTTTTTGAAAACCTCGGCGCCGATAAACCCGGTGCCGGGGTGGGCAAGCGACTGCCCGGCGATGTGTTCACCGTTACCGAACCCGATTTCAAGGCAGATTTCTTTAACCGGAATTCCGAATAAATCAGGTGAAGTCAAATCGGTTTCCAGAGTGAGGCTGACAGCCGGAAGAAAAGCTTCCAGCAGTGTGGTTTTGGCTTTCCGGATACGGCGTCCCTGACGGCGCCCGTAAAATTTAGGGGCCGGTTCGGAAGCGGCGGACGTCTGGCAGTCGGTTAAAAGCATGATTGCAAGTCCTTTACGAGATTAAGTTTTTCCCAGCTGAAAGAGCCGTTATCCGCAGGCGTGCGCCCAAAATGGCCATAAGCGGCCGTCGGGGCGTAAACAGGACGGCGGAGGTTTAAGCGGCGGATTATGCCTGCCGGCGTCAAATCAACCATTTGGCGGAGAGTTTCAAGAATTTTGGCTTCATCAGCCTGATTTGTTCCAAAGGTATTGATGTAAAAAGACAACGGATCTGCCACGCCGATAGCATAAGAAATTTGCAGCAGGCATTGGTCCGCTAATCCGGCAGCAACGATATTTTTAGCCAGCCAGCGGAGCAGATAAGCCGCCGAACGGTCAACCTTGGTCGGGTCTTTGCCGGAAAAAGCGCCGCCGCCGTGCGGGGCATAACCGCCGTAAGTGTCGACAATAATTTTACGGCCGGTCAAGCCGGTATCACCGTCCGGCCCGCCAATAACAAACCGTCCGGTGGGGTTAATCAGAATATTTTCCGGCGCCGGAAGCCAGCCGTCCGGCAAAGCGGCGGCAATCGAGGGCAAGACCCGTTCGCGCACCTGCGGCTGGCTTAAATCTTCCTGGTGCTGGGTTGAAACAACAATTTTGCTGATCCCAACCGGAACGCCGCGGTCATATTCTACGGTTACCTGGCTTTTGGCATCGGGTTCAAGGCCGGAAATTTTGCCGGAATGGCGCGCCTGGCTTAAATTTTGCAGAATCCGGTGTGACAATTGGATTGCCAAAGGCATATAACAGCAGTCAAAGCCCGGTTCACGCCTGGCATAACCGAACATAATACCCTGATCTCCGGCGCCCAAATTGTCTACACCGCGGGCAATGTCAGCCGATTGGCAGTGAAGCAGGTTTGTCAGCTGCAAATCCTTCCAGCTGAAACCGCTTTGTTCATAACCGATCCGGCGCACAACATCACGCACGGTCTGGTCGATTTCTTCAGGGGTAATATGGCATTGTGCCGAGGTTTCGCCGGCCAGGATTATCCGGTTGGTGGTTGCCATGGTTTCTATGGCGGTCCGGGCCTCAGGATCACGGCTGATGAACAGGTCAAGCAGATGATCGGAAACGGCATCGCAGATTTTGTCAGGGTGCCCTTCGGAGACGGATTCACTGGTAAATAGGGTTGTCATTAAACTTTCCGGTTAATTGAAGATCTCTATAAGTTAGTTGTTCTTATCATAAAAAAAAGCCGGCAAAATGCCAGCTTTTTCTTAACCTGTTTGTAAAAATATTATTCTTCGTCGTTATTGTATGTCGTTTTAGACATGGCAATAATGAGGTCGAACATATGTTTGGCTGCCTTGCGGTTGGGAATTTTGTAATAAGCCTTAACCAGCTCAATGGTTTCCTGCCGCTGCATCGGGTCAGAATCATAAACGGTTTCATCCTCATTGAGATAGCCGGGCTGGGCATCGGGCAGGCTGAACATACGCGGCGACTGGCTGGCCACCGATTTATCCATGTCTTCATAAAAGAAATTAATCGGAACTTCCAAAACTTTACCGATATCCCATAAACGGCTTGCGCCGACACGGTTCATCCCGCGTTCGTATTTCTGGACCTGCTGAAAAGTGAGGCCCAGCAAGGAAGCAAGTTTCTCCTGGCTGAGGCCGAGGAGAGTACGGCGCAGACGGATGCGGTTCCCGACATGTACGTCAATCGGGTTTGGTTCCCCCTGGGGGGTTCTTCCGCGGCTTGATCTTTTAATGATTTCTTTCGTCATTTTGAAAATTTCCTTTTAATTTGGTGCTCTATCTATATTCATATGATTTTGTGGGGCAGACGTCAACAAATTTTTTATATAATATGTTATATTATTCGTTGCTAATTCTCGGAATGAGTGTCCCGGTTGAAATAATTCTTTATATGAAGAGTACGAAAAGTCAGGCAAAATGCAAGCAATAAATTGCACAGGCACCAAATTAGGGTGAGAGTGTTTCCGTACTTACCGTAAGTTGTGGAAAAGTCGGCAGGCTGTGGAAGAAATGTGTCTAACACCCCGGTTTGATTCAGGCCGAGAGAGGCACTTACGATTCCCAAAGGCGTAATTACGGCGCTGATTCCGGTATTGGCGGCGCGGACAATGCTGATTCCTTCTTCCACGGCGCGGAGCCGGGCAGCGACCAGATGCTGGCGCGGTCCTGCCGAATCGCCGTACCAGCCGTCGTTGGTCAGATTAATAATCCAAGCCGGACGGTTGCGGGAGGCAACGATTTGGTGCGGGAAAATAATCTCATAACAAATCAGGCCGCCGAAAGACGGGTAACCCGGAAGCTCTATCCGCTGAGGCCCGGGGCCGGAACGGAAAGTTCCGATAACATTGGCGACGGGCCGAATCCAGTCCGGCAGGTAATCGCGAAGAGGAATATATTCTCCGAAAGGCACCAGGTGCGATTTATCATAATAGGCGGGAATATTGCCGTCGCGGTCAATGACAAACATTGAATTATACGGAATGTAACGGCTGATGCGGTCAAACTGATACCGTACCAGTCCGGTAACCAGATAGCCTTGCGGCGGTACGGCCGGAAGCAGCTGCCGGAGGTGAACGGCGTCCAGATCCAGCGGAAACGGCGAAGCGGTTTCTCCCCAGACGGTGAAATCAATGTCCTCCTGTCCCGGTGTTTGCGACAAAGCAATGTATTTGGCAAAATTAGTTTCCAGAACGTCATCGCGCCATTTTATTTTCTGCGGGATATCCGGCTGGACAATCCGGATTTTAATGTCGGACTCGTCAAGAGGGTGATTGTGGATTCTGAATGCACCGAAAGCATAGAGAAAGACTGGACCCGACAGGATAATTGCCAGCGCGGCTGCCAAGGTCCGGCGGGTACGGTTATGAATGTAAAAAGCCGGTGCTGCGGTGATAAAAAGGACGGCCAAAGACAGAGCATAAGTGCCTCCGACGGCGGCAAACTGAATCAGCCGGTCATCAAAAGCCAGCACGGTTCCCAGAAGGTTCCACGGGAATCCGGTAAGAACAAAGCTGCGGAGCCATTCAAAAAGCACCCATAAGGCCGGAAAGGCAAAATATTTGGCACAGAGGGGTTTAAAATACCAGCTCAGCCAGGCGGGGACGGCGATAAACAACCCGAAGAAGAAGCCGCAGGCCAGAAGCGCCAGCGGATAAAGCCAGCCAAAGACAGCGGCGTCAATGAGCAGGGCATTGCCGATCCAGGACAGTCCGAAGGCAAAAAAAGCAAATCCGAAAGCGTAACCGCGGCCGAATGCGGCACGGGAACAAGGGGCGTCCTGGATTAACAGAAGGATTCCCGGAAGACTGACAAATAAAGCCGGAAAGATATAAAACGGCGGCAGAGCGGCTACGGCAAGCCAGCCCAAAAAGAAAGACAGCGTTTTAGGATATGCGGCCAGTTTAGTCAGCATGAACGGCAGCCTTAGACGCAGCCGGCGGCAAAATAATCATAATCTTTTTAATCCGGCGCGGGTCAACATCAAGAATCCGGAATTGAATACCGTCCGGGCCGTCAATGACTTCGCCGCGGGCAGGAATCCGCTGGGCAATATGAAAGACCAGACCGCCGAGGGTATCAATATCAAGTTCTTCATCTTCCAGATGGCCGGAAAGATTGATTTTTGCAGCTTCTTCAATTTCCGAAAGTTCGGCTTTGGCATCGGCGATAACGATGCCGTTATCCTGAAGGGCAATCAGCGGCTGTTCTTCAAAATCATACTCATCTTCAATATCACCGACAATTTCTTCCAGGAGGTCTTCAATGGTTACCAGTCCGTCTATTCCGCCGTATTCATCGACAACCATTGCCATGTGGGTTTTATTGATCTGCATATCGCGGAGAAGGTCAAGAACCCGCATTGACGGGGAAACAAATTTGACATTCGGCGTGACAACCTCGGATACTTTGGTGTTTTTCTGGCCTTTGAGCAGGCATTTGACGAGATCAATCACATGAACAATGCCGACAACGTCATCAAGAGACTCTCCAAAAATCGGAATCCGGGAGTGCCCTTTGGTTACCATAAGTTCAGCCAGGTCGCCGACGGTACCGTCTTTGGAGAAGCCGATAATGTCCGCCCGGGGAATCATGGCGCTGCCGCATTTTTTGTCGCGCAGGCAGAGAATGTTGTTAAGCAGCAGCTGTTCATGTTCGCTGAATTGGTCTTCGCCGTTGGTATTGGCTTCTTCAATCAGGTCTTCAATCGTTTCACGGACGGTTTCAGGCTTGTTGCGGTTGAAAAAGTTTTTTACAAAACTGCAGAAAGTGGTGGAAGACGTGGTGTCATCAGACATGGCAGTCAAAGCTCCTTATAGGGGTTATCAATATTTAGGTTGCGGAGAATGGCAATTTCAAAATTCTCCATGTATTCGGCCTCTTCATCGTCCTGATGGTCAAACCCCAGCAGGTGAAGCAGCCCATGAGCCAGAAGATGGCAGAAGTGATCATGAAAGCTGATATTTTGTCCGGCAGATTCACGCTGCATGGTTTCCAGGGCTATAATAATATCACCCAGTTCCAAATCAGGGGACTGTGCCAGCAGCCCGTCAAAATCCGGATCATCAACGGCAGCAAAAGACAGAACATTGGTCGGCTTGTCCAGGCTGCGGAATTGGCGGTTAAGATTCCGGACTTCTTCATCGCTGCTCAGGGATAAGTTGACAGTAATATTATGACCGTCGCGAAGAAAATCAATATCTTCACAGGCCGCCACGTGATCCAGGACGGCGGCAAAAACTTTTTCGGCGGTTGCTTCAACACCGGGCAGAGCTGTTGCCCAGCCGGGGTCTTCCATCAGAATGTTCAGCGTGTTTTTATTCATCTCCGTATTCTTTTTTGCTGCGTTCTTCGTAGGCTTTTACGATTTTTGCAACCAGGCCGTGACGGACGACGTCGGTGGCGCTGAAACGGACAGAGCTGATGTTGGGCGTGCCCTGCAAAATGTCAAGGGCGTCGCGGAGGCCGGAAATTGTTCCGCGGGGCAGGTCAACCTGCGACAAGTCGCCGTTGACAACCATGCGGGAATTTTCGCCCAGGCGGGTGAGGAACATTTTCATTTGCATGGGCGTGGTGTTTTGAGCCTCATCAAGAATAACAAAAGCGTTTGACAACGTCCGGCCGCGCATGAAAGCCAGCGGGGCAATTTCAATTTCGCCGATGGCGATTTTTTTATCAACCTGCTCTGCCGGAAGCATTTCATATAAGGCATCATACAGCGGGCGCAGATACGGGTCGACCTTTTCTTTGAGGTCGCCGGGCAGAAAGCCGAGATTCTCACCGGCTTCAACAGCCGGGCGCGAAAGAATAATCTTGTCGATGCGTCCTTCCAACATCATGGATACGGCAAGGGCAACTGCCAGATAAGTTTTTCCGGTACCGGCCGGCCCGAGGCCGAAGACCAGTTCGTTTTTCATCATTTCCTGAATATAAGCCGCCTGAGTGGCTGACCGCGGATAAATATGGCGTTTTTTGGTTTTGAGCACAATATCGGACAAATCTTGCGCCGTGGCGGAATCGGTGCCGTTGTCACTCATGCGCAGCGCAGCTTTAACTTCCTGCTCATTGACTTCAATCCCTTTGCTGACTTTGTGATACAAAACGTCAATGGCAGTTTTGGCCTGTTCGATTTCTTCCGCCGGCCCCTTAATGGTGATCTGGTTGCCAAAAGAGGCGATTTCAACGCCGAGAATTTTCTCGATCAGCCGCAGATTGCAGTCCTGAGGGCCTACCAGCTGTTGGATCAGGGCATTGTTGTAGAGTTCAAAGTTAATTTCAGCCATATGTCTTCCTTTTCTTTTTTTAATCCTGAGGTTCGCCGCTCAGAGAATTAACGTTTGCATCTTTTATCCTGATTTTGACAATCGTGTTTCGGGCAGAGGCAGGCAAAACGGCGTGAACATTTTGCATCCAGGGGCTGCGGCCCACCAATTCGCCTTTATGCCGGCCTTTGATGTCAAATAATACTGGCATTACTTTATCAACAGATTCTTTATTAAACTTTAACTGCAGAGAAAATAACAGGTTTTGCAGAATCTCAAGACGCTGTTTTTTTACTTTTTCCTCAACCTGGCCCGGCATAAGCGCGGCGGGGGTTCCGGCGCGGCGCGAATATTTGAAAGAAAAAGCCTGAATAAATCCGACCTGGCGGACCAAATCCAGCGTTGCTTCAAAATCGGCATCGGTTTCGCCGGGAAACCCGACAATAAAGTCGGAAGAGAACCCAAGCTGCGGGTTAGCGGCTTTCAATCGGCCGATAATATCAAGATATTGTCCGGCGCTATGGCGGCGGTTCATGGCCTTGAGCACCGAATCGGAACCGCTTTGCACCGGCAGGTGCAGATAGGGCATCAGTTTGGGCAGATCGCGGTGGCAGGCGATCAGGTCTGCGTCGACATCAGCGGGATAAGAGGTGGTATAACGAATCCGCCGCAAGCCGTCAATTTCATGAATACGCTGCAGGAGATAGGCCAGATTCCGTTCTTTGCCGGCGGCGTCTTCGCCGTGATATGAGTTGACGTTTTGGCCGAGCAGGTTGAGTTCCAGGCTGCCGCCGTCAACCAGCCGGCGGGCTTCGGTCAGGATATCTTCCACCGGGCGCGAGGTTTCCACACCGCGGGTGTAAGGAACAACGCAATAGGTGCAGAAATTGTTGCAGCCCTCCTGAATGGCAACGAAAGAGCAGCCGCCTTCCGAGCGGTTGGGCGGCAAAAAATCAAATTTTGATTCGGCAGGAAATTCAGTATCAATGATAGTAGTGCCGCGGCAGCGTCCGATTTTAGCCAGGATTTCCGGCAGGCGGTGATAGGTCAGCGGTCCGGTGGCAAAATCGACATAGGGCGCGCGTTTGGCTATTTGTTCATCCTCAGCCTGGACCACGCAGCCGACGACACCGATAACGGTGTCCAGTCCGCGGGCTGCCCGTTCCTGTTTGATGATTTCAAGCCTGCCGAGGTCTGAAAAAACTTTTTCAGCAGCCTTTTCCCTGATGTGGCAGGTATTAAAAATGACCAGGTCCGCCTGGGGGGCCGACGGGGCAGCGGTGTAACCCAGCGTTTCGAGAATGGCAGCAATCCGTTGGGAATCATACACGTTCATCTGGCAGCCGAAAGTTTTGATAAAATATTTTTTCATTGGTGCAAAGTTTTCTTCCGTTATTTTAATTGTTTTTAATCTAGGCGAAAGCGCAGATAAATTCAAATCTTTTTTAAGGATTTTGCCGCGGTGGCTTCAAAACGAACCGGCAGTGTCGGTTTTCGGTTGAAAATTAGACAGAATCTGCTAAGATATGAGTAATTTAATAATAAAAGAAGGAGCAACGTCCCTATGACCAATTTCAACATGGAGAATGACATGGAAGTTTTGAAGAAGATGAACGAAGATGAAAAAGTGGTTTATCTGAAAGCGCTGACCCGCCTGGCAAAATCGGACGGCGAATTTGACGACGACGAGAAAGAGTTTATTGTCAATATGGCCCGTGCTCTGGGAATTGCAGCCGACCGGCGGGAAGAGGTTTTAAGCATTAAATCCGATGACGAGCTGGTGAACGAGGTAAAAATTATCAAGGAGCGCCCCAAGGCTTTGGAACTGGTTAAGGAGATGTGCATGCTGGCCAATTCCGACAGTGATTTGTCAGAAAATGAGATCCGCCTGATTGGCAAAGTCGGAACCGCCATGGGGGTTGAGCTTGAAAAAATCCAGGAGATCAGCCAGTGGGTGATAGACCGCATTATCTGGCTTGAGCAGGGTAAAATTATTTTTGAAAAATTCTAACAGAACGTGTGGGAGTAACCACCATGGAAAGACAAGACGAACGTAAACTTAAAAAATATGCCCGCGGTGACGAAGCGGAAATGCAGGGCTATTTTGCCGGATACGGCGAGATGAAACAAAATATGAATGAGAACCAGCGTGATGCCGATAACAGCCGGATTATTTTTGCCGAGCGCTCGGCAGAAGATTTGGAAAAAGAGCGCCAGCTGAACCAGACCCTGAGTTTTTTGCCGCATGACCAAAAAGTGGCTCAAATTCAAAAGGTTTTGGATCATTCGGACAGCAAAAGCGTTAAAGTCGGCAATTTCTCGATGGACAGCGGCGCACTGATGTTTATTCTGGCGGAGAATTTTCAGCGTACGGAGGCGGGAATCAGTCCGCAGGCCGAATATTATGTCTGGCGCGACGTGACCGACAGGCTGATTGTCGAATTAAATACCGACGGCGCCAGTGTTGAAGAAGTTGGTGCCAGAAATTCGTTTATTGATTTTTTGGAAAACCGCGAAGCCGAAATGAAGATGGTGATGTCGTTGTATTATGCTGCGGCGTTTAACGGCAATGGCTATTATCAGGAAGCAGCGAAGGCACAGTATCAGTTTATGCGTTTCAAACTTTCGGAACTGCGGCGGTTTAAAGCCAAAATGCATGCCTCGCCGTCGATGGCCAATGCCGAAGAGCTGCAAAAACAGAAAGAAGAGAATCAGAAACGGCTGTATGAACGCGAGGTTAATACCGTGGCGCTGGCTGCCCGTTCAATCGGCGGCCGGGCGATTCAGCTGGGAGCGGCCGAAACTTTACGCCGCCATGCACAGGATGTTCTGCTGGGTGATGAAATGGAGCACGGCGTTGCCGGACACTTCACCCGCATTAATCCGCCGACCAAGACCAGGGAAGAGGCCCAGGCCAGAATCAGCATGCTGAGCGAACGGCAGTTAATCCAGTATCAGCGCATGGGGCTGAGCCGTGAAGAAGCCGAAGCCAAACTGCGCAAAGAAAAACTGAAACTGCAGCGGAGCAATATCAGCCCGCAGAGCCGTTTCCTGTCGGTTTACCGCGAACTGGAAATGGGGAACGCCAGTTAGTTTTCGGTTGACAGATCTTTTGCATGAGGTTATCTAAAATAAGTTGCAATAATTAAGGAGAAAATTATGGGTGCGCTGTTTGAGCCGTTTTTATATATTATCGGCCTGCTGGTAGATATTTATTTCAAAATTGTGGTTGTGCAGGTAGTAATATACTGGCTGCTGCATTTCAAGATTTTGGAAGCCTCCAACAAATATGCCCAGAAAACGGTAGAGATTTTAGACAAGCTGACGGCTCCGGTTTACAAAAAAATCGGCGAAAAAGTACCGCCGATTGCGGGTTTTGATTTCTCCCCGTTTATTTTGCTGCTGGCTTTGCTGTTTGTCAGCCGTCTGATTTTCCGGTTGTCGGCGCTGATTGTATAAATGGTCTATGATCAGATTACGGAAGGAATTTTATTAAGAGTTAGGCTCAGTCCTAACTCTTCTTGTTGTTATTGCGGCGGAATCTGGGTCAATGCCGAAGGAACGGAATATCTTAAAGCCAGCGTTACCGAGGTTCCCGAAAAGGGCAAAGCCAATGCTGCTTTGGTCAGGCTGCTGGCAAAACAGTTTAAGGTGGCAAAGTCAGCTGTTGACCTGATCAGCGGCGAGACGGACCGCTGCAAAAAGCTGGTGGTTTCGGGTGACAGTGTTAAGCTGGGTGCCGTTGCGGAAGAATTGAGTCAGAAGGAGAGATAAATGACGGCAGAATTAATTGATGGGAAAAAGCTTGCCGCGGATGTGCGGGAAAGACTGAAAATGGAAATTGCCGCCGGTCAGGGCGAGGATCTTCCGGTATTGGCCGTGGTGATGGTCGGTGAAAACGATGCCAGCCGGATTTATGTCCGCAACAAGCAGAAAGCCGCCGCTGAAATCGGAATGGTCTGCGAGGTATATGAATTTGCCGAAAGTATCGGCGAACGGGCGCTGATGTCCAGCCTGCAGGATCTGAATGATAATCCGCATATTAACGGAATTATTGTCCAGCAGCCGCTGCCGGAACATATAGACCCGTTGAAAATTCTGGCGGTGATTGACCCGGCGAAAGATGTTGACGGTTTCAGCCCGACAAACCTTGGCCTGCTGGCGACCAAGGAGCCGCAGGCTATTGTTGCGGCAACCCCGAAGGGTGTTTTGCAGCTGTTGCAGAGTACCGGGCAAGAACTTGCCGGCAGACATGCGGTTATTATCGGGCGCTCAAATATTGTCGGACGGCCGCTGGCCATGCTGCTGCTCAATCAGGACTGCACAGTAACGGTTTGCCATACCAAAACCCGAAATTTGGCGGAGATTGTCAGGCAGGCGGATATTGTGGTGGCAGCCTGCGGCTGTGCCCGGCTGGTTAAGGCTGACTGGATTAAAGACGGTGCAACGGTCATTGACGTGGGGATTAACCGGGTTGAAGGCAAATTATGCGGTGATGTGGACTTTGACGCGGTAAAAGAAAAAGCCGCTTATCTGACACCGGTACCGGGCGGCGTGGGCCCGATGACAGTGGCTATGCTGCTGGAGAACACCTGGGAAGCGGCGCAGCGCCAGTTCCGTGAAGGCAAAGCCGGTTCTGCTGCCGGACATGGTCATCATTGCTCCTGCGGACATTGCCGCTCTTAAAAAATTAAAAACCGGTTTCAGGCCGGTTTTTTTACGGACTTAAAATCCGGCGCCCAGCGATTATATAACACTCAAATCCAAAACCATAAATAAGGGTCAGAGATGAGTGAGGCCGGTAAAATTTTTATGCTTGATGACGACCGGATTTTTCTGGAATTGTATCAGCATTTTTTGGAATCGAAGGGGTATCAGGTTTTTACAACTGATAATGCCTACAAATATCTGATGTACGGGCGCGAACTTCGGCCGGACGTGATGTTTCTGGATATCAATATGCCGCTGCTGAATGGTTGGGAAGTATTGCAGCAGATCAGCGAAGACGATATTTTGAGCGAAATTCCGGCAGTAATGCTGAGCGTTAACCAGGATGAAGATCTGGCGGCGCTAAAAGGCGTGGCGCATTTTTTGTATAAACCGCTGGCGGTTGAACCAATGCTGGAAATTGTGGAAAGTTATGTTGCCGGCGGCAAAAATCACGAGATTTTGCTGTTGGAGGATTATCAGCCGCTGTTGCCGGGGCGGGAGCCACTGGTTCGCAAAAGGTGTTTTTCAACCCATACAGTGAAGGCGGCAAAAAAATATTTGCAGAAAAATACCCCGCAAAAAATTGCGGTGAGGTATAATCCCGAAAAATTTGAGCAGGCGCGGCGCGATTTGGAGCGTGAGGACGCGGTACGGGTAGACAACTGGGAAGAGGTAATCGGTCTGATGAAGAAATGAAAAGCCGGATTTTTTATTTAAGATAACGGTGATGAAATTTGTCAGCCCGGACAGCAGAATGATTTTAAAATGACTTTTGGTTTATTTGCGGGGAAAGTTTTTGATAACTCAGATAAACTGTGGCAATTATTTTGTTTTCTTTTATAGTGAAACGGTCAGGAAAGGAAAGCACCATGACCGTTTTTAAAAGTTTTTATAACTGGTTTCACCATTTTGCCAAGAGCGTTTATGACTGGATGATTAATCTGGCCTCCAGCCCGCATGCTCTGTTTTGGCTGGCGCTGGTCGCGTTTGCCGAGAGTTCTTTTTTTCCGATTCCGCCGGATATTATGCTTATTCCGATGGTTTTGGCAATGCCGGAAAAAGCCTGGCGGATTGCCGGCGTGGCGACAGTAGCAAGCGTGGCCGGCGGTTATTTCGGGTATGTGATCGGGGTGTATTTTTATGACCTGATTGCGGCGCCGATTTTGGAATTTTACGGTTATTTGCAGCAGTTTCATACCTTTGAGGACTATTATCACCAATGGGGGGCCTGGATTGTTTTCGGGGCCGGCATTACGCCGTTTCCTTATAAGGTGATTACTATTGCTTCCGGCGTCGTCCGGCTGGATCTGCTGACGTTTACAGTTGCCTCGGTACTGGCACGGGGACTGCGGTTTTATCTGGTGGCCTGGTTATTGAAAAAATATGGCGAGCCGATGAAAGCCTTTATTGAAAAGCATCTCGGAATGTTGTCCATTTTGTTTTTGTTACTTTTAATCGGCGGTTTTGCGGCGGTCAAATATCTTTAGAAGCGGCTGTAAATGCTGTTGTTGCTCAAAAATAAGCCCCGCTTGCCGCGGGGTTTATTTTACGGCGGTGATAAAGCAGCCACCGGGAACGGTATTAAATTTTTCAACCATGAGCCTTTCGGCAGATGTTTGAATTGCAGAATAAAATCGGGCAGGGGTTTCTTGCGAAAATTCCCTGCCCGTTGGCTCTATTTATAGACAGGACGCGGTGTATAATGAGTGTGCAGCAGCTCATGCGCTTTGCCAGAGCCTGCTTTGCCCAGATATTCCTTATACAACGTTTTAACCGATTCATTGTGGTGCGATCTGCGGTTTTTAGCCTGGAGATCTTCATCAAGCAGGCCTTTGGCCCGTTTGGCACGAATATCATCGGTGATGCCGCGCGGTTTGGGCTGGCCGGGCATCATGACCCGGGGTTGTCCGCCACCGGAAATACAGCCGCCGCGGCAGGCCATGACCTCAATAAAGTGATAAGGCATTTCTTCGCCGCTGGCTTTGGCGTTGCGAACTTTATCAATAACCTTTTCAACATTGCCGGCGCCATGGGCAACAGCAATACAGATTTTGGTTCCCTTGATATCAATTTCGGCTTCTTTAACGCCATCGAGCGTTTCAATGTCACGAAAATCAATGTCGCCAAGTTCTTCGCCGGTGATGTAGAAATAAGCCGTTCGCAGGGCGGCAGCCATAACGCCGCCGGTGGTGCCGAAGATGGTTCCGGCGCCGGTGTATTCGCCCAGCGGGCTGTCGGCCTCTTCTTCCGGCAAAGCGCGGAAGTTGACGCCGGACTGTTTAATCATGCGGGCCAGTTCACGGGTGGTGAGAGAAACGTCAACGTCCTGATAACCGGAAGAAGACATATCTTTAGACCGGGTGATTTCCCATTTTTTGGCGGTGCAGGGCATTACCGAAATAACGCGGATCTTAGCAGGATCAATGGCCATTTTTTCGGCGTAATAGGTTTTAGCCAGGGCGCCGACCATTGACTGCGGCGATTTGCAGGTTGAGAAATGCGGAATCATGTCGGAATGATATTTTTCCAGCATATCGACCCAGGCCGGGCAACAGGAGGTGAACATCGGCAGCGATTCAGGATTTTCCTTAAAGCGGGAAACAAATTCGCTGGCTTCTTCAATAATCGTCAGATCGGCCCCGAAGTTGGTATCGAAAACCTTGTCAAAACCGAGGCGGCGCAGGGCGGCATAAGTTTTGCCGGTAAGATTTTCGCCAAAGTCATAGCCGAATTCTTCGCCGATGGCAACACGGACGGCCGGGGCAATTTGGACAATGGTAATGAGTTCGGGATCGCGGAGCATTTCCCAGACCTTTTGGGTTTCATCATACTCAACGATAGCCCCGGTCGGACAGTGCGCCGAACATTGGCCGCATTTGATACAAGGACTGTCAGCCAGCTTAATGCCTCCGGCGGCGGAAATGCGCGTGGCCAGGCCGCGGTTAAGATAACTCAGCGCCCAGACATTCTGCTGGTTCTGGCAAACCTCGACACAGCGTCCGCAGACAATGCATTTTGAAGGGTCCAGGACAATAGACCTGGTCGAATCGTCGAGCTCGTATTTTTTATTCAGGCTGGGCAGTTGCGAATGGGCAATGCCGAAATTATTGGCCAGATCCTGCAGCTCGCAATGGCCGGAGCGGATACAGGTCAGGCATTCATTGGGGTGATTGCTCAAAATCAGTTCCAGCACGGTGCGGCGGACGTTGACGATTTCGGCATCGCCGGTAATCACTTCCATCCCTTCGGCGACCGGGGTGCAGCAGGAACGCAGCACACGCCCGTTGACTTTGACGATGCACATGCCGCAGCCGGCAGAGGGATCAACGTCGGGGTGTTTGCACAAAGTGGGAATATCAATCTGGGCGGTGCGGGCTGCCTCCAAAATGGTGGTGCCGGCAGGAACGTCTACATCAAAATTATCAATTTTTAATTTAACCATCTTATTTTACCTCCGGCTGTTTGGGGGTGTCAGTCAATTTATCCAGGTATTCTTGTTCAAAGAACCGCAGGGTGGAAAGAACCGGGTTGGGGGCCGTTTGTCCCAATCCGCAGAGCGAGGCTTTTTGCATAGCGGTTGCAATGCGGCGCAAATCCTCCAGATCCCGGCGGGTGCCTTTGCCTTTGTTGATTTTTTCCAAAAGCAGCAGCATTTGTTTGCCGCCGATACGGCAGGGCGCGCATTTGCCGCAGGATTCATCAACGGTAAAATCAAGATAAAAATTGGCAATGTTGACCATGTCCGATGTATCGTCCATGACAATCATGCCGCCGGAACCCATAATCGAACCGACTTTTTTAAGTTCCTCATAGCATACCGGCAGGTCCATATTGTCAGCAGGAATAACACCGCCGGAAGGGCCTCCGGTCTGAACGGCTTTTAATTTTTTGCCGTTAGGAACGCCGCCGCCGATTTCGTTTACAATTTCGTTGATGGTGGTGCCCATCGGGACCTCAATTAGTCCGGAATGCTCAACCTGTCCGGTGAGGGCAAAAACTTTGGTGCCCTTGGAAGTTTCGGTTCCAAAAGAGGCAAACCAATCAGCGCCTTTAAGGATAATCTTGGTAATGTTGCCGAGGGTTTCAACATTGTTGACACAGCTCGGTTTGTCCCACAGGCCTTTGTTGGTCGGATAGGGGGGGCGGGGCCGCGGGGTGCCGCGTTTGCCTTCAATCGAGTGAATCAGCGCGGTTTCCTCGCCACAGACAAAAGCGCCGGCGCCGAGGCGGATATCAATGTTGAAGCTGAAATCCGTTCCCATAATATTGTTGCCGAGCAAGCGGTTTTTCTTGCAAGCTTTAATAGCTTTTTCAAGACGTTCAACTGCCAGAGGATATTCGGCCCGGACATAGAACCAGCCTTCGGTAGCGCCGATGGCATAAGCGGCAATCATCATGCCTTCAATCACCGAATGGGGGTCTCCTTCCAGAATCGAACGGTCCATATAAGCGCCGGGATCGCCTTCATCGCCGTTGCAGATAATAAATTTTTCATCGACGGTGGGTACTTTGGAGGCCAGTTCCCATTTCATGCCGGTGGAAAAACCGCCGCCGCCGCGTCCGCGCAGGCCGGATTTTTTGATTTCATCAATTACCTCGGAAGGTTTCATGGTTTTGAGCACTTTTTCAAGAGCCAGGTAACCGCCGCGGGCAATGTATTCCTGAATATCTTCAGGATCCATGTGACCGGCGTCTTTTAAGACCACTTTTTCCTGTTTGGTGAAGAAAGGCAGTTCCAGCGATAAGATATGCGGTGCCAAAAATTCAGGGACCGGAAAAAGTTCGCCTTCCGCACATTTAAGCGCCGGCACTACATATTCGGTAATGACCAGACGGGCAATCAGCGGTTCCAGCCGTTTGAACAAAACATCTTTCTGGCCTTTCATTTCCACGCGGATCAGCGGACCCTGGGCGCAAAGGCCCATGCAGCCGGTGGGAACAATGCGGACTTTATCTTCAATGCCGTGATCAGTCACCGCCTGTTTAATCAGTTCAATAATGTCATCGCTGCCGGAAGATTTGCAGCCGGTTGAATGGCAGCAATAAATATGGCATTGGAAACGCTCTAAGTCGGCGTTTTTATTTTTAGCGATTTCGTGAATGTCAAATCTTTTATCCAAATCAATATCGGCCATGGTTCTACTCCTCGTCTTCGGCTAATTTTTTGCGCCATTCTTCCAAAATACCCCTTACATCGGTGGGGGTAACACGGCCGTAGGTTTTGCCGTTGACAACGCAGACCGGAGCCAGGCCGCAACAGCCGACACAGCGGACGCATTGAAGGTGGAACATTCTGTCGGCGGTGCTTTCGCCTTCCTTAATGCCGAGTTCTTTTTTGAATTCTTCAAGTACTTTGTCATTGCCCTTGAGGTAGCAGGCCGTACCGGTACAGACCGAAATAACGGCTTTGCCGGGGGCATCGAGTTTGAAAAAGTTATAAAAAGTAAGCACTTCATAAATGCGGGCCAGGGGAATGCCCATGCCGGCCGCAATGTCAACCGCGTCTTCCCAGGGAACATAACCTTTAACGCCCTGAATTTCGTGCAGGGCCATAATCAGCGACCCCCGTTTTTTGCGCCATTTGGCGGCGACTTGCGAAGCAACCGAATTTCCGTCCATGTTTTCTTCTTCTCCAGTCTAGTTTGTTGCGGGTATAAATTCTATCCTAGATGATATTGGTAAATAATTTCTTATTCAAGCAGAATCGGATTCGGGGTCCGATTTTGGTGCAAAAACCGGAAGCAATATGAATTTTGTGCCCGGAAAAGGGCAAAAACAGGCAAAAAACTGATAATATGATTAATTTTTATGTTTCTTATTAAGATATTTTGGTTATAATCAGCGGCATGAAAAAACTGAACACATACATAGCCAAACAAATTTTGGTCGGTTTTCTGCTGGTTTCTTTCTCGCTGATGTCCATTATCTGGCTGACGCAGTCGCTGCGTTTTGTGGACCTTATCACCAACAAAGGGATTGCCATGAGCACCTTTGTGGAACTGACGTCGCTTTTGATGCCGAGAATTTTCAGCATCCTGTCGCCCATTTCCTTGTTTGCGGCAGTTTTGTTTGTTTATAACCGCATGCTGTCTGACCGCGAGCTGGTAGTGATGAAAGCGGCGGGAATTTCGCCGTGGCAGAACGCCAAACCGGCGCTGATAATCGGCCTGATGATGTGTTTGTTTAATGTTTATGTCATCAACTGGGGTATTCCGGCGGCGGAAAATCAGTTTAATGAGTTGCAATGGCAGGTGAAAAACGACGTGTCGCATTTGATGTTCCGGGAAGGAGAATTTACCGCCCTGCAGCCGAATCTGACTGTTTTTATTACCACGCATGAACCTGACGGCTCGGTGTCAGGGATTTTAATCAACGATGAACGTAACCCGGCCAACAAGTCGACTGTTTCTGCGGAGCACGGACGGATTGTCTATACTGACAAAGGGCCGCGGATTATTCTGGTGAACGGCAGCCGTCAGGAAGTCAACCGCGAAACTCACCAGTTTACCTCAGTTACGTTCGACCGTTATTCCGTTGATTTCGGCGCTAAGGAAACCAAAGCCCGCAAAGAAGCCGGCGTACGCGAAAAAACAATGTATGAGCTGCTCACCGCCCGTTCCAATCCGGAACTGACCCCTAAAGAAGTCAACCGCTGGATAGTGGAAGGCAACAAGCGGATTACCACGCCGCTTTTGAATGTGGTGTTTGCGCTGCTGGCCTGTACCGGGCTGCTGGTCGGAAACTTTAACCGCCGGGGCCAGGTTAAAATCGTATCGCTGTCGGTTTCGGCAATGGTGATTATTCAGGCGCTTGATCTGGCTTTTGGCAATCTGGCGGCCAAACATTTGTCTTTGCTGCCGCTGCTTTATCTGAATTTGCTGGTTCCGTTCGGGATTTGCTTATATTTGCTGCGTTTTTACCATCCGGCTTTTTTCCGCAAAAAAATATCCCCTCCGCTGGGAGAAAGTAATGGCTGATTGGCGGAAGTTGACATTGGCAGCTTTAACGGCGGCGTTATGGGGCATTCAACCCGTTCAGGCTCTGATTGAAAAACCGGATGCCAAGGAAACAGCTAAAAATCTGGCGGTTTCGGCCGCAACGGGGCTGCAGCCTTCGGTTAATATTGCCGCGGCAGTGCCGTCGCCCCAAAAAAGCGGCGAAGACGAGAATCCGGATATTTATTTTGCCGCCGATGAAGTTGAGAACAACCAGGAACTGAGCACGGTTACCGCAATCGGCAATGTAGAAATTATCCGCAATAACCTGACGCTGAAAGCCGACAAGGTTATCTACGACCAGAAAGACGATATTGTTACCGCGGTAGGCAATGTGGTGCTGGTAGAAAAAGACGGCAACGTGGTGTTCTCGGATTATGTCGAGCTGACGGACAAGATGAGCCAGGGCGAGATGAAAAACGTCAAAGTGATAATGCTTGACAAGACCCGGGTGGCGGCCAGCACTTTCCGCCGCGGGGCCAAAGACAAAAAGATTATGACCAATGTGGTTTATTCTCCCTGCGATGTCTGCGAAGGCAAGAGCCCGTTATGGGAAATTAAGGCCCGCAAGGTTGAACATAATGCCGAAACCCAGGATGTGAACTATCAAAATGCCACGCTGGAGTTTAAGGGGGTTCCGGTTTTTTATACGCCGTTTTTATCCCACCCGGATCCGACAGTTAAACGCCGGTCGGGTTTTCTGTTTCCGCGCATCCGTTCTAACAGTTATCTGGGCGCAGCGGTCCAGCCGCAGTATTTCTGGAATATTTCCGATCATGAAGATTTGTTGCTGAATCCGCTGATCACCACTGATAAGGGACTGGTGCCGTCTGCTGCTTATAACAAGTTTTTCACCCGCGGCGAGATGTCGGTTTCGGGAAGCGTGCTGGATGATACCGACCGGGATGAAACCCGCGGCAACTTATTCTTTAACGGCCGTTATGAGGTGAATGATTATTGGGTGGCCGATGCCGATTTGTACTATGCCTCGGACAGCGCTTATCTGAAAGACCTGTCGCTGCCTAAAAAAGACGATGCGTGGCTGACGTCAAAAGTCCGGCTGCAGGGGTTTGACAACCGGAATTATGCGGCGTTGGAAGGTTATTATTACAAACTGCTGAGTTATGATTTGCGCCGTGCCGACAAGCCGACGGTTTTCCCGTATTTTGATTATGAAAATATCAGCGATACCAATCCTTACGGCGCCTACACCAAAACCAACCTGAATTTTGCCTCGGTGGACTGGAACGGGGATCACGGCAATTCCAGCCAGCGTATTTCCATGATTAATTCGTGGAATTTGCCATATACCAGTCCCTATGGCGAAAAATACCGCCTGATGGCTTCGGTGAAGTCTGACTTATATTATATTGATGATTACGTTTATGACGATGATAAACCTTTTGACGGGACGGTGGCGCGTATTTTCCCGCAGGTCGGTTTGGAATGGCGTCTGCCTTTTGTCCGCGCGACCGAGGATTCACGGCAAATTTTAGAGCCGGTAGTGGTGGCGGTGGCTGCTCCGAAAGGCGGTAACAAAGAGAGTAAAATTCCCAATGAGGACAGTCAGGATGTGGAGCTGACCGATACCAATATTTTGGATTTGGACCGTTATGCCGGTTATGACCGCAATGATACCGGAAGCCGTATCAGCTACGGCGTTAACTGGAGTGCTTACGGCGAATCCTACGGACGCACGTCAATCTTTTTGGCACAGAGTTATGAATTTGACAAAGAAGATTCTTTTGCGGCGGCGGAAAGCCGCGGCGGCAACCTGACAGACTATGTCGGCCGGATTTATGCGCAGCCGAATAAATATTTTAATATGAACTACCGCTTCAAATTAGACAAAGATGATTTAGATATTACTTATAGCGAGTTGTCTTCGCGAATCGGGCCGCAGATTTTGAGCGCTTACATATCCTATATTTATTTTCAGCCTAATATGAACAGCTCATCGCTTGACCGCGGCCAGGAACGCAAGGAGTTGTGGACATCGCTGCGGGCGCGGCTGACCCGCGACTGGTCGATCAGTATCTTTAACCGCCAGGATTTGGCCGATAAAGGCGGATCGCTTGAGCATGGCGGTACTCTGACGTATGAAGACGAATGCTCAAGATTTGAATTTATGTTAAGGAAAGAAGATTCCAATGACCCCGATTTTGAAGGCGATTTTGAATTTACTTTCTCATTCTTCCTCAAAACACTTGGCGGTGCCGGTTCCAAGTAACCCGCCGCAGGAAAGGAAACAACGATGAAAAAATGGTTAGCCTGTTTAATGATTTTATCCGGACTATGCTTTGCCGGCAGGACGGACGCAGCGACAATGAAGATTGTGGCGCTGGTGAACGGCGAAATTATTTCTTCTGAAGATATTCAGAACCGTGTTAATGCTTTTCTGCTGACGACACAGATTCCTTATAACGAGCAAACTAAGGGAATGATTGCGCAGCGGGTTTTGAATCTGGCCATTGATGAAAAAATAAAATTGCAGGAAGCCGCTAAAAACGGTATTGAAATTTCTCAGGAAGAATTGAATGACCAGTGGCGCACTTTTGAAAAAAACCGTAAGATTCCCATGGGGCAGCTGAAAAAAATTTTGAAGGAAGCCGGTGTCAGCGAAAAAACTTTTGCCGAGCAGATGAAAGCCGATCTGGCCTGGGTGAGAGTCGTGCGTAAAAAATCTTATGCCGAAGGGACGCTGACTCAAAAAGAAATCGAGCAGGCTCTGGAAGAGGCCCGCAAAGATCTAACTACCCCCAAATTTATGGTTTCGGAGATTTATATTAAAAAAAGCAATGCGCGAAATCTCAACGACCTGGTCAGCAATTTGCGCAGCGATCCGCGCTTTGAGCTGTACGCCATGCAGTTTTCGGAGAGCGCCAGCGCGGCTAACGGCGGAAATCTGGGCTGGGTAAATGCCGGCAAGCTGCCCTCGGCTTTGGAAACTGCTTTAAAAAGGATGAAACCCGGCGATGTCAGCGAGCCGATACAGGTGGGCGACGGTTTTTATGTTCTGAAACTGCAGCGCACTTTTGACCCGGCCAAAGACAAACCGGAAATTCCCGATGAAAAAGCTATCAGCCTTTTTTTGGAAAACCAGAAAATGGAAACGCTGTCAAAAAAACTGATGCAGGATTTGCGGCAGCGGGCCGTTATTGAGATCAGAGGTTAAGCCATGACGGCAACGGCCGAAAAATTAGCCCTGCTGCCAAGCCTGCGGCTGACTGTCGAAGCTCACGGCCTGATGGCGAAAAAAGCGCTGGGGCAGAATTTTTTGCTTGACCAGAATGTGACCGACAAGATTGTGCGCAGTTCGCTGGAACGGCAGGGACTGGAAAATTTTCACGGCGCTTATGTTTTTGAAGTGGGGCCGGGGCCCGGCGGCCTGACCCGGGCGATTGCCGCAGCCGAGCCGGAAAAGCTGACGGTGATTGAGATGGATGAGCGCTGTCTGGCGATTATGGAAGAGATCCGCGCCAAAACCGGAAGCATGATGGAGATTATCTGCGGCGACGCACTGAAGATTGATTTTGCCGCCCAACCGGGAAACCCCAAGCATATCTTGTCTAATCTGCCGTATAATATTTCGGTTCCGCTGCTGACCGGGTGGCTGTATGGTATTGAAAATTTTGCCAGCCTGACTTTGATGTTTCAAAAAGAAGTGGCCGACCGGATTATGGCGCCGACCGGGGTCAAGGATTATGGGCGGTTGTCGGTTTTGGCGCAGCTGCAATGCAAAATCGACCGTTTGAGCGATTTTAACCCAGGCTGTTTTGTTCCGGCACCGAAAATCTGGTCCAGCGTGCTGTTGTTCCGGCCGTTAGAAAAAACGCTGCCGGCCGAGATGATTGCCAAGGTTGAAAGACTGACCGCGCTGGCATTTGGGCAGCGGCGCAAAATGGTTCGGCAAAGCCTGAAAACCCTCCCTAACCTGGAGGCTAACTGTGCAGCGGCGGGAATCGCGTTGACGGACCGCCCTGAACAGATTACCCCGCAGCAGTTTCTTAAGCTGGCCGCGCAATTGTAATTTTCTGAAATTTTCCTTGTTTTTTTGTGGGGGTATGTTAAAAAAGTTCATATTTTGATTAGTATAGAAATTTTTTTATTATATAAACCGCTGCCACCGGCAGCATAAAACCCAGATTATTATGAAAAAGTCAGAATTTTTACAGAGAGTTGCCACAGAGTTATCCGCCCGCGGAATGGGAAATGATCTTGAGGTTATTGAACAGCAGCCTATCGGGCATCCCCGTGATGTGACACGGCCGGTTTTGCTGGAGGTGATCCATGAAGCGGAAGATTTGAGCGGAAAACGTTTGTTAAGCCCGCAGTTCATTACGCCGTTGAAATATTTCCGCACGGATTTGACGATTGGTGAAATTGCCGAATATTTTGATCAGGGAAACCGGCGGGTTGAAGAGGTTTTTGAAAAGGCGGACAAGTTTCGGACCGACGGGGAAGAAATAAAGCTGTTTAACCTGCGCGGTCATCTGGCAAAGAATTACTGCAAATATGCGGGGAAGAAGCCGGAAAATTTCAAATACGAGCTGGTTAAAGACTGTCACCTGGCATTATGGCCGGATTTGGAGGATTGGATTTCGCCGCTGGTTTATTTGGAAGATGATGCCAATGCGTATCTTTGTCCGAATGCACCCAGGCAGGTTTTCGGGCCGGGCTTTTTTGAAAGCATTGGGGACGGGACAGATGTTTATAATATTTTGAATCTGTTTGTGGCTCTGTACATGTAAAAATCAGGAAAAAGGACTTTGATTACAAAGTCCTTTTTCAGCTTTTAAAACGGGACAAGGGGTGGTTTTGTTTAACGGTTTCAATAAGCTGGTCCGAAATAATATGCGTATAAATTTCGGTGGTGGCAATGTTTTCATGGCCGAGCATTTTTTGAACGGCGCGAAGGTCGGCTCCGCCGTTAAGAAGATGAGTCGCAAAAGAATGGCGCAAGACATGGGGGGAAATTTTAGACGGGAAAATTCCCGCTTGCACGGCAAGATTCTTAAGATCTTTGTAAAAAGCATCACGGGTAATATGTCCCGATTGGGAAGTCAGGGACGGAAAAAGCCAGACAGATTTGCGGCCGCCGCGGATAAAACTTTCACGGATATTCCAATAAGCATTTACGGCATCAAGGGCGGTGCCGGCGATGGGAATCAGGCGTTCTTTGCTGCCCTTGCCGCGGACGAGAATTAATTTTTTATCAAAATTGATACAATTTTCCGGCAGGCTGACCAGCTCCGAAACGCGCAGCCCGCAGGCATACATAAGCTCCAGCATAACGGCAAGCCGCTGAAAGGCCAGAGAGGTTCCGGCAGCGGCGGTTTCCATCAGCCGGCGGATTTCTTCAACAGTCAAAAATTTGGGCAGCGGTTTTTCCTGCCGCGGCGCCTGAATATCTGCGGAGGGATTGGAGCTGATTTCTTTTTCGGAAAAAAGGAATTTAAAATAGTCTTTAATGGCTGAAATTTTACGGGCAACCGATTTGGCGGCATAGCCTTTTTGGGTAAGCTCCCGGATGACTTCGGCAATATCGCGCTCAGTGATTTTGCCCAGGTCTTTCTGAGGGCAGAGGTCGGTAAACTGCTCCAGATCACGGCGGTAAGCCTCAACGGTGTTTCCCGACGCGCCGATCTGGGCTGTCATCATGTTTAAAAAACTGTCAATCAGGGAGCGGGGCATGGCGGTTTTCGGAATCAGGGTCAATTTAGCCGGACTTCAACGGCCTGTTCAACATGTTCGCCGGGCATGGGGACTTCGCGGACCAATACAAAAATAAAAGCGGCGATAATCAGGGTTCCGATGACCCAGGGCAGCCAGTTGGCTTTTTTATTACGCATTTTCAGGTTCCTTTTCAAAAAAAATATTGCTATAAATCTCGTTTACTATATATTTAGCATAACAAGTTTGAAAGATAAGTTAAAATTACCAAAGCTGATGATAAACCTGAATAACAAGATCATTTTACTGGTGGGACTGATGGGCAGCGGCAAAACCAGCGTCGGGCGCCGTCTGGCCAAACGTCTGAATCTTCCTTTTGTCGACGGAGATCAGGAAGTTGAAAAAGCGGCGGGGCTGTCGCTGGTTGATGTTTTGAAGTGTTTCGGCGTGGAAGAATACCGCGCCGGCGAGGCCCGGGTGATGAAGCGCCTGCTGCAGGGGGACTCCTGTGTTCTGGCTTCCGGGGGCGGTTCTTTTGTTGCCGAACAAACCCGGAAATATGCCAAAGAAAATGCCATTACCATCTGGCTGAAGGCTGATATTGACATTTTATACCATCGCACCACCGGGCGCAAACACCGCCCGTTTTTAAAAGGCAGCGATGATGAGCTGAAAAACAAGCTGGAAAAATATATTCACGATGAATATCCTTATTATTCCGAAGCCGATATTATTGTCGAAACCAAAGAAGAGCAGGTCGACAATACGGTGCAGCGGGTGATTGAGGCGATTGAACAGTTTCAGCAGGAGAAAAAATCATGACGGCGCTTATCGGCGGTATCATTGTTGCGGCGGCGGGGATGTTTATTCTCGGCTGGAAAATGGGGCCGCGCTGGTTTGAGCGGGCGGAAGACGAAAACACCTCGCTGTCGGAAGTACGCGATGTTATTCTGCAATGTCATGATAAAGCCGAAGCGCAGGAAAAAGCCATGCTGAGCAGTATCCTGGATTTGACCGATGTTGAAGTTTATGATGTGATGAACCATCGCAAAAATCTGTTTTCGCTGGATATTGATCTGCCTTTTGAAGAAATTCTTGAAAAAGTTAAGAACTGTCCGTTTTCGCGAATTCCGCTGTACCGTGAGCGGCCGGAAAATATCGTGGGGGTCATCCGGGTTAAGACGCTGTTTAAAGAAGCGGTCGAAAAGCAGGGACATTATAAAGAAATCAAGGTTGAAGACCTGATGACGCCGCCGTGGTTTATTCCCGATAATACAACGCTGATGAAACAGCTGCAGCTGTTTCGGGCGCGGCGGGAGCATTTTGCGATAGTGGTTGACGAATACGGCGATTTGCAGGGAATCGTGACTTTAGAAGATATTTTGGAAGAAATCGTCGGCGATATTAATGATGAGAGCGATGTTCAGGGACTTGAGACCATGGGTATCCGCAAAGACGGCGATAAGAGCTGGCTGGTTGACGGCCAGGTGGCAATCCGTGATCTTAACCGCGAATACGGCTGGAATATTAATGATGAAAATGCGGTAACGGTTGCCGGTTATCTGCTGGATATGACCCAGTCAATTCCCGAACAGGGGCAAAAGTTTATTTTTGACAATTTCAGTTTTGAAATCATTAAACGCAATAAAAATCAAATCAGCCTGGTCAGAGTTACCCGTTTGAGTTAGAGAAGTGCATGAAAAAAGGGTTGGAAGGATCAAGCCTGCCAACCCAGTTTTCTGCAACACCATCCGCCGAAATGAAAATCTCTTTGGTTGGCATTAAGCATACACCGGGCCAAAGAAATAAATTCAGCGGCAATTGGTGTATGCAGATGATATAAGCTTCATCCGGCCGGTTTGTATAGGTAATTAGGCTTAAATCTTTTTATCAGCCGAGCGGCAAAAATGCGCGACCGGACAGTTGGCGCAGTTCGGGCGCTGGGCTTTGCAGATATAGCGGCCGAACAAAACCAGCCAGTGGTTGACATACATTTTGTAGTCATCAGGCAGAATCCGGTTAAGATCGGCTTCTACTGCCAGCGGGGTTTTGCCGTCGCTGAGTTCCAGGCGTTCGGCCAGGCGCAGAACATGAGTATCCACCGCGACTGTTGGTTCATGCCACCAGACATTGAGGATAACGTTGGCGGTTTTGCGGCCGACGCCGGGCAGGTTTTCCAGCGCTTGGCGGTCATGTGGCACTTCTCCACCGTATTTTTCAACCAGTTGTTGGCTGAGGGCCAAAATATTTTTGGCTTTATTGTTGTAGAGGCCGATGGTTTTAATATAGTCTTTAATTTGTTCCAGGCCGAGCGCAGCCATTTTGGCCGGGGTATCGGCGACTTCAAACAGGGCTTTGGTCGCTTTGTTGACGCCTTTGTCAGTGCTTTGCGCCGAAAGGACAATGGCGACCAGCAGAGTGAAAGCGTTTTTATATTCCAGTTCGGTTCCGGGATTGGGATCCGCGGTTTTAAAAACATCCAGGATTGCTAAAATTTCTTCAGTTTTACGCATGGGCTATGCCTTTACTCCTCCGGCGCCGGCAGCTTTGGGAGCGTCAGCATCTAACGGCCAGCGCGGGCGCGGTTTGAAATCGAGATTATCATACATTCCTTTGAGGGCGCGTTCCATTCCGGCCCAGGCAATCATCACGCCGTTGTCGGTGCAAAAGCGAATCGGCGGGGCGGCAAATTTTAAGCCCTCGGTTTCTGCCAGCTGCTGCAGCTTCCGGCGCAGATAAGTGTTGGCGGCAACCCCTCCGGATACCACCAAATCTTTACCCTGCGGGTAACGGGTGCGGAAGACGGCAATCGCTGATTTGAGTTTGTGAATCAGGCTTTCGGTGGCGGCAAGCTGGAAACCGGCGCAGATATCGGCCACATCGCGTTTGCGTAAGATGGCATGTTCGATATTATTGTCGGGAGAATAGGATTCAATGATTTTACGAACGGCGGTTTTAAGCCCGGAAAAAGACAGGTTGCAGTCGCCGGAATTCCACAAAGGCCGGGGCAGCACAAAACGGTCTTCATCGCCGAGCTCGGCCATTTTTTCAATCATCGGGCCGCCGGGATAACCGAGGCCGAGCATTTTGGCAACCTTATCAAAAGCCTCTCCGGCCGCGTCGTCAATGGTGGTGCCGAGGCGTTCAAATTCGCCGACGCCTTTGACGATTAAAATCTGGCAATGGCCACCGGATACCAGCAGCAGCAGATAAGGATAGGCAACATCATCGGACAGGCGGGCGCAAAGGGCGTGACCTTCCAGATGGTTGACGGCAATAAAAGGCTTGTCCAGGGCCAGGGCAAGAGCTTTGGCTGCCATGACGCCGATAACAACGCCGCCGATCAGTCCGGGGCCGGCTGCTGCGGCAACGGCATCGATTTCGCAAGGCCGGATACCGGCGCGTTTGAAAGTTTCTTCCAAAATATCGTCGATATGTTCCAGATGGCAGCGGGCGGCAATTTCCGGAACAACCCCGCCATAAGTTTTGTGTTCAAGCTGGGTGAGAACACATTCGCCGAGGATTTCGCGCTTGTCGTTGACAATGGCGGCGGCGGTTTCATCGCATGAACTTTCTATTCCTAAAACCAGCATGGTTTTTGTTCTTCCTTTTTGAAGATTAGTGCATATATATATTGCAGTTTTTTTTATATCTTATACACTATAAAAAATTTAATGCCAAGGATTTACGCATGAAGGATTATAAAAAAATGGAAGAAAAATCAGAGCAGGAAAAAACGGTAACTCTCCCCAAGCGCCATTGGAAAGCGGCTTTTATCAAGCTGCTGGTTTTGGCAGCGCTGGCGGCGGCCGGATACGGCTTATGGAAAAATCCGCAGATTATCGACCAGATTAAAAATGCAATTGAAAGCCGGCAGGAAGACACCGCGGCGGAAAGGGCGGCAGCGCCGGATATGGGGACGCAGCTGGGGCAATTGCAGAGCCAGGTAGCCACTTTGCAAAGCGAAGTGCTGCGCCTGTCAAACCAGCCGCAGGCTGCGGTTGAGCCGGATTTAACCGCAGTGAATGAAAAAATCGCCGCGATTGAAAAGACCAATTTAAATGTAATTGATTCCAAAGCCGATGTGGCAACGGTACTGGGGCTGGTGACCCGTATAGATAAGGCGGAAGCGCAGCTCGACAAACTGGCTAAAGTGACCGACGAAGGCGCGCTGACCCTGACGGCGGCGATGCTGGTGAAAGACAGTGCCGACCGCGGGGGCAGTTTTGAATATGAAATGGAAGTTTTAAATCAGATTGCGGCTCATAATCCCCAGCTGAAACAGCCGCTGGAACAGATGGCCCGTTATGCCCGCAGCGGAATTGTTCCGGGTAGTCTGCTGGACGATGAGTTTGCCAGGATTTATACCCGGCTGGTGAAAGAACAAAAAGAAGCTTTTGACAAGACCTGGACGGACCGGATCAACAGTAAATTGAGCGAGATTGTGCAAATTAAACGGGTGAATCAGGAGGCACCGGCTTTTGAGGCTAATCAGGGGCTGGAAAAAGTCCGCCAGGATGTTTTGCACGGTAATCTGGAAGCTGCCGTCAATGAGCTGGCGCTGCCGGAAAATGCCGATTTACTCAAGGATAAGGCTTTAGCGGCATGGCTGGAAAAGGCCCGCGGCAATGTGGAATTTAATCAGGCGGTGAGCCGGATTTCAGCAAGCTCGCTGGCGCTGATGAAAGTTAATTTTCTTAAAAAATCTACGAACTAAACCAGAGGCAGACTCATGAAACAGGCAGTTCAAAAGTGGGCGGAATATTATTCCGGCGTTGAAAATACCCTTAGAAATATGCGGCAGGTTAAAGCCGTGGCGACAGCGTTTAATACCAATGTTGATGCAGTGCTGAAAATCAACGGGCGGCGGCTAGCAGAATTGGCCCGGGAAACCGGTTTGGACTGGCAGGCGCTGACAGAGGTGAAAGAAAACAAGCTCCATATGCCGCAAGATGTAATCAGGGGGGCGTTTAAATGTTTCAGCAAAGGGATTGCCGAAGAATGGCTGACCGAAGATATCGGCGTTTTTAATTTTATGTCTGAGCAATTGGGGTTTGACCGCCTGCAAATGGGCGGGCAAGGCGGTATAGTGGCCAATGCGCTGGCGGTCTGCGGCGTCCAGCAGGTTTTCTGCCATTGCAATTCGCTGTCGGAACTCCAGGCCCGGCAGTTTCTGCCGCTTGACAATCTGTTGTCTTTTGATGAAAACGGTGCGGTCAAAGCCGCGCATCAGATTAACCGGACGGCTGATACGCCTTTAATTCACTGGATTATCGAGTTTGATAAAGGTGATGTGTTTGAATTGGACGGACACAAAGTCAGCTGCCCGAAAGCCAATCGCTTTATTGCCACCTATGATCCCCTGAATCTGCGTTTGGTGATGGATGAAAATTTTGTAGATTATGTGGCGCGGCAAAAACTTGACGCGGTGATTTTGTCCGGCTATCACGCCCTGACAGCGGCCAACGGCGGGGTCGAACTGATTGAAGGTTCGGTTCCGGTGGTGCAGCGCTGGCAGGACCGCGGCGCGCTGCTGCATTTGGAAGTGGCCTCCACCCAGGACAAGATTGTCCGCAAGGCCATCGTTGAAAAAGTGGCGTCACGCGCGGACTCCATCGGCCTGAATGAACGGGAAACCATTGATGTGCTGGAAGTTATCAATGAGGAAAATCTGGCGAAAATCTGCGAGGAAGACTGTACGGCAGTGAATCTGTTTGACGCTTTGCTGCGGATTAAGAAAAAAGTCGGCAGCCGGCGAATCCAAATGCATATGTTCGGGCTGTATGTCACGTTGCAAGACAAGGATTTTCCGGTCAGCCCGGAAGCCAACCGCCGGGGAATGTGCCTGGCGGCAACAGTTGCTGCCAGCAAAGCGGGCAGCGGCCATATCAACGAGGTTAAAAACCTGCTGTGGTCAAAAGGAATGGATCCCTGCGCGCCGGGACTGGAAGAACTGAAAAAACTCGGCGATTATATCGGCGATGAAAATCTGGTTTTGACAGGGATCAGTCATTATGAAGATTATGACGTGATTGCCGTGCCGACAATTTTGGTTGAAAAACCGTTGACCCTGGTCGGCATGGGAGATACTATTTCCTCTGTTTCGCTCGTCAGCGCGCTCGGCGGTCAACTCATACAGAAAAGTTAAACTTTTCGGCCTCTGGAAATCACTTTCTTTGCGCAAGCTATCTGCACGCCGGCGTTTTCGTATGGCGGAAAATTTGTTTGACTTCAAAATACATTTCAGTTAAAACTAAATCAAGAGCTAGAAACTCTTACAAAGAACTCACTTTAAGGTGGGAGTCCGTCCGAATATATTGAATAGGCGGGCAGTTTCTTTGTAGCTGTTTCTAGCTCCCACCACTTTACTATAGAGAAATTACAAAGGAAAAAATCATGAAAATATTTCAGAAAATTTTTAATAAATCTGTTTTGGAACAACGGAGAATCTTGTTCGTGGAAAAGGCTAATTTGGGGCGGTCAAAAGTTCGTGTTAAGTTTTGGCGGGATTTGGGGGTTTGTTTTCGAGAAGAAAGAGAAAAAAGGCGTAAAACGACTGAACAGATTTACCGCTATGCAGAAATGCCGCGCTGGATTGTCGATAAAATAGAACTCGGGCGGTGTCAAAGGATAGGTCAGGCTTTTAAATTGGCGGCTTATTACGGTAAAAAAATTTCAGTTCGTTTGGAAGACTAGAAAAAAGCCCCGGGAAGCCGGGGCTTTTTTCATTTGAAGTTTATTAAGCGTTGGCGTTAATCCAAGATTCCAGAGCGGCTTTGGAGTTTAAGCCGACTTTGACATCAATTTGTTTGCCGTCTTTGAACAAAAACAGCGTCGGAATGCTGCGAATGCCGTATTGGGCGGCGGTGTTGGGGGATTCATCAACATTCATTTTGCAAATTTCGACTTTGCCGGCCATTTCTTTGGAAACTTCTTCCAGAACCGGAATCAGCTGACGGCAGGGCCCGCACCATTCGGCCCAGAAATCAACCAATACCAATCCTTTTGCTTTGAGAACCTCTGACTCAAATTGTGCGTCCGTAATCGCTTTCATGGTTTTTCCTTTCAATGAACAGTATAGCTTTTTCTAATATAGTGAATATTTTTATTAAATAAAGTCTTAAATTGAAAAAAAGGCGATTTTTATAAATATACAGCGAATGTATCTCAGATGATTTCCATCAGGCGGGCGGTATTGGTCCACAGAATCAGGGTCTGAACTTTACGGCCGGGATAAATCTGTTCAATCAGGCGGCGATAAGCGCGCATTTGTTTGAGATAAGCGGCGGGTACTTCCGCCAGCGAGGCGGCGGCCGGACGGTTGGTTTTGAAGTCCACAATCAAAACCCGGTCCGGTTCTACGGCCAGACGGTCGATTTTTCCGGAGATGATCCGGTCATCAACATGGCCCATCAGCGGGACCTCGGCTTTCGAAGCGGGGCCGAAGACGGCGGCAAACTGCGGATCGTTTAGGAGGCGGAGCACCTCGGTTTCAATCTGGCGGCAGTCCCGTTCGGAAAATTCAGGCGCGTTGCGGGCCAAAAACTCACGAATGACCGCCACTTTGTCAATGCTGCCGGTATCCGGCAGAAACTGCAGCAGTTTATGAATAATGGTGCCGCGCCGGTAACATCCGCCTGAGCCGGGAGAGACGGGGGAAACCGCTGGGGTTTCCAGCTCGGTTTCATCGATTTTGGAGGGCATGAGGGGTTTGGCGAGTTTTCCTTCCTGCGGGGCGGGGGTGTGCAGCCAGCCGAAATCAGGGCAGGAATCCGTTTCGGCAGCAGCGAAGGGCTGGGGATCAACGTTTACTTCCTGAGCGACTTCATAGTTTAAATTACCTTCTTCATCAGCAGCGGCGATTTTGGCCAGATTGGTTTTGCAGAGTTCGTACCAGGACTCTTCGCTGGGGGCGTTGTGCATTTTATAACCGCAGATACACAGCCTTTCTTCTGCCCGGGTCAAAGCCACATAGAGCAGGCGGCGGTATTCTTCCAGCGATAGTTCTTTTTCTTTGTTTTTGACGGTTTTGCAGTTATCTTCATATTCGTCGGATTTGAGGGGGTAATAAAGCACATCGTCCAGCAGCAGCCCGGCCTCGTTGCGAATCGATTTGACACGGACGGTATCCGGCAAAATAACCACCGGGGCCTGAAGTCCTTTGGAGCCGTGGACAGTCATAATCCGCACCGCATCGGCTTCGCTTTGCTCCAGTTCGCGCTTGATTTCGACTTCATCTTTTTCAACCCAGTCGATAAAAAGCTGCAGGCTGGGAATATGTTCGGCCTCAAATTTAAGGCAGAGGTTCATGAATTCGTCAATGCCGTCCTCGGCTTCCGGGCCGATGCGGGAAACCAGTTTGCGCCGCCCGCCGAGTTTTCCGAGAATAAGGGCGTAAAGCTCGTAGGGGCGGATCCGGTCGCTGATATTGAGCAGGTTCTGCAGCTCTACGGTGACGGCGGCATATTCGGGTGCGGTTTTGAGGCGCTGCCATAATGTCTGGCCGCCGCGGTTATAGGCCAGTTTGAAAAGATCATCATCGGTCAGGCCCCACAGCGGCGATTTGAGAATTTCAGCCAAAGTGAGGTCGTCTGAGGGCAGCAGCATAAATTTGCCGACGGAAAGCAAATCCTGAACGGCGATTTGTTCCAGCAGGCGGATTTTATCAACGCCGGCAACATTGACGCCGGCATTTTTGCAGGCGCGGACCAATTCTTCGACAAAGCTGTTGCGGCGCTGAACCAGCACCATAAAATCGCGGTAGCGCAGCGGGCGGTTTTGGGAAACCAGTTTTTCGCCGCGGCCGACCATTTGGCGAATCCGCTCGGCAATCTGGCGCGCCAGCCGGGAACTGGTGGATTCCGCCACAACCCGTTCCACCGGGGGAAGCCAGACATCGGGATTTTCGTTTTCCTCCGCTTCTATCAGCGGCCAAAGTTCAACTTTTCCGCCTTCTCCGATCCGTGACGGCGTATGCACGACTGCTTGTCCGGCGGGAGCTACGCCGCTTTTGGCTTTGTCGTCGGCAAAGACGCAGTTGACGGTATCGAGAACAGCGGCGGTAGAACGAAAAGACACTTCAAGGCTGACTTCATTAAAACTGCCGGATGGAGAAAGCTTTTCGCTGAAATGGCGGCGCATGCGGTCAAATTCGGCAGGGTCGGCACCCTGGAAAGAATAAATTGACTGTTTGCGGTCACCCACGGCAAAAACGGTGCAGGGATTGTCTTTGGCACCTTTGCCGTTAAAAAATTCATCAGTAACGGCGCGGATTATCGCCCATTGGTCAGGCGAGGTATCCTGCGCCTCGTCAATCAGCACGTTATCAATACCGCCGTCCAGTTTATAAAGCACCCAGTCGGCAGCGCCGGGAGTTTCAAGCAGGCGGCGGGTGAGAACAATCAGGTCCTCGTAGTCCATTTTGGAATGGAGGTTTTTGTAATGGTTATAACCGCGAATCAGTTCATCAGCCAGATGAAGCACCGCAGTAGTAGAAGCCAGCAGGGCGGCAGCGGCCATCTGGCGGTTGCAGGTTTGCAGGCGTTCGGCTTCGCGGGAGGCCCATTCCTCTCCGGCGGGAAAAATTTTGAAAACAGCTTTGGTGGCAACAGATTTGCGGGGGGTGCCGTCTTTGGTCAGGAAAATTGCGCTGTAATCGTTATAAATATTGGCAAAATTACGGCTGTTGAGGGCGGCTTCCAAAACAACGGCTTTGCGGCGGTCAGAGTCAGAACCGCTGTTCATGGCTTCAGCCAGGGAACGCACGGCGGATTTGTCGGCGGCGCTCCAAAAACCGGCGGCCAGCTGGTCACGGGTGGTTCCCTGTGCCACGCCGAGTTTGGTAGCGGTGGCGGCGAGCAAATCGTCCAATCCCGCATAATTATCAAGCAGGCGGGCGATTTTGTTGCGGTTGGCGGTGATGGTTTCCATCAGTCTCGGGAACATAAATTCGCTGACCGATTTGGTGATGAAAGCCAGTGCCCGGCCGGCGGGGCTGTCAGGTTCGTCTTCAATTTTGCGCAGCAGGCGGGATTTGACTTCTTCAATGGCCTCTTTTGCGGCGCGGTCGTCCATAACCTCAAAATAGGGTGAGATTTTGGCCTCGATGGGAAAGCGCTTTAAGATTTCCTGGCAGAAACTGTGGATGGTCTGAATTTTCATGCCGCCGGGTGTATCGAGCAAAACGGCGAAAAGTTTGCGCGCCTGGGCGGCAAGTTCCGAAAGCTGACGGGAATCTTCCGGCCTGCTGCCGAGCAGGCGGCATAATTCGGCTTCGAGCTTGTCATCGCTGATAACCGCCCAGCGGCTGAGCCGCCCGGCGATACGGGTGCTCATTTCAACCGCGGCCGCCTTGGTATAGGTCAGGCAGAGAATCCGACCCGGCGGGGTGCCGTTGAGGAGCAGGCGGAGGACGCGGTCGGATAAAACCTTGGTTTTTCCGGTTCCGGCGGAAGCTTCTACCCAGACGGAACGGCGGGGGTCTGAAGCCAGACGCTGCTGGCGGGTGGCAAGCTCAATGCGGGTTTGTTTCTGAAGCTCTATATCAGTCATCGCCGCCTCCCTGCACCGACCATTCTTTGGTGCGGGCCAAATGCTCATAATCGGAATATTCGGGAATCCGTTTGGGGTTGGGGTGGCAGATGTAAGCCGTTGACGGAAAGTCAAAAACATTGACCAGCTCTTTAAGATGTTGTTCGGTATCGGCCAGCAGCTGCTCCATCTCGCCGTCAATAACGGTTGCCTGACGGCCGAGCTGCCAGTAAATCAGCTGGTCAACTGCCGCGGCCGGGAGCGAGCCGAATCCGCCGCGGGCGGCAATAAGGCCCTCAACCGGCAGCTGGGGGGCATAGCCGGCGCGAACTTCTTTGGGCGTGCGGGCTTTGCCGGTTTTGTAGTCAATGATGTTGATTTTGCCGTCCAGGGTCTGATCGACCCGGTCGGCTTTGGCGGTGACGGTAAATTTTCCCGCAGGGGCCGTCCAGGAATATTCCCCTCTGACCTCGTTATTGACGCGGCGGATGTTCAGGCGGTATTCCTCTTCGGTGCTGACCAGCCAGTCGACAATCTTTTCAAAGGCGGGCCACCAGAAAGCGCGGCGCTCCAGCGCCAGGTTGTTTTCGGCGAAAGTCTGCCGGCCGGCGGCCAGAAGTTCTTCACGGGCATTGGCGGGAAATTCCGCGGGCCAGCGGTTATTAAACTGTTCCAGAATGCCGTGGATAATGGTGCCGTAGTCAGCCATGGTCAGGTCCGGCTCGATTTCTTCCAAAGGTTTCAGCCGGAGGATATATTTTGCAAAAACGCTGTAAGGGTCACGCATGAGCAGCTCAATGCCGCTGGCGGAAAGTTTGCGCGGGCGGGCGCTCACCGGCGGGCAGGGCGCCGGCGGTTCCAGCCGGGTGAATGCGGCGGGGTGGTCGAGGCTGCGGGCCAGCAGGCGGTATAATGGCATTTCGATGGTTTCGATATTCAGGTTAAGCGCTTTGAGCACGGTTTCCAGCCGCATAAGCCAGCGGGACTTTACCATCGGCGTGCCTTCGACACGGTCGGCGCGGGTGAGGTAAACTTCCGGCGCGGCAAGCAGGTTGCAGAAGTCCAGCGCCAGAATGCCGATGGCTTTTTCGGGCAGGGGGAATCCAAAATCCTTTTTCATGGGGCGTGACAGCCAGGGGTCAGAACCGGCTGACTGCGGCCAGACGGTTTCATTAACGCCGCCGATAATCATGGTGTCATAGTGGCTGAGGCGGGCCTCAATAGGGCCGAGAATCCGCAGGCGGGGGTGGGTGCCGTAACGGGGACGAACGGTGATTCCGGCAATCATCGCCTCAAACAAACCCAGATATTCGCGCGGTTCAATCTCGCCCAAAACCCCGGCCTGTTCATACCAGCCGGCCAGAAAATCAGCGGCGGCTTCTCCCGCTTCGCCGCGCCAGAGCAAATCGGTGCCGGGGGTTTCGGCGGTGGCGGCCAGCCGTTCGGCGGCCTGAATATGCGCGGCGAGCAGCTCCTGCAGCGAGGCCGAGGGGCGGGCGGATAATTCGCGAAACCCGCCGAGCAGATCGTTCAGGCAGGCCAACAGGCTTTCAAGCTCGGGGTCGGGCGTTTGGCCGCGCCAGACGACTTGTTCCAGATTGCGCGCCTGGCGGCGGACCTCGGCATAAGTTTTACCCAGGCCGCACAGCGGATGTTTGAGCAGGGCGAGCAGGTCAACCCGGCGCGGTTTGGCGGCGGCAACGGCTGTCAGCCGCAAAAAGGCGCCAAGAGGGGTGAGCCCGAGGGGGCGTCCGGCAGAATCGTCAACATCAATGTTCCAGCGTGCCAGTTCGGCGGCAACGCGGCGGGCCAGGTTGCGGTCGGGGGTGACCAGCGCGGCGGTTTTTTCGGGCGTTTCGAGGGTTTGGCGCATCAGCAGGGCAATCGCCAGCGCCTCCTCGCGGATATCGGCGGTGTTAATGACATTCAGCCCGGCCAGGGCCGCGGCGGAAATTCCGGTTGCAGAAAGGCAGCGCCATCGGTCGGTGGTAACGGCGGGGCGCATGACCTCGGCAATCAGCTTTTCGCGTTCAGGTTCGGCAGGCGGCGTAAAATCGGCGACATCTTCGCGGCGCAGCCCGAGATAATCCAGCAGCTGTTTCAGCTCAAACTGGGGATGGGTTTCATCGATCTGCTCCCAGGCCTCATCTTCCAAATGACGGTTCAGCCCGGCGAGAATGACTTCGCCGCGGGGCAGCCCAAGAATAACTTTAACCAGCTCTTTCATGGCCGGATAGGTGGCGGTGGTTCCGGCGGCAATAATCCGCCCTTTGGGGGGGCAGGCCTGCCAGAGGGCGCATTGCTGGCGAATCAGCAGGTTGCGGCGCTGAGCCGGGTCAATCAGTCCGCGCTCGTTCAAAATTTGCGGCCAATATTCGGTGATGATGGCGAGAAACTTGAGCGTTTCCTGCCAATGGGCGGCGTATTCTTCCGGCACCAGGGCGCGGAGATTGTCAAAACTGAGGTTTTCGTTGTGGGCGGTGTCTATCAGGCGCGCCAGTTCCTGCGCCAGAAAACAGGCCTGATTGAGCGACATTTTTTCGATACCGAAATCATGCGGTTTTGCCATGATTATTTTGGTAAACAACATCAGCCGTTCGGCGCGGTCAATCGCCGGGGGGAGCTGGGCGAGGGCTGTTTCGATATGGTTACCGGTCAGCAGCAGCTCGTCTTCTTCCACCTCGCCCAAGGGCATCAGCCGGGGAAGCAGGGTGGGCTGCAGCCCTTTGAGGCGGACAAAAGCGTCCTGAAGGTTTTGGCAGGCGCGGCGGTTGGGCAGCAGGAACAACACCTCCGCCAGGTCAAGCGGGTTGTCGCGGTATTCTTCCAGAAAGCGGGCGGCCAGCGTGTCCACAAAGCAGCCGGAAGCGGAGATGTTAAACAGGTTAGTCAGCGTTAAAAACCCCGGTTATGAATTTCTCAAAAGCGCGGCCGCGGTGAGAAACAGCCGCTTTTTCATCTTTGCTAAAATGGGCAAAAGTCTTGTCGGACCCGTCGGGAATAAACACCGGGTCGAAGCCGAAACCGCCGGTGCCGCTTTTTTCATGTGCGATAACGCCGTTGACGCGGCCCTCAAAAAAGCGGCATTTTTCGCCGGGGATTTTGAAAGCCAGCACGCAGGCAAAATAAGCGGAGTGGTCGGCGGTGTCAAGCGCGGCCAGTTCGGCCAGCAGCTTGTCCATGCCGCGGCTGAAATCGCGTTCGGTTTTGCCGTCTTTTTCAAATTCGGAATAACGCGCGGAATAAACGCCGGGACGGCCGCCCAGCGCATTGACGCAGAGGCCGGAATCATCGGCCAGGCAGGGCAGGCCCGAGGCCTCGCTCAATTGTTCGGCTTTCAGCGCCGCGTTTTCGGCAAAGGTGGTTCCGGTTTCTTCCACATCGGGCAGGTTGAGCTCGCGGGCAGAAACCACCTCGATTTGATAAGGCGAGAGCATTTTTTTAATCTCGTCAATCTTGCCCTGATTATGGGAAGCAACGACCAGTTTGGTGATTTTCATGGGATTATCCTTACAGTCCTAAAGCTTGTTTTTGTTTGGCGATGATTTCTTTAATGCCTTTTTTGCCGAGAGCAAGCATTTGGTTAAACTGCTCCTCGTCAAAAGGCGCCCCTTCGGCGGTTCCCTGAATCTCGACAATTTTGCCGCTTTCGGTCATGACGAAATTCATATCAACCTGGGAATTGGAATCCTCGACATAATCAACGTCCAAAATTGGCTCGCCGTTATAAATATCGCAGGAAACGGCGGCGACAAATTCACGAATGGGATTGACCTTGATTTTTTTCTCGGCCATCAGTTTTTGAACGGCGATATAGAGAGCGACAAAACCGCCGGTGATGGAGGCAACGCGGGTGCCGCCGTCAGCCTGAATCACGTCGCAGTCAATACAAATGGAAATATCTTTCATCTTGTCGAGATCAACCACCGAGCGGAGAGAGCGGCCGACCAGGCGCTGGATTTCCTGCGTGCGGCCGGAAGGCTTTTTGCATTCCCGGGGAATTCGCTGCTGGGCGGAGCGGGGGAGCATGGCATATTCGGAGGTAATCCAGCCTTTGTTCTGGCCTTTGAGCCACTGGGGGACTTTTTCCTCAACGCTGGCGGTGCAGACGACATGGGTGCCGCCGAATTTGACGAGGCAGGAACCCTCGGCATAGGGGTTAAAATGAGGAATCAGCTCAATATCGCGGAGCTGGTCGTTGGCACGTTGGGAATGGCGCATGATCTTTCTTCTTTCATGATTAAAAACTGGGGTAATTTTAGGCTAAAAGCGCGCTGTTGTCCAGAGGGTAATGCAGGGCGGGTGACAAATAGCGCGTGCAGCGGGGCCGGCGGGAAGATTTAAATTTCCGGGCGGGGAAAAAGAAAACAGGGGGCGTTTTTGCAAAGAATGGCAAAAACAGGGGTAAACAGGGCTGCAAAATGCAATTCTTTGCAAAATATGAACAGAGAATTTAGTTTTTTGTTTTGTATTTTAATAATACTCTAAGAACTTCGTGCATATTGGTATAAGGATTGGTTATATTTTTGAAATTAATGGAATCAGCATTTGTAAAAGCTGAGTCAAAGAAAGAAAATAAGTCGTTAAAAATGTCTTTTTTCTTTTTTAAGTCAGTAATTGAAAAACGGGTGCCAAATTTTTGATTATAAGCTTCAACAAAAGCAGCACAACATTCTTGAGAGGAGGCAAATCCGCGGTCAGTTCGGGAAAGGTGCAAAAGAAGCCAGTATTCATAACATGGAACTGAAAAGGCGTTGATGTATCCTTTGGTTTGAGATTCACGTAATTTTTTTTGAAAAATGTCTTCTGGCATATTGTCTTTATCAAACAGGCAATAGGTTTGGAGCAGGTTTTTGTTTAAACCGGTACGTTTGCTTTTAAAATCAGCTGTACGAATGACGTTGGAGATATCGGTTCCTTCTGATTTTTCAATTTTAATATTAATGCCGAATTTGTCTTTTAGTCCCTGTAAATAGTATTGCGAAGATTTGGTGTCTTCACAAATAATCAAATGGAGTTTACGCAGTTTTTGAGGGGACGTCCGCCGCATGATTAGTCCTCTTTTATGTTGGGAACGGCACCAAAGATACCGTACATATATTCGTTGTAGAAGTTGTCTTTTTTGCGGGTTAATTCTTTGAAGTCACCTAATGAATAGAGCTGCGATGAAAAACCATTTTCCTTGGAAGTCAGCCAAATCTGGTCGCGGCTCAATGTTTCTCCGTCCATAAGATAATGAGCGTGGCTTGTAAAAATCAGCTGTGCGTTTAGAGGGTTGGTTTCCGGGTTGTTGAATAGATTAACAATATGTTTCACCAGCAACGGGTGCAGCGAGCGGTCAAGTTCATCGACAATAAGGGTTGCTCCCGAGCTTAATGCACTTATTACCTGGCCTGATAAGGCAAAAGCAACTTTGGTTCCTTCAGATTCAAAAGTGTTAAATTTTACCTCAATTTCTTTACCATTTTCTGTTTTATGAGTAGACATAATTTCGATTCCATTAGGGTCTAGTAAAACGGATTTTAGGCTCGGCCTTTTTATTCTTATATTTTTGATGTTAAAATCTACTTTGTTCATAAAATTAATCAAAGTATCTTTTTTGTTCATAATGTAACTAAATAAGGTATCCTTATTATCGATAATTGTATTAAATTTTAATTGTAAACTTCCTGTAATTTCTAAAAAAGGATAAAATATATGATAGTTTGTTACATTACGGTTATTTACCAGCTCTGACAAGAACAATCTGGTTGCTATGGTTTCTTTTGCCCAGTTTTCATTGGATATAATTTCTGTATCATAAGAATATTGTTTGTTGTTTCTATTAAAAATCTCTTTTTCTTTGTTTGTTTTCTGAGGTGTAATATAAAGGTATTCTTTTTTTACTTTTTTATTATCCAAAGAGAAACCATATCGGTATAAGTTATTCTTTATAATAAACTTTATTTCAAAATGGATATCTCTGCTAGTTTTGCTTCCCAGCATATAATTATCAATTTCGAATGTGCTGTCTATAGAATTGCTGAAACTTTTTTTTACAATTTTTTTAAAAACCATAAAAGCTTCAATAAAATTTGATTTACCGGATGCGTTGGCGCCGAAAATAGCAGCAGTTCTGAAAACGGATTTGACATCTTTAAAATTGGTTTCAATTTCATTCACGGGTTTGCCGTTGTGGGAAACCGGTTCCATCGAAAAGGTGGTTTTATCCTTAAAACTTTTGAAGTTTTCAAATGTAAACTCAACCAACATTTTATTAATCTTTGCTAAAATTTTTCACAGAATTATTATTAAATATATTCCAAATGTAAAAAAAGTCAATTCTTTGTTAAAATTTGGAAAAGATTGATGGGTGCTTAAATATTAAATAATAATATGTCAGGTGATATATTTATTTTTTTATATTCCTTTTTGTGGGAACAAAGGGAATATAAAATCCCCGGGGTGTTGGTTTTTTCTTTACAATATTGTCTTAATTGTTAAACTCATTTGCAGTTGCTTTCAGGTGACATTATTGCAACTGTTTTCCGACTGTTACCACGGCCGGAGATGCCCGACGGGGTTTCGGCTTCGTTGGGAGCCAGTTCTTTCGTGATGGTATGTCAACTTCTCCGGCCGCCTTTTATAAAGGTGGCTTTTTTACAATTGAACAAGTGTTACGTTTGGCAAATATAATGGGAAAAGTATTTATTTGTTCTTTTTGAATTTGAGGAGGCTTTGGATTTGCTCTTCAATAAATTTGAGGGTTTTTTCGTCCTCATGATTAAGCTGTTCAACGATGTGTTCGATAATGGGGGAATACATAACAGGTGTATATTTAGTATCAGATAAAAGCTGGGAGAGGTCGATATTCAGGGCCTGCGTTATTCGATATAATGTTTCTACACCAACATTAGTTTTGCCACATTCTATTTTAGAAATGCTGTTCGTTGAAACACCGGAAAGTTCTTCCAGTTGTTCCTGACTTAAATCCTTTTGTTCGCGGATTTGAGAAAGGCGATAGCCAAGTTTATATAGAAATTCACTTTTCATTCTCTGATATTCACATTATAGTAAATAAAAATCCATGAACTATTATAAATATATGTATTGACTTTTATTTTATAAGAAGTATAGTTCTTAATGTTTATACTTAGTTGTATGGGCATTGTGTTTAATGTTTTAAGTTACAAATAGTTAATGCTTGAAATTATTATTTTAATGAGTTAGTGTTTTAACTAAGAGAATAGCTGCGGCGACGCAGTTATCCAAAGGGCTAGAGTAGTCCGGGTGAATTAACGTTCATCTTTTACACAAGCAGTAAAGACATATTACTGTGACAAAATTATGTTGCCGTGAGGTGATATAATTGCGACTATGTCTCCGACCGCAAAAACGGCCGGAGACGCCCGGCGGGGTTTCGGCTTCGTTGGGTGCCAGTTCTTGTGTAATGGTAACGTTAACGTCTCCGGCCACCTTTTTTACAAAGGTGGTTTTTTCTTGCCCGTAACCGGAGGCCAAGATGGTGAATTTGGACGTTACGGACTATCAATGGGACTATAATGAAAAAGGCGAACCGGGGCTGTATGTTTCGCAAGACGAACTGCGCCGCTGGTTTCGGACGCGGCTTGATGAAGTGCAGGTCCGCTATGACGTATTTTGCAAGCTGGTGAATATTGACGAGGATATTCTCCGCAGCTGGGAAAACGGCGAGTTCAGTTTAAAGCAGGGCGCTATTGATTTGATGGCCGACGCTTTTGACCGGCTGGCCGCGGCAACAGGGAGGCTCAGCTGATGTGGAACCGTTGGGAACCGCCGGCGTATGTTGCCAAGCATTATCGCGACAAGGAACGGCAGGCTGAAATTCAAAAAGAAATGAATGCCCTGTTTTACAAAGATTTAGGGCTGTGGTTACGCAAGCACCGCCAGTTATGCGGCTATACGGTGGATCAGCTTTGTTCAAAAAGCGGCGTGGACCGCGCGACCTACTTCTATTATGAGAAAGGAACCAAAAAGATGACATTACTGCATTTTATGCTGCTGTGCCGGGTGCTTAAAACCGACTTTCATTATAACGGCAGTTTCCGACTGGAGCCGGAAGAAAAAGAAATTGTCGAGGCTTTGCGCCGCCGCGATGTCAAAACGGTTTTACGCTGGCTGCAAGAGGAGATATAGGGGCGCCGGGTGTGAGAGGAGATATAGAGGACGGCGGCCGCAAGAGGAAATATAAGGGTGCCGGCGGGCACAGGGGCGAGACAGAAGACACTGGCTGCAAGAGGAGATCAGAGATGTTGGCAGGCGCAGGAGGTGATATGGAGAATGGTGATTGCAGGAGGCGATACAGGGTGTCAGCGGGGAGAAAAAAAGCGCTTATTAAAACCATCCGCAGGCAAGAGGCCAAAGCGGATTTCAGATGGTTCGGGCAGGTTATGAAAGCTTGGTTATTCCATGGCGCTGTATTTCTCCAAAAGCCTGAGCCAGTCTTTGAAACCGACTTTGCCGGCATTGCACTCGATGTCGATAATCTCTCCGGCAGAAAGTCCGGTGAGCAGCGAGGCCTGTTCCAGACTCAGACCGAGTTTGTGGCGGAGCCGCGTCAGCATGACGGCGAAGTTTTGGCGCACCAGTTTTTCGGCGGGTGAATGGTTGAGGTCTAATGTTTTGAAAATATCGGCGTTATGATAATGAATATCCACAGGATTTCTTCTCCTCGAAAGGTTAAATCAAGCTCGCCTTTTTTGTTGAAGGCGGTCGGGGAGTTCTGAGTAGCCATCTGTAATTATGACCCCCTACGGTTTGCACCGGACGGGCTCCCCGACCACATTGGATATGATCGGGGATATAGTCCAAATTATAAATAGTTCAAGGTTCGTGACCGTTGTAAAACACACACACCTTTTTGTATTTATAACCAGGTCACAGCGTCATATCCTAACGCTGATTACAGCACTCAGGGAAACTCAGAAATTCCCCGGACTATAGCCGCAACGCGGCGAGCCCTGAATTGAAAAGGGATCAGCCCTTTCAATCCTGCCGATATATTAGAACAAAATTCGCAAATTGCAAGTATAGCCGAGAGTTATCAGCCTAAGAAAAAGCCCTCTTCAGAGGGCTTTGGTTGTTTATTTTCCGGCTGGTCCACCTTTAGTAACAACGACCATCGCCTCGCGCAGGAGACGGTCATTAAGCATGTAGCCGGTCTGGAGTTCGGCAATGATGGTGCCTGCCGGTTTGGAGGTGTCTTCCACTTCCTGGATAACCTGGTGGAAATTGGGATCAAAAACCGAGCCGATGATGTCCATTTTGCTGATGCCGAATTTGTTGAAGACTTTCATCAGTTCGGCCTCGGTGAGCTCAACGCCTTTGAGCAGGGCCTCGCAGCTGTCTTTACCATCCTCTTTATTCACCGCCTCAATTGCCCGGTGCAGATTGTCGGCCACGGAGAGGAGGTTTTTGGCAAAAGAGGAAATGGCGTATTTGTTGTTTTTTTCAATTTCCTGCGCGCAGCGTTTTTTAGTGTTTTCAGCGTCGGCAAAAGCACGGAGATAATCCTCGCGCAGTTTGGCAATCTGGGCCTGCAATTCCTCAACATCAGCCTCCGCCGCGGCGGTTTCGTCCCCGGGTTCCCCGGTTTCGTCTTCCATGAGTTCCTGCCCGTCGGTTTCCGGGGTTTCGGCAGTTTCGTCAATATCGGTTTCGGCGTGATGATTTTTATGCTTATTCATATTTTTTTCTCTTTAAAAGTTAAACGCTACCATGTATATATATAAGGAATTTAGTGACTAATGCTTGACAAGTCAAGAGCGATGGTCTTTTATTAGTGACGAAGGTGTTATCGATTGATGCAGGTCAATTATTTTTTGCATTCTTGAAAGATTAAAAATGGAAACGGCAATCTTTGGTTCTGATAATTTGAAAATGCTCCCTAAAGGGTTTAATAAAAAGAAATTTACTGTTACTTATAACGTAACCACCAATCCTAACCTTCAAGAAATTCAAAACCTTTCCAAAATTCAATGTCTGGGCAAAAAAAACTGGCCCGAAATCGATAAAATCAATTCCTGGATGATTTCCGCCGAAACCAATACCTTTATGAAATGGGGCGGCCTGGGCATGATTGCCACCGAGCTGCCGGACTCTTTCAACAACTGTTTCGGCAAAGACGGCCATAAGCTTACGGTGGTGACCCCGATGTATCTCGGCGATACCAAAAAGAAAAAAGCCGAGTTGGAGGGCGATGTTTATACCGGTGCCGAGCATGTTGCCGTCAAAGTCAAAAAGATTAAGACCCTGGAGGTTCCGTTCTGCGGCGAGCGTTCCTCGCTGGTTAAATATAAAGTCGGGGTTTATACCGCCGCGTATCACGGCACCTCGTATCTTCTGCTGAGCAACGAGCGCTTTTTCAATATTGACCCGCACAGCGACAATCCCACCGCGCAGGACGCCTGTTATGTGATGAACAAATACGGCATTAACGAGGTGGAGCGTTTTGCCTTTTTCTCAAAATGCGTTTATCTGCTGATTAAAGCCCTGTGCAGCGACGGCATTAAAGGGCTGGACTGTCCCAATGTTCTGATTGCCAACGACTGGCACAGCGGAGCCCTGTCCGGATTGATGAAATATTTTACGGTGGCGCAGGTGGAGGCCAAAACCATGGCGCCGGAGCTGGCCGACAAGATTAAGGCTATTCCGGTGGTGCATATTGCCCACCATCTGGGGTATCAGGGCTGGGATTATGACAACACCGCCAAAATTTTAAATTCGCTGTATGAAAATCTGGCGACGATGGTGTTTAAGAATGCCAAAGCGATTAAAAACTCCAATCCGCGGGCGACCAACACCCTGATTGTGCATGACTGTTATAACCAGGCTTCGGGCAGTTTTTTGACCGCCGACCGGGTGGTGACGGTTTCCAAAAACTATCTTGAAGAAGTGTCCAAAGAACTGGGGTTCGGGTTTGACTTTCGCGATATTCTCAAAATCCGCAAAGACCACCGCAACTTTTTCGGAATTGTCAACGGCTATGCCAAAAAGCTGATTTCGCCCAATCCGGAGAAAGTGGAGAGCGTTAACAAATATCTGGGCGGCACCAATTTCCGTTTCTATGATGAAGACCATCTGGATGTCAAACTGCACAACAAGAAAGAATTTGTGAAGCTGATCTCGCGGATTGCCACCGATGACGAGTACCGCGCCAAAGTAATTCCGCGGATTGACTGTTATAAGTTTGAAGATATTTCCCGGGAAATGAAAGATCTGGCGAACACGCCGTTTTTGTGTTCCAATAACCGTCTGGTGGAGCAAAAGGGATATGATATTGCCGCGCAGGCGATTTTGAACCTGTATGAAAAATGGAAGACTTTCCGCCGCGAAACTCCGGTATTTATCATGGGCGGCGCCGGCGATGTCAAGGTTTATGAGATGCTCGGACGGCTCAAGGATAAAATTGCCGAGACCAGTCCGGACATTGCCAGACGCATTTTTATCACGCGGGGATATTCCAACGAGTTTACCTATGCGATTCAGCTGGCGTCGGACTTTTATCTGATGCCGTCGCGGTTTGAGCCCTGCGGGCTGAACCAAATGGAATCGATGGCCAAAGGCGTGCTGCCGATTGTGATGTCGACCGGCGGTCTGGTGGATACGGTCGAGGACGGGGTTGACGGTTTCCGCACCGAGGTTTTCTTTACCCAGAAACGCCGCGTTTATGGCAATAACCTGACGGCGCAGCGGCTTAAAAATAATGAAAACGCCTATACCGAAACGCTGGAAAAAGCTCTGAGTTTCTTTTACGGCAACCGCGACAAACTCAATGAAATGAGCCGGGCGGCCATGCGCAAGGACTTCAGCTGGGATGTTGAGGGCGGTTCGGTTTATAAGTATTTCAACCTGCTGAAAACCGGCCATTTGTAGGCTTTGAAAAAGGTTATAAAAAAGCCCCGGTTTTCCGGGGCTTTTGCCGTTTACAGGGGGTGCGGGCGCTCAGATTTCGTCCCAGCCTTCAACAGCGGTGCTCTGGTTATAGGACGAGACATTGGCTTCAAAGAAATTGCCTTTCACGTTTCCCTCGCCGTTGGTGTCCGCCACTTTTTCAAGCTGTTTATAGGGGTTTTCGTCATAACCCTCATAGAGTGGTTCCAGCCCGATTTCTTTCAGCCGTTTATTGGCGATGAATTTGGTGTATTGTTCAATGGTGGCGGGTGTGATGCCGATGATCCTGTCGCCGATGATATGATTGCTCCAGGTGATTTCCTGTTCGACCGCTTTGCGGAACATGGCATAAATCTCATCGTCATTAAAGAAAGTATCATTTTCTTTGCGGATTTCTTTAATCATATTCGCAAAAATAACACAGTGGGTCAGCTCGTCGCGGTTGATGTATTTGATTTCATCGGCGGTGCCGATCATCAGCGAGCGCGATGCCAGGTTGTAAAAGAAATTAAACCCGTTGTAAAAATAAACCCCCTCAAGCAGAAAGTTGGCGATCAGAACGCGGGCAAAATTGACATCGTTGCGCTCGTCAATAAACTGCTGGTAAATATCGGCAATATATTTATTGCGTTCCAAAAGTACCGGGTCCTCACGCCATTTGTCGTAAATGGCAGCGCGTTTTTCGACCGGGATAATGCTTTCGATAATATAAGCATAGCTTTGGGAGTGCACCGCTTCCTGATAGGTCTGAATGGCCAGAATCAGGTTTACTTCCGGCGCGGTGATGTAGTCGCTGATGTTGGGAAGGTTGTTGGTCTGAATCGAATCCAAAAAGACCAGGAAAGACAAAATGCCGTCATAGGCCTTTTGCTCATCGGCGGTGAGTTCGTCATACGCCCGTTTGTCGTCAAACAAAGATACTTTTTCGGGAATCCAGAAGTTTTCCATCATCAGGCGGTAGAGTTTGTTGGCCCACTGGTATTTAACGTTGTTGAGGTTAAACAGGTTGGTGACATTGCCTTTAATCATCCGGCGGTTAATCAGCGTGTCATCGCCGGCGGTGTTAAACAGTCTTTTTCTTTGCATGCTTTTATCCTTGGTTGGGGTTATCCGGCACAGCTGACGCATTCTTCTTTTTCCAGCGAGGAACCGTCTTTTTGAATCGTGCGGGTGTAGTAAAGGGTTTTGATGTCCGACTTCCAGGCCTTGAAGATGGTGTCGTATATATCTTTGGCCTTAATGTTGCGGTTGAGGTTATACATCAGCTCAATCGAAATGCCGGTATCAATCCATTTGTTAATCCGGCTCATAACCTCAATGACGACTTGCTGGCTGATGTTGCGGTTTTCCTGATAGAACCAGAATTTTTCCTTAATAAACGGCGGGCAGTTGGGAATTGAGCCTTTGCCGTGGGTTTCTACAAAAAATTTGCGGTAAATGGGGAGAACCGAGGCGGTGCACCCCTGAATCAGCGACGAGCTGGTGTTGGGCGCAATGGCCATCAGCTGGCTGTTGCGGATTCCGTAAGCGGCAAGATCGGCAAAAACCTTATTCCATTCATTGGTCAGACGGGCATTTTTATTAAACCAAATCTGGTCGTGTCCGAGAATGATTCCCCGGCTCCAATCCGACCCCTGATAAGCCTCAAAACAGCCTTTTTCTTTGGCGAGGCCGATACTGGCCCGAATGGTGGCAAGGGCGATTTTTTCAAACAGTTCGTCGACATAGCCGGCGCAGTTCAGGTATGGGATATTTCGGGCGGCCAGATGGTCGGCCAGGCCCATGGCGCCGACGCCTATGGTCCGGTAGCGGCGGTTATGGAGTTGTCCCTCCAGAATCGGAACTTCGGTAAAATCAATGGCGTTGTCGAGAATCCGCACCGCCGTCGCGCAGGTGTCCGCCAGTTCTTCGTCGCCCGAGATATTGGCAAGATTAAGCGATACCAGGTTGCAGACGTGGACCAGCCCGCCCTCGGTTTCGTGGATTATTCTGCCGTTTTCAATCCGCGGCTCGGCAATCCGGGCAGGACGGACATTGCTGTGAGATTCCGTGCAGAGGTTGGTTCCGACAATCAGGCCGTCGTGTTTATTGGGGTTGTATTTATTGAGGGTGTCCTTAAATGCCAGGTAGGGCATGCCGGTTTCAATCTGCGAGCGCATAATTTTCTTTAGCAGCTCTTTGGCGGGGTAAAATTTATATAATTCCAGTTTGCCGTCAGCGGCGTCGCGATAAAGGCGGCGGTAGAATTCGGTAAATTCCGAGCCCCAGAGGTCGGCGATTTCAACGCCGTATTTGGTACGGATTTCGTGCGGGTCGACCATCAGCCAGTTTTCGCCGGCTTCGGCTTTCTGCATAAATAAATCGGGAATGACTACCTGCGGGAAAATGTCGTAGGCTTTCATGCGCTGGTCGCCGTTTTCAGTCCGAAGTTCCAGAAAATCTTCCATGTCCAGGTGCCACATATCCAGTGAAACGGTGACGGCGCCTTTGCGTTTGCCCTGCTGGTTGACGGCCACGGCGGTGTCATTGATTATGCGAATCCACGGAATTACGCCGCCGGAAGCATTTTTGACGCCTTTAATCCTGGCGCCTTTGCAGCGGACGCGGGAAATATTGACCCCGACCCCGCCGCCGAATTTGGAAATCGCGGAAATCTGATCAAGAACATAGAAAATCGAATCGCGGCTGTCGTCCATCATGGTGATAAAGCAGGAGCTTAAATTGCCGTGAGGCCGGCGCAGATTCATTAAAAACGGCGTCGCCAGCGAGATTTTGCGGTCAGCCAGTTTGGTGTAGGTGTCTTTAACCTGCGCTAATCGGCGGCCGGCCGGTTCGTTTTGTTCCAGCAGCAAGGCGATGGTCAGGTACATCTCCTGCGGCAGTTCGACAATGCAGTCGCCGAATTCGCAGAGGTAGCGCTTGAGCAGCAGGTTGGCGCCGGCGTAGTCATAAACCAAATCATATGCCGGATTGATGAACTCCGCCGCGGCGCGGATTTCATCGGGCGTATATTTGGATGGGATAATATCGGAGTAAATATGGTTGCTGACGGCAAAATCCAGAAAAGCGGGATAGTCGTAAGGAACTGTTTTTTTGCTTTTCCGGCTGCGGGCAACCTGTTTATAAAGGTCAAAAATTTTCAGGCGGCCGGCGGCGTTTTTCCAGTCCGGTTCTTCAACCGAACAGAGGTTGAGCGCAGCCATGGTAACGGCTTTAAATAAGTCGGCGGTGTTCATGCCGTCTTTAAAAAAATCAGGCAGCGTTTCCAAAACTTTTTGCGAATCGAGTCCGAAACCTGTTGCGGCGCGGTCGAGGACAGCCGCCAATTTAGCCCGGTCATAGGGTTGCAATGAGCCGTTAAACTTGGTAACTTTTTGATTTTCCATAAAACTATCCTTGCTTGAAAATTACAACATTCTGTAGATTGTTTTTATGGTGAATACTATATATTGTGTTAACAAAGTGTGTAAATGCAAAAAAATTTTTATAAACGACAATTTTACAAGCGGTTGATTTTGGTCATAAAAAATTAAGGGAAGCATGATATAACCGAAAACAGGCAACAACCGGGGAAAAGTAATGTTTGAAAAATGGCGCAAAGCCTGGGCGGTTTATTTTGACCGCCGCCAGCTGATTATGACCGGAATGGGATTTTCGAGCGGATTTCCTTTTCTGTTGGTGGCGTCGACGCTCAGTTTGTGGCTGACGGAAGCGGAAGTTTCACTCAAGACGATAGGTATTTTTTCGCTGGTGCGGGTGCCGTACAGTTTTAAATGGCTGTGGTCGCCGTTTGTGGACCGGATATCGCTGCCGTTTTTCGGGCGGCTGGGGCGACGCCGGGGCTGGGCAATATTTTCACAGCTGCTGTTAATGGCGGCTTTGGCGGCGATGGCGGCGGTTAATCCCAAAGAACAGACCGGTTTGTTGATGTTGTTTGCCTTATTTACCGCTTTTGCGTCGGCAACGCAGGATATTGTGCTGGACGCTTACCGGGTGGAAAGTTTTGCGATTAAGGAGCAGGGAGCGGCTTCGGCGGTTTTTATGATCGGTTACCGGCTGGGAACAATATTTTCCGGCGCCGGAGCGTTGGTTCTGGCTACGTTTATGAGCTGGCCGCTGGTGTATCTGCTGATGGCGGCGGGAACATTGATAGGTATGATCACGGTTCTGGCAGCGCCGGAGCCGCGAGAGGTTGAACTGGCTGTTCCGTTGGCGGGAAATACCCGCTGGGAAAAACTGAAAGCTTTTCTGGTTCGGGCGGTTAAAATGCCGTTGGCCGATTTTATCACCCGTCCGCATTGGGTGATGATTTTGTTGCTGGTGATGTTGTACAAACTTTGCGACGCCTATATGGCGCCGATGGCAATGCCGTTTTACAGCGATATGGGATTCAGCAAGCTGGAAATCGCCTCGGTTACCAAAATTTACGGAATTGTGGCGACAATTGCCGGCAGTTTGTTTGGCGGTGTTTTGGTCAGTCGTTACGGGTTGTATAAGAGTTTGATTATCGGGTCAGCGGCGATGGGTTTGACGACGCTGATGTTTTCGGTGCAGTCATTTTACGGCAATAATATTTATCTGCTGATGGCAACGATTTCTTTGGACAACCTGGCCGGCGGCATGAGCACGACGGCGCTGGTGGCTTATATTTCGGCGCAATGCCATGCGGCATTTACCGCCACCCAATATGCGCTGTTGTCATCTTTTATGGGACTGCTGCGCGACGCGCTGGCGGCAACTTCCGGACTGGTAGTACAGGCTGCCGGCTGGGCGTCGTTTTTTGTTTTTTCCACGCTGCTGGCGGTGCCGGGACTAATCCTGGTGATAGCCCTGGCGCGGTTGGAGACTAAACCTTATACGGCAGCAGAGAATAAATAAATTCGCTCAGCCGGTTGGGCAGAATTGAGCCAAACCAGGCGGCAAATCTCACCGGCCAGGGAAAGGCTATCAGTCCGACGTTGCGTTCCAACCGGTAGGCAATAACGGCAGCGGCGTCTTCGGCTTCCATAAAGAAAGGCATGGGACAGGTATTCTGGTCGGTAATCCGGGAGCGGACGAATCCGGGGCAGATGACGCTGACGTTAATGCCCTCTTTTTTGAGTTCCAGGCGCAGGGCTTCGCCGTAAGCTTTAACGCAAGCTTTGCTGGCGCTGTATGAGGGGCAGGTCATCAAGCCGTGGTATCCGGCTATTGAGCTGGTTATGGCAATGGTGCGAACACTGCCGCGGCGTTCCGGTTTTTGAAAAATTTCCACTGCGGGGAGAATAGTGTTGAGCACCCCGTTCACATTCACGTTAAAAGTATTGTAAATTGAATCTGCGGTTTCCTGCAGGGTTGCCACGCCGGCATTGGCATGAACCAGATTTAAGGGGGCGATTTTTTCGCAGCCGCGAATCCATTCCGCCACAGCCTCGCGGTCGGTGACGTTTAAAACTTTAGCGTAGACGACGGCGCCGGAGAGCCGGCAGCGTTCGGCGACCTCGTTCAGGCGCTGTTCGTTGCGGCCGCAGAGGAACAGGTTTTGCGCACCGCGGGAGGCATAATGCAAAGCCAAGGCCTCACCGATGCCGCTGGAAGCGCCGGTAATGAGAATATTGGAAAATCGGGACATTTTTAACTCCGTGGTAAAAACTTCTTAATCTTTTGCTTATATGATATACGAAAAAGTTTTAAAGGGGAGCTAAAAAGTGAATCTATCCAGTATGACCGGTTTTGCGCGTGTGGGCGGCAGCGCGGAAATTGACGGCGCCGCTTATGCCTGGAACTGGGAAATTAAAAGCGTCAACGGCAAGGCGCTGGACCTGAAATTCAAACTGCCCCCGGAATGGGATGATAAAGGGGCGGAGCTGAAAAACACGTCGGCGAAATTTTTCAGCCGCGGCAATATCAGTATCGCTTTGACGGTAGATAATCCTTTGGAAACGGCAGCCGTTAAAATAAATATGCCGTTGCTTGAGAAGCTGGCGGAAGCCGCAATCAGTCTGTATCAGAAACATTCCGAGGTTTTGGCCAAGCCGAACGCAGCCGAACTGATGGCTTTGAAAGGCGTGGTGGAAAGCGGTGACAATCTGCTTGATGAGGAAAAACGCGAAGAGCTGTGGCGGAAGATTTCAGCTGATTTTGAAAAAGGCTGCGCCCTGCTGCAACAGGACCGCCGCAACGAAGGAACCAAAATTCAAACGGCTCTCGGAGAAATTTTGGTTAATATAAGCGCAACCGTTGCCCGAATTGACGAGATGGCGGGACAACTTCCGCAACAAATGAAAAGACGGCTGGAAGAACAGATTTGCCAATGGCTGGAACCAGGCAATTCCCTCAGCGACGAACGGCTGGCCCAAGAAGCGGTTTTGTATATTACCCGTGCCGATATCCGTGAGGAAGCCGACCGTCTGAAAGCCCATGTCAAAACGGCAGGGGAGCTGCTGAAAAGTTCCGAGGCGGTGGGACGACGGCTGGACTTTTTGTGCCAGGAGCTCAACCGCGAAGCCAATACAACCTGTTCCAAATCCTGCGATACGGCGCTGACTAATCTGGGAATTAGTTTGAAAGCTTTAATTGAACAGTTTCGTGAACAAATACAAAATATCGAATAAGGGGAAAAGTTATGTTAGATGAAATTATCGAGCGTTTAAAAAAAGTTCGCAAAGGGGCAATGTTTACTATTGAAGCTCCTTCAGGCACGGGTAAAAATACCGTTATCAATGAGATTTTGAAGAATGATCCCAACATCAAATTTTCTGTTTCGGTGACAACGCGCAAACCGCGCGAGGGCGAAGTCGACGGCGTGGATTATTATTTCGTTACCGATGAGCAGTACGATGAGTTTATGGCACAGGACGCTTTTTATGAGCATGTTGATTCCCAGTACGGGCCCCGCTACGGCACGCTGCGGTCGGAAGTCGACAGTTTTATCAATGTGGGCCAAGATGTCATTTTTGATATGGACTGGGCGGGTGCACGCCAGATGCGCGAAAAAGCCGGCGATGATGTGGTAACGATTTATCTTTTGCCTCCGTCAATAAAGGAATTACGCCAGCGTCTGATTAACCGCGGCACCGACAGTATGGAAGTGATTGAGCAGCGTATGGGGATTATTTATGAAAAAATCAAACATTGGGACGAGTTTGACTATGTGATTGTCAATGTTGATTTAAAAGAGACAGTTACCAAAATTCAGAAAATTATTTCCGGCGAACGCATGAAACGGGTTCGCCAGGTAGGGCTGAAAGGTTTTGTTCACGAGCTGATAAAGGAAGCGCAGGAAAATGAGTGAGGCTTTTTACGACCGCTTCGGCAAAAAGCATTATCCCGACGACGGGCAGGCTTTTCCCCGGCGGGCTGCTTATGCCGTGGTGGTTCGTGAAAGCAAAGTCCTGCTGACGGCCAAACCGCGCGGCGATTGCTGGGAATTCCCCGGCGGAGGAATTGACCGTTGCGACGATGTCCGTTCCTGTCTGTATCGCGAGCTGTTTGAAGAAAGCGGTTATGATATTGAGCTGGGCCGCGGCGAGCAGGAAGTCCGCCAGACAATAAATTTCTTTGCAGATTATATCCGCCCGGCCGGAGAATTTTGGCACTATGACCAAATATTTCGCCTTTACGACGGAAGACAGTACGGATTTGAACTGAAAGAAGGAATTTGGAAAACGCCGGAAAACGGTTCGGCGCGCTGGGCAGACTTGGATATGCTGCGATCGGGCAATATCCCGGTCAATTATTGCCACAGGCGGGCGTTTGAGAAATTTAACTTTTAAGCTGACGGAGAGCACGGCGTTGTTCGGCCGTCATCACTTTCCAGACAGCGCGGGCATTGTCAGCCGCTTTGGGCACGCCGAGTTTGGCGGCTAACTGGTAGAGTTCATAAGCACGAAGAAAATTGGTTTCAATCCCGATGCCGCGGGCATTCATAAAAGCCAGAACCTCGACCGCTTTGGGGTCGTGGGATGTGACGCGGGTATGAATTTCTTCCAGCACCAGCGGGGTGACCTGATTGAACTGAACGGCTTTCAGCGCGTCGGCCCAACGCTGCTGAGCAGCTTTGACTGCGGCTTCGCGGGCGGCACGGTCATTGGTCAGGTTAATCGGCGCGGGAGCCGGGGCAGGAACGGCAGTCTGCACTTCCGGCGGAAGTTTTTTCAGAATTTCTTCTTCCATCAAAATATCAGGCAGAGAGCGGTTTTTGACAAACATCGGCAAATAACCGGAATTGTCGGAGCGGACAATATCGCGGTACATTTCATCAAGACTGGCGGCGCGGGCCGGCCCAATACAGGCGCAGAGCAGGCACAGAGTCAAAATTAACCGGTTACAGTTCAACATTTCTCTCTTTAAGGGCGTTTTAATTATTGTAATCTTAGCAGAAAAACACTAGATTGGTCTAGAGGATTTTGGGTTTTATAAACATTATGACGAGGTTAAGCATGAAAAAAATCGCTCATTCGGTTGATGAAATTGTTGGCAAGACTCCGTTGCTGGAATTGCGGCGGCTGGCAAAAAAATGCGGCGTTAAAGCGACTTTGCTCGGCAAATGCGAAGCCTATAACCCGTTGTTTTCGGTTAAGGACCGCGTGGCGCAGCGTATGCTGGACGAGGCTGAAAAGAGCGGGCAGCTGACCGATGAAACCATTTTTGTGGAAGCTACCAGCGGCAATACAGGCATAGCTTTGGCGGCGCTGTGCGCGGCCAGGGGATATAAGCTGGTGATTACCATGCCGGAAAATATGACCAAAGAGCGGATTATGCTGATGCGCCATTTCGGGGCGGAAGTGATTCTGACCCCGGCGGAAGACGGCATGAAAGGGTCAATCGCCAAGGCTGATCTGCTGGCGGTGAAGAATCCCCATGTGGTGTTGCTGCGGCAGTTTTGCAATGCTGCAAATCCTGATGCCCACCGTTTTGGGACAGCCATGGAAATTTTGGAGCAGACCGGCGGCGAGGTTGACGTTCTGGTCAGCGCAGTCGGAACTTCGGGAACTCTGACCGGGGCGGCTTCAACGCTTAGGACTTCCAATCCGGATTTATATGTGGCGGCGGTGGAGCCGAAAAGCAGCGCGGTATTAAACGGCGGCCAGGCTGGGCCGCATAAAATCCCCGGCATCGGCGCCGGTTTTGTGCCGCCTTTTTATGATGATAACCTTGTGAATGAAGTGATGGATATTACCGATGACGAGGCTTTGGAAATGGCGCGGGAGTGCGCGGCGACCGAAGGGCTGCCGATAGGTCTGTCGGCCGGAGCTGCGTTGTGCGCGGCGGTCAAACTTGGCCAGCGTCCGGAATTTAAGGGCAAAAATATCGTTGTTATTCTGCCTGATGCCATTGAGCGTTATTTATCCATGCTCTAAAGGCTAACGGCGCGGTAAAATTTTTTTTGTGTTGCAAAAAAGTTTGTTTTTGCATAATCTGAGCGAAAATAACTCATAAAGTCATATCTCATGAATCCGAACTCAATTTTAGGCCGCTATCTGACCAAACAAATCGTGATAAATTTTTTAACCGTGCTGATGATTATTCTCGGCGTAGTGATGTTGTTTGAGGTGGTGGAGCTGCTGCGCCGGACGTCCGGCCGCGACGACGCGGGGTTCGGGTTTGTTTTGGAAATGGCGGTGACCAAGCTGCCCAAAACCGTGGAAATGGTATTCCCGTTTGTAATGATGATTGCGGCGATGGTTACTTTTTGGAAACTGAGCAAAAGCAATGAGTTTGTTATCGTGCGCGCCGCCGGGGTTTCCATTTGGGGATTCCTGTCGCCGGTGCTATTGGCAACATTTATGATCGGCGTTATCAATATCACCATGGTTAACCCTATTTCGGCCCGGCTGTACGATTTGTATGAAACGCTGGAATACCGTCTTAAAACCCGCAATCCCAAGGCGGTTTTGTTTTCCGACCAGGGGTTATGGATCCGCGAGGCGATTGACGATAATAATATTATGGTGCTGCAGTCCAAATCGGTGCGGCAGGAAAAAGAAGATTTGCTGCTGCGGGAAATCAGCATTCTTGAAATGGACAGGCGGTCGCAGCCGGGACGGCGGATTGAAGCCTTTGCAGGGACTCTGGAAGACGGGCATTTTGAGCTGAAAGACGTGCGGATTTTTACAGCCGGGCACCCGACGGAAGTTTTAAACAGCATGAATTATAAAACCGGGCTGACGGCGGAACGCATTAAGGAAAATTTTGTAGCACCGGAATCGATTTCTTTTTGGAATCTGCCCGATACCATCCGCTTTTATGAACTGTCGGGTTTCTCGGCCCAACGCCACCGCCTGCGCTACCTGTCGCTTCTGGTATCGCCGTTTTTGTTATGCGCGATGGTACTGGTGGCGGCGGTATTTGCCCTGCGTCCCAACAACCGCCGCGGCGGGGTTATGTATCTGATTGTCGGCGGCATTTCCACGGGCTTTGTGGTTTATTTCCTGTCGCAGCTGGTCTACGCTTTCGGCATTAACGGCTATATTCCGGCGGCGCTGGCGGTTTGGACGCCGACTTTAATTGCAGCGTTGATTTCGGTGTCTATCCTTTTGCACCTTGAAGACGGTTAATGACTGGGCATAGCCGGCATCAGGGGCAATTTTTGCATATTCTGATAAAAAAACACTGGATTTTTAATTTTTTTATGCTATATGTGGGCTATATTAAATGAGAGTATAATAGGAGTGGGGCAAAAACCCCGCTTTTTTGTTAGTTAAACACTAATTTTGAAGGAAGCGTCAATGTACCATAAACATCCGGTTGAGGATATCGTGGCACCGATTATTGAAAAGCTGGGGTTTGAGATTGTCCGAATCCAGACAATCGGGAACAAGAATCCGACCCTGCAGATTATGATTGAGCGCCAGGACCGCAAAGATCTGGTAGTCGACGACTGCGCAACTGTCAGCCGTGCCATTTCTGATATTTTGGACGAGAAAGACCCCATTGAGGGCGAATATTCGCTTGAGGTGAGCTCTCCGGGGCTGGACCGTCCGCTGACCAAACCGGAGCATTTTGCCCGTTTTGCCGGTTATGAAGCCAAAATCGAAACATCCGAAGAGGTTCAGGGCCGCAAGCGGTTTAAGGGCAAAATTACCGCCATGGGCGATGACCAGGTGATTGATTTTGAAATGGACGGCGAAACTTATGCCATTCCGTATGATGCTGTCAGCAAAGCCAAACTGATTTTAACCGATGAACTGCTTGCCGAGTGGGAGCAGGCTCATCCCGATATCGAACTTTAATTAACTTAACTTGAGGATTACGATGCAAAATTTTGAAAGTATGCCCAGACCTGAAATTATCCTGGTAGCCGACACGGTTGCGCGGGAGAAGAATATTGACCGCGACGATGTTTTGGAGGCGATGGAAGTTGCCATTCAGAAGGCGGGCCGTTCCAAGTACGGTTTTGAGCATGATATCCGCGCGCACATTGACCGCAAAACCGGTGCCATTGCTTTGGCCCGTTACCGCGAAGTGGTTGAAGAGCTGCCCGAAGAAGCCGAAAACGAGGCCGTGTATATTACCCTGAAAGAGGCTAAGGCTTATGACCCTGATATTAAAGTCGGCGAGTTTATCATTGATCCGCTGCCGCCGATTGACTTCGGACGCATTGCCGCCCAGACGGCCAAACAAGTTATTGTCCAGAAAGTCCGTGATGCCGAGCGCAACAAACAGTTTGAAGAATACAAAGAAAAAATCGGCACGATTGTTAACGGAACCGTTAAGCGGATCGAGTTTGGCAACGTTATTCTGGATATCGGCAAAACCGAGGCCGTGTTGCGCCGCGATGAAATTATCCCCCGGGAAAAGTTTAAGAACGGCGACCGCGTCCGCGCTTATGTTCTGGAAGTCCGCCGCGAGACCAAGGGCCCGCAGATTTTCCTGTCACGCACCTGTCCGGAATTTCTGGCCAAGCTGTTTGCTGCCGAAGTGCCGGAAATTTATGACGGCATTGTTAAAATTGTTGCCGTGGCGCGTGATCCCGGTTCAAAAGCTAAAATCGCGGTTAAGACCGACGATATGACGGTTGATGCCGTGGGCGCCTGCGTGGGCCTGCGCGGTATCCGTGTTCAGGCTGTGGTTACCGAGCTGCAGGGCGAAAAAATCGACATCGTTCCCTACTCGGAAGACAAGGCACAGTTTATTGTCAGCGCTTTGTCGCCGTCTGAGGTTACCAAAGTGGTTCTGGACGAGGAAAACAACCGGATTGAGGTGGTGGTTCCGCAAGAGCAGTTTTCGCTGGCTATCGGCCGCCGCGGCCAGAATGTCAAACTGGCGTCGCAGCTGCTGGGCTGTGATATTGACGTCCTGACCGAAGAGCAGGAGCAGGAACGCCGCAGCAACGAGAACAAAGTCCGTTCGCAGCGCTTTATGGAAGCTCTGGATGTTGACGAGATGATTGCCCACCTGCTGATTGCCGAAGGTTTCTCGACGGTGGACGAAGTGGCTCTGGTTGATTTGAACGAGTTGGCCGAGATTGAGGGCTTTGACGAAGATGTTGCCAAAGAGCTGCAGTCCCGCGCCCAGGAATTTGTGGCCAAACGCAACCGCGAATTTGAAGAGAAGAGTAAATCTCTGGGAATTGACGCCAAGCTGCAGGAAATTGCCGGCCTGGATCAGGATATGCTGCTGGCTCTGGCCGACAAAGGGGTTAAAACACTTGATGACCTGGCCGATCTTGCCACCGACGAGCTGATTGAAATGCTGGGCGAAAACACCCTTTCCGTCCAGGAAGCGAATCGGATAATTATGGCGGCGCGCGAGCACTGGTTCACGGAGGAAAAGTAGTTTTATGCGGTATCTAGCGGCGCGGTACGGTGCTCGCGTCCTCACGTACTATTATGTACGCTCCGGGTCTGCGCTCCGTGCCTCACCGCTATCTATCCCCCTAAAACTCCTTTTCAAACTGTCCTAAACAGAGTAGAAAAAATGAAGCAAGACGACGTAGAGAGAAAGTGCATTGTGACCGGGCAGGTTCTGCCCAAAGAAAAGCTGCTGCGGTTTACCGCAACGCCGGAGAAGCTCATTGTGCCCGATTTCAAAAAGAAATTGCCAGGCAAGGGGATTTATGTTACAAACTCTAAAACCGTTTTGCAGAAAGCGATTGAAAAGAATTTATTTGCCAAGGCAGCCAAGGGCAAAGCCAGGCCGGCCGACGGGCTGGCGGAAATGGTTGAACACCTGCTGACAAAACGGGCCCTGGATGCGGTGTCATTAGCCCGCAAAGCCGGGGATCTGGTTACCGGAATGGATAAGGTGACCGATGTTTTGAAGCGGGGGCAGGCTGCATTTGTATTAGAGGCCAGCGATGCCGGTGACGACGGACATCAGCGGATTGTGCTGGCAGCTCAAGGATTAAAAATCTGGCGGTTATTTACAACTGAGGAGTTAGACAAGGCATTAAACAAAGTAAATACGGTTCACAGCGCCTTTAAAAGAGGCGAAACGGCACGCATGGTGCAGAACGAGTTTGAAAAATTGGCCGATTTTTTGAATTCTTGAGCAACAGATGAAAGTATGGAGAAAGTTTTAGTATGACAGAAGATAATGCAAAAAATAAGCTAACATTATCAGGAAAATCGACCCTCACCCTGAAAGGGCTGGGGGAAGGCGCCCGCACGCATAACCGCGACGGCAAAAAGGTCGTTCAGGTTGAAGTCCGCAAAAAACGGGTTATTAACCCGGCGGCCGTCAAAACGGAAAAAGTAGAGATTGATGAAGAAACCGCGGCAAAGCTCAAGCTGATTGCCGAGGCAAAAGAGTTTGAAAGCAAACGCAAACAGGAAGAGGAAGAAAGGGCCCTTTTGCGCCAAAAACAGCGCGAGCAGGAAGAAGCCGAACGCCGCGAGCGCGAAGCCGCCGAGCAGGAACGTGCCAAACAGGCCGTCCAGGAAAAGGCCAAAGCCCCGGCTCCCGCTCCCGAACCGGAACCTGCCCCGGCCGTCAAACCCAAGGATAAAAAATCCAAAGATTATGACGACGATGAAGAGGATGAGGATTACGGCAAAGCGAAAAAACCCGCTTCTAAGGAAGATTTGTTTGAACAGGAACGCAAAAAGATTACCAAGCGCAGTTTTGAACCGCAGCGCCGCGGCGGCAAACTGAACGTTCATGCCATTGGTTCCGGCGACGATGAAGACGATGATTACGGTTTTGGCGGACCGCGCCGCCGGTATAAGAAAAAGCAGCCGAAGCCGGTTCAGGCTCCGGTGCCGCAGGAAAAGGTGATTAAAGAAGTCATTATTCCCGAAATTATCACGGTTCAGGAGCTGGCAAACCGTATGGCCGAGAAATCAGCCGAGGTAATTAAAAAGCTGATGGGGCTTGGCGTGATGGCAACCATCAACCAGCCGATTGACGCTGATACCGCGCAGCTGGTTGTAGAAGATTTCGGGCATAAGTTTAAACGCGTGGCCGAGAGCGATGTTGAACAGGGCCTGGGTCAGGAAGACCGGCCGGAAGACCTGCTGCCTCGTGCGCCGGTGGTAACGGTTATGGGTCACGTTGACCACGGCAAGACCTCGCTGCTGGACGCTTTGCGCGAAACCAACGTTGCCGCCAAAGAGGCCGGCGGCATTACCCAGCATATCGGCGCTTATCAGATTATGGTGCCGACCGGGGACAAGATTACCTTTATTGATACGCCGGGTCACGAGGCGTTTTCAGAAATGCGCGCCCGCGGCGCCAAAGTAACCGATATCGTGGTTCTGGTGGTGGCTGCCAATGACGGCATTATGCCGCAGACGGTGGAGGCTATCCGCCACGCCCAGGCGGCCGAGGTGCCGATTGTGGTTGCGATTAATAAAATCGACCTTCCCGGGGCCGACCCGATGAAAGTTAAGACTTCGCTGCTCCAGCACGGGATCGGCGTGGAGGAAATGGGCGGCGAATGTCTGTGCGCTGAAGTTTCTGCCAAAAAACGCATGAATATTGACAAGCTGGTCGAGGCGATTTTGCTGCAGGCCGAAATGCTGGATTTGAAAGCCAATCCCGACCGCAAGGCCGAGGGTGCGGTGATTGAAGCCAAAATGGAAAAAGGCCGCGGCAGCGTTGTGACGGTTCTGGTTCAGAAAGGCACCCTCAAAATCGGCGATATTTTCATTGCCGGAAAAGAGTGGGGCCGCGTCCGCGCCATGTTTAACGAACACGGGCAAAAAGTTCAGGAAGCCGGCCCGGCGGCGCCGGTCGAGGTTCTCGGCCTGCAGGGAACGCCTTCCGCCGGTGATGATTTTGTGGTGGTCGGCGATGAAAATCAGGCTAAGGAAATTACCGGTTACCGAATCCGCAAAGAGCGCGAGGCCAAGCTGGTGAAATCAGCCAAATCGGCGATGGAACAAATGCTGGATAAAATTAAGTCGGGTGAAATCAAACATCTGCCGATTATTATCAAAGCCGACGTTCAGGGATCGATTGAAGCGATTGAGGGAACGATTAACAAGCTCTCCAACGAGGAAGTCAGCGTTCAGGTGCTGCACTCGGCAGTAGGCCCGATTTCAGAATCCGACATTGCCCTGGCGAAAGCCAGCCATGCGCTGGTTATCGGTTTTAACGTCCGTGCCAATCCGCTGGCCCGCGATATGGCCCGCCGCGACGGTGTCGAGATTAAATATTACTCGATTATTTATGATGTTCTCGATGACGTCAAGAAAGGCCTGGAGGGCATGCTCTCTCCGGAACTGCGCGAAAAACTGCTTGGCTATGCCGAAATCCGCGAGGTTTATAATATCACCGGCGTCGGCAAGGTCGGCGGCTGCATGGTGACCGAGGGCATGGTCAAACGCGGCGCCAAAATCCGCCTGCTGCGTGACAATGTGGTTGTTCATGACGGTTCCATCGGCCAGCTGAAACGTTTCAAAGAAGACGTTAAAGAGGTTAAAGAAGGTTATGAATGCGGTATTTCTTTTGAAAACTACAATGACATTCAGAAGGGTGACTTTATAGAATGTTATGAGATTGAAGAAATAGCCGCAAAATTATAATCCGCAAAAGCCCCTCCATGCTAGGCCTTTTCTCGCTCGTGTAGCTAGTTGTACACGTTGCTCCAAAATGCCGGCGCAGCGAGGGGCTTTATCGGATTATATATTTGGCGGCTTGTGTTTTATCTAAATCGTTCTCTGGGTTTTTATTCTGAAAGCTTTGCTTTTTTCATCGTTAGGCCGGGGTGACTTCAGCGTATGTTCAGGGACTTTGTTCTAAAGGCTGAAGGACCATTGCTAACGTTATGGCTATGACACCCCGGCCGCTTTTTACGCTGTGCTTAGGGTCTGACGGAGAGATGAGATGCCTGGACACCTTGCTGCCGCAAGGTGAGGCATGACATTGAGTGAAACCGGGACAATTCGAGGCATGACATTTAGTGCAACTGTTACCCCTCGCGGTGGGACACCGCGTCAAGGGGTCTGAATCCCTCTCTTTTTTACATTCAAATTTTCAAATAGTGCTTGCAAATCTGCGCAGATTCGGCTAACCTCAAAGCAGCTGCATGCCATGGGGCGTGCGGTTACGGCAGGAAACTGCCGGGGAACTTAGTAGGTTCCTACCGAAAGCGGCGCGCGGATATAGCGTCGACAGATTGTCAGGTTAATATTTCCCTGCACAGTCAATATATCCCGGTTGCCATGACCGGGATGATCTTTGTTATGTACAGAAACTTCGGTTTTAAAGGCAGAGATACCATGCTTTCGGATGGTCTACTACGTCCCGGTCACTTTATTTATTAAAGTGGCCTTTGGTTTTTTTAAATAACTGAAGGACTATAATGAAAAACTTTATTTCAACCATCATTTTGCTTTTAAGCTTATCCGCCTGCACTCATTTGACCGCTTACGAACGCGAATTTTCCCGCCAGCTGGCGGCGAAAGACATTACTGTCGACCGTCCCTGCGGGGTTTGGGAAGCTCCGGCCAATCCTGCCGCGGCCGGTGCCCTGAACCTTTTGCCGGGTTTTGGAAACTTTTATCTGGCGTCCGGCAACGGCGCCGACAACAGCCAATATCTGGTCGGGTTTGCCAATCTGCTGCTGTGGCCGTGGTCAATCTTCTGGGGTGTTCCGGAAGCGGCGATTGACGCCGGTACCCTCAACCAGCGGGAGCTGAATTATTTCTGTAAGGACCAGCTCCTCACCGCCGCCAAATAAAAACTTTTTTAGGTTGAAAACTCTTCATTTCTATGGTACAAAATTTGCAGAAAAAATATTATTGTTAAACTAAATAAAATAAATTATGAAAAAAGTTACCGAAGAAGAAGAGTTTATGCTGGTTAAAATGGCTGACCATGTGGTTTTGCGCCGTTATTACGAGGCTGCGGATACAATCCATAAAATAGCCGCTTTTCCGGAAGGAACCGACTATCTGGTGCCTTTAAGCAAAAACCTGATGCTGTTTGGCAACGGGTCGGTTTATCAGGTTGTTGACAGTTCCTGCCATTGTTTCGGCACCGGCTGGATTGGCAAAAATCTGGTTGCCGAAAAATGGCTGGACGATGGCAAAAAAGGTCTGCAAGTCATAGAATTTAATCCGGCGCTGCACCAAAGTACGGGGATTAAATTCCTGGTGATTGAGGACAGCCGCTATTACTGCTGCACCGCTCTGGAAAAAACCGCAGAAGGCGTCCGTGCCATGATGTCGAACGGCAAAGAGAGCCTGTTTAAGCTGGAGACGGATTACCGCAGCGATTATGAAAGCGGGGTGGAGAGTTTTATTTCTGTCCTGGACGCTGAAAATCAGCCGGTATGAAAACGAATCAGCTGGTTATGACGGAAACGGAAGACCAAGGCTGTTTTTTGTTTCGCTGGAATCAAGAGCTTTTGTGCTACGAAAGAGTGGCAACAGGGGCTTATGGCAAGCAGGGAGAACGATTTTGCCTGCTGGGGCAATCCGAAAATGATTTTGCAATCTGGTTTTTGGACAGCTGGGGAAGCCTTTGCAAAAGCCCGGACCATTGCTCGGCGGCGGAATGTCATGTGAAAGATGACAAAGGGGTGTTCTATCTTTATAACGGCGACTGGTATTTTCGCAGTTATGAAGAAGACAGCGAAGTTGTTCTCGGAACAGAGCTGATATCCAGGAATTCGTATTACCGAAAAGGTGCTGACGGTTGCGTTACGGTGACTTCTGTCTGCGACGGAAAATGCGAAGTCAGGTCTTATACCGGGCTGCGCGTCCAGAGGGGATTCAGGCTCTACCCGTATGTTGATGACGAATACGGCATCTTCCTGGAACGGGAAGACGGTTCTTATGACATTATCAACAACCGCAACAAATGGGTATCAACAACCTGTTTCAAAGAAAGGGTTTCCGCCTCGTCTTACCGGTTGTTTTGCCTCCGCGAGGACAGGCATTTTGACGACTGCGGGGTTGTGGAATATGCCAAAGACTGGGGCAATGCTTATTTGAAACTTGATCCCAAAACCGGAAAATTTCAGTTGTTTTCTATCCGCGTCGGCGGTCCGGTCCTGGTTCACGAGGCGTCGGGAAGACATTTGAAAATCGTGGAGAACGAATACGGTTATATGGAAGCTCTGCGAATCAACGGTTACCGCTACTGTGTCAGCTACCGGGTTTCTCCCGATGGCGAAGACGAGCTGTTTTTCAACTGGAAAATGGTTCGGAAGGCTTGGTGGCGGAGTCTGCTGGACATTTCAAATTCGTAATGAAAAAAGAGGGTGAAACCACGGTTTCATCCTCTTTTTTCGTCCGGCGGCAAAGATTAAATCATTGCCATGCCGCCATTAATATTAATGGTCTGGCCGGTGATATACTGCGCCTCGTCCGAAGCCAGGAAGGCGACCACGTTGGCGATATCCTGAGCCTCGCCGAGTTTGCCTTCGGGGATTTTGGCCAGCAGAGCGTCTTTGACGTCCTGGGGCAGAACATCGGTCATCGGGGTGCGGATAAAGCCCGGGGCGATCGAGTTAACGGTAATGCCGCGGGAGCCGACTTCCTGAGCCAGGCATTTGTTCATGGCGATCATGCCGGCTTTTGAAGCCGAGTAGTTGGCCTGTCCGGCGTTGCCGGTGACGCCGACAACCGAGGCGATGCCGATGATACGGCCGAAACGGCGTTTCATCATGCCGCGGACGGCTGCTTTGGCCAGTTTGAAACCGGCAGAGAGGTTAACATCGAGCACCAGCTGCCAATCTTCATCGCTCATGCGGATAAAGAGGTTGTCGCGGGTTAATCCGGCATTGTTGACCAGGATATCGATACGGCCGAGTTTTTCCTCAACTTTTTCAACCAGGTTTTTAACGTCTTCGGCATTGGTGAGGTTGGCGGTAAAAACTTCTACCCGGTCGCCGAGCTCTTCTTTTAACTTGAGCATGGGCTCCTCGCGCATATCGGTCAGTGCCAGAGTTGCGCCCTGTTTGTGCAGGGTGCGGGCAATCTTATCGCCCAGGCCGCCGGCGGCGCCGGTGATGAGGGCTACTTTGTCGTGTAATTCAAACATTATTCTTTTCCTTATCTTGGGTTATCCGTCATTTTGCCGAGGATAACAGGGGTGGTTAATTTTGCAAACTCTCGGCGAGTTCTTCAATTTCCGCGGCTGTTCCGCAGGAAACCGCATTAATTCCTTTATTACTTCTTTTGATAATGCCGGACAATACTTTGCCGGCGCCGAGTTCGGCTGCTCCGGTGACTCCCTGTTCCGCCAGGTAATCCACGGTTTCGCGCCAGCGGACCGAGCCGGTGACCTGAGCCACCAGATTGGCGATTATTTCCTCTTTGGCGGTTCCGGCCCGGGCGGTAATATTGGAGATGAGCGGGACTGACGGCTGTTTGGCCTCAGCCTGGGCCAAAGCCTCAGCCATTACCCGGGCGGCCGGTTCCATCAGCGGGCTGTGGAAAGGGGCGCTTACCGGAAGCTGAATACACCGTTTGGCACCAAATTCGGGCGCCAGGGCAACAGCTTTTTCAATTGCCGGAAGATGGCCGGACAGAACAACCTGGCCATCGGCATTATCATTGGCGGCTACGCATAAATTGTCTTTATCGGCGCAGGCCTGTGCCAGTTCCTGAACTTTGGCATAAGGCAGGCCGATGACGGCAGCCATTCCTCCCACGCCGACGGGAACAGCCTTTTGCATGGCGTCGCCGCGGGTGCGGAGCAATTTTGCGGTGTCTGTCAATGAGAAGACGCCGGCAGCGCAGGCCGCCGAGTATTCGCCAAGAGAGTGACCCGCAACAAAACTTGCATAATCAGATATTTTGATTCCAAAATCATTTTCCAGGACTTTAACCACCGCCATCGAAAAAGCCATCAGGGCCGGCTGGGCGTTGGCGGTTAAAGTGAGCTCGTTTTCAGGACCCTCGGTCATCAGTCTGAACAGATCCTGCGACAGAGCCTCGTTCACTTCCTGAAAAACAGCCCGGGCTGATGAAAAATTATCAGCCAGTTCTTTTCCCATGCCGACGAACTGAGAGCCCTGGCCGGGAAAAACAAATGCGTTCTTCATTAATAAAAAATCCTTGTTATTAATATCCCCAACAGCATTATAGAATTATGCCCAAAAGTCAAGCCGGAAGTGCCGACTTGTCACAGACAACAGCGCAAGGAAAGCGGTTTTTATTAAGCAAATATTGAGAATTGGCACTCTATAATGCGCTTAAAAAGTTTGATGTGACGGAAGTAGCAAAATGGCAAAACGCAAAAAAGAAAAATCTGTTTGGGTCAAAACCGGGCGCCGCCTCTGGGGGCTGGTTATGCTGTTGTGGGCGCTCAGCGCGCTGGCGGCCTGCCTGTTTTATCATCCCGCCGACGCCGGGTATAATGCCGCAACCTCGCAGCCGGCGGCTAACCTGCTGGGGCTTTACGGTGCCAGAACCGCGGATATTATTTTAACCTGGCTGGGTTTGGCGCTGCCGCTCTTTTTGACTGCCCCGCTGATTTGGGGCTGGGTCTTGCTGCGCGGCCGCGATTTGATTCATCCCTGGTGGCGGGTATTTGCCTTTTTGCTGGGAACCGGGGCGTTGGCGGTTATGCTGGGGCTGGTGTGGCCGTATTGCGGCGATTTTAAGACCGGGGGAAATATCGGACTGTTTTTGTCTCGTCAGTTTATGAGCCTGTTTAACCGGATTTATGTTTTTGCCTATGGGCGGTATTTATTAGCAGCAGTCTTTTTTGTGCTGGCACTGCTGTCGTTTAATCTGGCCTGCGGCCTGACGCTCAAAGGCTGGGCAATAAGCCTGAAAAAAGGCGCTCTGGCTGTTTGGGCAGCGCTTTGCCTAGGTTGGCAGATGCTGAAAAAAGCAGGGGCTTTGTTTAAACGCGGCGGCAGCCAGCCGCGGCGGGTGAAAGAGCCGAAAGTACGCAAAGAGCCAAAGCTTAAGGAAGAAAAGCCGGCTCCGGAGAAGCCCCAGACCATGAAAGTTTTGAAACCGAAACCAAAAGACGACGGCTACCGCTATCCGGACATTAACCTCCTGAGCGTGGGCAAGGACAAAGGCGCTGCTCATGTTAACCAAAAAGAGCTGGAGCGGATTGCCGGAGAGCTGGAAGGGGTTTTGCAGGAATTTGGCGTCAACGGCAAAATTGTCAAAGTCCGTCCCGGCCCGGTGGTGACGCTGTATGAGCTGGAGCCGGCCCCCGGGACCAAGTCGGCGCGGGTTATCGGGCTGGCAGATGATATTGCCCGTTCAATGAGTGCTGTTTCGGTGCGAATCGCCGTGGTTCCGGGTTCTAACACCATCGGTATTGAGCTGCCCAACCAGACCCGCGAGATTGTTTATCTGCGCGATTTGCTGGAAAGCGAAGAGTTCCGCGAAACCAAAGCGGCCCTTAACGTGACGCTGGGTAAAGACATCGGCGGCAAAAACGTCTATGCCGATTTGGCCAAAATGCCCCACCTGCTGGTGGCCGGAACGACCGGTTCCGGTAAGTCGGTCGGCGTGAACTCAATGATTATTTCGCTGCTTTATAAAATGCGGCCGGAAGAGTGCAAGCTGATCATGATTGACCCCAAAATGCTTGAATTTACCATGTATAACGGCATTCCCCACCTGTTGACGCCGGTGATTACCGATCCGGCCAAGGCGGTTATCGGTTTGAAATGGGCGGTTAAGGAAATGGAAGACCGCTACCGGGCGATGGCACAGATGAATGTGCGTAATATTACCGGTTATAACAAACGTCTGGAAGAACTGCGCGCCAGCGGCGAAAAAGTGACCCGTACGGTGCAGACCGGTTTTGACATGGAAACCGGCAAGCCGATTTATGAAGACCAGGAACTTGATTTGTCGCCGCTGCCGTATATCGTGATTGTGGTTGATGAGATGGCTGACCTGATGCTGGTGGCCGGAAAAGATGTGGAGGCGGCTATTCAGCGCCTGGCGCAAATGGCGCGTGCTGCCGGCATTCACCTGATTATGTCGACGCAGCGTCCGTCGGTTGATGTTATTACCGGTACCATCAAAGCCAATTTCCCGACCCGGATCAGTTTTCAGGTCACCAGCAAAATTGACAGCCGCACTATTTTGGGCGAGCAGGGCGCGGAGCAGCTGCTGGGTATGGGCGATATGCTGTATATGCCTGCCGGGCAGCGTCCGAATCGTATTCACGCGCCGTTTGTCAAGGACAGCGAAGTTGAAGCGATTGTCGAATTTCTGAAGTCGCAGAAAGAACCGGAATATATTCAGGAAGTGACCGAAGGCGAGCTGACGCAGGATAAGTCCGGCGGGGGAGCAGTGTTTGACAGCGGCGATTTTGCCGCCGGAAGCGACGAGGATTTGTACACCCAGGCCGTTGCCATTGTTCAGAATGATAAAAAAGCTTCGACCAGTTATGTTCAGCGGCGCCTGCGAATCGGTTATAACCGGGCGGCGATGCTGATTGAGCGAATGGAGAAGGAAGGAATTATTTCGGCGCCGGATCATGTGGGGCGGCGGGAAGTTTTGTAAAAAAAGCCGGAGAATGAGGTAACTAATACAGATTTTGCGAGTTAAAAGTGTCCTCACGTACTGAGGTGTACGCTCCGGTAGCTTGGGCATCTAGTTTCTCTTCGGAATAGCGGATTTATTTGCTTGATTCCCAAAGATAATACCGTTATATATAGACCCAGTTTTATGAGGAGAAAAATTATGGCCGAAAAAAAAGAGCCGTCACAACGCCAGCTGCGGGTAGGGCAGGAAATCAGAAAAATCATTGCCGGGGAAATTGAGCATGATGAAGTGCGCAATCTGGAAAATATTGATACCATGGTGACAATTATTGATGCCAGTGTGTCGCCGGATCTGAAATACTGCACGGTATTTTTTATCACTTCCAATCCCGAACTGGATGAGGAAGTCCGCGAAGGGCTGCAACTGGCGGCAAACCATTTCCGCAAAGTTGTCGGCCGCAAAACCGAGCTGAGGTATGTTCCGGAAATCATTTTTAAAGTTGATCACAGCTTTGCCGAAGTTGATAAAATCGAGAAGCTGCTGCGCGATCCCAAAGTGGCGCAGGACCTGGTTAAGCCGGATACCGCCACGGCCGAATAAGCGTTCGTCAGCAAAAAGGCGCCCGCAGGGGCGCTTTTTGGGTTTTAAATGTTTATAAAATAAAAATTTTCCACCGTGATAAATTCTTGTTGTGTGTTTGACAAAAATGTGTCTATAATCGAATCGAAGAAAGATTATGCAGAGAATTAAAAAAAAATTATAAATCTAAAACCCAGGATTATGGAAACGAAAGGTATTATCGAACAACCGTTCGGTTTGAAGCATTTTTATCTTGAGAATAAGCCGGTGGTGGCTGTGTATGAAGAGCGTTTGGTTAAAAGTTCGGAACCTGAGGCGCTTTTTGAAGTTAAGCAATGTATTGTCGATACCGGTACAGATGCCGAAATGATTGATAATTATATTGCTCTTAAAAAAGAAGACGGACAGTATCAGCTGTTTTGCCACACGAAGGGAAAGCTCAATAAAGGGCCTTTGTGCGAAAATTATATTAATGATGCCGGAGGTTTCATTTATAAAGATTTTCGCGGAAAGTGGTATCGGGCGCAGCATGATTGCCAGGGGTCAACGCTTTTGGGCAAATATGATTCCGGAATCTGGCTGAACCAGGGCAAAAAAAATATCAGTGTCAGTTATCTGACCGAAAACGGCTGGAAACGGCGCAGTTATTCCAGGCTGGATATGTGGAAAGACAGTTACTACTTTTATGCCTTTCAAAAGAAAGACGGGCAATATGATTTACTCATCCATTATTTTAATGATGTTGCCTATTTTTATTTTGATATGGACGGGTATCAAATTGAGGAACTGAAAGAAACTTTGGATACCAAAAAGCTTCCGGAGTATTCTGAGCGCTTTATCGTTATGGATCATTCGCGGATTCGCGGTAAGGTAAGATGAATTATTGAAAAAGACCTTGCGGGATATTTTCCGGCAAGGTCTTTATTTTTGAGTATCAATCAAACTGATCTCGATGCCATTTTCTCTGATAGCGTAATTTTTGACAATATTTTTCAGTTTGATTTTTACGGTGCTTTTACGGCAGACTGTTCTGCCGTCGGGAGCCTGGGAGCAGTGACTGATCCGGCGTTTGATAATCGAAACGGTCAGGAACTCTTCAGGTTTTCCGGGATAGTGCCCTTTGATCACCCAGCGGGTGCGTCCGTGACGCTTGACCAAAGTAATTATTCTTGCCGTAAACCCCAACTTCAGCAGATAATCTCTGACTTGCTGGCTGGAAGTTAACGGCTCATGGTGTTTTTTCAGCAATCGGGCATCGGGTCCCAGTTTATTGAGAATTTTCGGGATGCGGACTGCGTTGTTTTTTCCAGCCATAATATATTAATTATTTGATTCAACTTATTTAGTATGTCTCTAATGTAATCCGGGCGGGCGGTTGTGTCAAGAAAAAGCAGGGGCATAACAGTTGCAACTGAGAGAATATTTGACTTATCGGTAAAAAAAAGTTATTTTCGGCGCAAAGAACGGAGCACATATGAAGCATAATAAACATGAAGATATTCACGGCTGGCTGGTGATTGACAAAGCGCAGGGAATGGGGTCAACTGATGTCGTCAACCAGACGCGGCGGTTGTTTAATGCCAATAAGAACGGTCATTGCGGGACATTGGACCCGTTTGCCACCGGCGTGCTGCCGATTGCGTTCGGGGAGGCAACCAAGCTGATTCCTTTGGTGACCGACGGGGAAAAAGAATACGAGTTTACGGTGCAATGGGGGCAGGCAACGGCAAGCGGCGATCCGGAAACCGAGGTTGTGGCCGTGAGTGAAAAAATTCCATCCCGGGCGGAGATTGAGGCGGTTCTGCCGCAGTTTTTAGGGCAGATTACGCAAGTACCGCCGGTTTATTCGGCAATTAAAATCAACGGGCAGCGCGCTTATGATCTGGCCCGTGCCGGCAAAGAAGTGGAAATTCCCTGGCGAATCGTGGAAATTAAAAAACTGGAATTGTTGTCGGTTTCTGACGGCAGCGCAGATTTCCGGGTGGTTTGTTCCAAGGGGACTTATGTGCGGACTTTGGGGCAGGATATAGCTCTGCGGCTGGGGACGGTGGGACATCTAACCGCTTTGCGGCGGACCCGCTGCGGAAATTTTGACCTGAGCCAGAAGATTTTGCTGGAAAATTTAAAAAAGATAGAGTATGGTGAAGACCTCAGGAAGAATTTGCTCCCGCTAATAACATGTCTGCGCGACATCGCGGATATTGCCGTAACGGAAGCAGACGCAGCCAAGCTGCGCCAGGGTCAGGCACTGTCGCCCCGCGCCTATGAGGTTGAACGACTGATGGGGAAGACGGCAGCAGCAACACTGGACGGGCAACTGGTTGCTTTAGTCCGAATCGAGGAACGGAGAATCGCTCCGGTTCGGGTATTTAATCTTTAATAACCGCGAATCAGCCGAAAATTTGGCCGGTTCTATTGAAAAAGGAAAAATTGATGTCGATTTCTAATGAGAAAAAAGCTGAATTAATTAAAACTTATGCGTTGAATCCTAATGACACCGGTTCTCCGGAAGTTCAGATCGCTATCTGGACCGCAGAGATTAACAACCTGATTGAGCATTTTAATACGCATGCCAAAGATACCCACTCCCGCCTGGGCCTGATGAAAAAAGTCAGCCGCCGCCGCCACCTGTTGGATTACCTGAAAGGTAAGAGCGAGAGCCGTTATCAGGATTTGATTAAAAAGCTTGATTTGCGCAAATAAGTTTGCGGTGGATTTTATGCAGTTTTTTAAGCTAAAATGCAGTGTGCGCGCCCTCACGTATCTTAAAAGTACGCTGCAGGTCTGTACGATGTGTTTTTGTTTTGTTAATCTGCCGAAAATCCACCTCTTTTCTTATTTTGGGAAAAGTTTTTAAGGACTGCGGGGCAATGGGGCTCCGCAATTCTTTTTATAAAAATCCTGCATAGGGCAGGTAGATGATTGTATGAAGAAGAAAGGTAAAGAAATATGATCGATTTTAAAGTTGTCCGCAAAGAGATGGAATGGGGCGGACGAAAATTAGTTTTAGAAACAGGTAAAATTGCCCGTCAGGCACAGGGCGCAGTTGTTGTTACCTATGGTGAAACCGAAGTTTTGGCAACCGTGTGCGCCGCCAAAGAGGCAAAGGCAGATCAGGATTTCTTTCCTTTGACCGTTAATTATCAGGAAAAATATTATGCCACCGGCAAAGTCCCCGGCGGTTTTATGAAACGCGAAGGCAAACCCAGCGAGCGCGAAGTTTTAATCTCGCGCCTGATTGACCGCCCGATCCGCCCGCTGTTTCCTGATGCTTTCAAAAATGAAGTTCAAGTTATTTGCACAGTATTGTCGCATGACCAGAATACCGATTCCGATATTCCGGCGCTGATTGCCGCCTCGGCGGCTTTGGCAATTTCGGGCATTCCGTTTATGGGGCCGATTGCCGCTGCCAAAATCGGTTATAAAGACGGTGCGTATATTTTGAATCCGACTTTGGAACAGATGAAAGACACCGCTTTGGAACTGGTTGTTGCCGGTACTAAAGAGGGCGTGCTGATGGTAGAGTCCGAAGCTCAGGAATTATCGGAAGAAACAATGCTCGGCGCGGTTATGTTCGGTTTTGAGAACTTCCAGCCGGTGATTAATTTGATTAATGAGCTGAAAGCCGAAGCCGGAAAAGAAGCCTGGGAAGCTCCGAAATTTCCGCCGGAATTTGATGCTTTGTATGAGCGCATCAGTAAAGAATTCGGTGCCCGTTATCAGGAAGCTTTTAAAGAAACTGACAAGCTTAAACGCGGTACTTTAATCGGTCAGATTTCGGAGGAAGTTAAAGCTTCGATTGATCCGGAAAACGAAATTGAAGTTCGTTATGTTGGCGATGCGATTGAAAAAGTTTTGCATCATATTATGCGCGAAGGTGTTTTGACAACAGGCCGCCGGATTGACGGCCGCGATACCAAAACGGTTCGTCCGATTGAATGTCAGGTTGACGTGCTGCCGATGGCTCACGGCTCGGCCCTGTTCACCCGCGGCGAAACCCAGGCAATGGTCGTTACCACGCTGGGCACCGGCGAAGATGCGCAGATTATTGACGGTTTGATGGAAGAGTATAAGGAAGACTTTATGCTCAATTACAATTTCCCGCCGTTTTCGGTTGGCGAATGCGGCCGTATCGGTTCTCCGGGACGGCGTGAAATCGGCCACGGCAAGTTGGCCTGGCGCGCCATTCATCCGATGATGCCTAAAGATAAAGATGCTTTCCCCTACACGATCCGCGTGGTTTCGGAAATTATGGAATCGAACGGTTCTTCCTCGATGGCGACTGTTTGCGGCACCACGATGTCTTTGATGGCTGCAGGTGTTCCGATGGAAAAACCGGTTGCCGGTATTGCCATGGGATTGATTAAAGAAGATGACGGCCGGGTAGCGGTTTTGACCGATATTCTCGGTGACGAGGATCATCTCGGCGATATGGACTTTAAGGTTGCCGGTACCAAAGACGGTGTTACGGCACTTCAGATGGATATTAAAATTACTTCCATTACCAAAGAGATTATGCAGACAGCTCTGGCTCAGGCTCATGAGGGACGGATCCATATTCTGGGCGAGATGGCTAAGGCAATTGCCGAGCCGCGTCCGCATGTTTCGGATAAGGCGCCGCGTATTGTGGCAATTAAGATTCCGGTTGATAAAATCCGTGAAGTTATCGGCACCGGCGGTAAAGTTATCCGTGAGATTGTCGAAAAGACCCATACCAAGATTGATATTACCGATGACGGTGTTGTTAAAATCGCTTCAATGAAAAAAGAAGACGGCGATGCCGCTTTGGAATGGATTTTGGGAATTGTTGCGGTACCGGAAGAAGGCAAGATTTACCACGGCGTGATTACCAAAATCATGGATTTTGGCGCGTTTGTCCGTTTCCTGGGCACGACCGAAGGACTGGTTCATATTTCGGAAGTGAAAAATGAGCGGATTGCCTCGGTTTCAGACTTCTATAAAGAAGGTGATGAAATGTGGGTTAAATGCTTAGGCACCGACAACCGCGGCAAAGTCCGCCTGTCGGCGAAGAGGGTTAATCAGGAGACTGGTGAAGACCTCGAAAAATAATAAAATAAGAGTATAGCTGGCAGCTAAAGCAATTTTGGGCGGTCTCGAAAAATTCATGTACCTCTTTGTACACTAAAATTTTTCTCGCCTGCAAAATCACTTTATCTGCGCACGCTCTCCTCTTATTTTAGCAAAGGCTCTAACAAGGAAAAAACTCCGAACTTAGTTCGGAGTTTTTCTTATATAAAATAATACGTTGACACAAAGACGGTTTTTGTCTATACTCTTTTTCGCTAACCTATTAGAAAAAGAAATAATTTTTTTAAATATAACAAAAACCGCAATCTGCCGTTTTTGTAAAATAGATTAAGAGTATCAACCAAAAAAAATATATATATGGAAAAAGTTCATATTGCCCAGGAAGTAATATATATTATTGCTTTTTTCAATGCGCTGTGGGCGTGTTGTTTTTGGGATAAGAAAGTCGTTCTGAAGAAATCAACAATACTCCGCCTTAAACGGGTGATGATTTCTTTAGATTGTTTAATTACTGCGGCCGCCGTGGTTGTTTATGTCATTGATCCGTATTTTTTGTTTGCGGATTGGGTTATTATCATCTCGCTAATTTTAGCCGTGGTGACCCAGTGGCTGACGATAAGCTTTTTGAAGGAACGTCTTTATAACGTTCCGGAAGACCGGCGATTGGGAGCTAGACTGGCTAACCGGCTGGTGAAGTGGCTGGTAAAGCTGGACAAAGAATTGGCCGGCGGGGTATACCGGGAGGATGCTCCCGAGCGGCCCGAAAAATAAAAATTATTAATCAGGCTTTTCCGGAAAACCGGGAAAGCCTTAACCTTTTTAAAAAGTCCTTGAAAAATATAATAATCGGGTGTAAGAGTTGACTCAACTGTACGGCACCCCTGGAGGCTGTGCGGGGTTTGTTTAATTTTTTAAGGAAATTTACTATGGTAAATATTACATTTAATGCTGAAAAGCGTGAGAAAGCAGGTAAGGGGGCAGCTCGGGCATGTCGTCGTGAGGGTCGGATTCCTGCAGTGATTTATGGCGGAAAACAGGAATCGGTTATGATTTCTCTTCACCCGGTTGAGCTGGAAAAAGCTCTGGATACCGTTGGGTTTTATGATGCCGATATCGAAGTCGTTTTAGACGGCAAAAAGCACAAAGTGATTTGTCAGGATGTTCAGTTCCATCCGGTTACTGATGCGCCGATTCACGTTGACTTTTTAAGAAAGTAATTTTATAGAGCACCTAGAGCGATTTTTGCAGGTCTCGAAAAATTCATGTACTCCTTTGTACACTAAAATTTTTCCCGCCTTGAAAATCGCTCTATTTGTTTCTCTAAAATTACTTTCTTGCGACTTGTCAAAAGAGGAATAAGTCAAATGTTTTTGATTGTGGGTTTGGGAAATCCGGGGCCGGAATATGCAGGCACCCGTCATAATGTCGGTTTTATGGCGGCTGATGCTTTGCATGAACATTATCGTTTCGGGCCGTTTCGGGCTAAATTTGACGGGCTGATTGCCGAGGGCACGATTGACGGTGAAAAAGTGTATCTGCTCAAACCGCAGACTTTTATGAATTTATCCGGCAATGCCGTTGTGAAAGCGGCTCATTTTTATAAAATTCTTCCGGATCATATTGTGGTCATTCATGACGATATGGATTTACCAACGGATAAAATCAAAGTAAAATGCGGCGGCGGGGCCGGCGGTCATAACGGGCTGAAATCAATTGACGCCGCAATTACTCCTGGCTATAACCGTATTCGTCTCGGCGTGGGACATCCGGCAGAAAAGGGCGATGCGGTGATTAGTCATGTTTTGTCGCGTTTTTCCAAAGCTGACAGTGAGAATATTGCCCGGAATATTGATGAAGTTGTCACCACTATCGGAATTTTGCTGAAAGAAGGAATTGCCGCTTATTCCAATCAGATCGGAATGCGGGCCGCAAAAAAATAAAAATCCTTGAAAAAGTTGCTTTTATGAGTTAAAAACGCCTCAAGTTGAATTGTTCATTTGAGGAGTTTTTTTATGGGATTTAATTGCGGAATTGTCGGTTTGCCCAATGTGGGGAAATCGACTTTATTTAATGCCCTGACATCGACGATTGCTGCTCAGGCGGCTAATTTCCCGTTTTGTACGATTGAGCCGAATACCGGGCGGGTTGCCGTTCCCGACAGCCGTTTGGATAAGCTGGTCGAATTGGTTAATCCTAAAAATGTGGTGCCGACCCAGCTGGAGTTTGTGGATATTGCGGGTTTGGTGAAAGGCGCTTCCAAAGGCGAGGGGCTGGGCAACCAGTTTTTGGCCAATATTCGCGAGGTGGATGCAATTATTCATGTCTTGCGCTGTTTTGAAGATGAAAATATCACCCATGTCGAGGGATCGGTTGATCCGATCCGCGATGCTGAAATTGTTGAAACGGAACTGATGATTGCTGATTTGGAATCGCTGGAAAAACGTTTTGATCAAACCAATAAAAAGGCAAAGGGCGGCGATAAGGAAGCCATAACCAGGCTGGCAGTGATGACACCGGTTATGGAGGCTCTTAAAGCCGGAAAACCGGCCCGCGTGGCAGCTCCGGACGTTTCTAACAAAGATGCAGCCAGAGAATATAAAATGCTGCAGCTGCTGACAGCCAAGCCGGTTTTGTATGTCTGCAATGTTGATGAAGATTCCGCGGCAACGGGCAATAAGTTCAGCGAACAGGTTTTTGCCAAGGCACAGGCTGAAGGCGCCTCGGCGGTTATTATTTCCGCAGCAATCGAATCGGAAGTGGCACAACTGGAATCAGCTGAAGAAAAGAAAGAATTTTTGAGCGCGCTGGGGCTGGAAGAAACCGGACTGGCAAAAATTATCCGGGCCGGTTACAATCTGCTGGGGCTGGAAACTTATTTTACTGCCGGCCCGAAAGAAGTCCGCGCCTGGACATTTGTAAAAGGGTCAAAAGCGCCGCAATGCGCGGGAATTATTCATTCTGATTTTGAGCGTGGTTTTATCCGCGCCGAAACGATTTCTTATGAAGATTATATCAAATTCGGTGGCGAACAGGCTTGCAAGGAAGCCGGAAAAATGCGCAGTGAAGGAAAAGAGTATGTGGTTCAGGATGGGGATTTGCTGAACTTCCTTTTTAATGTATAGAATTTGCAAAAAGCCGGTCATGCTTGTTTTCAGTTCGCTTGTGTACGTTTTTTGTACACGTCGCTCACTTCAAACGGCGCAGCACCGGCTTCTATCAAATTTAACTCGGCATAATTTTAAAAAATAGGAGTTTTTTATGCGTTTAGCGTTGTTTCAGCCGGATATTCCGCAAAATACCGGGACGTTGCTGCGGTTGGGGGCTTGTGTCGATTTGCCGTTGGACATCATAGAACCTTGTGGTTTTGTTTTTGCGGAACATACGCTCAAACGCGCCGGAATGGATTATTTGTCTTTTGCCGATTACCGCCGCCATGATTCCTGGGCGGATTTTCTGGCTTACCGGGCCGGTCACCCGGACGAGTACGGACGGATTGTCCTGTTAACGACTCATGCCAGCGAACCGTATTATGATTTTGAGTTTCGGGAGAATGATATTATCCTGATGGGGCGGGAAAGCGCCGGGGTACCGGAAGCGGTTCATCAACTGGCCGATGCCCGTTTGTTGATTCCAATGAATGAGAAAGCCCGGTCGATTAACGTGGCGGTGTCCGCGGTTATGGTTGTGGGGGAGGCGTTGCGCCAGACCAAATGGAAAAAACTCGGATAACGGGCAACTAGAGCTATATTTTCAGCTTCCGGTGCTCACGTACCACAATGTACGCTCCGCTCCGGTTCTTCAAATATAACTCTATTCGCCACGTTCTCCAAGTTTTTTCAAAAGTTAAGTTTCCGGGCAACCAGAGCCATATTTTCAGCTTCCGGTGTTTCGTATTTATGCGCTGACCAAAGTTATTATTTGCCGCGGCCGATGGTGCGCAGGTAACTCCTGACAACCCGGTCGGTATTTTTATTCTGAACCCGGTTGCGGTGTGCTTCCATTGCCCGGTCAAACTTATCGGTGCGGACCGTATCAGTCACTTCATTGCCGTCTTTGTCTAAAGGCCGGGTACCCTGTTTTATTCTGTCTTTGCGGGCTTCAAAATCAGTTTCCGTTTCATTTGCCTGCCGTATAGCATATTCTGACTGCAGCGCTTGATATTTGTCATTAAATGCGCCGGCGCCGTCAGCTTGAAGCTGTTGTTTGATCATGTTGGCAAATTCAGGATTGTCAGTTAATTCCTGACGGAGCGCATTGATTTGGTTGTATTGCTCGTTATTGTGCAAATTTTCTATTGCATCCTGATAAGCTTTAAATTCTCCTCCGGCAGCAATATTGGCTGCTTTTTCCTGCTGAAAAGTTTGTTTTCTGGTTTCCATTTCAGGTTCAATTTGTGTTAAGCGGGCATTCCAACCGTCCAAAACTTTTTGCGAGGCGCTGATTTTATTGTCGAGATCAGCGATTTCCTGAGTTAGACGGGTGATTTTTCTCGGATCAGTTTCATTTCTTAATTGTTCGGTTTTTGTGGCTCTTTCAGTTTCATCAGCAATTTTAGATTTTTCTTTTTCCTTAACCGCTTTTTTCATTTTTAGTTCTAATTTACGAAGCTTTTCGGCTTTCTGAAAGGCGATGACCAACGGATCCGCGGAATGGGCAGGATCTGTTAACAAGGCATTACAGGCGGCTTTTGCCGTCTCAACCGCGGTGACGCAATCCGTGTAGTTTTGAACCTGCCCCAGATCTTTAAGCTGGGTTTTGATTTCTGCAAAACGTTTTTCAGTCGTCAGTTTGACAATCTTGGGGTATTCCGGATATTGTTCCAGGCTGGCAAGCGGCGGCATATTAACAATTTCCATGCCGGTTTCCAGGGCAGCCAGAATATATTTGGCGCGGTATTCCGGATGGTCTCTGCATTCGCCGATGTGGGCTTTGGTGTGTCCGGTTTTAATCGAGGCCTCACAGGCAATTAAGAAGTCGCGGTAATCATCGCTGAGCAGTTTGCAGCTGTGAATGCTGTCCCACTCCATATTGGTTTGGCCGAGATTGTATTTCAGGCTGGGTTCGTCCGCGCGGTCAATCCGGTTGTAATTACGGCCGTGGTTTTGAGCAATCGGACGCAGATAACGATCCAGAATATCTTTCCAAGCCAGATTCGGGTGTCGGGGATCAACACTGTCAAAGTTGACGGTATCACGGTTGTTGGGAAGGTTGAACTCTTCAGCCAGCCGTTTGAGCACATCAATATTAGGGTTTGACAGTGACAGATTGCGAGCCCGGGCAAATTCATGGAACAGCGGGTTGTTGAGATATTGGTCAATATAGGCGTCTATGGCCAGCTTTTTGTCTTCGGCATGACGGGTATCAATTTTCAGGTTATTGTCAGCCGTGGAGTCATTGATAAACGAATCGGTGATTTCTTTAAATGATTTACCTTGTAAGGCCAGATCGTTTACTAATGACGTAAAGACCATGCAGTCGTTGCGGTTGGGATTCAAAGCCTCATCGTTGGTGGCAAAATCTGTATAGCCTAATCCGTCGAGAGCGGTTTTAAGCTGCTCTTTGACCGTGACCATATTGTTGACGGCAGGATCATTGCCCAGCTGGTCAATCAACCGCGCAGTTTTATTCTGGGGGTCAAGTATCAGGGATATGGTATGGCCGATATCGGGATTTGCCGGGTCAGCCGCTTGATGGAGAGCAACCGGAATCACCACCTGCTGATAATTCTGACCGCAGTTGTGCATGGCTTCAATGAAAGACTTGAGCGGCTTGTCCCCTTCATTATCCGCACGGAAAGTCACCGGTCCGCTTAAGAGGTTTTTTCGCGCCGGCTGGTTGGCCAGTTGGGCGTTGAAGGCATTATTAAAGGTATTTCCGTTTTGCTGATCGCTGTAAACCTGGTCATAGTCAATAAAAGCCGTGTCAACGGAGCCTATGGTCTTTTGGCGGTTGATAAAGCTGTAAACATATTCGACCGTTCCGCTGCCATATTGATCATTATCCTGGTTTGTGAACTCTTCGATCTCATGGAGATAGTTTTCATGCTCATAAACCCGGGGTGTTTTGTCAAGGGCGGCATGATACGAATCCAGGAATTGCTGAATGGCGGTTTCATTGTCGCCGATGTTGTTTTTAATGGCGGCGCCAAGGTGGTCCGGAATTCCGTATTCGCTGATCAGATTATCCAATTGCTGAGTCAGGGAAGGCGGGGGCGTCGGAGGACCCATTAAAAAGTCATGAAGATTATCTTTAAATTCCTGGCTGTTATAAGTGATTGGCGGAGTCTGATTTTCAAATTGATTGAAAAGATCAAAGCACTGTTTGCAGAAGTCTTTCTCTGCGTCGTCCAAATTTGCAAAATGATTGCCAAAGTCATTCAGAAAAGTGGTTCGTTTAGAAGGATCTACCAAATTGAGGGCGAGGTGAAGAGGCTGCCTAAAATCGGAATCCAGATTGCCTTTTGCAGGGTCGAAAAGGTCTGCTATGATTTGTCCTTCCCGTCTGGAGAAAGGTTTCATAAGCGGGTTTCCGGGGTTTTGTTCAATGTAATCCAGGCAAGCCGATATTTCCGACGGAAAAAGGTATGACACCATGATGCCTGATTTGGCAGCAAGCGCTTTAGTATCTTCGTCACAGGTGGCGGCATCAAGTCCGCTGAATAATCTGTTTAATTCTTGTTCGTTCATTGCCATGGAATTTCTCCGATTCTCAAGTTATAACTAACCTTAGCACATTTTATAGTTTTTGTCTATAATTTTGTGCAAAATTAGCAGAGGCGAGCCAAATCTTTAGCTGTTTCAGCCAAGAGATAAGGATTGCACTGTTTTTCCACGCCCAGCGTGACCGGGCCGGCCGGTTCGCCAAGGTTGAGGCGCCGGGCGGCGTGTTCCAGATAAGCTGCCAGTTCCGGGCTGTCGGGAAGCTGACGCCGGGCTTCAGGGGCACCAAAAGCGGTATATTCATGTCCGGGGTAAAACAAGGTGTCATCAGGGAGAGCTTTAATTTTTTGCAGCGCGGCGAACATTTGCTCCGGCGTGCCTTCAAATAAGCCGCCGATACAAAGGTTAAATAAAGTGTCTCCGGTGAACAGGGCCTTGGCGTCTTTAAAGTAGTACAGAATATGATTTTGCGTGTGGGCGGACACGTCAATAATTTCGGCGGTTGATGTGCCGAGAGAAAAAGTTTTGCCCGGTTCAACGCCGATATCAAAACCGGGAATGCGCGCGGCGTCGTATTGGTTTCCGACAACTTTGGCGTTATAGAGGTTTTTCAGTTCCAAATTGCCGTCGGTATGGTCAAAATGGTGGTGGGTATTCAGAATATATTGCGGGCGGCAATTCAGCTGTTCCAATTTGGCAATTATCGGTGCCGGTTCGGAGGGGTCAACCACCGCACAGGTTCCGGAAGGCCCGTCAATCAGGATGTAGCTGTAGTTGTCCATGGATCCGGCGCGGCAGAGAACGGTATAAATTTTCAGGCTCATAGGTAATCCTCGGGGTTAATTTCATCTATTTGCGATTTGTCAAGATATTGGTCGGCGTAGTCCTGATAAACTTTGTCCTGAATGAAAACGGCATATAGATCAGGGTCGATATGGCCGGTATTTTTCATCTCCTGCATAATAGCAAGGACTTCGGACAATTTTTTAGGATCTTTATACGGGCGGTCGTTTGCCGTGAGCGCTTCAAAAATATCGGCAATTGCCATGATTTTGGCGGGAATTGACATCTGGTCGCCGGTCAGGCGGTTGGGATAGCCTTTGCCGTCAACCCGTTCATGGTGGGCACCGGCATATTCGACGACTTTGGAGAGCTCTTTGGGGAAAGGAAGTGCTTTCAGCATATCAATCGTGACAACAATGTGTTCGTTAATTTTTTCACGTTCCTCATCATTGATTGTTCCCTGGCGGATTTCCAAATTATGCAGCTCGCCGCTGTTATAGTGGTCAAGCAGCTGGTCAGGACGGTTTTGGAGCAGGTTTTCCCAGGCCGGGTTGGCATAGATTTCGGGACTGTCGATTTTGTCGCGTTCGGCCCAGGATAAGCCCAGCATACGGTTAAAATAACGCATAAAGGTTTTTTCGGAAATCTTTTCAAGGCGGCGGATATCATCATCGGTCAGGGCAATATCGCCGGTATTGCAGCTGGCGACAAAAGCAAAATCTTCTTCCAGTTGTTTGACTCTGGCGACAAATTCGGCCTGCAGGTTTTCTTTACTGTCGATATTGTTGAGGCGTTTCTGCAGATATTCGATATGGGCATCGCGGCGGAGGATTTCAAAACGATTGCGGATTTCGTGGATCCGGTTGGTGATGGTTTCAAGTTTGGTGGCTTTGTCAACCACATATTCCGGCGTGGTCACTTTTCCGCAGTCATGGAGCCAGGAGGCGATATGGAGGGTATACCAGTCATCAGGGCTCATTTCAAAATCTTTGAGCGGGCCGGAATCTTCGGAAACGGCTGCGGTGGCAAGCAGGCGCGCTATAATGGGCACCCGCTGGCAATGAGCGCCGGTGTAAGGCGATTTGGCGTCAATGGCGCGGGCTAAGACTTCAATGAAAGATTCCAGCAGCTGGGAATAAGATTCACGCAGGGATTTGTTTTCCAGCGATACCGTAATCAGCCGCGTGATGGAAACCAAAATCTTCTGGACATCGCTGGTGAAACTGTTGATTTTGCCGTTGATATCCTGAGCGTTGATAAACTGGGCAATGCCGACCAGATTGTCTTTGCGGTCAATCAGCGGGATTGCCAGCAGTGAAACGGTGGAATAGTTGTTGAGCTCGTCAAACGAGCTGATAAAAGAAGTATCAATATCCGCAGCGGAGAAAACATTGTCATAATTGATAATTTCGCGGTTGAGGGCACAAAGCTCAATCGGGGTTTTGAGCGGTTTGTTTTTGAGGTCCGGTAAAAAAACAGCCGGGAAAAAAGCCAGATTTTCGGTGCCGAGTTTGCCGATGTTAAGGCTGTTGATATGGCTGTAATCCAGATTTAGAAATTTGTTGTCCGTGACCGAGAAGAAAAAACAGCCGTCAGCGTCGGCCGCTTTACGGGCCACCCGCATAATCTTTTCAATCAGCAGGTTATAGTCCTGATCGTTAATCAAAGCATCGTTCAGCGCGAGTAAATCTGATAAAATAACATCATTGAAATTGGCCACCGCGGTTCTCCCAGTTGTATTGGAACCAGTTTAAGCCGAAATTCTTAAAAAAAATATAAGGTTAGCTGATTTTTGAGACCAGATAGGAGATATCTTCGTCACTGAGTTCTTCGCCGCCCGAATTGTAGGTCAGAATCCGCTCAATCACCTTATGGGCAAAGTTTTCCCGGCCGGAGCGGCGGCAGTCAAAACGGATTTCCTTGATAACTTTGAGCGCGCTGAAAACAGCCGGAAACATGCTCTTGGGAATATAGGCCTTGCGCAGCAGGTTGCGGATCATGAAATCAACCGTGGTATTGAACAGAATCTTGCGGACTTCCACAATCGGGGTGCCGGACAGATAAACCAGGGCATATTCAAAAAATTTGAGATCACCCATGCAGATAGAGCGGACAACCAGATTGGGAGTCAGCCGGTTAGAGGTATAAAGCTGGTGAACCAGCTCTTCAATCTGTTTGTCGGAACTGTATTCTTCCGAGATACGGAGCGTGGTTTTTTCCTTGACTTCTTCAATGATATCCGTTGCCAGATTAGTGGGCAGATTGTGCGATACAATCAGGCGTTTTTTGAGTTCTTCAGACAGTGAATTGGCAATTTTTTCAATAACCGAGGTCGGAAGTTCGGTGCGGTAAACCAGGCGCTGCTTAATGTCTTCACTTTCGCGGTATTTTTCGATAATGCTGTCAAAGGTTTTTTCGTGAATAGAAGCCGTTTCATTGGAGATAAGGACACCGACAACTTCTTCCGGGCATTTTTCAACAATATACTGCGAAATTTCATTCGGCAGATTGAGCCGCTGGGCAACCGCTTTTTGTTTGCTGATGCTGGGGATATCAAGAATTTTGATTAAATCTTCGTTGCTTAAATGGTCATAGTATTTGATAAACGGCAGCGCAACGGTATCGGTATCGCGGATAACCGAGTCTACAATATCGTGAGGAAGGTTATGGCAGTTTTTGAGGCTTTCTGCCAGGACCTGGCGGACTTTGACTTCAACATCGCGGACCATAATGCGGAAAATGTCTTCAGCCAGTTTCAGGCCTTTGGGCGTAACGGTACTGCCGTTATAGTAGGCACCCACTTTTTGTGCTACCGCCGACTTGCTGTCGATTCCGGGAGCTGCTGACAGGTTCTTGACGTCCTGGCTATTTAATTTTTTATTTTCCATTTTGGTCACTCTGGTTTTTTTTGCTTATAACTTTATAATAATTTATGTTGCGCCGGAAAGCCAATTACAGTTTTGTTAAACTTTCGGCGCGGCGCTTTCCGGACGAGGCGTTTGAGCCAGCGGCGCCAGCGCTTGCGGCAAAGGCCGCAAAATCATTTTACTATCCAGGACAGATTTGTCAATTATATTAAGTTCATAGAAAGCAATTGTGTATTCAAGGATTCCGGCGTAATTTTTCAGCGGGGAATGCATCAGCAGAGAGTAGGCTAAAGTGGTTCCCTGCAAGACATCGCCGCGGTTTCGCCAGGCGGCGCGGGCATCGCGCATCGGGCGGTAGGCAATGGCGGAGTTAAGTTTAAGAGCAAAATCGCTCATGGAGGCATAAAGCGAGGGGTAGGTTTTGATCCGGTAGCTGTCGTCTTCGGTTTCGCCTTCCGGTTTAAGGCCTTCGCCGCTATGCCAGGACAATTGTTTGAACAGGGCATTGCCGTCCCGGAGAATGCGCGAGGCTCCGAAGTCGGTTTCCAGGGCTGCCATGGCGATTAAAAATGACGGCGGCATGGTGTCAATTCTCTGCAACAGTTCGTTCAGCAGGTGTTTGGTCCGGGGATAGCCTTTTAGGCGGCTGAACAGATCGTATTTCCGGGCCAGGGTCTCCAGGCGCTTATCTTGAGCCGGAGAAAGCTCCTGCCGGGTTGCAAAGTCTTGTTTCATGGCCAAAACCTCACGGCGTTCGGCGCTGATATCCTGATTGACCTTTAAAGCCAGCGGGGCAGTAATTTTAATAAACAAGACCGCCCGTTTTTTTTCGTCAGTTATGGTTGCAAAATCATCAGGAAACGAAGATAAGAAAATCGGCGGATACTGGTATGAGGGGAGGCGTAAATAGCCGCGTTCCCCGGTATAGTCATAAAAGCGGTAAATTTCTTCCAGCTGGGACAGTTTAAGCGGTTTGAGCCATAATTCTTCCGCGGCCCGGGCGGGTGCTGCCAGAGCTATCAGAACAAAAACAATGGCGCTCAAACGTTGGATCATTCAGTTTCCTGCGGGGTGATATTGCGGACTTCTTTGACGGCCGGGATATAGTTTTTAAGGATTTTTTCGACCCCTTCCTTTAATGTGACCATGGCGTAAGGGCAGCCGACGCAGGAACCTTGCAGTTCGACATAAACAATGCCGTCTTCGAATTTCCGGAAAACAATATCTCCACCGTCCTGGCGCACGGCCGGGCGGATGCGGGCATTAATCAGCCCCGTAATCTGGGCAATGATATTTTCTTCATCGGGGCAGGGAGCCTGCGGTTCAACCACGGCGGCGGCGCCGGTGGAAAGGTAATCCATAATTTCGGCAAGGATCTGCGGTTTGAGCTGATCCCAGGAAGCCGTTTCGGATTTGGTGACCGAGATCATGTCCGAGGTGATAAAAACCGAGGCTATTCCGCCCAAGTCAAACAATTGTTCGGCCAGGGGCGATTTGCGAATGGATTTGGCATCGGCAAACTCGGCTTTGCCGGATTTGAGAATCGGCAGCGGCGGAAAAAAGTTGAGGACATTGGCGTCCGGTGTGGCGGAGGTTTCGATAATCATCTTAAATTCCCTTAGGTTTGGCAGGAGCTTCCGGCTCCAGTTTGTGAACAATATTGTGTCCGATGTCGGCAGCTTTGAGCGTGAACCAGCCGATTTCCGACAAATGATTCGGGGCGGTGACGCTGCCGAGGGCACCGTTGCGGACAATGGCAGGGTCAAGCAGCGCGCCTTGTTCCAGGGCATTGAGCATACCGGTCCAGGGCTGGTAAATATCTGCGGCGACAAGAATATCCTTATAGTCGCGCCCGAGAGCCTTAAACAACAGGAAATAACCGTACAGTTTGCCTTTTTGGTAATAAAAGACGTCATCGGCGCGGAGGTCAATCCAGCCGGAGCTGTTTTCCCGGACAGCGGTTTCAAGCTTAGCGTTGCTGCTGCGGAGGTCCGCAGTCATGCGTCCGACAAAATAACGCAGGTCGGCAGGGCTTTTGTAAAAAGGAATACTGCCCTCGCGCAGGCCGCGGTTGTATGCAATCAGCTGTTTGCGGGCTTTTTTATATTGGTTTCCGGCGGAGGGAACCGGCGTGAGTTTGTTGGCGGGGGAAAACATCCAGATCGTGCCGGGGTAGCGCAGGAGTTCGGCCGCTGCGTGCAGGGGCTGGTCTGTTTCGGCGGCGATCGGCTTGTCAATTCGTTTTGATAAAGCGGTTGCGGTTTTGCTGATGGCGGACATCATTCCGAGCTGAAAATTAGGCATATTGTCAAGAAACCAGGACGGAAAGATAAACGGCAGGTTCGGGGTCCACATTTTATCGGAAACTTCGCGTTTAACCAGAAAAGACATCATCTCCACCGCTGCAGACTGGTCGGGAGAAGTGTTTATTTCATAATCCGTGGTGGTGTCAATATGATGAACCATCCAGCCGCCCAGGGGATAGTAGAGAAAAATCAGGGCTGCCAGGGCGGTAAGCAGCAGTTTCCACCAAGATGCCAGAAATGACATCAGACGGTTTTGCAGGGTGCCCAGCCGTTCTGCCCAGGGATAGCTGCGCAACTTGTTGCAGAGAGCGGTCCAAAAAGCATTAAATTTGTTGTCAGGCATGTTTTTTTCTCCGATGGAGCAGAAGCCCGATGACTTCTCTAATATCCAATACTCCGGTCAGTTTAGCGGTTATTGCAAAAGTTGCAACACCCAAAATACATAAAAATCCCAGCAAAAACAATTTGGGAAGCATATGCAGGCGCAACCAGCCGTCAAAATACCAGTTTAACAAGGCTTCCCCGGCGCTGACAGCCACTCCCATAAATAAGGAGCAAATGATGATTTTAAATGTTTTAATTTTTAGTTCGCGCGGAAAAATCCAATAATTGCGTTTGCGCAGGCCCCGGTAATACTGGTAGAAAGAAACAAAGGCTGCAATGGTGGTGGCGGAGGCGATACCGACGTGGCCGAACGGTTTCATTAAAATGATTGAAAAACAAAGATTGGTAAACAAAACGATAATACTGTATTTGACCGGGGTTTTGGTATCGCCCCGGGCAAAAAAGTTGGGCGCGAGAGCTTTTACCAGCACATAAACCGGCAAACCGACCGCATAAGCGATAACCGCCCGGGCCGTCATCGTGGTTTCATAAGCCCCGAATTTGCCGTGCTGGAAGAGAATATTGATAACCGGTTCAGCCAGGATAATCAGTGCGACGGCCGCGGGAATCGATAACAGGGCGCCGTACTCGATGGCTTTGTCCTGTACGGAACGGGCCTGATCCGTTTCTCCGGCTTTTAAGTGCTGTGACAAAATCGGCAACACCGCGACTGAAATGGCCGCGCCGACAACGCCCAGGGGGAGCTGCTGCAGGCGGTTGGCATAATACAGCCAGGAGATGGCTCCGGTTCCCACCAGCGAAACAATGATGGTGTCGACCACCATATTGATTTGGTAGACCCCGGCTCCGAGAACGCCGGGAGCAATGCGTTTAAACAAAGTGCGGATTGAGCTGTCTTTAATGAGGGTAAAAATATCCCAGCCCGGTTTGAGATATACCGACTGGCGGTGTAAAAACCAGGTTAACCACAAAATTTCGATAAAGCCGGCAAAAGTGACGCCGACGGCGATGCCGTGTGCGGGTGTCTGACCCCAGGGAACAAAAATGAAAACCGAAATAATCATCATAATATTCAAAATAACCGGAGCAGCGGCGGGAGCAGCGAATTTGCCCAGCGAATTGAGGATTCCCGACTGGAAGGAAACGATGGAAATAAAAAGCAGAAAAGGAAAAGTAATGCGCGACAGGGCTGCTGCCAGCTCAATTTTGCCGGGGTCATTAATGAAGCCGGGAGCAAGAAGTTCAACCACTTCCGGCATGAAAAATTCCATCAGCAGGACAAACAAGCCCAGAAAAACGGTCAGAACCGAGATGGCGTTGGCTGCGAATTGGATGGCAGCGGGTTTTCCTTCACTTACCAGCTTGTGGGAAAGCATCGGCACAAAAGCGGTGGTAAAAGCTCCTTCGGCAAACAGGCTGCGGAACAGGTTAGGAAGTTTGAAAGCAACAAAAAAAGCATCAGAAACCAAACCGGCACCGAGATAATTGGCTAAAACCATGTCGCGCAGGAATCCGGTGACCCGTGAAATCAGCGTAAAGCCGCCGAAAGTGGCGATCGATTTGAATAAACTCATTTTGTTGGTGCCTAACCCGTAATATTAAGTTGATTTTAAGACATAGTAAGATATAAATATTAAAAATAATACAAGATTTTGGTCGATTATCCGCAAAAAACTTGGCCTTTGGCAGATTTAAATGTTGACAAAAGACTATTATATTGCGATAATAGACAAAAGAACAAAGTTTATTTATGGAGAAATTCAATGATTAAGGAAGGAACAGCTGTGCGCAGCGATGTTGCCAAATTTGAAGGCAACAATGCTTTGCGTACGTCCAAAGGCCCGGGCAAGGTGGTCGATATCAGGACCGGTGCCGAGCTGATGGCTAAAAAGGAAGACAAACAAATTCAGGCTGAGCTGCCGAAAGAGCTTAGCGATTTGATTTCGGCACAGTCTTTGCTGACTGTTTACGGCGTAAAACTGGCAAACGGTATTGCCCGCGATGCTTCGGAAAGCGAACTGGCTAAGATTAAAGAGATGATTGCCGAGCAGGAAGCCAAAATTGCCGAGATGAAAAGCAAAGTTGACGCCATGAAAGAAAAAGCCGAACAGCAGAAGGCCGAACAGGCCAAATCGGAAATGGATCAGGCCATGCCGGGACAGGACCGGACCGGAAAAAAAGCGGCAGAGACTGTCGGAAAAGGTGCCAGAAAAACTCTTGGTGTTGCAGCCAGGCTGGCCCAGCGCGGGAAACAGATTTAATTCAAAATACTTCTCCATAAACAAGGAAAAACCCCGGCGAATGTCCGGGGTTGTTTTTTGCGTCAAAAAAACCGCCGGCTCATTGCGGCAGTGCCTGGTTACGGCAGATTCCGGCGGATTAGTTATCGTTCAGCAGGCTGCCGGTTTTGGCGATGTCAATTGTCAGGCGTTTGGCCGCTTCAGACAGCTCCATATTTTCAAAAATGTATAAGGCATCATGAAAATATTCGAGAGCTTCTTCCAGGGAATCGGTGTCATCGGCATTTTTGCCGAGGCGGTAATAAATTTCGCCGATATTTTCCTGAATTTGAGCCCAGTGCAGCGGATCGCGCCGTTCAGTGATTACTTTTTGCTGGTTTTTATATGCGGCGATAGCCAGTTCGGAAATATCCGCGCTGCCGGTCAGACTGCCGAGGAGGGCCAGCATATGGCCGAGTTCTCCCTGAATATCGGCCCAAAATTCCGGAAACAGGGCATAAGTGAAAATCTTTTCAGCCTCGCGGAGATTGAAAACAGCATCGCGGAGGGCCTGGATATCTTCTTTTTGGCGCCAAAAATTATAATACAACGCGGCCAGTTTATATGAAATCAGGCCGTAGTCATAAGGATAATTGTATTTTCCGAGGTATTTCTGGGCCAGGCGGTAGTAGCTGATGGCTCCTTTATAATAAGCCCCGGGGCGTTTGTTGAGATGCAGCGATGCGGAATCATACAACTGGCCGAGGTGATAATAAATACACCCCAAATGGAGGGGATTTTTTATCAGATCCTGATGTTTGATAGCGGTTTCAAAAAGGTTGGCCACGATTTTGAAGTCTTTATCGGTTTCATCTTCGCTGCAGAAACTCAGATAAATGATACCCAAAAAGTTCATGACATAAGGCAGATAATCAATTGACAGCGCTTTGGCCGAATTGTCTGCCGAAAGACGCGCGATGGTTTTTTTCAGCAAATAACGTTTTTGAATTTTAGTGATTTTGTCAGCCGGATTAATGGCGGAAATAACGGCGCCGTAAATCAGGTTGACAATGGAAGCCGGTACCAGCGAAGGGACGCTGCTTTCAAAAACGGCTGCGGGCAGATAAAGGCTGTCGAGCAGAGAAATAACCGCGGCGGATTGTTTTTCATACTGGAGGGCTGTTTGAAAGTTGAGGCGGATTTTATCATTTTCCCGGCAGCCCCAGATGAGGATGTCCGCGCCGGTTTTATCAATGATATTCTGACCCTTGTCAATGAGGTCGAACAGAGTCCGGCTTTCCAGGCTGAGAAAGTTTTTGGCAAAAGGTTCATCAAAATAGCTGACCGATAAACCGTCCTGCCCGTCAAGCAGGCGGCAGAGCAGTTCTCCGCCGGTACTTTCGACGTTGTCGGCAAATTCGGTGACGACAACCTTGAAACTGATATGCAGGGCAGCCTCAGCCGACAGCTCGTCTTCCGGTGACGGCGCCGGGGGAAAAAAGAGGTTATGCAAATGTTTCAACAGTTCCATCCGGTTTTACTCTTTCCGCTGGAGGTTCTTTTTAACGTTATCAAACCCGGTTTTGAATTCATCTACAAACTGACGGTTGATTTCGCTCAGGTTTTTTGGCTGGTTTTGCCAGTAATACAAACGGTAGACATTCCAGGCGACGATGATGGTGCACAGCAGCGGCAAAGAATAGCTGTTGGGGGCAAAAACCTGAAAACAGGCAAACAAAATCAACAAAATGTTGGTGCGGTTGATATGGTTGGTGATTAAAACCGGGTGCAGTCCGGAAATGTTAGACTGGTAGTAGACCGGGTTGGCGTTTATGTCGGCGAAAGCTTTTAGAAAAGTCAGCTTTTTGAGAACGGCCCAAACGGTTTCAAGAATTAAATAAAGGCAGAGGATATAGGCTGATGCTCCCGAGCCTTCGGCGGCAAAAGAAACAATGAGCCAGCCGAATAACAGGCCGAGAATGTCATAAGCGGCTGAAGACAGCGGAATCCGTGCCGGATACCAGTTATAAACCAAAAGCGCCAGGGAACTCCCGGTGAAAGCAAAAGCGCTGTAACCAAGCAGCAGCGGCGCACCGCCGATAACGGCAACCAGCAGCAGTCCGAAGCTGACAGCGGCCGTTTCCATGACGGCCAGCCCGTTAATGCCGCCCAGTAAACGGAGGCTGAAAGTGCAGACCAGCCACAACAGAACCGTGAAAATTTTATTGAGCCAAAGCGGAAAAGCGGGGCTGTAAACAACCGTCAGATTCGGGGAAAACATCACCGCCGTGGCAATTAATACCAGTGCCGCCGAAAGTCGAATCCGGGGATTGTCAAACAAGAGAATGATAAACCCGGCACCGACGGCAGCCAGCAGCGGCCAGAAAAAAACGAGCGGCGCAGCGTTGCTGACAAAATCATAAAAAGCCGGCGCATAAAACAACAGCGGGATAACAGACAGCAAAACCAGCAGCGGGGGAATCCATCCGGCAAGCAAATTGGCACGGGCTTCTGAAAAGCGCAGGGTACGGCTCAGCCAGGAATAGACCACAAATGCAGTAAGCAGGCTGAAAAGAAATCCGGCAAACAATATAAAATATTTATAATCCATTTTAAGCTCCCGGTTGTGCTTGATGATTACAGTTTATAACCTTTTTGGCGCTTTTTTCAAGCAGATTGGCGCGGTTATGCCAGTATTTTATTATAAAACTCGTCAAGCAGGCGCCGCAGAAGCGGAATCGGACGCCCTGCCGTTTCGGCCTGATTTTGCAGAAGTGTTGATAAGCGTCCGAATTCAGCCGTAACCAGTTTTTTGTCATCAGACTGCAACGGAAATTTCCAAGCAGCGGGGAAAGCATAAACAGCGTGCAGCATATCAGGGGGCAGGATCAAGACATCATCGGCGGCGGCCAGTTCTGCGAGTTCGCCGATCAGGGTTTCAAGCTGTTTGCGCACCGGTTCGTTTTTCATCAAGCCGTAAATATTCTGGCGGTGAAGTCCGGCGAGAAGCGCTGCTGCCGTCCGGGGGATAAACCATTCCCAGAAATTGCGGCGGTCATCGGCAATTCCGGCCAAATCTATTCCGGCAGAGTCAAACAGGCTGCGCAAGCTTTCAAAAGTACGGTGGTTTTCTTTCAGCGAAAGGATGAAAGAATTATCACGTCCCAAGGTAACAAGGTGATTTTTATCACGGCTGATACTGCCCTGGAAATAAGCCGGAATGACTGCGTTTTTGAGAAAAGCGCCGAGATAAGACGTATCGCTGCTGACGGCGCAGTTCAAGACGGTGGTTCCGGTCAGTTTGGAGGGATTTAGAAGCGGGAGATGGCGCCGCAGTTCGGTCGGCGAGCAGGCAACCGCCAGCAGTTCAGGAACCGGGCCGAGCTTGTAATCAGCCGGAAAACCAATCCGGTGCGTAATAACGGCGCGGTCTTCTTTCAGGCTGAATTCGGCATTTTGGAAAGCAGGTACTTCTGCCGGTGTTGTCACGAGCAAGGGGCGGTGCCCGGCATGGGCAAAGCGCACAGCCAGCCAGGCAGCCAGCGGGCTGCTGCCGAGAATGGCAATGTCAGCGGGATTTTCAGGCAGCGGTGCCGGAGAGGACGGATTGGAATTGAAAATCATGCGGACTCCTTATGCAGACAGGCAATGAAAAAGCCGTCAGCCCCGCCAAACTGCGGCAGGGAAGATGGGAGAACCCGTATCCAGCCCTGCGGTGCTGCCAGTTCGGAAAGCTCCGCCGGCAGCAGGCCGTTAAGAGGCGTTGTTTTCCAGGAAGGGTTTTGTTCGAGAAAAGAACCAATCTGGTTTTCTCCTTCATCGCGGGAAAGCGCGCAGGTGCAATACACTAAGTTTCCTTCTGGTTTCAGAGCTTTTCCGGAGGCTTCCAAAAATCGGCGCTGGAGTTCGGCGGAACGGGCTACATCGCCAAGGTTTTTTATATGAACCAGTTCAGGATGCCGGCGCAAAGTTCCGGTGGCCGAGCAGGGAGCATCGAGCAAAATGACGTCATAGGGTTGGGCTGTAAAGTTATGCAGAAATTCCAGGGCATCTGCGCAGATGATTTCGCAATTTTCAGCCAGTTTAAGCCGTTCCAGGTTTGCCTGAAGGGTTTTGAGGCGCGGGGCCGAAATATCAACGGCAGTTACTAAAGCCCCCGCAGCCAGCAGCTGGGCGGTTTTACCGCCGGGAGCCGCGCAGAGGTCCAGTACCCGCAGCCCTTGCAAGGGGCGGATCCGGCCAAGCAGTTTTACCGGCAGGGCGGCCGAAAAATCCTGAACCCACCAGAGCCCCCCGGTATAACCGGGCAGTTTGGCGATGTTGCCGTTGTTGGGCAGGCGGATGGTGCCGAGAGGAAGAAGTTTTCCGCCGACAGCCCGGGCTGTTTTTTCAGGATCAGCCGCGGCGGTGAGGTCTAAGGACGGTTCGCTGAAAGCAGCTTGTTCGATGGCGGCCACCGTTTTGGGACCATATCCGGCTTTGAGCAGCCGGCGGAATTCCGGCGGGAAAAATTCGCAGTTGTTTTCAGCCTGGAGGCGTTCGCTCCCGGCGCAGACCTTGCGGAGGACAGCATTAACAAATCCGGCAACGTATTTATCAAGCCGCTTTTTTATCAAATCGACATAGCTGTTAATGACGGCATAGTCCGGGGTGCGGAGGTATAAAATTTCGGCGGTTCCGAGGAGGAGGGCATATTCGGCCAGTTTTGACTGCGGCGGGAGTTTTTTCTTCACGTACTGCTTTAAGATTTTGCGCAGCCCGACCAGGCGGCGCAGGGTTGTGAGCAGCAGCATGTTGATAAATGCCGAATCGGCTTCGGGCTGCTGGTCAAAGCGGGTTTTAACCTCACTGACGAACTGGTGTTTTTCAAGTATTTCCTGCAGCATTAAAACCGCGGTGAGCCGGGAATCGGACATGATTGTTTCCTGAATGTAAAGTTGTGCCGGGGCTTATTGTAAATAATCGACGGGATAATTACAAGCGCGAAATTTGACTCTTGTCAAAAGGCATTAATTAATATAATTTGCATAGAAGACGACATTTTTAGTGATTTTAACGATTAAGAGAAGAGCAATGAAGAAAGCAATATCGGGACTACTCGCCGCGGTGATGCTGCTTGGCGGTTGTGCCAAACTCAGTTCATGGATTAATCCCCTGAGCGATGAAGGCGAACAGATTTCTGATGTGTTTGAGCCCAACAAGTTTTTATGGCAGGCTACGCTGGATAAGCTGGCATTTATGAAAATTGCCGTGCAGGACAAGGAAGCCGGAACCATTATAACGGAATGGAGCCCGGCAGAAGGCGTTAAGAACGAGGAATTTAAGATTGAAGCCAAAGTGCTGTCTACCGAGCTGCGGTCCGACTGCCTGCAGGTGGTGGTGTTCAAACGGCGCTGGAACGGCTCCGGCTGGCAGGAACTGGAACCCAACCGGGTTCTTAATCAGGAAATGGAAACAGCCATCCTTAATCAGGCCAGAATTTTATACCGCAACAGTTTAGCAATTAATCAGAACTAGGAAGAAAGAATGAGCGACAGATATAACGGCAAGGCCACTTATGAGGAGTGGGCCAAAGACTGGAGAATGGAAGACCGCTATAATTTTAAGGCGATTGAAAAAAAATGGCAGGCTATCTGGGAAAAAGAGCAGGCCTATAAGGTTGAGATTGACCATAATAAAGAAAAATTTTATGCGCTGGTGGAATTTCCTTATCCCTCCGGTGCCGGACTGCATGTCGGACACCCGCGGTCTTATACCGCGCTGGACGTGATTGCCCGCAAGAAAAAAATGGCCGGATATAATGTGTTATATCCGATGGGGTTTGACGCTTTCGGCCTGCCGGCAGAAAATTATGCCATTAAGACCGGTGTTCATCCGGCGGTTTCTACCCAGAAAAATATTGAGACCTTTAAGCGCCAGCTCAAATCGCTGGGATTCAGTTTTGACTGGGACCGCTGCATTGATACTTCTTCCCCGGCATATTACAAATGGACCCAGTGGATGTTTATCAAGTTCTTTGAAAAGGGGCTGGCCTATAAAGACAAAATTGCGATTAACTGGTGCCCTTCCT
>CALYAX010000002.1 GCA_944393665.1 uncultured Alphaproteobacteria bacterium
GGGGTTAGGGTCGCCGTTGGGGGCGCGTCCGCGGGAGGAGATGGTATAAGGGCGGGTACAGCGCGGGGTGTACAAGGCGTAATAATCCGGCTCTGGGGCAGGACGGGAAGCCGGTTGTGGCTGGGAGGTTGCGGGAGCAGCACGCTTTCTTTTGGTTTTTTGGGGCGCGGAAACCGGCAGGGGTTCAGTATCGGGAGCGGGTTGGGAGATAATTTTTTTCTTGGGCATAGCGTTCATCCGGTTAAAAAGTTGATACAAAAAACCGCCTTTGGATTAAAGGCGGTCGAGATGTTGAAAGGTTATACAGGTATAACTCCGTCAGTCTTTAAGCCGCGCCGAAACGTGGCTCTGAACATACACAGACGGCATCTCGACCGGAGATCGAGAATATAAATAATACTGGTCAGTGTTTTAACCAGAGGTCGGCCGTCAAGTATGCTGTAATCGATGCCCGGCGGCGTTCCCCTACCTGTAAAGAACCTTTCAAAGTTCTCAAACCGCTTGGTAAGCAGGTTCTGGGACTGAACGCAATTCTGAGTCCTGCGCCCAGTTTATCTGCTCCGCCGCAAAAAATCAAGCCTTTTGCTTGGGGCAGATGTTTTACTTGTTTACTTCCTTAGGGTAAACAAAACCCCCGCTTGTTGAAAAAACAAGGCGAGGGAGTTCAACAACTGCCCATACGAAACAGCCAATCTTATTCGTCACCACGAGGGTGCTTATTTCGAAAGCTCCCTCAGAAAGAGGGTGGGGTTTCGCGTACGGGAAGCTGTTGAAGGCTCCGGCGGGTCTCCCCGTTAAGAAACAGCGGCTGCCGTTTCAACCTGTGCGTATTATGACAATAAAATTTAAAATTGACAAGTGAAAAATAAAATTTTTCGCCGGGCCGGGGCAGAGCGGCAGGAAAAAGAAATGCGGGGAGTGTTCCGGGCGTTCCTTTGGCTGGGCGCGGGGTGGAAAAAGGAGGGGCCTTTGAGCGGCGAGGGGGAAGAGTGTCATCAGGCGGTGCCGGGAGCGAAAAAAGGAGCGCACGGTGGCGGGAAATGAGGAGCAGTATCTCGGGGGGTGACGGGAAAAGGGGAGAACGAGCGTTCCGGGCAGGGCAAAGCCCTTATAAACCTTAGGGTTTAAGCCTTTTAGTCAGGTTGAAAGGCCTTTTTTTCAGTCTTATGTTGCATAAGATAATATATCTATTCCGGTTATTTTTCAAAATTTAGGAAATTTTGATTAGGTTTTTTTGCAATTTTGGGGAATAGATGTAACTATTTATTAGTAATTATCAATTATTGTGAGAGTCGTATAGGTTGCTGCTCGTAAAAATTAATATACAAATAGGTGTGATTGGTCCAATGAGTAACCCTAATAAATGAATTGATTCAATTGTTGTTTATCAAGATCTTAGCCTAACCTTTAACAGAAAGTAACCCTCATGAAGACTAAATTTAATTACCTCAAAATTTATGAACGTTTTGTTGAACTCAGTGCCGGCGCTTTATTTATGAAAGCCGGATTGGAAAAATATAAAATTGCTTTTAGTCTGGTCCGGAGAAAACGTAAAGAAGTAGACCATGTTGTGTGGATTGCTCCTTCTTATTATCTGGCAACGGAAGACTATGTTAACGATATTAAATCGGCAGCGGGCAGGCTGGCCGACAAAATTGTCTTTTATTCAATAGAAAACATTTCCCTGAACGATGCCAAGTATCTTCACCTGTATAATCTGGCAACAGATTTCCGGGTTTTTTGCATTGTTGACGAAAGCATTACCATTAAAAACACCGAAGCGGGCCGCACCAAGCGTCTGCTGGCGATGAAACACAAATTTAAATACCGGCTTATTTTGTCGGGGACGCCGCTGACGCAGGGGCTGATTGACCTTTATTCGCAGGTTCAGTTCATGGACTCGGCTATTCTGAATATGACCGAAACCCAGTTTATGCATAATTTTTTGCCGTTTTATGAAGATGATTTTGAAACCTGGCGCCGCTGGTCGAACCCGGAACATGAGGCGCAGCTGGTGGAGATGATCCGCCCGTATCTTCTGGCCTGTGATTTTGAGGATAATGTCAAGATTACCTATCACAACGCGGATTTTAAGCTTACGCCCAAAGAAGCGGAGGTTTACCAGTTCGAAAAAGAAGATTTTTTGAAAAATAAGGAACAGGTTGCGTTTTTACAGGTTGTACAAAGATTTCAATATCTGTATACTATTTGCAAAAATAAAGTAAATGCTTTGTTTAAGCTGGTTGACGAAATTCTCGCCCGTAACGAGAAAGTGATTATTTATACTAAATTTTTGAGTGAGGTTAAGTTTTTTAAAGAAGCGGGCGGCTTCGGCGAACATAAATTTGTGGTGATGTCGGGGAATTCGAATAAAATAAAGGCGTTGAATAGATTTGAAAAAAATGTTGATATTATGATTTGTACGTATAAAGTAGAGTCACCCAGACTTAATTTGAAAGGGTGCAATAATATTATCTATTTTACCCAGACATTTGACTACAAGGACAAAATTCAGACGCTTACCAGTTTTTACAATAAAGAAGAAATTAAGCTGAATATTTATGATTTTTGGGTTGATACAAGGCTGGAAAGCTTGATTAAAGATAATCTGTACCGTAAAAAGAATGTATTGAAAAACGTGTGCAGGATTATGTCGAAAGATGAGGCACTAAAACTATGAAGATATATCTTGATAAAAATGTTTTTGAAGCAACCATGGAGCGTATTAAATTTGCGTTTGATAACTTTGACAACATTTATGTTTCGTTTTCCGGCGGCAAAGACAGCGGTTTGCTGCTGAATATGGTTCTGGACTATAAACGGAAGCATAATATCAAGAAAAAAATCGGCGTTTTTCATCAGGATTTTGAGGCGCAGTATCAGCTGACCACTGATTATGTTACCAAGATGTTTGAGGACAATATTGATGATATTGAGCCTTACTGGGTGTGCCTGCCGATGGGGTCGCGCTGCGCGGTCAGCAATTTTCAGATGTACTGGTATCCCTGGGATGATGAAAAAGAAGAACTGTGGGTTCGCCCGATGCCGAAAATGCCTTATATCATCAATCTGAAAAATAATCCTTTTGAATTCTATAAATATAAAATGGCTCAGGAAGATTTGTATGCCGAGTTTGGGCAATGGTATGCCAAACACCATGAGGGGACCAGTATCTGTATGGTGGGTATCCGTGCCGATGAGTCGATTAACCGTTACCGGGCTTATGCCAATACCCGCAAGATTTTAATGAAGAACTCCCAATGGACGACCAAAATGGGCAAGAACTTTTACAATGCCTATCCCTTGTATGACTGGTCGACCAAAGATGTGTGGATTGCCTATGGCAAAAAGGGGTATGAATACAATCATATTTATGACTTGTATTATAAGGCGGGGCTGTCAATCAGCCAGATGCGGGTTTCTTCGCCGTATCATGAAAATGCCAAAGAGAGCCTTAATCTTTACCGGGTTTTGGAACCGGGTGTCTGGGCCAAAGTGGTCAACCGGGTCAACGGGGCAAATTTTGCCGCCATGTACGGCAATTCCAAGCTGATGGGCGTGGGCAAGATTACGCTGCCCAAGGGGCATACCTGGCGCAGCTATGTTAAATTTTTGTTAGCCACTCTGCCGGACTCGGTCCGTAAGAATTATGTGGCTAAATTTAAGACTTCTATCCGCTTTTGGTGGAAAAAAGGTGGCGTGGTGTGTGATGAGGCTTTGAAGGAGCTTGAGTCATGCAATTACCGTATCAGGCGTAATGGTCCGAGCGGGTACAGCAAAGACAAGGACAAAATCCTGTTTTTGGGGACTCCCGATGATACCGATGATATTAAGTCGACGATTGACATTCCCTCGTGGAAACGTATGGCGATTTGTATTCTCAAAAATGACCATTTATGCAAATATATGGGATTTGCGCAGACTAAAAAGCAAACTCAAAGAGAAAAAGAACTTCTGGAAAAGTATAAGAGTTTGTAAGGAACAAAACTATGGAACAATTTGTCAGCCCTGTGTATAACGTTCAGGCTGTGCCTGTCGACAAGGTACAGGCGAATGATTATAATCCCAATCGCGTTGCCCCGCCGGAAATGAAGTTATTGGAGCTTTCTATCTGGGAAGATGGTTTTACCCAGCCGGTGGTTTGTTATTATGACAAAGAAGCCGATAAATATATTGTGGTTGACGGATTTCACCGTTACACCATTATGAAAACCAGCGACAGGATATTTGCCCGCGAGCGGGGAAAGCTACCGATTGTGGTTATTGACAAAGATTTGGGCGAGCGCATGGCCTCGACTATCCGTCATAACCGTGCCCGCGGCAGCCATAATGTAGATCTGATGAGCAATATTGTGGCCGAGCTGGTTGAAATGGGCAAAAGCGACAGCTGGATTTGTAAAAATATCGGCATGTCGGCTGATGAGCTGCTGCGCATGAAACAGGTGACCGGTCTGGCTGCTTTGTTTAAAGACGAGGAATTTTCCCGCAGCTGGGAAGTGAAGTAACTTAAAATACAAATTGAGAAAAAAGAGGCAGCGTAAAGCTGCCTTTTTTGTTGGGGCGGGCTTTAAGCCGGGGCAGGGGAGATTATATTAGTCTTGATTTTAATATTCATTGAAGGAGAGGTTCATGAAATACGTCAGGCTGAATAATGATTCCGAAATGCCGATTATCGGGCTGGGAACATGGCAATCAAAACCGGGAGAAGCTTATCAGGCTATCCGCTGGGCAATCAAGCTGGGGTACAATCATATTGACTGTGCGTCAATTTACGGCAATCAGGCCGAGATCGGGCAGGCGATTGCCGATGCCATCCGCGAGGGGGATATCAAGCGGAAAGATTTGTTTATTACCTCCAAGCTGTGGAATGATTCTCACAAACCGGAAGATGTCAAACCGGCTCTTGAACAGACTTTGCGCGATTTGCAGGTGGATTATGTTGATTTGTATCTGATGCATTGGCCGGTAGCCCAGAAGAAAGGAACCACGCTTCCGCAGTCATCTGATGATGTCATTCCGCTGCAGGATTTGCCGCTGGATTTGACCTGGGCGGCTATGGAAAAAGTTTTTCAGGAGGGATTGGCCGGGGCGATCGGCGTTTCTAATTTTAGCGCTAAAAAGCTTGGTGATTTGATTGAAAAAGCGGAGATTGTTCCCGCGGTTAACCAGATTGAAAATCATCCGCTGCTGCAGCAGAATGATCTGATTGATTTCTGCCGGAAGAATAATGTTGCCGTGACGGCTTATTCGCCATTAGGTTCGGCGCATCCTGACGAGAGTGTCCTGGATAATCCGGTGATTAAAGAAATTGCCGGGCGGCTGAATATTACGCCGGCGCAGGTGGTTTTGGCCTGGCAAATGCAGCGCGGTCTGATCGTTATTCCCAAAACGGTTCATGAAGAACGTTTGAAAGAAAATTTTGCGGCGCAGGCTGTTGAGCTTGATGAAGCCGATATGGCCAAGATAGCCCAGCTGGACGAGCATCACCGTTTTATCGACGGGAGTGTCTTTAATCAAGAAGATATCTGGGATGAAAAATAATGAAGCCTAATGCCGTCAAAATAAAGGTCACTCATCAGGGGCCGTATGAGGTGACCGGACTTGACCGGGTGACTGAAGAAACAATTCTGCCGGATCAGGAAGGAGCTTCATGGGAGTATCGCCGCGGCCAGGCTGAAGAAAGCGAAGATAAGCCTATGGCCTTGTGCCGCTGCGGACACTCCAGTCATGCGCCGTTTTGTGACGGCAGTCATGAGCATGCTGAATGGGATGGCGAAGAAACCGCTTCTTTTGAACCGATTATGGATGGCGCGGAGGCTTTTCCGGGGCCGAACCTGACGTTGTTTGATAATGAGAATTACTGTGCCTATGCCCGTTTTTGCGATGCCAAAGGCCGGATCTGGAATTTGGTCGGAATCGGTTCGGAAGAAAGCGATAAGCTGGCGATACGGGAGGCTTTTCATTGTCCGGCCGGGCGGCTGATGATGTATAAAAATAACGGTGAGGCTTTGGAGCCGGAGTTGGATCCTGAGATCAGCCCGTTGAAAGATCCGGCAGCAGAATGTGACGGTCCCTTGTTTGTTAAGGGGGGAATTCAGGTAGAGAGTGAAGCAGGCAGGGCCTATGAACTGCGCAACCGGCAGACTTTATGCCGCTGCGGGCAGAGTTCCAACAAGCCGTTTTGCGACGGTTCTCATGCCAGCGTTCATTTTCATGCCCGGCATGGATAAGCAAAATCAGTTTTTGATTAAAAATTCGCAGAGGTCATCGGGATTTTGCCATTCAATCGTAATATCCAGCGTGTTGAAATGCGGCCAGAGACGTGCCGGGATTTTTACGATGTCTTTGAGCGTGGTATAAAGTCCGGCACCAGTTTCCTGAGCCTCTTTAATCAGGCGGGAAAGTTCGGTCTCGGTATAAAAATGGTGGTCGGGAAAGTCGTGAGCGGCCACGATTTCAAAACCAACTTCCCGCAAGGACTGATAAAATTTTTCCGGCCGTCCGATACCGGCAAAAGCAATGACTTTTCCGGTTTTTTTACCGGGCATAACCGGAACCACCCGGCCTTTAAAGACCGGAAGACCGTGGAATTTTCCGGCCAGGTCGAATTTATCTTCGCCGATGATAATTATTGCGTCGGCCCGGGACAAACCCTGATTTTTGAACTCGCGCAGCGGGCCGGCCGGGATACACATACCGTTACCGAAACCAAAGCCGCCGTCAACCACCAGCAATGATAAATCTTTGTATAATCCGGGATTTTGAAAGCCATCGTCCATTAAGATATAATCGGCGCCGTTGCTGACGGCTTTGCAGGCACCTTGATAACGGTCGCGGTTGACAACCACAGGTGCCTGGCGTGCCAAAAGGAGCGGTTCATCACCCACCTGGCAGGCTGTATGGATCTGCGGCTCAACCAGAACATCCTGCAGAGTGCCGCCGTATCCGCGGGTTATGAAGCAAGGGGAAAGACCTCGTTTTTGCAGCATGGCCGCCAGAGAAATGGCAACCGGCGTTTTTCCGGTGCCTCCGGCAGTCAGATTGCCGATGCAAATTACCTTGGCTTTGACCTTTCCGGGTTTGGCAGAGCGAATCCGGCAGGCTGTTGCCAAACCGTACAGGCAGCCGAAAGGCCAAAGCAGCACAGAAAGCAAATTTATGTTTTTCCAATGGCCTGGTGTGCGCATGTTAAATAAATCCTTTAACTTTATCCATAATCCCGTCAAGCACCCGCGCTTCGCTGCCGGCCCAGTTATAGGCTAAAGAACGTTTGGCTTCCAGGAGTTCTTTTTGCTGCAGAAGCTGCAATACTAATTCTTCAAGCTCGGTCGTATCATTAATCTGCATAACGGCGTCGGCTTTTTTGGCGCGGTTAATCGCATCAGTAAAATTATGCATATAAGGCCCGACGATAACGGCATCTCGCACCCGGGAAGGCTCAATAAAGTTTTGTCCGCCGTGAGGGATTAATGAGCCGCCGATAAAAACAATGTTGGCCAAATCATACCACAGGCCCATTTCGCCAATGGTGTCGGCGATATAAATATCTGTGGACCGGGTGACCGGCTGTTCGCTGGAGCGAAGAGCCGTTTTTAGGCCAAGATCATTGATTTTGCGGCTGATTTCCTCTCCGCGCTGCGGATGGCGGGGAGAGATAATTGTCAGCAGGCCGGGGATTTTTTCTGCCAGGCGTTTGTGAACTTTGGCAATGCGGACCTCTTCATCGTCATGGGTGGAGCTGGCAAGCCAGAGCGGGCGTCCGTCGATTTGCTGTTCCATTTCCGTTTTGGCTTTTTGGTCAATGGGCAGCGGCAGTCCGGCATATTTAAGATTGCCGAGACAAAGCGACTCTTTTGCTCCCAAAACGCGGAGGCGGTAAGCATCTTCTTCTGACTGGCCGAGGCAGAGTGTAAAGCAGGAAAGAAGTTCTTTGCTGATAAAGTCAAACTGCTGCCAGCGTTTGAAAGTTTTATTGGAAATGCGCCCGTTTATCAAGATTAACGGAATATTTTTGCGCCTGATGGAAGACAGCATGGCCGGCCAAAATTCTGACTCAAACCACAAAGCAACATCAGGATGCCAGTATTTGACAAAGCGGGTGGTAAAAATGGGATTGTCAATCGGAATGAACTGGTGAAAGGCCCGTTCGGGAAGCCGTTTGTTCATTACATCGGCAGAAGTTACCGTCCCGGTGGTGACAATAACATGAGCATCGGAATAAGTTTCCAGAATACGTTGAATCAGCGGCAGCATTGAGACAGATTCACCAACGGAGGCGCCGTGCAGCCAAATCAGTTTGCCCTCGGGCCGTTTGAGCCGGGGCCGGCCGATACGCTCGTTAAAGCGTTTAACGTCTTCTTTTCCGTTTTCCTTGCGTTTGTTGATATAGCGTTTGATAACCAGAGGATAGAGAATGGTGATCAGGGCATTATAAATTTTTATAAACATCAGGCAACGCCTTTCCAGCTGTGGTCGCGTTTAATTTTAACGCCGCCTGCCGGATCGGGACGCGTCGGCTCTATTCCTAACTGGCGGTCGGTTTCATAACAAGCGTTATTTAAAAGATCTTCAAATTTTTGGCGGAAAGTTTCCAATTCTTCATCAGAAGCATCTGCCGGCACATAAAATGGTTCGGTGACGCGGACAATGCCTTTTGAGAAAGGTAACGGAATCATCATCTGGTCCCAGGCTTTTTTGATGATCAGATTGTTTTTGATGCCGTAAGTAATTCCAAACAACGGTTTTCCAGTCTTGCGGGCATAAAACAGCGGTGAAAGAGTCATTTTCATGCGCGGGCCGCGCGGGCCGTCGGGGATGATACCGATACTTTCGCCTTTTTGCAGCGAGCGCATGAGTTCCATGGCTGCGCCGCGGGCATTGTCATTGCTGGAACCGCCGACAGTTCCAAAGCCGTATTTTTCAAGAACGCCGGCGATCAGGCGTCCGTCCTGGTGCAGGGAAACCAAGGCATTAAGAGGACGCTCTTTATTCCAGAAAAAAGGAAACATAAGAGCCCGGCCATGCCAGCCGGTTAAAATCAGGCTCTTTTCTTTATCCCAGGTCTGATAAAATTCTTTGACGCCGGTCATTTTCCAGCGCGTTGTTTTGCCGATAAAACGCGAATAATAGTATATCAGGCTGGAAATCAAACTGATAACCAACGGTCCTTTGGTGACTTTTTTAAACAATTTTTTAAGTGATTTTTTGAATTCAGAGTTCATCGTTCCTATTTGCCGTTTGTGTCGGTAACGCTGATACCGATAGTTTCTTTTTCGGTGATGACGACTTCACCGTGGCCGATGAGGACGTCATTGGCATAAATGTCCACGTAATCATTAATATCACGGTCAAGTTCGACAACCGCGCCGCGGCCAAGCTTAAGCAGCTGATGAACACGCAGATCCGCAGTTCCGAGAGTGACGGAAACCTCGACTTCAATATCATCGTTAGAAAGCGGGTTGGCAACACGGGCAGACATTATTTTTCTCCAGTAATTTAATTTTGGCCTTATCATATACGATATTTTTCATTCTGCAAATTCTTTCTTGATACTTATTAAATACATATCGCGTACAGAATGCAAATCGGCGGTAAATGCTAAATTAGTTGTGGATTAAACAGTTTGCGATTGCCCGCCGGGGCTAAATATGGCAAAAAAGTTATGTCTTCTGCATTGCAGAGCCGATAATGTTTTCTTATATATAAGTAAGATATTTAAAAAATTTTTAAGGTGGAGCATATGGCTGTCAAAAAAGAAAAATATCCGGTTCTTCCGCTGCGTGATATCGTGGTTTATCCCAAGATGATCGTGCCGTTGTTTGTGGGGCGGGAAAAGTCGATTAACGCTTTGCAGGAAGTGGTTGATAATGACCAGAATATTATTCTGACAACCCAAAAAGATGCTGCAATTGAGGAGCCGACCAGTGATGAAGTTTATCATGTCGGAACCATCGGCACGGTTTTGCAGTTGCTGCGGCTGCCGGACGGGACTGTCAAGGTTTTGATTGAGGGGCTGGAACGGGTTAAAATTGACAAGTTTTATAAAAATCCCGATTTTATGGAAGCCAGCGTTACCATTCTGCCGGAAAACGAAAGCAACGACCAGGAGCTGGAAGCTTTGGCGAGGGCGGTGCTGACGCAGTTTGAGGAATATGTCAAACTTTCGAAAAAAACGTCGCCGGAGGTTTTGGCCGCGGTCAACCAGATTGAAGACTATTCAAAGCTGGCCGATACCATTGCCTCACATCTGGCTCTGAAAATTGCCGACAAGCAGGCTTTGCTGGAGGGGACGACTCTTAATGAGCGTTTTGAAAAGATTCTGGGCTTTATGGATGCTGAGATTACGTTGCTGGAAGTGGAAAGCAAGATCCGCAACCGGGTTAAAAAGCAGATGGAGAAGAGCCAGAAAGAGTATTATCTCAACGAGCAGATGAAAGCAATTCAGAAAGAACTCGGTGACGGTGACGAAGATGCCGAGATCAGCGACTATCTGAAAAAAATTGAAAGTACCAAGCTTTCCAAAGAAGCCAAAGAAAAAGCCCTGGCTGAAGTCAAAAAGCTGAAAAACATGAGCACGATGTCGGCAGAAGCGACGGTGGTGCGCAATTATCTGGATGCGCTGCTGGATTTGCCATGGAAAAAGTTTTCAAAGGTTAACAAAGACCTGAATAAGGCGATGGAAGTTTTGGAAGCCGATCATTATGGTCTTAAAGAAGTGAAAGAACGTATTGTCGAATATTTGGCGGTACAGGCGCGGGCGAATAAAATCAAAGGTCCGATTTTGTGTCTGGTCGGCCCTCCGGGCGTGGGAAAAACCTCTTTAGGCAAATCGATTGCCAAGGCAACCGGACGTTCGTTTGTGCGTGCCTCTTTGGGCGGAATGCGCGATGAAGCGGAAATCCGCGGCCACCGCCGGACTTATATCGGTTCGATGCCGGGTAAAATTATTAAAGGAATGAAAAAGGCCGGAACATCTAACCCGCTGTTTCTGCTTGATGAAATTGACAAGCTGGGTAATGACTACCGCGGCGATCCGAGCTCGGCTTTGCTGGAGGTGCTGGATCCGGAACAGAATAATTCTTTCAATGACCATTATCTGGAAGTGGATTATGATTTGTCGGATGTGATGTTTGTTACCACCGCCAACTCATACAATATGCCACGGCCGTTGATGGACCGTATGGAAATCATCAGCCTGTCGGGTTATACCGAAGATGAAAAGATCCAGATTGCCAAGCGCCATTTGCTGCCGAATATTTTCAGCGAAATGGCCATTAAAAAGGGCGAGCTGGAGGTGGAAGATAGTGCCATCTGTAATATTATCCGCTATTATACCCGTGAAGCCGGGGTTCGCAACCTGGAGCGGGAACTTTCTAAAATCGCCCGCAAAGCGGTGAAAGAAATCCTGACTTCAGATGAAAAGAAAGTGGTGGTCAGTCCGGATAATCTGGATAAGTATCTGGGCGTGATCAAATATCGTTACGGCGTGGCAGAAGAGACCGACCATGTCGGCGTTACCACCGGTCTGGCCTGGACCGAGGTCGGCGGTGATATTCTGTTCATTGAGGCTGTTGATATGCCTGGAAAAGGCAATATCAAGCAGACCGGAAAACTCGGCGATGTGATGAAAGAATCGATTGAAACGGCTTTTTCGGTGGTGCGGTCGCATTCGGTTGATTTAGGAATCGATCCGTCAGTTTTTGAAAAGACAGATATCCATGTCCATGTTCCGGAAGGAGCAACCCCGAAAGACGGGCCTTCTGCCGGTATTGCCATGTATACGACACTGGTTTCGGTTCTGACCAAAATTCCGGTGCGCAAAGATGTGGCGATGACCGGAGAGATTACGCTGCAGGGCAGGGTGCTTCCTATCGGCGGTTTGAAAGAAAAACTGCTGTCGGCGCTGCGCGGCGGAATTAAAACGGTTATTATTCCGAAAGATAACGAAAAAGATTTGAAAGAAATTCCCGACAATGTTAAGGAATGCCTGAAAATTATTCCGGTTTCGGAAGTCAGCGAAGTATTGAAAATAGCGCTGAACGGTGAGGTTAAGCCATATGTGCCGCTGCCGGGACACCCCAACGGTGAGGAAAATAAGGTTTCGGTTAATTAGAATCTTTTTCAAGGAACGAGCCCGTCTTTTCAGACGGGCTTTTTTTATCTGTGCGACTCTTTTACAGAATCGCAGTTTGATTCTGTTCAAATGGTTGTGTTTCGTGAGTTTGGGGCATTTTTGAGGGCTAAAACCGGCATATTTATGTGTATAAATATAAGAAAATAACGTTTTTTTGTTTGTAACCATTGATTTTGTTTGACTAAAGACTTTTTTGGCGCTTAAATTTTCTTGTGGTTAGAGATTTATCTCCACATTGGTTTATAACTTATATTAGAGGGAGTCCTCACCGTGAATAAGAACGAATTGATTGCTAGCATGGCTAGCGAAACCGGCCTTACCAAAACTGATTCTGCTAAGGCTCTTGATGCTTTTGTTGCTTCCATCACCAAAGCTCTGAAGTCTGGCGATGAAGTTCGTCTGGTTGGTTTCGGTACTTTTGCTGTCAGCAAACGTGCTGCTACCACCGGCCGTAATCCCCGCACTGGCGCTGCCATCAAAATCCCGGCACGCAAACAGGCTAAGTTCAAAGCTGGTAAAGCTTTGCAGGATTCTGTAAACTAATATAAACCGGAGCCGGATTTTTCGGCTCCGTTTTTATAGTTTTGAAAAAGCTCCTTGAAAAAGGAGCTTTTTTTAGTTTAAATGCTTAAACTAATGCTGGGTATGATTGATTTTTCTTGCTTTTCTGGGGAAACAATTTTAAGGTCTTATCAGGCAGGTCGCTTCGGTTGATTTGCTCAGGGCTTCGAAAACCCTTTGTAATCCTAGTCGCAGCATGACGACTTAAAAATTTATGCTGACTTCTTACCTTATTGCAGGGTGGATGTCGGCGAATAAGGTTTCGGCCAAATAAGCCGAGCCGTTTAGGATTATACGGTTTTCGAACATCCGCCCGCCTTTTAGAAGAGCGGGTTTTGTTTTGTATTATAACATAAAGGATGTTTGAAATATGACTAAAACTCACTTACCGGTTCAGGTATCAATAATTGTTCCGGTCTATAATGCCGGAAAGTATCTTGAGAGCTGTTTGAACAGTCTGCAATCCCAGACTTTAAAAGAAATTGAAATTTTGTGCATAAATGACGGGTCGGCTGATAATTCAGAAACGATTCTGGATATTTATTCCCGCAATGATTCCAGAATTAAGGTGATTACTACGGCAAACCGCGGTCCCGCGGCGGCCAGAAACACCGGTTTGGATAATGCCTCCGGGGCGTACATTATGTTTTGTGATGCCGATGACAGTTATTGTCCTTCAATGTGTGAAGAGATGCTTGCCGTTTTGGGCGATAAAAATGTTGATATCGTAATGTGTGATACAAATTTGTATAACCGCCAGGGAAAAATCACCCATAATGCTTATTATTTTCCTTTTCAGTCAGGCCGTCACACTTTAAAGCAAGATATGAAAGCCGGTTTGAATGTTTATTTATGGAATAAAATTTTCAGAAAATCCAAGATTGATCTGTTTGGCATACGTTTTCCGGAAGGGCATAAAAGCGATGATAATTTATTTGTTTATCAATATGTTGCCTGTTCGGAATCTGTCTATTTTTTGAATCAGAGGCTGTATAATCATTTTGACCGTGAAAATTCAATTATGGATTTGTATCATAGCGCGGGGATAAAATTTCAGGATATTCTGGATAAAATGGATATTATGGAAATTTTTTATGTTTTTTTGAAAAGAAACGCTTTATTTGGCAGCAATAAAGAAATGTTTTCCCAATTATTTTGGAATGAACTTTTCTATGCCTGGATTAATGTTCCCAATCAATGGGCTGAGAACTTTTTATCCAGGTGTTCGGAGGTTTTGGCGCGTATTGATGATAAATCCTGGCGGACTGAAGATATTAAAAATTTTTTATATGAAAAAATTGAAAATCACAATTTTTTTGAGGCCTCGCAAGCTTTAGATATGTTAGTGGTTCAGAACAAGCGTACGCGGCGGAGATATGTGGTTCAGGAAGAAATTTTTCCTGCGTTTTTGAAGAATGATATTCCGGTGGTGTTCAATTTTGACGATGCTTATTGCAAGTATTTTTCAGTTGTTCTGCAGTCGATTTTAGCTTATGCCGATAAGGCTGAAAATTATGATCTGATTGTTTTAAATGATGATATTTCACTAAAGAATCAGGAAAAGTTGTTGGTTCAAATTGCTCCATACCCTAATGTTAGCCTGCGGTTTTATAATATGGAAGCTTATAAAGAAAAATATCAGATCGGAAAATGGTTCATCAAGCCGCATATGAAACCGGCAGTTTATTACCGCTTGTTTATTGCAGAAGTTTGTAAAAATTTTGACCGGGTAGTTTATTTGGATTCCGATTTAATTTTGAATACGGATATTGCCAAGTTGTATGCATTATCCTTGCATGGAAAATCTTGCGCGGCGGTGAGAGATACGTTTGTTTCTCATCTTTCTCCGGGGAATGAGTTGTGTTTTCCGGGATTTTGTTCTTATGCCCGGAATATTTTAAAAATTTCTGACCTGTCGTCATATTTTAATTCCGGTGTGATGCTGCTGGATATAAAAAAAATGAGGAAAGGGCAATTTTTGGAAATATTCTTGGAGACTGCAAAGAAGAATCATAATTTTTTTCACGATCAGAATGTTTTGAACAGCGCCTTTTACAATGATGTCTTTCTTCTGGAAAATTGCTGGAATACGCAAATTAACAGCGGAAGCGTATTGGATCTGTTGCAAATCAAAAAATTATCCGATATTAAAATTATTCATTTTTGTTCTAAGAACAAACCTTGGAAAGACAGCAGGGGAATGTTTGCTTATTTATGGTGGCAACATGCGCTAGGGTCGCCGTTTTATGATGAAATAGTGACGGAAAAAATTTCTGAAGAAGTTAATCGTAAGCTTGCTTTACAGATTCAGTTTTTTAAATTTCCAAAAAGTATTCTGTTTTATCGTAAGTATAAATTGCGGTACTGGCGTACCAAGATTTTGTCCTTTTTGTTTTGGGGGCCTAAACACCTAAAATACCAGCAAAAAATGATGTTGTTAAAGAAAGAGCTCAAAGAAGCAAAAGCTTTTTTTAAAGGCAGGGAAGCTTGTATTTGATAACCGAAATTTCATACGGAGGTGTTACAGCCTCCGTATTGTTTTTTCTTAAAAGATGAGGTGAAGAAAACTTTTTGCGATTTTTTTTAATTTTTCGCTTGATTTATTATTTTTATAAGGGTATAACGTCTCTCGTAAACACGATGGGCGCTTAGCTCAGCTGGAAGAGCATCTCGTTTACACCGAGAGGGTCGGGAGTTCGAACCTCTCAGCGCCCACCAATTAAAATAAAAAACCCCGCATTTTGCGGGGTTTTATTTTTTAGGTGAGTCGCTATCGCATTAGCCAAAACTGGTTAGGCTAATGCGGAGAGGTTAATCCTGCGGCATCTAATTTCGCTGCGGTCACTGTCGTTCCGCTGGCTCAATAAGATGATACGCAGATGTTGCAGATAAAATCACCGTTAGAGGTGATTTTACTTAGCCATCTCAGCGCCCACCAGTTAAAATAAAAGTCCCGCATTTTACGGGGCTTTATTCTATCCAGATTTTACAGTTGTTATATTCATTATATTTGATAACAACAGAGAAGTTTTTGTAAAAAAATGAATTACAAGTTGGGAAATTTATCTTAACTGGCTGTCTTTTGAACCGCGGCGGTTATAGAGACTGACGGCTTTTTGTTCGCGGTCGGCTTCTTCCTGGCAGCGGATGCATAATCTGACTCCCGGAATGGCCTGGCGTCTGGCTTCGGGGATTTCTTCGCCGCATTCCTCGCAATATTCAAGACTGACACCGCAAGGAACATTTTTGCGGGCGCGTTTGATTTCATCGTTAATAGAATCCTGTATTTGGTCGCTGACGGCATTATCGCCAGCCCATCCGACAGCCATGGTGATCTCCTTTTTTTCTATAAATTATAATCATGTCTTTTTCCAAATTCAATAATTTAGTCTTATCTTAAAGTTTAGAGATTATAATTAAAAAAATTTTGAACAATTGGAAAGGAGGTGTCGTTTTATATGTCAGAGGAGGTTGAAATGGAAGATATTTCATTGTTAATCAGAGAGGCAAAGCCGCTCTACTTTGCACGAAAACGGCGCCGTAACCAGATAAAAGCGGCTCTGGCGGTTTTTATCTGTGCTGTGGGGCTTGGCTGGTTTTCTCCGCGTGAGGCTTCATATTTATATGATTTTAATAATAATGAGCCGGAAATTTATCTGACCGAAAACGGTTCGATAATCGAGGAAATGGGTTTGCCGGTTGATGCTGACGGATTTTTGAAGATTGTATAAAGCATGATGAAAGAAATTATAGAAGCCAACCGCAGCCGTATCCGGGCGATTATCCGTAAACTGACAGGCGGTGATAATGAAGATATCGAACAGGAAGTTTATATTAAAACCTGGCGGAATCTGGATAAATATCAAGAACAAGGCAAATTCAGACAATGGATCGGGCTTTTGACGGCCAATGTCTGCCGTGACTATTTTAAGTCTAGCCAATTTAAACAGGAATCCCGGCAGGTTAATAATGCAGAAATTTTGGAAAATTTGCGGGTAGGGGGCAGACAGGAAGAAATTGTCGATGCCAAAGCCCGTCAGAAAATTATTTTGAAAGCAGTTGACAGTCTGCCTGCAAAACTGCGGCAGGTGGTTATCTGGTATGAGTTTGAAGACTTGAGCTATGAACAGATTGCCAAAAAAACCGGTGTGCCGGTTGGGACTGTTAAATCGCGGTTATTTCACGCCCGCAAAATTTTAAGTGAAAAACTTGTTTTGTTAAAAGGAGAATCAAGATGAATAAAACTTTAATGACGGCTTTTTGCGCCGCAAGTTTATTACTGGGAACTTCGGCTGTTATGGCTCAGGATGCCGAAATGGCTCCGCCGCCCCCGCCGCATGAGGAAATGGGGCCCCGCCCGCATGAGTTTGGCGGCCGTCATGCCGCAAAAATGCAGGATCGTCTGGCTGACGAGCTGAATTTGACGGAAGCTCAGAAAGCTGATTTGCAGAAAGTCCGCGAGGAAAACCGCGAGAAAATGAAACCTTTGATGGAGCAGATGAAAGAACTGCGCAAACAGATGGACCAGCTGCGCAAAGCTGATATGGAAAGTTTTGAAAAGGTTTTGACCCCTGAGCAGTTAAAGGTATTTGAAGAAATTAAGGCCAAACGCCATGCGGATATGAAACAAAGAATGGAAAAACGCCAGAAAGACTTTGGAAAACACCACGGTCCCCGGGGAGAAAAAGGTGCGGAAATGCTGCCTCCACCGCCTCCCGCAGAATAAATATTTATTTGAAAGAGCACCCTGGATTTCAGGGTGTTTTTTTATGGAAAAAGACAATCGCCCGATAAGCCTCCGCCGCACTTCCTAACAGAAAATAAGCGGCGGGTAAAATGCGAAAAAAGGTTGTTAATTTTTAAGATTACTCTATGATGACAACGGAGAAAATAAATATGTTTGCAAAACTTGTCGATAAATTTAATTCGCTGTATCTGGTTAAAAACTACCGTAAAATCCTGCCGTTTGTCCGGCCGTATCTGGGCAGGGCGCTGCTGGCGCTGCTGATTACCATTCCGATCGGGGGAATGGACGCGGTGATTGCCTGGTCGCTTAAACCTTATATGGATGTGGTAATGATTCAGCAGCAGTCTGGCTATACGGCTTATCTGCCGCTGCTGATTATTGTTTTCAGCTTACTGCAGAGTCTTTTAAATTATCTGGCGACCTACATGAATACCTGGGTGGGACAGAAGATCGGCATGGATATTAAGATGGTTTTGTTTGATAAGCTGATGAAGTATCATGCTGCCTTTTTTGACCGCCGGAATTCCGGTGATATTTTGTTTCGCTTTAACAGCGATGTTGATCTGGCCTGCAGCGGGCTGCTTTCTAATTTGAAATTGTTTACGACCCGGTTTTTCTCTTCTTTGTCTTTAATTGCCGTTTTGTTTTATAATTCCTGGCAGCTGGCGGTGGTAGCCGTCGTCATTTTGCTGGTTGCGCTTTATCCGCTGACGACAGTGCGCCGGAAAATTAAAACCCTGATGGATAAAACAGTTTTTTCCAGCGCGGCGGTTATCACCAATTATAATGAAACTTTCAGCGGCAACCGGATTATCAGTTCTTATAATTTGTATGAATATCAGGGAAATAAGTTCCGCAAAACACTGCGGGCGGTTTTTCATTTCGGCATGAAAATGGTGCAGCGCACCGGCATGATGTCGCCGATGATGCATTTTATTGTTTCGCTGGGTATTGCCGGAGTAATTTGGTTTGGCAGTTATTTGATTGTGCACCAGCAAATGACAGCCGGCAACTTTGTGTCGTTTATTACGGCATTGATTATGCTGTATAACCCGATTAAGGCTATCGGCAACAGTTTTAACCAGGTTCAGATGTCCCTGATGGCGATTGAAAGGGTTTTTGACCTGTTGGAAACCCGGCCTGCCATTATGAGCAAACCCGGAGCGGTTAAGTTAAATCAGGTTAAAAATGAAATTAATTATAAAGATGTCTGTTTTGAGTATAACAAAGGGCACCCGGTTCTCAAGCATATTAACCTGAAAATCAAAGTAGGTGAAACAATTGCTTTTGTGGGCAATTCCGGCGGCGGTAAAACCACGCTGGTCAACCTGCTGCCGCGTTTTTATGATCTGACTTCCGGTGCGATTACCATTGACGGCGTTGATATTCGTGATATGGAACTGGAGTCTCTGCGCGATAAAATTGCGATTGTTTTTCAGGATAACTTTTTGTTTTCGGGCACTATTTTGGATAATATTTTGTTGGGCAGAACCGATGTGCCGCAGCAACAGATTGATGAGGCAATTAAACATGCCTGTCTGGAAGAGTTTATTAAATCTCTGGATCAGGGGCTTAATACCCAGATCGGCGAAAGAGGGGTATTGCTCTCCGGCGGTCAGAAACAACGAATCGCTATTGCGCGGGCATTTATCAAAAATGCGCCGATTGTTATTCTGGACGAAGCAACGTCTGCATTGGATAATAAGTCCGAAGCAGTGGTGCAGCAGGCGATTGATAATCTTATGCAGGACCGGACGGTGTTTATTATTGCCCACCGCCTGTCAACGGTTAAAAATGCTGATAAAATTGTGGTGGTTAATTACGGCGAACTGGTTGAAATGGGGACGCATGAAGAGCTGCTCGCCAAAGAAAACAGCATTTACGGCAGTTTATATACAACTCAGCTGAAGTAGGAAAAGATGTCTGCAACAGTAAAATACTGTATTTGGGATGTGGGACAGGTGGTCAGGCGTTTTTCTTTGCAGCCTCTTGATAAATTGATGAGGAATTTGAGTGAATTACCGGAACAATATGCGGAGTCCGGCGGGGTTCTGAAATTTGATTATAAACCGGTGATGAAAGGTGAGGAAAGTTTTGAAAAATGCTGCCGTCGGCTGGCTGATTTTTGTGGTGTCAACTGGAATGACGGGCTGACGAAGCAGATTGATCAGGCACTGCATGATGGGAATGGTGCCTTTTTTGAAGAAACCAAACAGGTAATGGCAGCGTTAAAGAAAAAGAAAATCGCGAATTGTATGCTGTCAAATGCTTTGCCTAATTTGGTCGATACCGGTAATGTTTTTGGATTGGTGGAAGATATCCATGTTTTTTGTTCTTTTGATTTAGGTTTGTTAAAACCGGACCCCAAGATTTATGAAACTGTGCGTGAAAGGTTGAAATGCCGGTTTGAGGAAATGATTTTTGTTGATGATAAGCCTCAAAATGTGGTCGCTGCGGCTAATCTTGGAATTAAAGGAATAGTTTTTAAATCGGAAACAATTATCGCGGAAGTAGAAGCTCTTGCGGGCAGCCTTGATTTGCTTGAGGGGAATGAATATTTTAATCGAAGGATTAAAAGAGGAGAAAGCTTATGAGAGTTGTTTTATTTATTGTGATTCTGTTTTGTTTGGTACAGGGCGGAAGTGCCGATGCGGCGGCGGTTTCGATTATGCACCAGATTTATGCGGCGCTTTACTACATGATGGCGCTGATTGCTTTTTGTACTTTAGCGCTGATGGGGCCTGTTAAAGGTTTTTGCTGCAACTGGGATTGGCACGGAGCTAAAGGGGATAAGGAAAAACCGCACGGACCGAAACACCATCACGGACCTCATCATGCGGAAAAAGCCGAAGAAAGCATTATCCCGGAAGAATATGAAGAATTGGCAGAACTGGCTCAGGAAGATGAAGAACTTTCTCAAGCGCCACGGCCGCATGGGCCAAAAAGCAAAGCCCGGATCCGGATTCGGAAATAATCAAAAAATCCCTGTCAGGCAGACGGGGATTTTTTATTGCCGGCCAGCTTGATAACCTCCTGTGGGGTGAATATCTATTAGGAAACATCATAAGGAGGAGAGAGATGAAAGTTATTTTGGTGATTATCGCCTTGTTTACGCTGGTTATCGGGGCCAGTATTAATGATATGGCCGTAAATATTCTGGAACAGATTTATGCCGGAATGTTTTATATTATTGCGATGATGGCGTTCAGCACTTTTGCGCTTTTGTTTAAGGACAGCGGCATGAACCCAAAGTGGAAAAGCTGGCTGCGCCGGGAATGCGGCCTGGAAGATGAAAACGGCCGGATTTTGGAGCAAAAAAATAACGGGACAACCCCGGATGTGATTATTGTTGATTTGAGCGAAGACAATAATGCGCGCTGACCGAAAGTTCTTTGGTAAAAACCCCGGATTGTCCGGGGTTTTTTAACGGGTTTCGGCTTCTTTAATCAGGCTGTCTACAAAAGGCGGAAAGGTTTTTCCGGCCGGTCCGTAGATATGATGGTCAAAATAGTAATTATTTGAGGTGGGTTCGAGGGTGAATTCCCAGGTTTCAGCCCCGTGAGCTTTGGCAATCTGCACAAAAGCCGCCGCCGGATAGACAACGCCGGAAGTGCCGATTGAGATAAACAAATCGCATTCCGCAAGCAGGCGGTCGACTTTATCCATGTAAAGCAGGTTTTCTCCGAAAAAAACAATATTAGGTTTCATCATTCCGGAAACCGAACAATGAGGGCAGGCGGTTTCGGTGGTAACATCGCTCCAGCTTTCCATTATCCGGCTGCAATTTAAACAAACGGCCTGGTTTATTTGACCGTGAATATGCCAGACTTCTTTTGAACCGGCTTTTTCGTGCAGGGTGTCAACATTTTGTGTAATCACGCTGACCGCGGCGGGATACTCCCGCTGAAGACGGGTAATGGCAAGATGGGCCGCATTGGGGCGTGCCGTTTGAATCTCGGTTTTGAGATTGTTATAGAAATCGTGCACCAGCTCGGGGTTACGTTCAAAACCTTCGACGGATGCCACATCTTCAACTCTATGGTTGTTCCACAGGCCGTTTGACGAGCGGAAAGTGGCAAGCCCGGATTCGGCAGAAATTCCGGCACCGGTTAAAATGACAATATTGCGGTAACTCTCGGCCATGATGATAAAAACTCTTTATTAAATCAATTTAAGGTGTATTATAGGCTCCTAAAAAAGAAATTCAATCAGGTTGTGAGAAATGCCTCAAAATTTATTGTTGTTGTCCTGTTGCGCTCCCTGTTCCTGTGCGGTTATCCAAAAGCTGGCAGAAGAGGGGCGCCAATTTGCGGTGGTTTTTTATAATCCGAATATTCAGCCGGAAGCCGAGTACCGCAAACGCTGCGCCGAAAATAAACGGGTGTGCGATTTATACGGTGTTTCTTTTATTGAATTGGAATATGACCATGACCGCTGGTGCGCTCTTACGCGCGGTCTTGAAAAAGAACCGGAACGCGGCCGGCGTTGCGATGTTTGTTTTGAAATGCGGCTCAGGCGGGTTATGGAATACGCTCTAACTCATGGCTTTGATGCGGTGGCTTCGGTTTTGGGTGTATCGCGGTGGAAGGATCTGGACCAAGTCAACCGGGCAGCCAAGCGGGCAGAGGAAGAAACCGGCGGTGTTTATGAGCTGGTAGAGGGCCGTAAAGGAGGCATGCAGGAACTGCGGGCACAACTCATACGCGAACTAGGCCTGTATAACCAGGAATACTGCGGCTGTCCGTTCAGTTATCGCAAATAATTGCGGATAAATAGGGTTTGGGGCGATTAAAAAGCTTGTCATAAAGCGCGGCAGAGGATATGCTAGGCGCAGATGTGAACGATAAGGAAAATGCCTGCATGATTTATGATTGTTTTCCATTTTTTAATGAACTTGATTTATTGGAAATCCGCCTGAATATATTGGATCCGATAGTTGATAAATTTGTGCTGGTGGAGTCGACCCAGACTTTTAACCGTCAGCCCAAACCTTTGTATTATCAGGAAAATAAAGAGCGTTTTGCCAAGTTTGCCGATAAGATTATCCATATTGTCTGCGATGAAGATCTCTCGCATGAAGATAATCCCTGGGTGATTGAATATGTGCAGAAAAACTATATGGAAAAAGGCTGGAGTGCCTGTCAGGATGATGACATCATTTTGATCTCCGATCTTGATGAAATTCCTAATCCCGAGAAAGTGCTGGAATATAAAGACAAGCCGGGCATTAAGTGTTTTCAGAATAACTTTTACTACTATTATCTGAACTACTTCTGTGTCGATGAGCCGATTTGGTATAAGGGAACCCGCATGTGCAAGTTCAAAGATACCAGGCACGGGCTTGATAATGTCAAAGTCGGCATGAACAGCAGACTGCCGGCTATTTATAAGCAGGGGACAACCCCCAACAAAATCCGTTATTATAAAAACGGTCCCTGGGTTAAAAACGGCGGCTGGCATTTTAGTTATCTGGGCGGTGCCGAAACCATCCGTAAAAAAATACTGTCGATTTCCCATACTGAATTTCATAAAGATGAATATACCGATATTGAGAAAATCAAGGAAAGAGTGATGGCGGGAGAGGATCTGTTCGGCCGCGGCAAACATTTCCGTTCGGTACCGATTGACGACAGTTTTCCGAAGTATATCCGTGATAATATTGATAAATATCAAAATCTTATCATTGAATCTGAACATCTTAAACCAAGTTTTGGCGATAAGGTTAAGATTTTCATCAAAAAATATATCTCTAAATAAGGACGATAAGTTATGCGCTATCTGTTGACTTTTGGGAACAAGGGCTATAAGACGCCTATGAAACTGCTGGCGAAATCGGCGCAGGCTGTCGGCAGCGTTGACAAGGTTATTTTTTGGGACGATGAAAAAGTCAGGGCTATGCCGTTTTATGAGGAAAACAAAAAGATTCTCGACCAGAAGCGCGGCTGCGGTTATTGGTTATGGAAGCCTTTCAGTATTTTAACTGAGGTCAAAAAGCTTAAAAAAGGCGATTTTCTGATTTATTCTGATTCTAAAATGCTGGCGCTGCAGAATTTTGATAAGCTGTATGAGCTTTGCGAGCAAGAAGGCGGCGTATTGCTGTTTTCTAATATTCCGCAGACAATCGGCTGCTGGTGCAAGCGCGATGCGCTGATTTTGACCGGAATGGACAGGCCTGAAGTGGTCAGTTCATTTGATTTTGCCGCAATGATGTCGGTTTGGCAAAATACGCCCAAAGCGATTGCCTTTTTGGAAGAATGGCTCAATTTTTGTTGTGACGAACGGATTTTGACCGATATGCCCAATACGCTTGGACAGCCGAATTATCCGCTGTTTATCGATCATCGCCATGATCAGGCGGTTTTTTCTTTGGTGGCGCTTAAACAAGGGATTAAGCCTCATCGTATTCCCAACCAGTATGGCAAACGTTATAAAAAATGCGAGGCTTTTAAAGAAGATACTTACGGCGAACTGTTTCAGGCTCATTTTGCGTTACAGGCGGTTGCCCGTAATCTGAAAGTTTTTCCGCAGCTGGTAAAAGTTTTGTGGCAGGATTTATTTTCCCGGAAGGATAACTCATGATCCCAGAGACCAAGACAACTTTGTTTTATACCTGTGTGAACACCCGTTTTTGGGGGTTTGGCATGATTTATCCGCTGTTTGTATTATTGACCAATCCTAATTCTTTGGTTGAAATCGGGGTGGAAAACGGAATGCGGTTTAAACGCAAATATAAACCGGTAATCGAATTTTATGAACGGCGTTTTCCGGGAAGGGTGCGGTTTACCGGGGTCAGGTTTGAACGCTGGGGGCTTCTGGGCAAGGAAAAGATTGTGCCGAACACAGTGCGTTTTGTTACCCAGCCGACTCTAAAAGCCGATTATTTGTATATCGGCGATGCAGATATTTTTGTGACAGAAGAAATTACTTCGCAGCATTTGGCGAATATTGCCAAATATAATCTGGATTTCAGTAATGTGGTAAGAACCGGCAAACGCCGCCTGACCGGCCTGCATTTTATAGAATATGACAAGATGTATCCGCTGCCGAGCCTGCGGGGACTGAACATCAGGAAGAAAAATGATGAAGAAGTATTGTATGAAATGATGGACCGCAAAGGATATAAAATGCCGCCCGCAGAGGCGCAGTTTCGTCCCGCCCACGGGCTGCATATCAGTATGTATTCTTCGGCACCGTTTGAATTTGTGGAAGGCCCTGATAAGGTGGTTGATTTTCCGGCCTGGTTTATGAGTGTCAACAGTAAACACAATATGGGACATCAGAATATGGCCGCCGATGTTGACAAGTATTTTGACTTGCGCAAACGACCGGAGTTTGTGGAGTTTGTCAGCGGTCTGGTTCGCAAGGAAGATGCAGATATGCGCCGTATTCTGCAGGTTACCGATGCCTGTGCCTACTACTACAAAAATGTAATTTTACCGCAGCAGGGAGCTTAAAACAATGGATTTGACAATCGCCGTGTTATCCTGGCGCCAGCCAAAGACGCTGCGCAATACTCTGGAGAGTTATCAAAAAAACGGTTTACTGGATTTGGCTGAGCAGAAACTGGTGTTTTTTAACGAAGTTTCGCCTGAAGATGTCAAAATTGCCAGGGAGTTTGGTTTTGAGGTTTTGTCTGCCAAACAAAATATTGGCATCGGGCTGCCGTTTCAACAGCTGGCGGAAAGAGCCGATAAGAAATATTTTCTGTTTTTGGAAAATGATTTTATGCTGATTGAAAAACCGGAAGTGACTGCTGAGCGCCTGAAAACGGCGGCTGATCTGCTGGATAACGGGATAGATGCAATCCGGCTGCGTCACCGCTATCATTACGGCGATCCGAATATGTATTTAAAGCTGGTATGGAATGGCACGTTTGAGCCGGAGATGCCCCATATTGACGGGGCGTATTACTGGAAAGACATCAGTAAGGTATACGGGGAAGATAAATGTGAAAAGATTAACCGCGGCGGAGAAGATATTTTCGTCATGCCGTCAGATTTTGCCGCTTATACCAATAATCCGACAATGTATCGGACGGAGTTCATTAAAAAATTAATCCTGAAGCAAAAATTTTCTCCGATTGATGTGATAGAAAATAAAATCCAGGAAGAATGGCGGGCCGCACATTATAAAGTGGCCTTCGGCACCGGATTGTTTAAGCACCACCCGATTGAGATGAGCGGTTCGGCTTTTGCCAATTTTAAGCGGGTGAAGTCACCGGTGAAAAACTGGACGCATTATTTGGTACGGTTTGGTTTGCGCGGACAGGTGCTGAATCTGTTCTTGTTGCAGTTTCTGCCGACGATTTTTAAAATTAACATCAATATCGCCAATAAATTTATGATTAACCTGTCGCTGGGAAGATATGAAAGTGTCTGAATCTATTCAAAAAATTGACGGTGCCCTCTGGATGCTGCACCGGGTTGCTCCGGACCGGCCGGAAACCGTGTTTCAGAAAGTGGACCAGGAAACACGGATTACCCCGGAATACCTGGAAAAACTCATTGTAGAGGCTAAGGAGGCCGGTTATCGTTTTTTATCGCTGGATCAGTTTCTTGCCAATAAACATGCCGGAAAGGGCAGTGAGAAAGATATTGTGGTGACAATTGATGACGGTTATCGCGATATTTACCAATATGCCTGGCCGATATTTGAGAAACATCAGGTGCCGTTTGTCTTTTATGTGGCGAGCGATTTTATTCAATTTGGATTTGAGCACTGCAAGCGTCCTGAACTGGACGGCGGCCAGCTGGCGATGGATATTATTTATCATCATCAAAACTTTGAAATCGGCGGAAAGAAATATCCGGCGGCGAGTTTGGAGGAAAAAGCAGCTTGTTTTAATGCCCTGTGGAAAAAATTCAAAAGAATCAAGCGTTTCAAGCCTTGGGCTTCAGGCCGGAAATTGTTGCAAAATCTGCTGCCGGGATATGAGATGGATTTTGCTAAATATAAGGCAGAATATGTTTGTTCTCCGGAGGAACTGCGGGAAATGAACCGCTCTCCGTTGTGTACCATCGGGTCACATGCCAAGTCGCATACGCCGTTGTTTAAGATTTTTTTACGGACACATTTACGGCGCGAATTATCAGAAAGCCAGCAGTTTTTGGAGAAAGTTCTCGGTGAAAAAGTGGAACATTTCAGTTATCCTTACGGCAGTTATTGCAAAAAAGTTGACGGATTGGTGCGCCGGTATTATAAATCGGCGGCTGCCGTGGGGTCAGCCTCACATGAAGGGGATGTTTACTGCGCCGGGGATGATGATTATATTTTGCCGCGGGTTCATGTCAAAACAGGGCTTAATCCCTTGACACAGGTTAAAATGCCCGCTGCTTTAAGAAAATAGAGCAACTATTTGATTTATCTTTTGTTTTTTATCCAAAGATAAAGTTTTTGGAACCAGTGCGGTGCAGTTCCGGCAGCAATGAAATTGGTGCAAATGCGGTCAATTCCCATTTCAATACAAATTCCCATGCGGTGATGCCCGTTATCGATACTGTCTTTAGCTCCGCAGGTACGGCACAGCATGATTGAAATGGGATAGTCGTCGCTGAAACCGTCTTTAAGTGATTCGACCAGGGCCTGGTATTTTTTCAGGCGTTCTTCTTCGGGGATAACCCAGCGTTTGTTCGTAATGGCATAGGCATTGGCGGCGGTCCGGCGTCCGCGTTCCAGTCCCAGCTCGCGGAGGCGCCCGGCGCTCAGGTGGTAAATATTGCTGTTAAAGTATTTATACTGATAGCGAAATTTTTTCAGAAACAGCGGGATAATGTGCCAGCGGGGAATAACGCTGATAAAACAAAACCGGACCGGAACATGGCTCTGGCCGGAGGTGAGGGCTTTTTCAACCAACTGGCGTCCGCGGACCAGCGTATCACGGGTGCCCAGTTTTTGATTGCCGATCAAAACCGTGATTTCGTCATCGGAAGCGACGGCAGATGCCAGGTTTGCCGGCGTGTCAGCCAGGGAAATAAGATCCTGCGGTTCAATATCATAAATTTCTGATGAATAGCCGATATAAGGTTTCATTTCAGTCGTTTCTTCTTAAAGTTCAGTAGTTAAGATGTAGCAGTTTCTGCCTGACGGGTCAACCGCAAAATAATTTTGTCAGCAAGTTGTGAAAGGGGTTGCACGGCAGAACAGCGGCGGTTAAGATTATATAAAGGAGGGCAAGCAAATGTTTTGGAGCAAATGGTTTGAACCTAAGCCGTTTAATCAGGGATATCTGCCGGAGGAGGGCGGCCATAGGGTTTTTTATCATGAATACGGTAATCCTGACGGACAGACGGTTTTAGTTTTTCATGGCGGTCCGGGAGGAAGCTGCAAGGCGCGTCATGTTAAAAGCATGGGTAATTGGAAAAATTACCGGATAACCATGTTTGACCAGCGGGGCTGCGGATTGTCGGAGCCCGCCGGGGAAATTAAAAATAATACGACCGGGGATTTGGTTAAAGATGCCAAACGGCTGCTGGATTATTTGGGAATTGTCCGGCCGGTTATTGTGCGTGGCGGTTCGTGGGGCTCTACCCTGGCACTGTTGTTTGCCGAGCGCTATCCGGAAATGGTTGAGAAACTTTTATTGTCGCAGATTTTTCTGGCGGACGGTATGATGGCTGACTGGGAAAACAAGGAAGCCGCGTTGTTTTACCCTGAATTTGTCGGCCAGCTGCAGGAGGCAGCCAAAAACAGCAGCAGTATTGCCGAATATTTTGCCGGGTTAATAAACTCTGACCATCCGCAGGATCAACTGCTGGCAGCTAATACTTACGGTTGGTGGGAGAGGGTGCGTTCATCCCTGAATCCCAAATGGAATACTCTTGAACAGTTAGATGAGGCCGAGCTGGCAAGCCAGCGGATTTATATTAATTATGCGGCGCAGAATTTTATGCTCAAAGACAATGAAATTATCAAAAATGCTTACAAGATTGCCCATATCCCGGCCGTGATTATTCATAACCGGCTGGATTTTTCCTGTCCGTTGAAAGGAGCGTATTTGTTGCACAAGGCGCTGCCAAAATCAAGATTTGTGGTGGTTCCGGAGCATGGACATGTGGGCAAGCTGTTACACAAAACTATTAAACAGGAAATGAAAAAGGAACTGGTATGACGAAAGAATTCTACATATTCCGCCATGGACAGAGTACTTATAATGCTGAAGGAAGGACCCAGGGCCGGACAAATGATTCGGTTTTGACAGAGAAGGGCAAACAACAGGCGACAGAAGCCGGAAAAATCCTGCAGAACCGGGGAATCGAGCTGATTGTGGCATCGCCTTTGAAGCGGACTTTACAAACGGCGGATTTGGTTGCTGCCGAGATCGGCGGTGTTCCGGTAACGACTGATGAACGTTTTATTGAAGTTGATGTCGGCGAAATCGAGGGAATGTACAAGAAAGATATCTGGGAGAAGTTTGGCGAAACTTACGCTTTGTGGTGTTCGCCCGGCGAAGCAAATCTGGATTTGTGTTTTAAAGGCGGCGAAACCCGCCGTCAGGTTCGAAAAAGGGTTTTTGAGGGGCTGAATGATTATGCCAAACACAATTCGCACCAGGTTATCGGCATTGCTTCACACGGTGTTATGATGAGGCAGATTGTTCAGGCAATCAATCGTGACAGTTACAGTATTGATAATTGTACGATAATGCATTTGCGATATGAAGACGGAACGTATGTTTTGGTGGAATGTTTGAATTCACGGGATGAAAAATAATGGAAGATGAACTGATTCTTAAAGAAAATCCAACTTTGGGTGATTTGCAGCGTTATGTCCGGAAGATGAAAGAAATGCGCCAGCTTAATCTGACGGATCCCAGGCTGGATTGTATGATGCTGGCTGAAGAAAGCGGCGAGTTAATTTCCGCGGTCAGAAAGCATATGAAAGGCGGATCAGTCGGCAGCGGCTCACAAACCGGAGAAATCGAGCTTGAGATGGCTGATGTTCTGATTATTTTATTGGGAATGGCCAATATGCATGGTGTGGATTTAGAACAGGCGCTGCGGCGAAAAGAAGAAATTAATAAGCAGAGAATTTGGAAAAGAATATAGAACCGTTGTTTTGGCGCAGCCGAAGTATAATTCCCGTTTAAAATTAATTTTGCTCGTTGTGAGAGCGCAAATCAAAAACCGCCGGTAAATTCAGCCGGCGGTTTTATTGATACACATAATCCAAATATATAATTCAAATAATATTAGTAAATTAATAAACATTTATTTCACCTCCTTTTACTATTCATAAGAAAGATTATGCGACAAAAAGATGAACGATAAAGTCGGGCTCCCCCGCTACAATCCCCGACAAATAAAGGACTTTAGAACTTTGTCAAAGGTTAATGAATCTTTGCAGGGTTATAGAGTCTGTATGAGGAAAATGTTTGGGAGCTTAAAAGATTGGTGAAATTTTCAAATTATAACTTTGTTGTAATTTTTAAGGAGGAAATTATGATTTTAAGAATATGTAAGTTTATGCTGATTAAGATTATTGATGAGATGCTGAATTATGTATTGAAGAATTTTCAGCGCTGAGAACGAGCAAAATCTTCAAAACCGGGCAAATGTACCCTCGCCCGGTTTTGAGATGCTTAAATTTGAAACTTAATTTTCAGCAAATTAAGGATTTGCAATGCTTAGCGGGTTATTAGCCAGATTTTTAGCGATGATTGAGCCATTCTTTTAGCAAAATTAAGCCTTGATGGTTAGATTCCCTGATATCCGAGAGTTTTAGAGCCTCATCAATATCAAACCATTGTGCTTCAGAAATTTCATCATTAAAACGAAAATCCGTTTGCAAGGCTTTTGCAATGTAATCGAAAAAGATAAAGTGAGCGTTTCTTTTGAAGACCGGCGGAGAGATGAACTCTTCCATAAATCGCAACAGGCTGATAACTTCTATATCAATGTCTAATTCTTCTTTGGTTTCGCGTTTTACCGCTTCTTCCAGCGTTTCTCCAGGTTCTACGTGACCGCCGCAAATTGTCCAGTTTTGCCATTTGGGTGATTTAATCAGCAGAACCTGATTGTTTTCATTGAGAATATAAGGGCCGACAACGACTTCAATTCCCTTAGGGTAAGTATTATTCATGATTTATCTCCGGTTTATCAGAAGTTTAAGCAAATTCATCAGGAAAACGACGATTAAAAAGGTCAGCATGCGGCTGAGGATTAAAAACATTGTGGTTCCGTGACCCACAATAAGATATTGCAGAACAACGGCTGTAACAATTGCGCAGCCGGCGATAATCAACCAGTAATTTTTATTGCCGTAAAAGAGAAAACCGCAAACGGCAGCGGTGACCGGCAAAATCGGGTTTTGGATATAGACAAGGCAAGCGGCGCAAAGGCTCTGAATTATCTTAATGTGCAGGATATATCCGGCAGCGACGGCCAGCAGGCCGGCCATGAGAATAGTTAAATAAGTCGATGTTTTTGACATGATACAATCCTTTCTTTTTAGAGTTCTTAATTTTTTCCGCTGCGCAGAAAGTTGATTATTTGTTGACAGATGTCTTTATCCGGGCAAGAAAGCTTTTCAATATTGCATAAGGCGTTCGCTGAAAACTCTTCTATAAGAGGCTGTTTATTGCGCTTTTCCTGTTCATAATAGGCGGCGGTGACAACGTTGTCCATTTTATCAAGGCATTTGACAAAGCGGGATTCCGGTGTTGACTGGGTTTCAAATTCAATAAACCAATCCAGCAGTTCCGGGAATTCCAGTTCCTGGGCAAGCTGGCGCGCGGCGGCAAGTTCTGTCTGATATTTTTTGTCTGCGGTCATTTCTTTGGGCAGGATATCAGAGGCATAAATTTCCGGCAGATCATGCGTCAGCGCCAATTCAAGACAGTGGCAGCGGTCGAGGTGTCCGGGAGCAAACAAAAGTACTTCCAGGGCAATCGCATACATATGTTCTGCATCGCTTTCCGGAGAGGCAACTTCTCTTTTTATCCAGCCGCTGCGGCGCAGATCTTTAATTCTGCCCAGAGTTCGGACCAGATTGGTTATTTGATGCGGATTCAGGGGCTTATTCATGTTTTTGTTCTTCCATGGCGGCGGAAATCAGCCGGCGGGTGTATTCCTGCCGGGGCGCTTCGAAAATTTGTGTTGTCGTCCCCTGCTCTACGATACGGCCGTCTTTCATAACGGCGATATAGTCTGAAACAGCGCGGACAGCCCGCATATCATGAGAGATAAAGAGATAAGACAACCGCCGTTTTTGTTGAATTTTTTTTAATAAATCAATGATTTGCGCTTGAATGGTAACGTCAAGAGCTGACGTTGGTTCGTCTAAAACCAGCAATTCCGGCTCTAAAATGAGTGCCCTTGCCAGGGCAATGCGCTGCCGTTGGCCGCCGGAAAACTGATGCGGATATTTTTCAAGATCATTTTTACTTAAGCCAACCTCAGTCAGAGCTTTGATAATGCGTTGTTTTTTTTCTTCTGAGGAAAGGCTTGAAAAATGAACTTCCAGCCCTTCTCCGACAATTTGGGAAAGACTCATGCGCGGATTGAGAGAGTTATAGGGGTCTTGGAAAACCATCTGGATATTGCGCCGCAACGGACGGAGTTGATTTTTATGCAGTTTATCAATAGGTTGCCCGTTGAAAATAATCTGCCCGGAACTTTGAATCAGGCGGCAGACAGCTTGTCCCAGCGTGGTTTTACCCGAACCGGATTCACCGACAATGCCCAGCGTTGCGCCTCGCGGGAGGTGTAAAGAGACATTGTCAAGGGCATTCAGCCATTGGGTTACCTTTCCCCAAAAATTCTTTTTCAACGGATAGCGAACTGTCAGATTATGAATGTCCAAGATGTTATCTGAGCTTATAAAATCATGATTATTCATAATATTAAAAGAATTAATTAAAGTTTTTGTGTAATCATTTTCCGGCGCTTCAAAGATTTGTTTTGCGGTATTGGATTCAATAACCCTTCCCTCTTTCATGACAATGACCCGGTCGGCAATACGGCGGATAAGATTAAGGTCATGACTGATAAAGATGATTGCCATACCAAAGCGGCGGCGTAATTTTAACAGCAAATCAATAATTTGCGCTTGAATGGTTACGTCAAGAGCTGTCGTGGGCTCATCGGCTATTAAAATATCCGGATGGTTGGCAACCGCCATTGCAATCATGACTCGTTGGCGTTGTCCGCCGGAGAGCTCGTGGGGATAAGAATTCAGTTTGGCCCTGGCATTGGTTATTCCCGTCAGTTTTAAGAGTTTGAGCGTTTGCTGCCGGGCCTGGGTGCGGCTGGCCTGTTGGTGGAGCATAATCGTTTCGGAAATCTGCTGTTCAATGGTATGCAACGGATTGAGTGAAGACATCGGTTCCTGAAAGATAAAACCGATTTTGGAACCCCGGTATTGCCTCAGGCCGGGGTTGTTAATCAGTTCTGTCCCGTTTAAGCGGATAGAGCTTGATTTTCCGTGATAAGCCCTGGGGTAAGGGAGCAAACCCAGGACAGATAACGCGGTAAGTGTTTTGCCTGAGCCGGATTCACCGACGATGCCAAGAATTTCGCCGCGGTTAAGCCGGAATGAAACATCGCGCACGGCAAGTTTATCGGCTGCGCCATGAAAGCCGACAGACAAACGGGTGATTTCCAGCAGCGGCGCGGTCATTGGTTTCTCCTGGCATCGAAAGCATCGCGAACGCCCTCGCCGATGAAAATCAGCATTGTCAGCAGTCCGGAGAGCAATATAAAAATTGACAAGCCGATCCAGGGAGCCTGGAGATTATCTTTTCCCTGACGGACCAGATCACCCAGCGAAGGATAATCGCTGGACAGGCCCAGACCTAAAAAATCCAGGGCAGTCAGCGCGACAATCGCTTCGGCAAGCAGAAAAGGAATAAATGTCAAAGCGGCAACAACGGCGTTAGGCAGAATATGACGGAAAATAATCCGGAAATCGCTTACTCCCAGGGCTTTGGCTGCTTTAACAAACTCAAAATTGCGGGTACGCAGAAATTCTGCCCGGACCACGCCGGTCAGGCTCATCCAGGTAAAGCAAAGCATGATAAAAAGCAGCGTCCAGAAAGTGGGAACAAATATGCTTGCAATGATGATTAAAACAAAAAGCTGGGGCAACGCCTCCCATATTTCCAGAAGCCGCTGAAAAAAGAGATCGGTTTTTCCGCCGAAATAGCCTTGAACCGCACCGGCAAAAACACCCAGAACCGAGGAAAAGGCAGTTAAAAGAACTGCAAAAACAACTGAAATTCTCAGGCCGTAAAGCATGCGGGTCAGAATATCCCTGCCCTCATCGTCAGTGCCCAGCCAGTGCCGTTTTGAAGGGGCCGAGGGCGTGGGCGTATCCAAATCATAATCAACCGTATTAAAAGAGTAAGGCAACGGCGGAAACAGCAAAAAACCATTTTGGCTGATATTTTCTGCGATGTAGGGATCGTGGTAATCGGCAGGAGTTGGAAAGTCACCGCCGAAAGTTTGCTCACTGTAGGAATTAAAGACCGGAAAATAGTAATTTCCCCGGTATTTAACGAGCAGCGGCTGGTCATTGGCCAGCAATTCGGCAAGCAGGCTGAGCAGAAAAATCAAGCTGAATACGGCTAGTGACCAAACAGCCCGGCGATTGGCACAAAAAATCTGCCAGCGGCGCCGGGTCAGTAGTGATAAGTGTTGGTTAAGCCATGCTTTCAACCTGTGTTTCCTTATTTTTCATTTTCCAACCGGGATGCAGCTTCTTCTTCCGATAATTTCCGGGCCGGGATATGTTCTGCCGGAGCCTGATGTGTGACCGGGAGGTCTGCGACGAAAGGCGGGATAACATCATCAGGCTGGGGTTGTGACGGTGCGGGTTCTTCTTTATCAATAACCTTGACTTTAAGTTCGATGGCAGAATCAATTTTCAAAATTTCTCCGGCTGATGCTTCCGGTTGAGGGCCGGCTGCGGGAGCCGGAACGTCATTTTTTGTTTCCGAAGCGGTTTCAGTCTCAGTCCGGGGTTCGGTTTTTAAGGACAAGTCTGCAGGAACACTTTGCTCCGTCTGGTTTTGAGCTGAAGTTTCAGCTGTTTTTTCAGAGGCTGCAGAAATGGTTTCGTTTTGAGATTCTGCGGGAAGTTCTTCCACCGCCGGCGTTGCCGGAATCTCCTTTACTTCACTCACAACCCCGGGCTGAGGCGCCGCTGACAAGACGGAAGTTGTCAGGCTGTTGGATACTTTGTTAGCTTTCGCCCAGCCGCCGTACCAGGTTATGAAATTATTTATAGCAGCAGTGATTTCTGCTTCGCTGATGGTTTCAGCGGCAAATTTTGCGGCAATTTCTTTTTGCAGAACCGGAACCATTGGCAGGTTTTCAAACGGCCGGCAGGGAACTTTTTTATACAGGTAACTTTTTAGAATTGCGGGAGCCAGACAGAGTTCGTCATGAATGGTATAGTTCGTTTGCAATGGGTCATGGATTGCCATGGTTACGGTTTGGGAGGTTTTGATTTTTTCAAAAGTGTCGGTAGGCTGCCGTGTGCCAAATTTGGGAGTATTCAGGCCCTGAAGGACAATAACCGAACTGTCAAGTTTTCCTGCGGCGGCCAGTTGCTGGATAAAGTTTTCCAACTGACCGAAGAGGCAGGCGGTTTGTTCGGCATAGGCCTGTTTTTGGGCACTCAGGTCTTTGGCGGCGCCGGAACTGATCCAGTCGGCCATCGGTTTGAGTTTACAGAAACTGTCATACATATAGAGATCTGACGGCAGGTCAATAACTGCAAAATAAGCGGCATCAGAGCTCTCATTGTTAATATCGCGCAAGATTAAATCAAGCGTTTGAAAAGAATTGGCAACATAAAGCTGGGAGGTTTTGAAGTTGATTGCCGGAACATTGTTGCCGCTTGCAATGAGTTTAAACAACGGGGTCAGAACCGAAAAATCATCTGTCAGACCGGCAGATTCAAGCCATTGGGCTCCGAGAAGCGCCGATTTTTGCAAGGTTGTGAAAGAGGTATCAGTGAAATTCATCGGCAAGTTGGCTTTAACCACGCATTTGCTGACCGCCAGTTCATTATTGACATAACAGGTTTCTATTCCGCGGCTTTGGTAGACCTTGAGTTCATAATTGTTTTTGCGGAAACTGTCAAACAGCTTGTTGTCTTTCAGATAGATTTTGGAATCAGAGATGTTGTTGAAATTCCAGAAACTTTTGAGCAAAACATTATTGAGCGTATATTCAGACGGATCCTTGCCGAAATTTACCGGATTAAAGGTTTCCGTCAGATTGAGGAACGGATTGCTCTGGTCAATATAGGCATGCGGATAAAAGTTAAAATTGTTGTTGGCATAAAAGCCGAGCATACTGTCTTTTGCGGTTTGAATAATTTGGTTGTATTCCCGCTGCCCGCTTTTAACACTGATTAATTCATTCAGGCCGGCATAAGATCCGAGGCCGGGAAAAGCCAGATAAATAAAACGTTTGGATGCTGCTGATTTTTCCGGCGCGGCAGCCGCGGTTTTATAGGGTTCGTAAGCCGTTTTAAAATTGCGGCTGACAGGATTGAAATAAGCTTCAGAGAGCAAGCCGGCCCAACTGAGCAGGACAATGCCGGTAAAGTAAGCCATTGTCGAGCGGCGTGAGCGCAGCAGAAAGATCCACATGGCAAAGGCTGACAAAACAGCGGTAATGATATGGGAAGAGGTTATAAATACCGCCGAAAGGTCCGCATTAAACAGCGCCCCTAAAGATGAAGCCAGAAAAGAACCGCGGTCAAAAAGCGCAAACTGATTAAATACGGCGAAAATCAAAAAGCCGAAAGCGGCAGCGGGAACCAGGTTCTGGGCCCAGCGGCTGAACGAGAACAGCCAGGAAATTATCAAGGCTGCCGCAAAAATGGCTGCGATGATGTAAAAAGCCTCAGAAGTCAGATTCTGAGCCGGCGTAAACAGGCTGTAGCTCCCTGCCCCGGCAAAAAGCGTGAAATCGATCCCTACAAAAATACCGGACAGCACAGCGCTGAGTAAAAAATCTGCCCAATACTGGCGCAGGTTCCGTTTACGCCGTTTGGTGCGGATTTCTTCCTGTTCGCGGCTGACGGCTTTGGCAGAAAGCTGCCGGCGGTCATCGATGATAATATCTTCCATGATTACAACCTCTTTACAAATCGCTAAATCTCTGCCTATCTAAGCATATTCTCTGTAATTTTTAAAGCAAAAATCCTCGGAGTGGAAAACTCCGAGGATTTTGATTCTGATTTGATGTCCGATTAACGGGAGTAGTATTCGATAACCAGATTGGGTTCCATGATGGAAACATACGGAACATCATCAAATTTAGGTACAAAGCTGTATTTGGCAATCAGTTTTTTGCTGTCAACTTCCAGGTAACCCGGAAAGTCGCGGCTGCCCGACTCGATAGCGGCAATCACCATGGGGAGCTGTTTCGATTTCTCGCGAACTTCGATAACATCACCCGGTTTAACCAGGTAAGAAGGAATATTTACCTTTTTGCCGTTAACGGTAACATGGCAGTGGTTTACAAACTGACGAGCCGCAAAAATAGTCGGAACAAATTTGGCTTTATAAACCAGGTTGTCCAGACGGGACTCAAGTAGGCCGATGAGATTTTCAGCGGCGTCGCCGGTGCGGCGGATAGCTTCTTTGTAGTATTTGCGGAACTGTTTTTCAGAAACATTGCCATAATAGGTCTTGAGTTTCTGTTTAGCGGCCAACTGAACACCGTAGTCGGTCGGTTTTTTACGGCGCTGGCCATGCTGGCCGGGCGCATATTCGCGTTTGGCTACCGAGCTGTTGGGATTACCCCACATCGGGCCATATTGGCGTTCTTTCTTTTTCTTTGCAGAAACGATACTTTTCATTATAAATTTCCTTATTTTTTTACAATTGCTTTATTGTCCCGGTAGTTTTAGTTCCAAATAACTAAACGAGGCGGTTGGTTCCGTCTTCATTCCCGGAAGTGGCTGCAATTTATAACATTAATTACGGAAAAGCAAGCATTTTTTTGCAAAATTGTTGTAGATTTCAAGGTAAAATCGTTTACAATAAGAGAAATATGAAATAACGGAGCCGCAATGTCGTACGATATTTTATTCCAACAAGCTCTCAGCCTGCATGAAGCGGGACAATTGGCCGCCGCTGAGCAGATTTACCGCCAAATTCTGGAAACAGCGCCGGAACAGCCGGATGTGCTTAACCTGTTGGGACTGGTTGCCCAGGCCAAAGGCGTGCAAAGTGAAGCCTGCGGTTTGTTTTCCCGCGCTTTAAAAGCCGCTCCGGACCGGGCACCGTATTATTTCAATCTGGCTTTTTCTTTTAAATTGGACAATAAGCCGCTGGAAGCTCTGGAAAATCTTCAAAAAGCGCTGGCTCTTGATCCGGGAATTGCCGCCGCTTATGATGAAATTGCTTTAATTTATGAACAGCTGGGGCAAATTGACAAAGCGCGGGAAAACTGGAAAAAGGCTCTGGAAACCGATAAATCATTGATCAGTGCCCGGGCCAACCTGGCGCGGAGCCGGCGCCACGAGAGCAAAGCTCTGGCTATTGAGGAGCTGGAACAAGCCGCCTCCGCCTGCCCTGACGCTGCCGTTGTCTGGTATTATTTAAGCCAGCTTTATTTGGAAACCAATCAGGATGCCAAAGCCTGGAATGCGGCCGGAAGAGCTAAAGAGCTGGCGCCGGCTTCTGATGAAGCGCGGGTTGTTTTGGGGCAGCTGGCGCTCAGGGAAAAACAGACTGAAAAGGCAAAGATTTATTTTGAAAAAGCCGTTCTTTTAAATCCGCAAAATATTGCCGCACTGCTCGGGCTGGCTGATGTTTTATCCCGGCAGGATGATCCGGCTGCCGAAGAAAAGTATAAGCGGGTGCTGGAACTGGATCCTAAAAATTTTAACGCGCATGCCAATTATGCGGATTTGCTTTACCGGCAAAAGCGGCTTACCGAGGCCTTGGAGGAATACCGCGCGGCGGTGATTCTTAATCCCAGGTCGGCAGAGGTCAGCAACAATCTGGCGGTTATTCTGCGGGACCAGCAAGAGTATGATCAGGCTTTGGGGTTGTTGTTTAATGCTTTGGCACTTAATCCGGGGCTGGAAGAAATCTCTGTCAATTTGTTGGAGACCTTAACCCTATATGCTGCAGAAAATCAGGAAGAAGCTTTAAAAATTGCCGAAAAATGGTTTAAAAATACCCCCGAAAACGTTTTTGCGGAACATGCGCTCAAAGCGCTCAGAGGAGAAGAAGTTGCGGATAATAAAATTTTTAGCGCGAAGTATTTTGAACATTTTGCTGATAATTACGAACTGGTGGTTAAGAATCTTGGCTATTCAGCTCCGCTGGCTATGGGAGAGCTTGCAGGAACTGTTGTCGGTTCCGTTGTGGATTTGGGGTGTGGTACGGGGCTGGTTGGTGAAATTATTAAAAGCCCTCAAAATCATCTGACCGGGGTTGATTTGGCTCAGAAAATGCTTGATGCCGCAGCCCGGAAAGGGATTTATGACCGGCTGGTAAAAGCCGATGCCGTTGAGTTTTTGCAGCAGCATCCTGAATTTGACTGGATTTTTGCGGCTGATGTCGCCGGCTATCTCGGAAATTTGGAGCCGATGATTGCGGCGGCAAAAGGAAAGCGGCTGGTGTTTTCGGTTGAAAAATGGTGTGGGGCCGAGGATTATAAGCTGTCAGTGAGCGGACGTTATCAACACAAAGCGGAATATGTGGAAAATTTACTGACCAAATACGGTTTTAGGGATATTGTAAAAAAGGAAACTGTTTTGCGCCAGGAAAACGGCCAAGCGGTTGAGGGGATTATATTTTATGGCAAATGAAAGGAAAAAATCATGGCTGATGAGCTGATCGACATTTACGACGAGAATATGAACCATTTGGGCACGGCCATGAAGTCGCAAGCCCATCGTGAGGGATTGTGGCATAAGGCATTTCATTGCTGGATTATCAGCGGAAATAAAGTCTGGCTTCAATTGCGGGGAAAAAATAAAAATTTGTATCCCGAGCTGCTGGATATTTCCGCTGCCGGGCATTTGGGCGCCGGAGAGGAAGCCAAACAGGCAGGAATACGGGAAATTCGCGAAGAAATTGGTCTTGAGGTTTCAGAAGAACAATTAGTCAAGCTGTTTACTTACAGGCTGGCGGAAGATACGCCGGCCATGAAGGTTCGGGAGTTTTGTCCGACGTATCTGCTGGAAACTGAGAAAAAGCTTTCAGAACTGGTTATGCAACCGGAGGAAGTGGACGGAATCTATGAAGCCTCTGTCAGCGATATGGTCAAATTGTTCGGACATAAGACCGAAAGCGTAAAAATTAATGGCTGGGAAAGGCAGGATAACGGAGTATCTCTTGAAGAAATCCGCAATGTGTCGATTGACAGTTTTGTTCCGCACGGAGAAGCTTATTTTCTTAAAATTATGTCAGCACTGGAGCGATATGTTGAGGGGAAAGACAAAAGTGTTGCCTAGTTTTTGTCTGTTGTAAAAATAAAACCGCCCTCACCTTTGATGAGAGCGGTTTTTTAAGTTTGGACCGGAATTAAAAGCTATAGCGTACACCGGCTACAACTTCATTCAGGTTGTCGAGGTACTTGGTGTCAACATAGCTGTAACGGTACATGACACGGGCTGACATGTTTTCGTTAAAGTTATACTGAACACCGGCACCGGCACGCCATGCCATGTGGTTTTTGTCATACTTGCCTTCCGGCAGGCCTTTAACACGCATGTTCAGGTTGGCGGCACCGATTGAAGCAACCAGGTCGAATTTGTTCAGGCAATCCAGAGGCAGATAACCGTACAAATCCAAACCGTATGAATAAATACGGGATTTTATTTTGTTTTCAAAAACAGCACCGCTTTCCCATACTTTAGTGGTACGGTTGCCAGACTGCTGATAAAAGGCTTCCAAACCGGCATATTCGCCAAGACGGACACCGACGTTGATATCACCGGAGTTGTAGTCTTTTTTCAGATTGTTGGCAATGCCTTTGTTATCAGCATGGGTGTAGATGTAATCGACACCGATATACGGTTTGGCTTCATAACCAAACATTTGCTGGGCATTTGCATTTGCCGAGTAAGCAAAAATACAAGCAGCTGCACTTGCAAGTAATAATGTTTTTTTCATGTTTTATAAACTCCATTTATAAATAAGTTTTTGGTTAGTTATTGTTAGCAAATATTTGCTTTACATTAGTCTAAACTGCTTGTTAGCGCAGTTTATGAGAGTTAGATAATCCTGCCGCCGGAGATTTAAAGGTGTCTAATAAATAGTTATGCAAAAAAATACCGCTTCGCGGTGAGCGAAACGGTATTTACTCAGGATACACGGTTTGTTTTTAAGTTAGAAAGTATATCTCAAGCCGGCTGAAACCTCGTTCAGATTGTCGAGATATTTGGTATCGACGTAGCTGTAACGGTACATCACACGGGCCGATACATGCTCATCAAAGTTATACTGGAAGCCGGCACCGGCACGCCATGCCATGTGGTTTTTGTCATACTTGCCTTCCGGCAGACCCTTAACACGCATGTTCAGGTTGGCAGCACCGATTGAAGCAACCAGGTCAAATTTGTTCAGGCAATCCAGAGGCATATAGCCATACAAATCCAAACCGTAAGAATACAGGCGGGTTTTCAGTTTTTCTGAGGTTCCGTCATCGTAATAAACATTGGATTTGCGGTTGCCGGACTGCTGGTAAAAGGCTTCCAAACCGGCATATTCGCCAAGGCGGGTACCGATATTAACGGCGCCGGAATTAAAATCTTTTTTCAAAACATCGGCATCGCCTTTATAATCAGCATGTGAATAAACATAATCCAAACCAATGTAAGGTTCGATATCATGTCCGAAAATCTGCTGGGCATTAGCGGCGGTGGAGAAACAAAGAACGCAAGCGGCGCTTGCTAACAATAAAGCTTTATTCATGATTTTATAAACTCCATTTATAAATAAGTTTGGTATTGATAGTCCACTTTTTTAAAGGTAGTCCGATAGTCCAAGTCCATATTTATTTAGAGTTGCAGTTATGTTCTAACTACGGAAACGAGCGTATCAGCTAATAAGAATATATGCAACTAAAATTTTTAATTTTTTTAACAGGTCTATTGATAAAATATTAAGAATTGGCGTATAAACATATTATAATTTTAAAACGGGAGGACTCCGATGGACTTTCAATGCCCCGACAAAAATTGTCACTTATGCCCGCGCCTGCTTGAATTTCGCGCCGGGAACGAAAAAAAATATCCCGCATACTATAACGGCCCGGTAGAGCCTTTCGGTTCTTTGGACGCCGAGGTACTGGTTGTGGGGCTGGCGCCGGGATTGAACGGGGCTAACCAGACCAACCGTCCGTTTACCGGAGATTATGCCGGCGATGTTCTTTATCCGGTCTTGTTGAAATACGGTTTTGCCTCCGGTTGTTATGAACGCCGCAAAGATGATAATTATCGGCTTATAAACGTGCGTATTACCAATTCGGTGCGCTGTGTTCCGCCGCAAAACAAGGTGACGGGAGAAGAAGTTAAAAACTGCGGCCGGTATCTGACGCAGGAAATTGCCTGCATGCCCCGCCTGAAGGTTATTCTGACACTGGGAAGCGTGGCTCATAATGCCGTTTTGGGTGTTTTGGGCTACCGCAAAGCTGCTTACAAATTTGCCCATAATGCCGTTCATCATTTGGAAAAGCATCATCTGCTGATGATAAACTCCTATCATACCTCGCGTTATAATATTAATACCGGTGTTTTGACCGAAGAGATGTTTGAAGCGGTTATCCAAAATATTAAAAGCCACCTGTAATTGTTGATTGACAAAATTTCCGAATCGGATATGTTAGCAGTGCTTTATCTGATTAAGAAATTAAATGTCTAACTAAAATATTTCACTATGAAAAAAGAGATTTTTGCCTGTGCCGACCGAGTTGCCCGCACTTGGCTTAATAATTGTGAAAATTTAACCGACGCCGTTAAAACAGCCATGAAGCTTGGCTACGGATTTGTGGTTAAATACGAAGAAACCGGAGATCATATGTATCCCTGGAAGTTAAAAATTATCGGCTGGAAGTTTCATTTGGTAGATTATGCCACAGCTATCGGGCTGCTTCCCAAAAATGACCAGTTTCTGCCGTTTTACGAGGATGCTCACCGCCGGGCCCCCGAAGAGAAATTTTTGGTGGCGACTTCACCGGAAGGACCGATGGTTTTTAGCCCGCGGGAGTTTGACGAAATAGAGGAGCTTCCGCTGGAAAAATACAATAAATTATTACGGACTGCATAAAATAAAACCGATGGCGTTAAAACCATCGGCTTTATTTTACCTCGAGGCTTAATTTCCTACTCCGGCAAAGCCCATAAAAGCCATAGACAGCAGTCCGGCGGTAATCAGGGAAATCGGCGTCCCTTTCAAAGCGGGAGGCAGTTTGGTAAACTCCAGGCGTTCGCGCATGCCTGCAAAAAGAATAATTGCCAAAGTAAAACCGATGGAACTGGCCAGGGCATAGCAGACTCCGGCAACCAAGGTATAATTTTTTTGAATTGTCAGAATGGCAATGCCCAGAACGGCGCAGTTAGTGGTAATCAGGGGAAGAAAAATACCCAAAGCCTGATAGAGTGCCGGCGAAGTTTTTTTGAGAATAATTTCAACCATCTGAACCAAAGCCGCGATAACCAGAATAAAAGTGACGGTGGTCATAAATGTTAACTGGTATGGCTGCAGGAAAGTGTAATAGATCAAAAATGTAACGATGGTGGACATGGTAATGACAAACATAACAGCCATTCCCATACCGGCAGCAGTGGAAATTTTTTTCGAAACGCCTAAAAACGGGCAAATCCCTAAAAATTGCGACAGAATGATGTTGTTAACAAAAATCGCGGTAATGAAAATCATAAAATAGGCCATGATTATTTTGCCTTTCGCAACTGGTTAACGGTAATGATTAAACCGGCCAAAGCTAAAAAAGCGCCCGGCGGCATGATAAAGAGGAGCATGGTGTCGGCTCCCTCGGCTAAAAAGTTCCAGCCAAAAAGAGAACCTGAACCCAGAACTTCGCGAATTGACCCCAGAAGCGCCAGAGCCCAGGTGAAGCCAATCCCCATTCCGACAGCGTCAAGCAGCGACTGCCAGGTATTGTTTTTGGCAGCAAAAGCTTCGGCACGGCCGAGAATAATGCAGTTGACCACAATCAGGGGAATGTAAATGCCGAGCGCTCCGTGCAGTGCCGGCAGATAGGCCGCCATTAAAAGGTCAACCACAGTTACAAACGAGGCAATGATGACAATATAGCAAGGAATACGCACCTGGGAAGGAATGACGTTTTTGACCAGAGAAATAGCCATATTTGACATCATCAAGACAAACAGCGTGGCCAAACCCATGCCGAGACCGTTCAGGGCCGAAGTGGTGACGCCCAAGGTCGGGCACATGCCGAGCAGCATAACCAAAGTGGGGTTTTCTCTCAGAATTCCGCGGGTAAGATTATTCAGACTGGTTTTATCCATGGCTATTTCCCGGTGTTAAAGTTTTTATAAGCATCTACGGCGCGCTGAATTGCGTCAATCACGGCGCGCGAACTGATAGTGGCTGCGGTGACGGCATCGATATCCCCGCCATCCTGGCGAACCTTGAATTTATGTTTGGAAACATCAAAACCATTAAACTGGCTCTGGAATTTGGGTTCGGTAATTTTGGAACCGAGCCCGGGCGTTTCCTGATGAGAGATGACTTTGTACCCTTTGATGGCTCCGTCGATATAAAAACCGACAATTAAATCAATCCGTCCGCCAAAACCGCTGTTGGTATAGGTTTTGATGGCAAAGGAATTGACAATGCCGTCTTTGCGGGCCGGATAAAGCTGTAATTTTGATTTTTTATCCGGTGTATAGATAGTCATTTTTTCAGCAAAAGGATCATTGTCAAAATCATTGACAACTTCGGCAATGGCATCGAGCTCGCGGCGGTTATTGGCCGCTTTGATCGGTTCTTTGGTATAGCGGTAAACCTCTGCCAAGATATAAGCCGAAGCAACAGCCACGACCAGGAGGGCTGCGGTCATTTTCAAAAATGTTTTCAGATCAGGGTGACGGTCAAGCATTATTTGCCTCCCTGCCCGTAAAAGCGCGGGCGGGCATATTTATCAATTAACGGCACAAAGGCGTTCATTATCAGAATAGCAAAGGATACGCCTTCGGGATAAGCGCTGTACAGGCGGATGATGACGGTAAGTGCCCCGCAGCCGACAGCGAAGAGAATTTGCCCGTTTTTAGTCATCGGCGAGGTCGTATAATCTGTTGCCATAAAGATGGCTCCCAGCATTAATCCGCCGGATAACAAATGGGTTACCGGTTCATAACGGACATCTCCGGTTGCCAGATACAGGACTGCCGTGAGAACAAAAACCGTTGAAATATAATAAAACGGGATATGCCAGGTAATGACGCGGCGCCAGAGCATATAAGCCAGTCCGAGCAGCAACGCCAGGGCTGATACTTCTCCCAGGCAGCCGCCGGTATTGCCGACAAACATCTGCCAATAGCCGGGAATTTCCTGCAATGAGTGCTGACCGGCGGTTAATGCTGTCGCTGAGGTCTGGGCGTCAAGATGTTTAAGGATTCCCAAAGTTGTAGCGCCGGTCTGGGCGTCAGAGGCAAGAAGGTTCATAAATTCCGGCCGAGGCCAATGGGTCATTTGCACCGGAAAAGAAATAAAGAGAAAAACCCGGCCGACGAGAGCGGGATTGAACAGGTTTTTGCCCAGCCCTCCGTAGCAGAGTTTGGCAACTACGATGGCCATAAAAGCACCAATAAAAATCATTAAAACCGGCATTGAACTGGGCAAATTATAAGCGAGCAGCAGCCCGGTAATAACCGCAGACCAATCACCGGAGGTGTTGCCGGTTTTAAAGACATAACGGCTGAAAAGATACTCAAACATAACGCAGGCTGCAACCGAAGTAGCAATGACCAATAAAGCATTCAGCCCGAAAAACAAGACAGCGGCGATCATCGCCGGAATCAGGGCGATGACGACATCGCGCATAATTACCGGGGTTGTCCGGCTGGTAGTTAAGTGAGGAGCAGTCGAAATTTTAAGCATAGGCGTTTATTTTTTCCTCTTTAGTTCGGATTTAGCAAGTTTGCAGAAATCAAGCAATGGCAGGCGCGCCGGACAGGTATAGGCGCAGCAGCCGCATTCGATGCAATCGGAAACGTGGCAGCCGCGGGTTTCTTCGAACATATTTTCCCTTACAAGACGGCCGATTAAAAATGGTTGCAGACCGATGGGACAGACCTCAGCGCATTTGCCGCAGCGAATGCAGTCTGTACCAAGCTCTTTGTGCGTCATGGCGTCGGACAGCAAAAGTATGCCGGAGGTCAATTTGGTAACCGGGGCATTGATGTTGAAAGCCGAAGTTCCCATCATCGGGCCGCCAAACAGGACCTGGGCGGTTTCATCGCACAAACCGCCGCATTTTTCAATCAGGAAAGAGGCCGGCGTTCCGACGCGGACTAAAAAGTTTCCGGGGTGTTTGCAGCAATCGCCGCTGACCGTGACAATACGTTCAAACAAGGGTTTGTTTTTGAGAACCGCTTCGTAAATGGCATAAACCGTGCCTACGTTTTGGACCAGACAGCCGGCGTCGGCGGGCAGCTTGCCGGAAGGAACTTCGCGGCCGGTGATAGCCGTAATCAGCTGTTTCTCGCCGCCCTGGGGATATTTAGTGGCACAGGCCTGGACATTGACACCGACATAGCGTTTGGTCAGTTTGGACAACGCTGCTATCGCCCGGGGTTTGTTTTCGTCGACAGCGATAATTGCGTTCTGAATACCGAGGACCTTGTTTATAATCTTGGAGCCGATGATGATTTGTTCCGCTTTTTCGACCATCAGGCGGTCATCAGCGGTCAAAAAAGGTTCGCATTCAATTCCGTTTAAAATGAGCGTATCAACTTTTTTATCCGTCGGAACGGCGGTTTTAATCGGGGTGGGATAACCTGCCCCGCCCATGCCGACAATGCCGGCTTCGCGGATTTTGGCAACAATCTGTTCCGGCGTATAAGGAATATCGCGCACAATACCCGGCGAACGGTCAATGGAAGGCTCCCATTCGTCGCCTTCAACCCTGATGGTAATCATATCTTCATGATAACCGAATTCGCCCTCTACCGCTTCGACTTTAATAACTTCTCCGGAAACCGAGGAAAAAACATCGGCAGAAACAATTCCGTCGGCATCGGCAATATGGGTGCCGACTTTTACTTTATCGCCTTTTTGGACCAGGATTTTTGCGGGCGCGCCGATGTGCTGTTTAACCGGAATGTAAACAGTTTCCGGCAAACCGGCGTCCTGTATCGGCGAATCGGTGGTAATTTTATATTTGTCGGGGTGAATGCCGCCGATTGAAAAGGTTTTCAGTTTAGTCATCGGGGGTCTCCTTGGAGGCGGTTCCGCGCTGATAAATAATTGCTCCGGTGGGGCAAGCTGACGCCAAAGCCTCGCCGAATTCGCGCGGGTCGACTGTATCGGGAATGTAGGAAAGGTTGTTTTCGACCTTAACTTCGGGATTGATCTTGGTACATTTCAGGCAGGCAATGCAGGCTGCCGAGCAGTTTTTGCGGGCCACGGCGCCTTTCTGAGTATTCCGGCAGGCAACATAGACCTGCGACCCGTCGGCGGCAACCGGGCGGATTTCAAACAAATGGCGCGGGCAGATATTCACGCAGGCGCCGCAGGAGGTGCATTTATCGCGGTCCACCACGGGAATACCGGTGACCGGGTCAATATGCAGGGCGTCAAATTTGCAGACTTTAACGCAGTCGCCCAAGCGGAGGCAGCCGTCCGGACAGCCGGTCTGGCCGCTGGAAATGCGGGCGGCGATCCGGCAGCTGGAAACGCCGTCATAGCATACTTTGGCAGGCGCATTTTCACAGGTGCCGTTGCAGCGCAGAACAGAAACGGTGGGCGCCTTTTCTACCGCAGCAAAGCCGAGCACGGAAGCAATTTGCTGCATAACTTTGGAACCGCCGACTGGACAGTAGAGGCCGGCAAAGGCAGCTTCATCGGCCTGGGCGCAGGCATTTGCAAAATCATGGCAGCCGGCTTTGCCGCAGCCGCCGCAGTTTGCCTGCGGGAGACATTCTTCCACAGCGGCAACTTTGGGGTTGTCCGCCACGGCAAATTTTTGGGAAACAAAGTATAGAACAACGGCGGCGGCTAATGCTATTCCGCCCAAAACCAAAATATTAAGTACGACAATATCTTCCATAGAGTTCCTTAACCGGCGCTAAAGTTTGGATATAGAAAAAGTAAAGCGTTTCTGAAAACGCTTCCGCTTCAAGAATAACCAGAAATAATACGGAATCAAGATAATTATTGCAGATATGCCCGCGGTTAATTCGCCGGCTTTCAGCCAGGCGGCGATGACGATGGCCGCCATCATAAGGATCAGCGGCAGCCCATAGGCATAGAAAACCGCCAGCAGGCCGGACGAAGGCGTCATTGACAAGACTACCTTTTCGCCGGGAAAGTAAGCCGCAGCTTCATCAGTGGTTATGTCGATATTTTTATTTTGGCAGTCCATCAGCCCGCAGCCGTGGCGCGCATCACAGTTATGGCAGGCTGAGAAACTGGTTATCTGTACAGATACGCGACCGGGGTTGACGGCGGTGACAGTTCCCTGATGTTCAATTTTATCCATTTTATTCTCCTATTAAATTGCGGGCGGCGGTTGAGGTTTCCATGGTAATGGAATCATCCCGGCCGCGAATAAACAAAAGGGCCGGCAGATTAAGCTTTTCGGCCAGTTCCAGGCCGTCTTTCTCGCCCAGGGCCATAATGGCAGTGGCATAGGCATCGGCCAGCATACAGGTGGGATAAAAAACCGTAACCGAGGCCAGATTGTGTTCTACCGGGCGTCCGGTCCGGGCAGAAATAGTGTGGGCATAACGTTTTCCTCCTGAATAAAAGAAGTTGCGGTAATCCCCCGAAGTAGCAACGGCATAATCCGTCAGGTCAAGCACAAAAGCATTGCGGAATCCGCTTTCTGAAGGCCTGGCTACGCCGATGTTCCAGGGATTAATGCCGTCCCGCGTGCCTGAAACCCTCACCTCTCCGCCGATTTCAACAACAAAATCATGATATCCTTCGCTGTGGAGCATTTCGGCAATACGGTCAACGCCGTATCCCTTGGCTATGGCTGATAAATCAATATAAACTTGCGCGTCGGTTTTTTGAAGAGTCGTGAAATTATCATCAAAATGCAGCTTGTTAAAACCGACATGAGGCAGAATTTCGGCAATCTGCTGCTCTGACGGCGTTTTGGTAACGGTGTTGACGCCAAATCCCCACAAATTAACCAGCGGGCCGACAGTGGGGTCAAAAGCACCATTGCTTTCTGCATACACTTTGGCAGCGTTTTGCAGCAAATAACCCAGCGACGGCGCCAGCTTTAACGGACGGTTTGAGGTTTCACGGTTGATCCGGCTGATTTCGGATTCCGGGTCAAACATGGACATTGCGGCGTTAACCTCATTGAGAACAACTTTAACTTTGTTTTCTAATTTGTTGTTTTTATTTAATGTATTTATCTTTATGTTATAATAGGTGCCGAAGATTTTGCCGCTTATGGTCTGATAGCGGGAAGAATGTTCATGATAGTAAACCGCTGTTGCCATCAGCAGGATGAATATTGAAAAAATCTTAAAAAGCCGCATATTATTAAGGTCCGGTTTGGATAAGTTGATAACTTGTTTTTACAACGGTTGAAAAGTGGATTACACTTCAGCCAATGTTTTATTTAGAAAAGGATTATACTATGCTAAGCAAGTTAAAAGCAACTACAAAGGCAATGATATCCCACCTGCGCGACAATGAAGCCGGCCGCAAACTGGCAAAAATGCGCGAGGAATGGCGTTGCCTGGTGAATTCGGTTGGCCGCAGGTTTTATGAATGGGATGTCTCGGCCAATCTGGTCACTTTTACCGGATTTGCCATCGGCATGCTGGCGGTTAATTTTCTGGCGATGGAAATGTATCTGGCAGCGCTGCTGTGCATTTTAATCAACCGTTTCTTTGATGCGTTGGACGGAGCGATTGCCCGCTGCAAGGCGATTACCAGCTTCGGCGTTTTTCTTGACGCAACGCTGGATTATATCTTTTATGCCGGGGTTATTTTTGGCTTTGCGCTTGCTTTTCCGGCTCAAAATGCCGTCGGCGCCTGTTTTCTGATGTTTGGGTTTACGGCTTCTGCCTGCGCGATGCTGGCCTATGCCGTGGTTGCTTTTCAAAACCACCGCGACGGCAGCCGCTGCCTGGAGCAATCGCCGTTTTATCTCGGCGGTTTGGCACAGGGATCGGAAACCCTGGTGGCTATGATTGTTCTGTGTATTGTTCCCGACTGGTTTCTGCCGATTGCGATTATTCTCGGCTGCTGGTGCCTGGTCAAAGCGCTGACGGTGATTACCGCTGCTTATTATAACTTTGTTATTGCCGCCAAAGGAAATAATTGATGACCGTCTGGCGGGGGTTTCTGGCTGCTGCTGCTGCGGCAGTATTGTTTCTGGCTGCTCCGGCAACAGCCCGGGAATATACCCAAAAAACCGACAAAGTCACGGTGACACTGTACACCAATTTTAATCAGATTAACCCCAATCAAAATCTGGAGGTGCTGATAAAATTTGCCATGCATGACGGCTGGCATATTTTTGCCCAGAATCCCGGCGATATCGGCGAGCCGACCAGGGTTAAATGGCAGCTGCCCCCGGGGTATGAGGAAAAAGAAGCCTCCTGGAGCCTGGAAGAAAAGTTTGAAACCGAAGGCATCGTTCAATACGGTTATGGCAAAACCGCTTATTATAAGACGACGATTATGCCAACGGGCGATGTGTTCCGCACGGCACGGCTGCGGGTAGATATTTCCTGGCTGGCCTGCCGGGAAGAATGTGTGCCGGAAAAAGTAAGCTTTTATGTCGACCTGCCGGTAACCGGCCGGGATTTGCGGCCGACGGCCCAATGGGATAAGGCAGTTCAAACCGCCGAACATTCTTTTGTGCCTAGAATTGCCGAGATGGAAGTCAATTTGCGGCTGGCTGTTTTAATGGCGTTTTTCGGCGGAATTATTCTCAATTTTATGCCCTGTATTTTTCCCATTTTAACGTTGAAAGCCATTTCACTGGCCCAAAGCCCGTATAATAAGAAAAAAAGCCGGATAGAGGCCTTGCTGTATACGGCCGGGGTGGTGGTTTCCTTTTTAATCATTGCCAGTATTTTGGCTGTTTTGCGGCTGCAGGGAGAGCAGATCGGCTGGGGATTTCAATTGCAGTCACCATGGTTTGTGGGAATTATGATCGTTATTTTTACGGTGATTTTCCTGATGCTGCTCGATGTTGTGAATATTCGCAACCCCCTGGCAAATAAAGTGGGGCGGATTTCTTTTAAAAAGCAGATGCTCAATTCTTTTATGACCGGATTTTTTGCCGTTTTGATTGCCAGTCCGTGCACGGCGCCGTTTATGGGAATTGCCATCGGCTACACCCTCACCGCCCCGTTATATGTCTATTATCCGGTGTTTTTGGCCTTGTCGCTCGGTTATGCGCTGCCTTTTGCCCTGGCGGGGTTGTTTCCCAAAGCCATTCACCGGGTTTTGCCGCGTCCGGGCAAATGGATGGATATTCTCAAAAAAATATTTGCCATTCCGGTTTTTCTGACCATTGTCTGGCTGGGCTGGGTTTTGTATAATCAGGTGAACGTTCATTGGGAGCGCCAGCTTTCCCAGCTGAGCTGGAAAGAATACAACTCCGTGGAAGTGGCGCAGATGGTTGAAAATCATCAACCGGTGTTTATTGATTTTACGGCCAAGTGGTGCATTACCTGTCTGATGAACAAAAAAGTCGCCCTGCAGTCGGAGAAATTTATGAAAGCGGTTGCCGACCATAAGATTCACCTTTACCGCGCGGACTGGACCAATAACGATGAGAGTATCACCGCCGCTCTGGAGCGCTATGGCCGCAATTCAATTCCGTTGTATATTTATTATGACGGAAAGAGCGAAAAATATAAGATTCTGCCCCAGCTGCTGACGCCTTCGATTTTGGAAAAGGCGTTACAATAAACCTGAGACTCTCCGGATACAAGAACCCCGCGTTTGACGCGGGGTTTATGTTGTTCCGGAAAAGCTTATTTTCCGAAAATGCCCATGCTTTTGATACGGTCTTTAACGCCGCCGACAACGTTGTTGAGATTGTCTTCGGCAACGCTTTTCAGATCGCCGAACTGGGTATTGACCACGGTTTGAGAGGCGGTTGAAAGAATTTTGCTCAGGACTTTAGAGATTGAGCCGGTAATGCTTTCGCCTTTCTTATCGGCGCCGATGTCAGTAATTTTTATCGCCGGCAGTTTCAGGCTGACGATGTTGTCCTGCCCGGCAACGGAAGTCATGGCCTGAAGTTCGCCCTCATTAATCTGAACCAGTTTGATAATGACCTTTTTAGCGGCCGCTTTGGCTTCAGCTTTACTTTCCTCTGTAGGAGCCTGTTCAGCAGTGGCAGCGTCGCGCTGTTCCACTTTTTGGGTGCCGGCGGTATTGGCGGCAATATTCTGCTGGAGTTGTTTGAGGTTGTTTTGGGTCAGCGAGAGCATTTCATAGGTGATAACCGGCTTATCCACGATGACTTCTTCAATGATGATGGTATCGGTTGTCAGGCTTTTGAGGTTAACTTTTACTTTGACGCCGCCCAGATTAAAGATATAGGGGCTTTTGTAATTTGCAGGGTTGGCAACGGTCAGGCCTTTAACGGCACCCTCCCCGCTGGTGAGGGATAAGGAGAACCCGTCAAGCTTTACCTCGGTTCCGGTAATTTGCGAACCGTATTTGTTGACGACGGTTTTGACGATGGTTTCAAGCGACGGGGTAAAAATCCAGGCAGCTGCGCAGACAAGGGCAACCACGCCAAGGACAATATATTTTTTCTTCATTGGTAGTTCTCCATAATTTAATGATGTTACAAGTCTATATACTTTTGGCTGAGAGTATCAAGCTTTTTTTTACGGCGGAAATAAGAAAAATGAAATTGCGGGATTAAAAAATAAGAAAAGGCCCCGGTTCCGGAGCCTTTATTGGGGCGGCGTTATTCGGCAAAAACCGTTTCAGGCAACAGTTCCTTATTAAAATAAGCCATCAGCAGACAGGCTTCATCAAGAGAAAAACGCGTCTGGTTAGCCTCGATGTTTTTTAACCGCCTTACGGAAATTCCGGTCAGCCGGGACAGTTCCTGGTGGCTGAGGTGGTGAAATTCTCTCTGGTTGCGCAGAATCCCGCTCCAACACAGTTGAAACATGTATTTTGAGTCGTTTGCCCGGGAGAGGTGCCATTGGCGGTCAAGGTTTTCCTCGTTATATTCCATGTTCAGATGAACCTGAAAGCCATAAGAATCAAGCATTAAAAAATACTTTAAAAGGTTCTTGTGCTCGCCGCGTTCAAAGGCATAAAGTTCCGCCGGGCCGGACAAATTGTTTTGCCTGGCGGTTTCTGCCGCGGAAAAGACCTCCCGCTTGCGGGCAAACCGGATTAACGAGCCTAATTCTTTGCGCAGGCGCAGAAGTTCATCTTTTAGAGTGATTGTTCTGCACATTGCTCTTGCTCCCTTAAAAGCCGCTCTTTCTCAATTTGCAGAAACAAATTTTCTTCTTCAGGCAGAACTATGAACGAAACAGCCGGTTTTACGCCATAAAAACAGCACAGCCGGTAATAGATAAACAGCCGTTTGCAGTTCCCTTTTTCTACTTGATTGATAATGCAGGTGCTTTTTAGCCCCAGTTTTTCCTGGATATCTTCCGGCCTCAGGCCCCTTTCTTCCCGCAGCTTGCGAAAAGCTTCGCCCAATTCGGTTTTGAAGCGCATTAATGTGTGGTGATAAAGATTTCTTTTTTTACTCATATTTTAAGCTCCATAAGTTTTGTTAAAACAAAACCACCTTTCCAAAAATGAAAAGGTGGAGGAGCTAATTAACTGCCTGTGACAGCCCCGCTTATTCGAGCCGAAGCCTTATATCACGGACTCCTCCCGTGGAGGATTTTCGTTGGTAAGATGTTTACAAGACACCGCAGCCATCTCTGACTGCGAGAGTTATATTAGCGCAATTTAATTAAATTTCAATTAAAAAGAAAATAAATCTTTCTTATTATTCCGGCAGAGCTTGCGAGCCAGAGCGAAGCTGGTTATATTTATCAATACAATAAAGCCTCCGCAAGGGAGGCCTTATTGTATTGGTACGCGCGCGGGGGTTCGAACCCCGGACCCACTGATTAAGAGTCAGTTGCTCTACCAACTGAGCTACGCACGCATAATCAATTGACAAGCGGGAATATAAACCGGCTTTAAAATTATTGCAACAATTTTTTTATCAATATTTAATTTTATCTTCTTTTTGGTACCATTCCTTCATAATATCAACGGCTTCATCAACCTTGAGATGATGGAGTTCCAGAGTGTCTTTTTCGTAAAAGAGTTTATCTCTGAAGCCGATATCGTCAGCATCGTTGCGGTCCGCCGCATAATACACTTCGGCGATATTGGCCCATTTGCAGGCATTCAGGCACATCGGGCAAGGCTCGCATGAGGTATATAAAATACAGCCGCTCAGGTCAAAAGTATTCAGGTTGCGGCAGGCATTGCGAATGGCCGTCACTTCGCCGTGAGCTGTCGGGTCATTATCCAAAGCCACGCGGTTGTGGCCCTCGCCGACAATTTCTCCGCGGGCATTGACAATAACTGTTCCGAAAGGCGAACTGCCCTGCTCTACCGATAAACGGCTGAGTTCGACGGCGCGGCGAAGATTTTGGAGATGATCAATCATGTTAAACCCCATATTAGTTGATATGGAGCTTTTATAGCCTCGGCCAAAATATTTGTCAATGTTGCAAACGCAGCGAAAAGACGGTATATCTGCCGGGACAGGAGCGGACTTTGATTTCGGCTCCGAGAATACCGGCAATTTTTTTGACGATATTCAGGCCCAGTCCGGCCCCTTTACGGCGGTTATCCGGGATATTTCTGCTTTGGTAAAATTCATCAAAAATCTGTTTCTGCTCATCGGCATGGATACCGATACCGTTGTCCGAAACGGTGATATAAATATATTTTTCGCCTTTAAAACAGCTGATTTTAACGGTATTGCGGGCATATTTAAAAGCATTGCTCAGCAAATTGCGGACAATGCGTTCAATGAGCAGCGGGTCGCTAAAAATGGTTATGCTGTGCAGGTTGCACCGCAGTTTGAAATTGTCAAGGCAGGCAGTTTGCCGGTATTCCTGGCAGAGGCTGTTCAGCAGTGCGGCCAGGTCAAAACTCTGCGGCTGAAAATCCATGCCGCCGGAATCCAGTTTGGAAATATCGAGCAGGTTATCCAGCAAAGATTTGAGATTGGCGGCTGAAGCCTCGATTTTTTTGACAATATCCATTTGTTCCGGATTAAGTTTGTCTTCGCACAGAGCCGCGATGAACATATTCAGCGCCTGCATCGGCTGGCGCAGGTCGTGGCTGGCCTGAGCCAGAAAATAAGATTTGGCCAAATTAAGGCGATCGGCTTCCTGGCGGGCTTTTTCAAGAGCCAGCTGGATTTCTATCAGGGAGCTGATATCCTGAAAGGTTCCGGCAATACGTTCGCCGCCGGTATCATAGACCAGGCTGGCCTTAAACAGGCAATAAGCAATCTGGCCGTTAGAGCGTTTGACGCGTACCTGCCCTTCAACAGGGTGCCCAAATTTAAGAAGTTCGGTAATCTTTTGCTTATACAAAGGAAAATCCTCGTGAAGGAGCTGTTCCCTGATAAGGTTGCGTTTGGTGGAAATTTTAGCCGCGTCAATATCAAAAATCCGGTACATTTCCGCTGACCAGTAAAATTTTTTGGCGTGCAGATCAAGTTCCCAGTAGCCGAGTCTGGCGGTGCGCTCGGCAAATTCCAGCCGCTGGCGGCTTTGGTGCAGGTGATGCGACAGCTGGCGGCGTTCGGTAATGTCTTCCAGGCAGCAGACAGCCTTGCCGTTGTGCGGATAAATAAAGACATTGTACCAGCGGGTCTGAAACTCCAGCGTAAAGGTTTCGGGATAATTTTGATAAAGCACCGATTTGAGGTGTCCGGCCAGCAGTTCGGCATTTTTGGAATCCAGCAGCCGGCGCAAATTTTTTCCCTCCGGAGGGCTGGCGTGAAAGATATAGGCCGCTTTGCTGCTGGCATAAAGAACCCGGCCGGAACCGTCCACCTCCAGAAATATATTCGTGGAGATGTTTAACAAGGTTTGCAATGTTTCGGTTTCGAGAGCCATTTTCTCCGGAATCAAATAAACTTATATTGAGCCAAAATTCTCCCGTTGACAGCAGGAATTTTGAAAAACCAGCCATCATAGAGAAAACTGTTGTTTCTAATATAAGCATTGACTCCGGCGGTTGTAAGTGGGGCCGCGGATAAAGATATTTTAACCCAGTAATCGTGATTATTATGATACAGGTCAACCGTAGTGATGAGGCCGCTGAAAGTGGTCAGTTCTATCCGGCGGCGGCGCGGATAAAGCTCTTCATCAAAATTCTGCGCAGATTTGACAGCTTCGGCAATGAAAAAGCCAAAACGCTCCAGCAGGCCGTCCAAATTTAATACCGGACGCCGCCCTGACATAAACGGCAGGCCGGGAGCCTGGCGCACCGCCTCTCTGGCTTTGCTGTCCCGGCCGAGGCTGACTTTTTCAATCAGATCCGCAGGGTATTCGAGTATCGGCTGCAGGAGCCAGGAATAAACTTCGCCGGGGAGCTGCCAAATACCGCTGATGAGCCAGATTTCTTGTGATTCCGGCGGCATGGCGAAGCGGTAATCCCGGTTGGCGGCGGCTTTGCCGATAATCATGCTTTTCAGCGGACGGTCATCCTGATAAACGGTTAACCGGGTGCCTTCTTTCTCCAGTCCGGCCTGGTTCACAGCCTGTTCAGAAAACGGCTGGCGGTGGAAATAAACAGACTGGCGCAAGTCATTAAACAACTGGTTAATAACTGCCGAATCGGCGTAATAATAATCCGCCTCCTGTACGACCCAGGCATCGTTCTCCCTGAGCAGGGTTATGGTTTCGCGGGGGGCGGCAACGGTTATTTTATTAATAAGTTCCGGGCTGTCCCAAACCAGGCGTCCGTTGTCGTGACGGGGAAATTTTATCAGGGTATACCAGACGGCGCCGGCAGCAAAAACAACGGCGGCCAGCATGGTCCAGAAAGCAGGCAGCAAAATGCGTTTATTCATGGGTATACTCCTTCGCGCGGCGGCGATTACGGTATTCCCGCCATTGGTTAATCAGCCAGATAATGCCAATCAGCCCCGCAGGCCAGGCGGCAAGGTTGAGCCAGATAATCCGGTTTTGGGCGTTTTGAACCCGGCGGTTGATTTTAAATTCAACTTCTTTGAGGCGGCTGCGGTTTTCATCCCGGCGGCGGGTCAATTCCTCTATCCGGCGATCGGTTGCCGCTGTTGAGAGCAACTGGTTGTTTTCCAGTTGCTGCAGCAGTTTCGAGAGCTCAAAATCAGCCTGGGCTGCTGCTGAATTGTAAAGCGTATATTCTTCAAGGTAATTTTGTTCGGCGCTGCGGCGCAAACCCGCGCTGATTGAAGGTTTCCGGTCAAAACCGCTTTGCGGCGTTATGCCGAGCAGTCCTGTGTTGCCGCTTAACTCGTCGATAGCCCGCTCAATGAAGTCGTAGTTGTTGTTAAACGGAATAAAGTCATACGGCCCCTGCCCGGCTGCCGCGGGAGCGGCGTTCCATTCCGGTGAAAACAAAAAATCGCTGTCGGCTACCACAAGCAGTTTCCCGGGTTTGACTGATGCCGACAGGAACGGGAACATTTTCTGCACGTAATCCGTTCCGGCCAGAGGATGGGCGGAATATAAGGAGCGGAAATTCCCTTCCAGCAGGGCGGCCAAGACATAAGTCCGGTTATCGCCGGAAAAAGCGTCTTTGATTTCGGCCTTGGTATTATACATTGCCGTATCAGCGGGGACTGTTCCGGCCTGTCCGGTCGTTGAAATCAGTATATTTCCCGCAGCGGCAGGTTCCAGTTCCAGTCCTCCGGCGGATTTGAAGGTGAGCTTTTGGAGACCCGCGGTCAGGCCGGATTTTTGGTTCATCACAGACGAATCAAGATCAAGCCACAGCGGATAATTCCGAATGGCTGAACCGCCGGAATTTTGCAGCAAAGCGGGAGCCGCCAGCACAACATCGCCGATCACCCGGGTGTCCGAATAAGAAAGGCCTTTTGATTTTAAGAAATCATAAAGGTTGGAAAAAGACGGGGCAATATGGCCGTTAAGATTTAAAAAAGCCTCAGAAAACGGATCGAGCAGCAGAATCAGGCTGCCGCCGCGAAGCAGATACTGGTCGAGGGCGTAAATGCTCATCGGGGCCAGATTTTGCGGATTAAAGACCAGCAGTGTGCGGATTTGCAGAGGAATTTGAGCCGTGTCAGGACGGAGCAGAGTTACCTGATAATCATTTTTAAGAGTGGTTATAAACGGCCATTCGGAAACGCTGTCCAGCTTGTCGGCTGAAGATATAACCGGCAGCAACGGCGAAATTATTCCGATTTCCGGCGCCGGGCCGTTATCCAGTTTGCTCAAAATACGGCTGACATCGTGCTCTAAATAGGCACTGCGCCGGGGATCAAAATACGGGATAGTGCCGCTGTTGCCCAGTTCATCGGAAAAAACTGCCCCGAAATAAAGGCTGGAACTGCCGCTCTTATCAAGAAAACCGCGGATTCCAAACCGCTGCGCGTCTTTTTCTGCCGCTTCGTAAGGCACGGTTTCAATTGTTTCAAGACTGATTTTGCCGCCGGAATGGTTTTGGTATTGCTCCAAAAATTTGACCAGGTAGCGGGAATATTGTTCCAATCCGGGATAGCTCCGGCCGATTTCCGGGGACAGATAAAGGCGTATCAGAATTGTCCGGGGGTTTTGTTTTAACCATGACAATGTCTGTTCATGCAGCGTATAGCGTTGTGCCGACGTCAGGTCCAGCTGGCGGGAACCGCTCAGTAAAACCGTACCGATATTGACAGCCGCGAAAGCAACAAGCAGCATGAGCAGAAGCAGGATCAGCGTATAGTTTTTATGCCAGTGAGGGAGCAGACAGGGTTTCATGAGCTAGCTCCTTTTATATTCGACTGCGGCGGTATTAATCCACAGCGCAAAGAAAATGACGGAAATGAAATAGACTAAATTGCCCGGGCTGAGCTGTCCGTTGAGAATATTCTGGTAGTGCTGGTCGAAGTTAACCGAATTGGAAATGCGGATAACCAGTTCATTGGAAATTTTGGCAGCGCGGATAAGGTAATCGAAACTGCTCAATTTGAGAAGCCAGCAGATAAAAACCGAAATGACATAAGCGGAAACCGGGTTGCTGTTGAAAGCCGACACGGTGCAGCCGACGGCACACAAAGCCCCGGCTGCCAGCAGGCAGGCCAGATAACAAAAGACAATGTGCAAATTATCCAAAGGCTGAAGAGCTGCCGTGCTTATCCATAGCGGAACGGTCAAAACCAGCATAAGGGCGCAGAATGTCCAGGCGGCCAGGAATTTTCCGGCTACCAGGGGCAGATAGTTCACCGGCTGGCTCAGCAATAATTCCAAAGTGCCGTAGCGGCGTTCGTCTGCCCAAAGTTTCATTGTCAGCGCCGGGGCCAGTAATGTAAAAATCTCGGGCTGAAAATAAAACAGGGAAAAAAGACTGTCATTTGCCAGGTCAAAATAGCCGCCGCTGTAAAATGCCGCCGTCATTGACAGGGCCGCATAGATAACCAGGACAAAATAGCCCAGCCGGGTACGAAAATAAGAACCGAATTCTTTGGCAAACAAGCAGAAAACAGCAGATGACATCAGTGTTCTCCTTCATAAGTAATCGTACGAAAAGCAGCTTCCATGTCATTTTCCGGGGTGATTTTGCGCAGTTCCCCAGGTGTGGTGTCCCGGATCAGTTTGCCGCGGTTCATCAGAATAACCCGCCCTGCCAGAGCTTCAACCTCCTCCATGATATGGGTAGAAATTAAAACAGTATTGCGGCGGGCATATTCTTTTATAAAATCGCGGACAGAAAATTTTTGATTAGGATCGAGTCCTTCGGTCGGTTCGTCAAGAATTAAAATCTGCGGGCGGCTTAACAGGGCTCCGGCAATACCGGTGCGCCGCTTATATCCTTTGGAAAGAGTGTCGCATTTTTGGTTGATGACTTCAGCCAGTCCCAGCGTTTTGACCAGAGATACCAAATTGTCCACAAAGTTCCGGCGGCTGAGGCCGCGCAGGCAGGCAATAAATTTAAGATATTCATAAACAGTCATTTCCGGATAAAGGGCGCCGTTTTCCGGGACATAAGCGATTTTTGCCAAAGCGGACCGGCGGTCTTGCCGCAGGTCTGATCCGTTGATTTCAACTGATCCGCAATCAGCTTCCAAAAAGCCGGCAATCAGCCGCATCAGCGTGGTTTTCCCGGCGCCGTTGGGACCCAGCAGCGCCGTTACGCTGCCCTTATTGAGGCAGCAGTTGATATTATCGACAGCGCGGACCGGCCCGAAAGATTTGGTGAGATTTTTTATTACCAGCATAATCGGCTTTCAGTTGTTATATTTGCTTTATCTTAACAAATTATTTTTAAATTTTAACAATTATTTTCAAAATTCAAAATCATTGGTGACAAAATATTTATTTTACATTATTTATATAAGTGATTCAGAATCTGTTTTGGAGCGGTTATGAAAATTAAAGAAGTATACAGCAAAGACGAAGAAAAATCGCTGAAAGTCGGATTGTGGGTTGCTTTGAGCCTGGTTTTGGTTACCGGGCTGGTTGCAACCGCACGTTCCAAAGTTTCACATCTGGAAGACGGCAAATATTATGCCGTGCAGGCCCGGTTTAACCGTACCGACGGTTTGCTGGTGGGTGACCTGGTGCGTCTGGCCGGAATGAATGTCGGCAAGGTTGTCGACGCCAAGCTGGGCGACGGGTATAAAGCTGTCCTGACCCTGGAGATCAATGATAAGTTTAAACTTCCCGATGACAGCAGCGCCTCAATTGTCAGTTCCGGCATCATGGGACCGAAGTATATAGAAATCGAGCCCGGCGGGTCGGAAGACATGATTGCTCCGGGCGGAGAGTTTTCGTATACTCAGGACGCCATGGTGATTGAAGAACTGCTTGACCGTATTGTCAGTATCGGAAAAGCTAACCGCAATAAACAAAACAAGCCCTGCCCCGAATGTCCGGCAGCCGCTGACAGCAAGAAATAATTAAGGAGAATTTCAGATGAATAAACGTCCGGTAGAAACCATTATGGGGCTGGTTGTGATTGCCGTTGCCGCCTTTTTTGCTTATTTTGCCTATAATGTTTCAGATTTACAGGTGGTTAAGGGGTATAATGTGACGGCCCGTTTTTTGAAGGTCGGCGGTTTGACTGTGGGATCAGATGTCCGGATTAACGGAATTAAGGTCGGTACGGTTGTCGGACAGGATTTGGACGATGAGGATTATACTGCCGAAGTTAAAATGAGCCTGTCTTCCAATGTTCCGCTGCCGGTTGACAGCGAGGCTTCGATTGTCAGCGACGGTCTGGTCGGTGATAAATTTATTAAAATTGAGCCGGGCCATGCAAAAGAGATGCTTAAAAACGGCGATGTGATTAAAAATACCAAAGATTTCAAAACTCTGGAAGATATGGTCGGCGAAATTATCTTTATGGTGACAGACAATGGTTCGGAAAATAAGTAATCTTTTAGCCGGAACAGCCTTATGTTCTGTTCTGCTGGCCGGTGTTGCCGGAGCCAGGGAAATTCAAACCAACATGGCCCGCATGCAGGCAATGGACAAAGTAACCGGGAAAGTCAGCGAGATTGATGTTCCGGTCAATGGGGAAACGGTTTTCGGAAGCTTTTCGATCGTGGTCCGTTACTGTGCGACCCGTTCTCCGGAAGAAACACCGGAAAACTTTGCTTTTGTCGATGTTGTTGACAACTATAAAACCGAAACCCCGGTTAATGTCTTTAAAGGCTGGATGATGTCATCTTCTCCGGCGCTGAATGCCGTTGAACATCCGATTTATGATGTCTGGCTGTTGAAATGTTATGACGGGGACACCAGCAAAATGAAGCTGTTAACAGCCGAAGAGCTGAAAACCCGCGACGAAACGATTAAAGCCCGGCCCAAAACCGACCAATTGTCGGCTGAAGCCCGCAAAGCCCTGGAAGATGAGCAGCGGGCCGCCGAGGAAGCCGAAAGAGCCAAACAGGCTGACGCTCTCAAAGCTGCTGAAATAACGGAAACACCTGCCGAAGAAATTCCGGAAGCTGCAAAGCCGGCATTTGTTGAACCGGTTGCTTTGGCTCCGGTTGAAGGCGCTCCCCAGCCGCTGTTTGTTCCGACTGTTCCGACAGAAGCTGTTGCAGTTCCGGCCGGGGCTGCAGAACCGGTTAATGCAGTGCTGCCGGCGGCAGAGGTATCTGTTACGGAAGATAAGGCTGTGGAAGTTAATCTCCCTGTTGAAACCGTTAATACAGTTGAAACAGAAATTTCAGGAAATGCTGTGGTTCCCATGTCCCCGGAACGTGAAGTTTTTGATCAGGATCTCTCCGAATCGTCAGCCGGACAGATGGCGGAAGATGGTTTGCTGCTTCCCGAGGCGGCAACTCAACCGGCTGATGTTGAGGAACAGCCGGCCCAGCTGATTAAATTTGAAGATGAGATTGAGGAAGACAGTTTTGATATTGATGCCGAGGCATTGGCAAATTAAAAGTCTTCATAAGAAAGTCCCCGGTCCTGAAAGGTTCCGGGGACTTTTTATTTTGTCGCTGCCTTATAGAAAATCCCGGGTTTGTCCGGCGATATTTATCTCCAAAAACTTTTGGTAAAGATAACTAAAATTGTCATGACTTCCAAACGGCCCAGCAGCATGGTGAAAGCCAGCAGATATTTGGGGAAATCACCAAGGGTACTGTAATTGCCTGACGGGCCGATAATATTGCCAATGCCGGGACCTGAATTGGTTATGCAGGCAATAACCGCACTGAAAGAGGTCGTAAAATCAAGCCCGGTGAGAGATACCAGCAGCGTCAAAACAATAACGCTTAAACTATAAGCCGCTAAAAAGATAAAGATGGAATTAGCCACCTCTGAATTGATAATACTGCTGCCTATTTTAATCGGGACCATGCGGTTGGGTTCGGTGGTGGTTATAAAAGCCCGTTTGAGTGAGGCAAAAACAATCTGCCAGCGGTAAATTTTAATGGAACCGGCCGTTGATCCGGTGCAGCCGCCGGTAAGCGCAAAAACGATAAAAGCTGTCCCCGCGAAGGCACCCCATTTCAGGTAATCTGTTGAAACATAGCCGGTTGAGGTGACTATTGAAGTGATATTGAATGCCGCGTAGCGCAGAGCCGTCGTAAAATCATAAATTCCGTTCCAGTTAAGCCAAATAGTCATAAATAAAATATAAGCGGCTAATACTTTCAGAAAGGTGAAAACCTGAACCGAACGCAGAGAATGGATATTATGGGTGGCCAGCAAACTGTGGTAAAAAGTCAGCGGAATAGCGCCCAAAATCATAAAAAAGGTAATTGTCCAGTCAATGGCGGCAGAATTGTAATAGCCGATGGAAGCATTCTTGGTTGACAGTCCGCCGGTTGCAATTGTCGAATTGGCATGGCAAAAGGCATCGAACCAGTTCATTCCCGCCAGACGCAGGGAAATAAAACAAACCGCAATCAAGGTGACGTAAACAAAGATAATCCGTTTGGCAATATAGCTTATCTTGGGCATAAATTTTTCATTAACGTCGGAATTTTCACGCTGAAAAATCTGCATTCCGCCGATGCCGAGAAAAGGCAGCATGGCAATTGCAAAAATAACAATCCCTACCCCGCCGAGACCGTTCAGCAAGGCCCGCCACAGCAAAACTGATTTGGGAAGGGCTTCAACATTGGCATATATCGTGGCGCCGGTCGTACTGATTCCGGAAGCCGCTTCAAAAACGGCGTCGGCGGGGGCGGTTCCGTAGAGCATAAAAGGAATCGCTGCCAGCAAAGCGACCGAAAACCAGCTGATGGCCGTCAGCAGATAGGCCTGTTGAAGAGTTACCTTATTAATTTTGTTATTGTTGGCTAAAAACAGCGACAGGCCGATAAATACCGATATAATCGACGAGGTAATAAAATAAGACCAGTTGCTGCCGGTAGTGATAATGTCGAGCGCGGCGGGAAACAGCATTGCCAGACCGAGAACGCTGATAAAGTAACCGCTGATCATTAATACCGGCTGCCACATGGCTTTACCTTTCTGTTACGGTTTAGTCGAGGGCTACGTTTTTAGAATAGTTCCCGTCGACCAGGGCTTTGTTGAGGTTGGTTTTGCCTGCAGAACAAATACCGGTGGCAATACCCTGATAAGTATAAGCCTCAATAACGCAATCAACCGGCCGGCCGTTAATGGTGTGAATCAAAAAGTTTTTGGCAATGCGGCCCTTTTCGGTATTTGGATTGACATATATTCCGTAAAGGAAAATGGTTTCGCCGTTAATTTTGATTTCATTGGCATTAACAATCTGGGCCAGTCCGCTGATATTCTTAGCTTCGCTGACATAAACCAGATTCAGTTTCTTTTTGGCCGGCTGTTCCGGCCGGGCAGCCATTTGTTTTCCATCTGTTGAAGAGGTTGCCGGCAGTGGTTTCTGAGCTGCCGCGTCAGACTGGCGCGAGGCATTTTGCACCATAATATCAACTGCAACAGGCGCTGATTTAGCCCGTTCAAAAGTTTTGCGGCGGACATCTTTAACCGGCATATCAACCACTTTAGCCGCCGGCGCGTTTTTGTCAGCGGGAGAAGAAATTGAAAAAGCCGGCATTTCGATATTGGGAAGCATATTTTTGGTTTTGTCAGAAACCATGGTTGAAACGCTGCTGGTCGAAGATTTGATTTTTGACCAGTACCAGGTATGGACTTCAGCCGGTTTTACGCCGCGGAAAGTTGGGGCCAGGTATAAAACCGCCACAATCAGCAAAAACCACAGGGGTTTGCGCAAAGGCCACAGTAAAAACATGGCCAGCTTATGAAATACTTTGGCCCAGCCTTTGGTCGGGCCGATTGCCTCATCGTCTCGGTTGCGTCTTAACATGTTGTACTTCCATATTTTTGTTTTAATTCTTCAATTCTTTCCGGTGTTATCCGTTCAAACAGCGGGTCTCCCACCGTAAAGGGCTGTCCGGGCTGCAATGCAGTCATTTCTCTGGCAACATCAAAATCTTTTAATCCTGGAAGGTCTGATGTCTTTAAGCCAAAACGCTGCAGCATTGCCTCGCTGGTTTCCGGCATCACCGGCGCGCTGAGAGCTGCAAAGATACGAATCAGATTCATGCAGATACGCAAAATGGCGGCTGCCCGCAGAGGATCGGTTTTAATAACCGTCCAAGGTTCGGCAACGGTAATATAGTTGTTGCCTTCTACCCAGATTGCCCGCAGTTCGTTGAGAGCTTTGCGAAATTCCATCTCATTCATATATTTAAGATAATCGTTAATCCGGGTTTGCAAATTGGCAAAAAGATCATTTTCTAAGGCAGTCAGCTCACCGCCGGCAGGAACCGTGTCGCCGATTTTTGAAGAAGTCATTTTCAAAACGCGGGAAACAAAGTTGCCCAAAACGCCGTTAAGATCTTTGTTAATGACCGAAGCAAACAGATCGAAGCTAAAAGAAGAGTCCGAACTTTCCGGGGCATTGGACATCAGCCAGTAGCGCCAGTAATCGGCGGGAAACTCCTGAACGGCATCACCGGCAAAAATGCCGCGTTTTTCCGATTTGGAAAATTTTCCGCCCTCAAAAGTCAAATAGCTCATCCCTTTCAGGTAGTCGACAAAAGTCCAGTCTTCTCCGGTGGCCAGCAGGGTTGCCGGGAAAGAAATAGAATGGAACGGAACGTTATCTTTACCCATAAATTCCACATAACGGACATCTTTTGCCCCCAGCCACCAGTCTTTCCAATTGCGGTTTTCCGGCTGCTCGTCCGCCCATTGTTTGGTGATTCCCATATACCCGATGGGAGCATCAAACCAGACATAAAAGACTTTATCTTCAAATCCGGGTTTGTTGACTTTAAATCCCCACTTAAGGTCGCGGGTGATACAACGCGGCTGCAGACCTTCTTTGAGCCATTTCTGAGCAATAGAATAAGCGACATCGGGCCAGAAAGGCTCTTTGGTTTTTATCCATTCTGCAAGGCGCTGTTCCACCATAGGCAGTTTCAGAAACAGGTGTTTGGTTTCCCTCACCTCCAGATTGGTGGAGCCGGAGATGGTAGAACGCGGATTAATCAAATCTGTGGGCTCAAGCACTTTGGTGCAGTTTTCGCACTGGTCACCGCGGGCTTTATCATAACCGCAGTGCGGACAGGTTCCGGTGACATAACGGTCGGGCAGAAACCGATCATCATCAATTGAGAAAATTTGTTTGATGCTTTTCTCTTCAATATAACCATTCTCATCAATTTTAGAGAAAATATGATTAACCAGTTCTTCATTCTGGGGGCTGCTGGTGCGGCCGAAATAGTCAAATGATAAATTAAAGGCGCGGTAGGTTTCACGATGAAGCGCATGATATTTGTCGCAATAAGCCGAAACCTCCAGTCCTTCTTTGGCGGCGCCAACTTCCGAAGGAGTGCCGTGTTCATCGGTTCCGCAGATATAAAGAACTTCATTGCCTAACATTCGATTAAACCGCGCATAGACGTCCGAGGGAAGCAGACAGCCGACAATGTGGCCCAGGTGGGGCACACCGTTGACGTACGGCAATGCAGAGGTAATCAAAACTTTAGACATTCTTAAAATTCTCCATATATCAGTTTTTGTTTTTATTAATTAAGCCGTTAGATTTTACAACAAATATATTAATTCTCAAGCCTAAAAACGCTGTCTGATACGGAATTTTTATTTTGTATGTTTTGTCTATTGATTTGGCGATAAAAGTATGATAGGTCTGGGTTATTCAGTGAAATTATTAATTTTTATTGTTTAATTTAAAAATACAGAATTATGAAAGAGAATTGTATTATAAGCCCGCTCTGCCAGTTTGAAGGAAACCTTATTACTCAGGTTATTCCTGGCAATTTTAACTGTTTTGAAGATTATGTCTTTATCGGCCAAGAGGGTAAAATGGGAAACAGCAATACCTTTAAACGGAATACAAAAGTCGGCCAAGAATGTCAGATAGGAAATAATAACTCTTTTGGACACGACTGTGTGGTAAAAAACAAAATTATTATCGGCAACAGCTGTACTTTTGAGCCGGGCGTGGAAATTGACGATGATGTCTATATCGGAAACAATGTTACCATCGCTTCCGGCGTCAGTATCGGCAAAGGCTGTGTTATCAAAAGCGGGGCGACCATCAAGTCTAATCTCGGAGAGGCTTGTAAAATTGCACAAAATGTGGTGATTGAACGCGATGTTGCGATTGGAAACAATGTCGAAATTACTCCGGGCTGCCATATCAGAAGAAATGATGTGGTTGAGGATAATTTCCTCATTAGCCAGGAAAGAAGAGTATTAAAAACTAAAAAAGAAGAATAAAAAAAGAGGCTGTACAGTAGTGTACAGCCTCTTTTGTAAATCAGCGGATTGCATCAAAGATAATACATTTGGCATCATTTTGATCGAGTTGGACCGGATCAATCTGGTAAAGTGCTCCCATAGCCTCAAAAGAATTGGCGGCCAGGCGTTCGGCTTCTTCGGCTTTAATGCCCCAATCGGTCAGTTTCAGGTCGCCGAGGCCGATTTTATCAATCAGTTTTTTCAAGCCGCGGATAAATATTTCCGGGCTGTTGCCGTCTTCTCCCATGGCATGTCCCATTTCAACATAGCGGACCCGGACTTTTTCAGGATCTTTTTTAAGCAGATAACTGAAATAAGGAACTGACAGTGCCACCAGTCCGGCTCCGTGCGGCAAATCAGGATAAAAAGCAGACAAAGCATGTTCCATTGAATGTTCGGAGATACAACTGGACGTACTTTCAACAATGCCGGCTGCCGTACTGGCCCAGGCCATTTGCTCCCTCGCCTGCAGATTGTTGCCGTCTTCAACGGCCTGAGGCAGATACAGGGTAATCTGGCGGATGGCTTCCAAAGCCAGCAAATCGCTGATGGGCTGGGCAACACAAGCCAGATATCCCTCAGCAGCATGAAAAAATGCGTCCATTCCCTGATAGGCGGTCAGATTTTTAGGTACAGACACCATTAATGCCGGGTCGACAATTGCTGTTTGAGGAAACAGCTGGGGAAAACCGATTCCGATTTTTTCGTTGGTTTCCGCATTGGTTATAACTGTCCAGGGATCGGTTTCCGTTCCGGTTCCGGCAGTAGTCGGGATGGCGATCACCGGCAAAACATCTTCCGTCAGCTGGCGGGAGCCTTTAACATAATCCCAATATGTTCCGGGATTTTTAACCATCATGGCAATTGATTTGGCTGAATCGATGGCGCTGCCGCCGCCCAGGCCGATAATAAAGTCGCAATTGGCGTTGCGGGCCATTTCGGCCGCTTCCATAACGTGTTGCTCAATCGGGTTAGGAAGTACCCGGTCAAAAACTTCTGCCTCAACGCCCTGGGCAGCAAGCAGAGCGGTTACGGTATCCAGATAGCCGAGATTGCGCATAGAACGGCCATTTGTAATAACAATCAAAGCTTTTTTGCCGGGGAGCTCAATTTCGGAAAGTTCTTTCAAACGGTCGCGCCCAAAGATTATTTTGGTGGGAACATAGAAATCAAAATGCATGCTTTTTCTCCTTGTTGACTAACTGTGGTAGATATAAGCATATGAGATATAAGTTCAAGCATTGCGCAAAGAGTTTACGGCTTTTTCGAGAGCGTTTAAATCTGATGAACAGAGAAGGTTTTCAAGCTGCTCAATTTGTTCTTCCGGCAGCTCGTATAAATGCAGGTTCAGCAGGCGTTCAATCTGGTCTTCAGCAAAACGGCGGCGGACAGTTTGCGCCGGGTTGCCGGCCACGACTGTATAGGGAGGAACATCTTTGGTAACAATACTGCCGGCGGCAACAACGGCCCCCTCCCCGATTTTGACACCAGGCATAATCATGGCACGCATGCCGATCCATGCGCCGTCGCCGATAAGCGTATCACCGCGCTGCCGGTAACTTTCCTTGATATGTCCGGGGAAAGGATAATCGCTGATCCAATCCATGCGGTGTGTATTGTTGCCGCCCATTAAAATGACAGCTTCTGCCCCGATGCAAACAAAATTCCCGATATACAGCTTATCCAGTTCCCATTGCGGCTGCCAGTTTTTGCGGCTGTGTTCATCACCATATAAGTAACGGACGACCGAAGATTCAAAATTTTCAGTCCAGGCATTGCTGTAGTAGCTGTGCGTTCCCTTAATGATGATGTTGGGATTGGTAACGGTACTGCTGAGATATTCAACTTCAGACCAGCGGCGTTCGGGCATCAATTAAAACCTTTCTGCAAAAAGCCGGGCAAAACTTTCAATTTGGATGCTCCGGCCGCTTTTTGATGTCCGCCGCCGCCGAAAGTTGCGGCAATCTGGGAAACATTGACATTTTCTTTAGTGGTATAAAAAGAAAGATTCCAGCAATTGTTTTTATTCATGTAAAAATTGCACAGAAAGTCGTAGTCTTCGTGTCCGGGAACAGAGTCATAAAATTCGGAATAGCCCTGCGGCATATTGGAGCACAAACATTTAAGCCCCTGATATTCACTGGCGAAAGTCAGGCCATGTGACAGGCGGATATTGCGGATTTTTATCCAGGACAAAACTGCCCGGCCTTTTTCAATAACGGCCGGAATATCCAAGGTGCCGTTAAGCATTTTAGTCCAGGTTTCATCACCCGGGCGGTTGACGCCGAGTGACTGAAAACCATATTCAAAGGGGCGGACTTCGGGATTGCGGAGGTCGTAAATATCATTAAGACCGATCAGCTCAACACCCTCGGGGATTGGTTCACCGGGATGAAAATATTCCCATGTCAGGCAAATGGCCGCGGTTCCGACCCGGCGGAGCCCTTTAATCGGCTCATGATCGCCCTGTTCCATGGCGGCGTTATATTCATTAATGACGGAAGCATGGTGGTCAATCCAGATAAAGTCTTTGGTTTGGCTGAGCTCAAACATAAAATCCAGCGGCAGGGCAATATCGCAGACAATAATTTTATCATGGCGGCGGATTTCTTCACAGGGTATTTCCATGTCATGATTCAGGCCGAATAATTCTGTTTCGGGATACAGATTTTTTACGATGGCAGCAGAGCCTTTTCCGTCGTGGTCGGCAATATGGTAAATACATAACATGGCAGATCCTTTCTTTTATAGTTCTATCTGCAAATTATCATAAGCCGGTTTGCAGTTTTCCGGGGTGGCTTGATCAACAGCCTCATAATCACATTCGCTGGCCATATGATTAATGACAGTTTGTTCGGGTTTAATCCGCGACACAACATCCAAAACCTCTTCCAGTCCGGCATGAAATTTTTGGCCGTAAGGCGTCGTTAACGGCAGTATCAACAGTTTTGGACGCCGGAGAATTTGTTTATATCCTTCAGCATCAATGGCACGAAAATCGGCAATATGGACGATTTCTCCGTCATTAAAAACATAGCCGGTGGTGGGCGCATTGTGGCCAACCAGTTTAATGGGAGTAATTTTGACCTGATTAATCAAAAAAGGCTGGTTATGATAAACTTCGTTCGGAATCAAGGCCGGCTGGCGCAAAACATCGACCACGCAGTCCGGTTTGGTAATCAGATAACTGTAACGTACTTTGATAATATCCAAAGTTTCCGGTGCGGCATAGATATTCAGACTGTTGCGGTTAATACGGTTGATTTCGCGCAAATCATCAATCCCGTTAAGATGATCTGCATGAACATGCGTATACAGCACGCCGTCAAGCCTTTTAATCTGGTGAGCATAAAGCTGTTGGCGCAGTTCCGGCGAGGTATCAATTAAAATTTGCGTGCCGTCAAAATCATAATAAGTTCCCGAGCGGGTCCGCCGATTTTTAGGGTTTTCGGGGTTACAGTCACCCCAGCCGCAAGATAAGGACGGAACTCCGGGAGCGGCTCCGGATCCAAGGATTGTGACTTTTGTCATGCTCAATAACTCCTGCGCCCTTTATCGCTGGCTTTGCGAAAAAGGTTAAAAAAGTTATCGGAAGTGATTTGGGCCAGTTTTTCAAACGGCAGATCCCGCAGCTGGGCCAGTTTTTCGGCAGTGTACTTTACAAAGGCGGGTTCATTGCGGCGCCCGCGCATGGGAACCGGAGCCAAAAAAGGAGAATCCGTTTCAACTAAAATCCGGTCAAGCGGCACTTCAGAAAATATATCGCGCAGTTCGCCGCTGCGGTTAAAGGTTATCATGCCGGAAGCGGACAGGTAAAAACCAATGGAGAGGGCAAATTCCGCCAATTTGCGGCCGGAACTGAAACAATGAATTTCGCCGCTGAACGGCTTTTGGCGATAAGCCTCGTCCAAAACGGCAATCATGTCATCATCGGAATCGCGGTTATGAATAATCAGCGGGAGCCCGGTTTCCTGAGCTGCTTTGATATGTTCGCGCAGCAGCTTAATCTGCAAATCGCGCGGAGCATAATCATAGTAGTAATCAAGCCCGGTTTCGCCAATACCGATAACTTTTTTATGAGCCGCCCGCTCAATCAATTCTTCCACCCTAAGGTCGGGATATTCTCTGGCATTGTGGGGGTGAACCCCGACAGCGGCATAAACGAAAGGATAGCGTTCGGAAATTTCCAGCTGATTGTCAAATTCTTCCAGATTATTTCCGGCATTAAGCATCAGGCTGACGCCGCTGGCTTTGGCGTTTTCGATAATCTCTTCAAAATCGTCTTCAAAATCGTTATAATCCAGGTGACAATGGCTGTCGACTAACATACTTTTCCTCTACACATGTTTACAAATATTAACCAATATATTAAGCAAAGCTTGTTTTTTATCAAGATTTAAGCGGTCGGTTTCCGAAAAAACTTTGACGGCGTTATCCCAGCAGTCGGCATATTCAATGATTTTGGAGCTGGTTTTGACATTTTCACTCAAAAACTTGAGGATCAGTTCGCGGCTCAAGTCGTAACTGGTTTCATCAGCAGCGCCGGAAGAGGCGAAATCCATAACCTCGTTGATGGTGAATTTGCTGCCGCGGCCGATGAGAGCACATAATTCATCATAACGCGCCGCCGCATCGTTATCAACATAATTTAACGCCTTGCCAATACTGCCCGAAGCAATGGCGGCAATTCTTTTGACTTTGGTTTCCGGCAGTTCGGGACGGTAGCGGCGCAGCAGGCTGGCAAGATCAGAATCGCTCAGCGGTTTTAAGTCCAGTTTGGCGCAGCGCGATTTGATTGTCGGCAGCAAGCGGTTGGGATTGTGGCTGATTAACAGCATTAACGCCTTATGTGGCGGTTCTTCCAGAATTTTCAGCACGGCATTGGCTGATGACGGATTCATGTCATCTATGCTGTCGATAATGACAATCCGCCAACCGTCATTTGAAGAACGTTTTGACATAAATTCGTTAATCGTACGCACATCATCCACGCGGATAAATGCTGATTTTTTCAGGCTTTTGAGCTCTTCATCACTCATTTTTTCGCCATCTTTGATGGATTTGAGAATCTTTTTGCGGTCGGTTTCGGTATAATCGCGTTCAATGATTTTCAAATCCGGATGGGAATTTTGCGAAATCAGCCGGAAAACAGTAGAATCCGGCGATACATCAAGCGAGGTATATTCAAATTTGCGGCTTTCATCGGCACTGAGCAAAAAACGGGCAAACTTATAGGCCAGCGTGGCTTTGCCAATGCCCTCAATTCCGGAGATGAGCCAGGAATTATGCAGCGAATTGTTTTGCCAGGCCGTCAAAAACATTTGCTCGGCTTCCCGATGGCCGATCAGATAAGGATTGTTTTTAGGACTGACGATGCTTTCACCTTCCATTATTTTATCCCAAAACGGCAGCTTATGGTTTGAACAATATCTTCATGCAGCTGTTCTATGCTTTTATTGGCGTCGAGCACCACGAAACGTTCCGGCTCGGCTTGGGCCATTTCCAGAAAACCGTTGCGGAGATTGTGATGAAATTCCAGCCCGCGGCTTTCATGCCGGGTTTCTTTAACCGCCATTTTTGAGGCTTTTGCCAAAGACCGCTCCAGGCCGACTTCCGGATCCAAATCCAGCAGAATTGTCAAGTCCGGTTTAAAGTCACCGACGGCAATATGATACAATTCCGTTAATGTCTGACGGGGAACCCGTTTATTATAACCATAATACTGGTAAGCCATGGTCGAATCGGCAAAACGATCGCTCAAAACCCATTTTCCCTGTTTCAGGGCGGGCCAGATTTTAGAAGTCAGATGAATACGGCGGTCAGCATAATATAGCAAAGCTTCTGCAACGGCATCAAACTTGTCTTTATCCCCGCAGACCAGCATTTGACGCAATTCAAGTCCAACCGGCGTCCCTCCGGGTTCTTTGGTGGTGAGATTGGCGATCTGCCGCTGTTCAAGCCATGCAGAAAGCATTTTGACCTGAGTTGATTTACCGGTGCCCTCGCCACCTTCAAAGGTAATAAATCTGCCGCAGGAATCGGTCATTTTTATTCTCCGGTCAAAAGATATTTAAGGTTATTTTTAATGCGGCCGAACCAGCCGATTTTACCGACATCTTCCGCTGCGACCAGAGGAATTTCCACCATACCGCTGCCGGGAATTTCAGCCTTGATGACACCCAGTTTCTGTCCGGCGGCAACCGGAGCCCTTACCGGGCGGTCATAATCAGCTGTCAGTTTCAGCTCATCGGTTTTACTTTTCTTGAGAGTGCGGATGACATCTTCGCTGACCACCATCGGCACAGCGTTTTTGTTGCCGTACCATACCGGGACATCGGCGATTTTGGTGCCTTTTTTGAGAATGGTATAATTATCAAATTCCCTGAAACCCCAGCTCATAATTTTTTCAGCTTCTTCCGAGCGTTCTTTATTGGATTTCAGCCCGGTCATAACGCTGATCAACCGTCGGCCGCCTTTTTTGGCCGATCCGGCAAGACAAAAGCCCGCTTCCTCGGTGTGTCCGGTTTTAAGCCCGTCAGCATAAGGCATACTGTAAAGCAACGGATTGCGGTTGCCCTGCTTGATATTGTGATAAGTAAATTCTTTTTGGGAAAACAGGTGGTAAAACTGGGGATATTTGGAAATAATCAGCTGAGCCAGCCTGGCAAGATCTTCCACGGACATGTGGTGATCGGGATGAGGCAAACCGGTGGCATTGGCAAAATGAGAATTATTAAGACCGATTTCCGCCGCTTTTTTATTCATTTCCTTGGCAAAATCTTCTTCGCTGCCGGAAATATTTTCTGCTGCGGTGATGCAGGCATCGTTACCGGACTGAATGATAATACCCTTAATTAAATCTTCCACGCGGACGCTTGCATTAACCGGCAGGAACATTGTTGAACCGCCGCTGGCTGCTCCGCCTTTGCGCCAGGCATTTTCGCTGACTTTGAATTCATCATCCAAAGACAAGGTTCCGTCTGCCAGTTTTTCAAAAATCATATAAACGGTCATCAATTTGCTCATTGATGCGGGGGGAATGCTTTTTTGCACATCTTTGGCATACAGATACTGTCCGGTATCGTAATCCATCAGAATCAGGTTGCGCGCTTTGGTTTCAATTGCCTGAGCCGAAAAGGCCGTACCGATAACACCGCAGGCCAGCAAAACAGATAACGAAATTTTAAATCCTGAAGACATTTTTTACCTCTGTAAAATTTTTAATCTTTAACCACCCGGGCGTTGTAAATACCAAAATTCCGGACTTTGGCAAGAGCAACCTCGGCTTCTTTTTCATGAGCATAGGGGCCGACGCGGACACGGTAGAATTTCTGTCCGTCAACATCGACATAATAGACATTGGTATCGCCGAATTTTTCAAGCTGGCTGCTCAGATTCTGGGCAGAGGCTTTTTTGCTGTAAGCCCCGGCCTGCACAAACCAGCTCCCTTTAGGATAACTCTTTACCACTTTGGGCTGATTCAAGTTTTGAGCCCCGGCTCCGACCAGCTGCAACGGATTGGAAGAGGCCGACGTACTGGCGGCAATTTTAACCGGCGGTGTGGACGGGGTATATTTTTCGCCCAGCAGAGCCGCTTTCAGCTCTTTGCTTTCCTCAGGCAAAATCTCGACCCGGACCTTGGCGGTTCCTTTGGTTTGAAAACCCAGCAACTGGGCGCCCCGTTTGGAAATATCAATTATACGGTTTTTGGCATAAGGGCCGCGGTCATTAACACGCAGAACCAAAGAACGGCCGTTTTCCAAGTTGGTTACTTTGACAATTGACGGCAGCGGCAGCGTCCGATGGGCTGCGGTCAAAGTATTCATGTCATAATTTTCGCCGTTTGCCGTCTTTTTGGCATGAAAATCTTCACCGTACCAGGAAGCTATGCCAACTTCAGAATAAGAGTAATCTTCCTGCGGATAATACCAGGTTCCCATAATTTTGTAAGGGGTGCCCACTTTGTAGGAGCCTCCCTGCCCCTTAATTGCGGCAGCTTGTGAATATTTGCCCCCGCCCAGGTCAACCCGGCCGTAGGTACAGGCAGTTAAAGCCATCAGAGCGGCAAGAAGGAAGCCGCGGCGCAGTGATGAAGAAATATTAGTCATTCTCGTTCCTGTAATGGTTACTTAAATTTGCGAATAATCTACCTTGTTTTTGGGGGTTCGTAAAGCTATTAATTCCGCTTGTGTAATTTTCGGGCAGGCACCGGGACGGCAAATCCGATTTCGGGATTGTAATTGCGGATTTTTTCCAGCAGGCGGCGGTCAGGATAACCGTCTTGCGGAAGCCGGGCCTCTTTCTGCACCTTTTTGACGGCTTCCCGGGTTTGGGAACCTAACTGGCCGTCTTCATCAAGTTTGAACCAGCCCAGGCGGTTAATAAAAGACTGCACCTTGATAATATCATCGGTTTTAAGGCGCACAGACGGATTTTCGCGGGCGGATTTCCAAGGCTGGCCCGATTTGATATAATCGGCCAGCGTGGCAATTGCCAAAGCATAGTTCTCAGATCTGTTCCACTGCATGATTTTGTTGAAATTATCCAAAACCAGATACGCATTGCCGTTTTTACCCTCGGGAATAATAACCGCAGCCTGCCAGTCCCGGTTGAAAGGCAATTTTTTATTGGCGGTGGTTTTAACACCAAGCTTGATCCATTCCGCAATACTGCGGCGGTTTTTGCGTCCGGTTTTGGAAAAATCAAAATTCCAAGGCAGGCTGACGCGGATTCCCCAGGGCTGTCCGGCTTTCCAACCGATGGAACGGAGATAGTTGGCTGCCGAGGCGGCAGCATCTTCAAAAGTATGCCAGATGTCAATGGTTCCGTCTTGATTGAAATCAACCGCATAAGCGTTAAATGTGGAGGGCATAAACTGGAAATGCCCCATGGCTCCGGCCCAGGATCCCTGCATTTTGGTGTAATCTATCTGCCAGGTATCAATAATTTTCAGAGCCTGATAAAGTTCATTTCTGAAAAAAGCCGGGCGGCGCCGGTCATAAGCCAGATTCATGAGCGCCGAAATGGTATTATAGCCGCCGAAATTAGCTCCAAAATTGGTTTCAACACCCCAAAAAGCAATCAGGTAATGGCCTGGAACGCCATATTGACTTTCAATCTGCCGGAGCAGCGGATAAAGCTGGCGGTATTTGCGACGAGCAAGGTCAACCCGCCGTTTATTTACCACACGGTTAAGATAATCTGTCGAGGTGAGGACAAATTCCATCTGACGGCGGTCAATTTTTACGACTTCCGGATCCGGATGATAAAAATCCTGGATAAAGACGTTGTCCAAGGTTTGGCGGGAAATACCCCGGGAAAGCATATCGGCTTTCAGCTCCTCAAGCCAGGAAAGATATTCCGGCGGCGCAAATGAGGTGACATTGGCTGCCGCAGAACCGGCCAGCGACGCAAACAACAAGGCTGTCCCTATTAATTTCTGCCATTTGTTCATGTTTAAATCTTTCGAAATTCAGCGGCAATGTTTGGTAATTTACTTTGCACCCAAAAGGGAAAATCAAATTAGGTTCAGTTTAGGCCTGATTAGTAAATAAATCCTGAAAATGAGGTCTTTTGGTGATGATTTATTCACTAAGCTTGACTTTTACAGCAAATTTGTTCTAATGGGCGCCATAAATATACGATGTATAAATAATTATAAAAATGAATGTATGAAAAATAAAATTATTAAGATTGGCGGAGAACATTGGCTGATGATGAAGACCCCTCCGCAGGAAATTGCCATGATGTTGAGAAATGATTTTCGCGAGATTAAGGATCATATTTTAATTTATGCCTTAAAAAGCGATCAGGCCCAGCTCCTTCTTGCAAAATCCCAACACAGGGAGCTTGTTGAAGCGCATGACCAGATTTATGTCAGCGGCTGGTGTCCGGCAGCCCGGGCTATATTAGAGGCAAAAGGCTGGATAAAACCCAAAGATGATTCTCCGGAAACGGTTGAAAAACATCACAAGGCTTTTACATTATGGCTTTATAACCTTTGGCACGAACCAAAGAAAAATTTTTCCAACGTGGAAGATTTTTATGCAAAAAGACGGTTCCTCCTGGGATATGATCCTGATAACGAGAAACTCAGACAGATGGACGGAGATGATTATCAGAAACTGGTTGACTGGCTGCTCGGCAGAGTCAGCTTTTCCCCGGCTGAAGATGAGAAAATGCTTCTGAATTCCCCGGTTCCGCATTTAAGCGAAGCGGAGCAGCTGGAATTGATAGCTTCTCATAATTTGAAAAAAATTCGTCTTTACGGGCGCCATTATTTTTGGGTCGGCGAAGCCAGGTTGAAAATGTTAGAACTTGCCGATGAAGTCACCTTGGCACTGTTTTTTCAGTTTGACCGCCTGAAAACCGACGATGAAGAAGCTGTTTTTCTGACCTCAGGTGTAGATCTGCTTATTTGGGAGTATGTCAAGCAGCATCATATCAGCAAAAAATCCATTAAGATAATTACCCTGTCGGGAAATTATCTGTTGTGGAAAACGGCGATGGTTCAGAACAATATGTATGAGTTCTGTTTTGAACAAAGATATGGTTCCATCCGTAATGCCGAAAAGGCTATTAATGCCCTTTGCACGTTTGAGATGTTTGAAGACGAATATCAAAAGGCGTGTCAGACGATGCTTGAAATCCAGCAAGCATGAAAAAATTAAAAACAGACCGTGTTAACCACCGGTCTGTTTTTGTTTTAAATTTTTCAAAAAAGACTTGACCTTTCCCTTCTGATATTATACATAAAGGCTTACTGATAAATTGTCGCTTTGGAGAGGTGGCAGAGTGGTTTAATGCAGCGGTCTTGAAAACCGTCGAGGGGGCGACCCCTCCCAGAGTTCGAATCTCTGCCTCTCCGCCAATTAGAAAAAATCCCGAATAAAAATTCGGGATTTTTTTTGCGGGGAAGCCAACCATCCAAACAACGCAGAGCGGTGTGAAAGCAGCTGCCTGTTTTACTGGCGATAAACCTCATTTAAACGGTAGAGGTCGCGCAGTTTGTTGCGGCGTTGTTTGCCGGGGACAAACCAGCAAAGTTTGCCAATAACTTTTTTACTGAAAATAAACCGCCGGATTTTGTAACGCAGATCAGGCAAAAAGAATTTCAAGCGGCTGGACAGCGTTAAGCCGATTGTTTTGAGAAAGCGTTTATCTTCCGGAGAAAGTTCATACATTTCACCCATTTGAGAGATGCGGCATTTAACCAGGTGTTTTGATAAATCACGATAATCCCAGCCTTTTGTTTCATCATTACTGATATAAACATAGGCCAGATTGATTTCTTTGCCGGGAAAATTACTGCAAAGCTGCTGATGAAGTTCAATTAACCGCTCGTCAGAGATATCATAATCGCTGTAATGGAGCAGAAGAACCTTGCCGGATTCCTCAATGCGTTCATAAAAACGGGCGATACGCCGGTCATACCGGGCACGCACTTTGGGGAAGCAGGCGTCGGTATTGTTGTTTTCAAAATCATGCATAAAGATGATACCGTTTGACTGGTCTAAATGCTCGTGAAAATCATTACCGTTCAAAGGCTGAAGATTTTTCCGCTGTAAAAAGTTGGAAAAATGTTCCCCGACAATTTTAACTACCGTCTCAAGCTTTCCATGCATCAGCCAGTCAAAAGGAAAAGATTCAAACTGCATTTTGGCAGAACGGAGTTTCATCGTACTGAAACAACGGTATCCAAAAGGAATGATTATATCATAACGTTTTTTCATAGATTCACCAATTTATTAAAAGTTGAGTTATCATATCATTACTCATTTTTAATACAATACGGAATTGCCCTTAATTGCCGAAAATTTACGATTCTTAAGAAATATTAAGACTTTTGCAGAGAAAAACTGTTGATAATTTATCCGGTAAATTATTCGAAAATATTTTTCTTAACTTTTTGGCGAAGACGGCGGCGGATTTCCGGAACCGGAATTAAAAAAGCAGCCGCTTTTAAAAGCTGTTTTTTGAAGCGGAAACAAAAATCCGGCCACAAATATTTCAGACGTTTTGTCATTTTAAGCCTGCTGGATTTTAAACAGCGGGAATAGTCATCCCGCATGGCATTCCAATCATTGGGATTGGGCGTCGTGAGCGTAAAACGCCGGATATGCTCCGAAACACGGGTTTCCGCAACTGATTTTTCACCTTGAGGCAGTTCGAAACAGATGAGGTCAACCCGGGCCTGCGGGCAAAACGCCTGCAGTTCCTTCCAATGGTTCAGCAAAATGTTATTATCCAGATGGCGGTTGCTTGAAATGATGATTAAAATGCTGCGGGATTGTTCCAACCGCTGAAAAAGCCGTTCTATCCGGCGATGATATTTGTTTTTGACCTTTTCAAAATTGACGGCAGGATCGATATTGCTGTCAAAATCATGAACGAACTCAATTTGGTGAATAACATCCATGTAACGGTCATGGTTTTCAGCCCGGGCTGAAAGGCGCAAGTTTTCAAGTTTCAGAAAGTTTTTAAAATGTGTTTGCAGCATTTGGATTGCCATTTCAAAAGAAATCCCAATCCAGTCAAACGGAAAAGATTCATACTGCAGTTTATTACGGCGCAGATTGCCGGAACTAATGCAGTTTTCACCTAAAGAAACAACAAAATCATAGCTGCGGGGCATAACATAGACCTCAAAACCGGTTATAAATCAGCCTGATTTTATCATAATCTGTGTCTATGACAAGAACATTAAATGTCATACCGACAAAAATAAAAAGCGGTCCTTATGGCCGCCTTTTATTTTTAACTGAAACTGAGCCAGATTCCCCGCTCGCGGCGAAGATTATTCAGCGCTGTTTCTTTACAGCAATCCGGCATATAATAATATGTCAGATTGTTGATGAATTTTTCCAAAACAGCCAGGCGTCCTTTAGCGTAATCTTTCCGCGACATCTGAGAGTCATATTCCTGATAGACCCTCTGGGCATAAGCCCAATAGTTGAGGTGATCCGCTAATATAGCCAGGTCGCAATCTACCATGATGCGTTCCATCTCATTTTTCGGTTTGCGCTTATGGTCTGTCGCTATGACGGCATCATAAACTTTTTGGCGCAATGCATCATCCTGGACATAGCTGGCCGCTTTTTCCGCCGATATTTGTTCACTGCCAAGATCATAGTCGTGAAAGAAAATGGCAAAATCAACAGCCGCAGCATCTATGTCACTGAGCGGGCATGACTTCATGAGAATTTGACGCTGATTCAGGTTATACGCAATATGGGAAAGATTATGGTGATAGCGGTTAACACCATAATTTTTAACCAGCTGCCCAAAAATTTCTTCCACATTGTGTTCATCCGGAGCGATTAAGCCGAAGACTTTTTGAAAATGCCTTTTCAGAAATATTTTCATGACTTCATTATGAACGCTGTGAGGCAGAAATCTTTGTGCTGCGATATACTTGCCGCCATTCAGCAAAACATTGGTATTGCTGGACGAAACGTAAGTATCTGCCAAATCGGGAACCTGGATATTAATTACCAGACAGGGATATTTTTGAGTGGTGCCCATCAGCTCATTGATAATGGCAGTAAACTGGGCCTCGCTTTCGTCATCGCCGACAATACGCCTGCCCCGTATCAAAAAATCCGCCCCGGTCCGGACAATTAAATCATCGGTAAAGTCCTCATAAGGAATCACCTCCACCCGGTCAGGCCGGGTAATCAAATTTTCCGCCGCCCGGATTTGATTGGGGGTAAAATACTGTCCGTTCAGCCAACGGTATTGATAGCGGGCTACAAAATCAGCCAATGCCAGTCTGACGAGTTCCGTTCTTTGTTCTATTGACAAATAATATTGTTTGGAACTGTTTAACCCCACGCCGACGACAAACTTGTCAAATGCTGCGATGCTTTCGATACAAATGTTCAGATGGCCGTTAGTAAACGGGGCAAAAGAACCGACAAATAAAGCTTTTTTCATGGCTCTAAGTTTAAAAAAATTCGACATTAATAATTATTTTTGAATACGTTAAGCATAATCCGGCTGTCCGTAAAGTCAACAGATTTTGTCTTTTGAGTCTAAAAAATTATCAGGTCAGCGGCGCGGCAATTTGCTGACAAAAGGATTCCCGGCAATAAAATAACGCCAGGGTTTGTCACGGAATTCTCCGGCATAATCAATGCCTATCCGCGGGCTGGTCTGGAAAAGCGGAGTCTCGTCGCGGGGAGAAATCCACAAGGTTTCGCCGCATAAATCCGCCCCGTAATGCCGGCGAAAATCTATTCCCAAAGCCTGGCATAATTTTCCCGGACCGGTGGTCAGGTTTTTAAGAACAGAAGTACCGCGTCGGTTTTGCATAACCTCAATTCCGGCTACCGGCTCCAGTGAGCGGATTAAGACGCAATTAGGTTCCCCTGCCCCGGAAACCGTTACGTTAAACTGGTTATACATTCCGTAAACCAGCGTGACATAAGCTTTTCCGCCCGGCTGATATTGAATCTCCGTCCGCGGGGTGCGCCGATATCCGTAAGAATGGGCCGCTTTGTCAATGCCGCCCAGATAAACCTCGCATTCGGTAATTTTTCCGGCGGTGAAAACGCCGTCAACCCGTGAACAAAGATATGCGCCAAGCAGGTACTGCGGCGCTACGATAAACGGATCCCGGCAAAAATCAGCCGAAGACAAGCGGGCATTAAAATCCGGCATGAGCATTATCCCATCGGTTTTTCATAATCTATAAAGGTTATACCCAATATAGTCAAATGTTTGCGGCCGGGTTTAAACTTAAATTTGAATAATTTTTTACGAAACAGGGTCAGATAAATCCGTAAGAGATGTTTTAGCGGCAGGAGCGTGCGGTTGATTGTCCATTGAGAGATTATTTTTCCGCTATACCGGCGGCTTAAAGCCTCAATCTGGTCAAACGACAAATTGAGAAGCGGCGCGATACATAAGCTGTTCAGCTGTCCGCCGTGCGAATCGCTGTCGATATTAAAAATCCGGACATTCTGCATTTGGCGCATTTTTTCAGCATTGGGAAAATCAACGCTGCAACGCGAAGATTCAAACTGAAATACCGGAACTCCGGAGCTTTCAACAATTTTACGGTTATCCAGATAATTAAAATTCCACGGTCCCGCCCAGGGACTGGTCCCGGCGGCAAACCCCGGCTGCTGGGGCCCCACATCTATAATGCCGGAAATTGAAATGACGTATTGGGCTTTGAGGTAAGCCCCGGCCAGCATAGCCATAAAACCGCCCGAAGAAACGCCGACAGTCACAACCTTATATCCGGCGGTCAGATTTTGCAGGAGCTCCAACAATTTTTCAATGCTGTTTACTTTTGAATTCACCCCCATCATATAAAAAGCCAAAGCCACATCACGGACATAAATATGCTTTCCGGCCCGGCGCACCGGATTACGGTGAAATTCATAATAATCGGTTTCCAGCCGATGCTGCCATTTGTCGTGATTGAAAGTTCCGAGACTTGAAAAATAAATTACGGCCAGATCCGGTTCGGCCGCATCCGGCGTCTCAATAATTTTATAATTCGGGTTCTCTAGATAAAATTGACGGAGGGCATCCCATTTATTCATCATCTCAACTCCTAGTGCTGCAAGCGGTTTGATGTGGTGTTAAAAATCGTTATTCCTGCAATGATCAACAACTTTTCCTTACGGCTGAATTTGATTTTGAGGAGGTTTTTGCGGAATTTTTTACCATAAAGTTTAAACAGCTGCCCCCAAGACAAAACCCGGAAATTGAAAGCGGCGCGGCTGACCACTTTCCCCCGGCAAGAGTGATATAATTCCTCAATCTGCCGGGGCAGCAGGTTTATAAAGGCGCCGATAGCCGGAGAATCCAGAACCGTTCCGTGCGAATCGCAGGCAATATTAAAAAATTTGACGGAAGGAACCGCGCTCAGCAAAGCGGCGTTTTCCCGGTCACAAGGGTTGTTATAGGCTTCAAACTCATAAACAGTAACAGGTTTTTGCTGCAAATACGGCACAATCTGCCAATATGGCCGGTCTGCGGCCTGAAGCCATTTCCGGGCCCAGGGAAATTTGGCAAAATGATGTTTCATAAAATCCAGATTAACCGTTCCGGATTCCGAAACGGCATATTCAGCCCCCAAAACGCTGCCGGCCAGCATAGCCATATATCCTCCGGCAGAAACACCGATGGTGATCACCCGGTAGCCCTGGGTTAATTCTTTCAAAAGAGCAAATAACTGATCCGCTGAATTTACCCGCGCATTAATCCCATCCAGATAAAAAGACAGCAAAACATCGCGGACATAGATATTGCGTCCGGCCCGGCGAACCGGATTGCGGTGAAACTCATAATAATCGGCATCCAGGCGGGCGGCAAAGTTTTTCTCGGAATATAACCCGACGCTGGAAAAGAAAACCGCGCATAAATCCGGTTCGGCAGCATCGGGATTGTCGATAATTTTATAATTTTCTTTATGTTGATAGAAATGTTCGGCGTATTGTTCGAGATTCATGCCGTGCTCCGTTAAAATTCGGGGTTTCCGGTCGTATTCACCAAAGGAATGCCCAAAACAACAATCAGGTTGCCTTTTTTGCCGAATTTGACCCTGAAAAAGTTTTTGCGTAATTTTTTGAAATAGAAAGACAGAAAGATTTTCCAGGGAAGCACCCGGAAATTTAATGCCCGCTTGGAAATCATGCGGCCCTTAAAATGGTTAAACAGTTCCAGCAACTGGGACTTGTTCATATTGATGATCTGCCCCACCGCCGGAGCATCGACTTCCCCGGCATGAACAGAATAGTCAACATTAATCAGATGTGTGCCTTTAACCGGGCGCATTAACAAAGCATTGTCGATGTCTTCCTGGCAACGGCCGGCATCAAACTGAAAAATATCCAGGCCGCCGTCTTTGATACGGCTGACGATGTTATAATATTCCTCATACCCGGGCTGCCAGTTGATCCAACCGGGCAGCTTTGTAAAATATTCATAAACATGGTCAAAATGAACCACACCGGAGAAAGAGACAGCATAGTCGGCATTCAGGTAAGTTCCGGCCAGCATGGCCATATACCCGCCGCCGGAAACTCCCAAGGTGACAACCCGGTATCCTTCCGTCAGTTTTTTTAACAATTCCAAAACTTTGGGGATGGAATTAATTTGCGGATTAATTCCGATTGTATAAACCGCCAAAGCAACATCACGGATATAGATATGGCGTCCGGCGCGTTCAACCCGGTTGCGATGAAACTCGTAATAGTCATTTTCAAGCCGGGTTTGATAATTCTTTTCAGAAAAAAGCCCGACGCTGGAAAAATAAATCACGGCCAGACCGGGATCTGACGCATCCGGATTGTCTATGACTTTATAGTTAGGATTATTGAGATAATACTGGTGGGTATAGTCCGCAAAGTCCATCTAAAAACTCCATATCTGATGAATATGAAGGACATTAACATATACGGATAATCTTGTCAGTACAAAAATTTGGAAAATTAAATAAATCTGCGCAGGTTGTCAAAGCCCAGGCCGAGCCCCACCGAACAAAGTTTATCTGCGCCGGAGACGGCGGCCTGTGGAAAACAGCGGCACAACGCGTTTTGAACCGCGGGGATAAAAGTCGAGCCGCCGGTTAAAATAACCAGTTCAATTTGCGAAGCTTTAATTCCTGCGGCTTTCAGGCAATCATCAGCCGTTTTGGATATACGCTCCAAATCAGCACTGATTGACTGTTGCAACTCTTTCCGGCAAACGGAGATTTGCGGTTTTCCGCTCAGGAAATGCAGGCAGGAAACGATTTTGCCGGCCGAAGTCAATCCGATTTTAGATGCTTCCACAAGCCCCAGCAGTTCGTGGCCTTTTTCGTTTTCAACCAATTCCAGCAGGCGCTTGTAAACTTCCGGCTGATGCGCTTCCGCCAAAACCTCACGAATCATTTTGCGAACGCCGTAAGAATAAACCGTATTGACTTTGCTCCATTCCGACAAATCATAATAAGGCGCCGTCGGCACCGGCAGATTTTTGGATCCGAAAGTCGTTCTGAGCCCGAGTTCAGGCATAAAGGCGGCAATTGACAGGTTTTTATCAAAATCATTGCCGCCGATCCGGATACCCCCGGAAGCCAAAATATCATCACTACGGTCGGTTTTTGCCGACAGAGTAGCTCCTACGCGGATAATGCTGAAATCGGAAGTGCCGCCGCCAATATCAACCACGCAGGCTAATTTTTCGCCGCTGATGCCGGATTCATGGGCAAAAGCAGCGGCAATCGGTTCGTACTGAAAGACAATTTGTTTGAAGCCTACGCTGCGGGCTATGGCCTCCAGCTCCGCTTCAGCACGGCGGTCGCCTTGCGGATCATTGTCACGAAATCGGACCGGGCGCCCCATAACTACGGCGTTTATTTCCTGACCGACTGTTTTTTCAGCCGCTGATTTCAGATAGCCGATAAACTGGGCCAGTATATTTTCAAAACGGGCATGGCGGCCGTTGACTGAGGTTCCGGCGGACATTAAATCTGTTCCGAGCACGCGTTTAAGACTGCGCATGAGCCGCCCTTCCCGGCCGGAAATATAAGCATTGAAAGCAGCATGTCCGAACAATGGCAGCTGCCCGGTGCTATAAAAGATGGAGCTGGGAATTGAAGTGTGGTTGTTTTCAACGGCAACCAGCTGTGGCGGTGTTTGAGCAGATGCCACAGCAACGGAGGAATTTGACGTGCCAAAGTCAATCCCGCAGTAAAAAGATGACATGGAAAATTTCCCCTGATATGTTTGTTGGTGCGGCGGTTCTAACACGGCGGTTGATAAATGTCAATCACCGACAATAGAAATTGTGAACTTTAAATTTAAACCGGGTTGCCAACCGGTTGTTATTATTATAAAGTCAGCAGGGTAATTAAGGAGGGAAACATGACTGAAAACATCATGGGACTACGGACTTATTCATTTAAAGAAGAAGTATGGAGCAGCCTGATTCACGGTATCGGCATTGCACTGAGCATTGCCGGACTGGCTGTTCTGTCAGTATTTTCAGCCCGTTACGGAAATGTCTGGGCTATTGTTTCAACGGCAATTTTCGGAATTTCGATGATTGTTCTTTATACGGCTTCTACTTTATACCACGCTATCCCCAAACCGGAAATAAAAGTTAAATTAAAAAAATTTGACCACATTTCCATTTATTATCTTATTGCCGGAACCTATACGCCGTTTCTGCTGGTCAATCTGCGCGGAGCCCTGGGGTGGACTATTTTCGGTATTATCTGGGGACTGGCGCTTATCGGAACGGTTTTAAAGCTGGTATCATCCGGCAGCGGCACCAAATTATGGTCTATCGGCCTTTATCTGGGTATGGGCTGGCTGGTGGTTGTGGCCTCAAAATCACTCTTAAGCGAGCTGCCGCCCGCAGGCCTGACTTTTTTGGTTTTGGGCGGATTATTCTATACATTGGGAATTGTTTTTTATATATGGAAAAGTAAACAATATACCCATGCCATCTGGCACTTCTTTGTTCTTTCCGGAACAATTATGCACTTTTTTGCAGTGCTTTACAGTTGTGTCTTAATCTAAAAGATTAATATTAAGCCCGGCAATTTACCGGGCTTTTTTTACTGTTGAAAATTAATTCTGAAATCTTATCTGAATTCCTGTTGTTGATTTTTAAAAAATACAGGAGTTTGGATATGCTTCAAAATAATCATAAAAATCAATATTATTCCCATAGAGAAGAAATTCTGAACAGCACCCTGCACGGCACCGCGCTGATTCTGAGCTTTGCCGGAATGGTTCTTATGATCAGTTTATCTGCAGCCCAAAACAATATTTATGCTCTCTGGTCTTCAATTATTTTCGGATTGTCGATGGTTATCCTTTACGGTGTTTCGACAATTTATCACGGTCTGGCTATTTCAGAGCTTAAATCAAAATTTCAGAAAATGGACCATATTTCCATTTATTATCTTATTGCCGGAACCTATACGCCGTTCCTGCTGGTCAATCTGCGTGAAAAAGAAGGCTGGACGGTATTGGGAATTATCTGGTGCCTGGCTCTGCTGGGAACGGTTTACAAATTAAAAAGCCGCTTCAACGGTTCAGAATTCTGGTCAATTTCACTTTACCTGATTATGGGCTGGCTGATTGTCGGCTTTTATCAGTCCCTGATCAGCTGTTTGCCAGAAAAAGGACTGTATTGCCTTTTTGGCGGCGGGATTGCCTATACGTCCGGACTGATTTTTTATCTGTGGGAAAGCAAAGAATTTACCCATGCTATCTGGCATATTTTTGTTATGTGCGGAACAATTTTACATTATTTTGCAGTTTTGTTCAGCTGCATTTTGTGAGGCAGCTCAGCTTTACAAGAGCGATTTTGCCTAAGCCGGTTCCACCAGCGAACCAGCATATGCCAAAATCCGGCCAGATAAAACAGAGTTATTATCGTCAAAATAAATTTGATGAATCCCATTGGGCACCCCCTTAAAAGGAATTGGTTTAATTATCGCTGACAACGCAGTCATCACCGTTAAAGCCAAAATCCGTCACCACACCGTTGCGGATTGTAAAATGTGTCTGGCAGTAATAATTGGTGGACTGAGGCTGGCCCGGGAGACCGTAATCCGGCGTGGCGATTGCCGGATAAGCCACTTCATAGGCGTAAGGGTTGGTCATGCCGTTTTCCGGACGATACGAAAAATGCATATAATAAACCACCTTGGCCCCGGGAGCCGGATAGATGACGTTATACGGCATTCCCCAAGCTGCATAAAGTTTTTCTTCAGACTGGCCAATCCAGGGCTGAAGCGTTTCGCTGTAAGTGGGACGGACAGTGCAGGCAGCAACAGCAACCGAAGCGCCTGCAAACAACAAGGCAAATATTTTTGACATGGACAATTCTCCTCAATCTGAGGGAGATGTAATCATTATCTGCCGGTTTACAAGGTGAGTTTAAGCCAAAGGACGGCCTAAAAGCTGTTCAAGCCGGCTGAGCCTCTCCGGAGCAATCCTGATTTCAAAATCAGCTTCCTGCTCCCGCATTTGGACCGATAGGACTTCCGTATGTTGATAAAGCCAGGCTTTGGTTTTGCCGTCTGAAAGCGGCAGCGTTACGGTTATATGGGCATGAGCGGCCGCCAGTTTGTCATCTAATGCCTGCAAAAAGACCTGACAGCCCTCCCCGGTCAGCGCCGAAACTGCCAGCAGATTTTGCCGCCCGGCCGTTTGCCCGATGATATAATCGCGGCGCTCCGGCGTTACCAAATCCAGCTTATTTAAAATTTCAATATACTGCGGCAGGGTTTCGACATTTTGTAGTCCCAGGCTTTCCAGAACCTTAATCACATCCTGCTTTTGTTCGCGGCTGTCCGGATTGGCAATATCGCGGACATGGACGATGATATCGGCAGAGAGAACTTCTTCCAATGTCGCCCGGAACGCCATTATCAACTCATGCGGCAGATCCGAAATAAAACCGACGGTATCTGACAAAATAACCTCGCGCCCGGACGGCAGGCTGATTTTGCGCATAGCCGGATCCAGGGTTGCAAAAAGCAAGTCTTTGGCAAAGACCCCGGCCGATGACAACTGATTGAACAAAGAAGATTTTCCGGCGTTGGTGTAGCCGACCAACGCGACCACCGGATAAGGAACCCGTTTGCGCGCAGACCTTTGAATTGCCCGGGTTTGTTTAACCTTTTCAAGTTCTTTTCTGATCCTGACGATTTTATCATCAATAATCCGGCGGTCGAGTTCTATCTGGGTTTCACCGGGACCACCAAGAAAGCCTGCTCCGCCGCGCTGCCGCTCAAGATGGGTCCAGGAACGGACCAGCCGGCTGCGCTGATAGGTAAGATGAGCCAGTTCCACCTGAAGTTTTCCCTCGCTGGTTTGAGCGCGTTCGCCAAAAATCTCCAGAATCAGAGCCGTCCGGTCAATAACTTTCATCTGAAGTTTCTTTTCCAGATTCCGCTGCTGGATCGGCGTGAGAGAAGAATCGACGACAAGCAGTTCAGCTCCCAAATTTTCCAGCTGCGGCCTGAGCCGGTCCAGCACACCCTGGCCAAAGAATGCCCCCGGCTTGATTTCCCGGATTTTTATGATTTCGGAATGAACAATATCCAGGCTGATTGCCCGGGCCAGCCCGACAGCTTCTGCCAGGCGGGAATCACCGGATATTCCAAGCGGCCGGTTTAAAACCTCGGGGTAAATGACGGCAGCCTTGGATTTGATGTCAGGATTGACGGTTATTAAACTCAATTGGCGCTTTCAGTTTCGTCAATTTCAACTTCAACAGCCTCTCCGGGCATGATGGTTGAAATGGCATGTTTATAAATTAACTGGGTATGACCGTCGCGGCGCAGCAATAATGAAAAACTGTCAAACCAGGTAATTAGCCCCTGCAGCTTTACACCATTGACCAAAAATACCGTAACGGAAATTTTGTTCTGGCGGATTTTATTTAAGAAATCATCTTGAACATTCTGGGACATTGTTATCTTCCTTTTTACTCTATCAGGCTTAAATCTAACTCTTTTTTTACAAATTAGTAAAGCCTTATTAAAAAATTTGCCAAGTTTCGTGTATAGATTATTGGTTGAGTTTTATTTGCATTGCCCGGTTTAGACAATTACGCAAAAGTTTTTTCAACCTGTTTAATCACACCCGACTCTACATATAATAATAACACATCCCCACCGCTAATCTCTGTTGCCGGAACCGGATAAACCAAGCTTTTATCGTGATAAACGGCAAAAATCCGGCTCTGTTTGGGAAGACTAAGCTCCCCGACTTTTTTATTGCAGCAAAAACTGTCTGCCCCGACTTTGATCTCCCAGATCTCTCCACAGCCGCGGCTGACCGAATAGGACAACTCCATCTTGGTTTTCCTGATTTCTTTAAGCAGTTTGGAAATTGTTACCGAACTGCGGTCGACCAAAATATTGTCGCCGATATTCACTATCAAATTGTTGTATGAAGGAGTATTTACCACGGAAAGAGTTGACGGCACGCCGCTTTTTGCCGCCAGCAGCGAAGCCAGAAGATTGTCTTTATCATTTCCGGTAACGGCGATACTGGCATCTGCATGAGAAATATCCGCCTCTTCCAGAATAATATCACTCATCATCGGACCCTGAATCACCACGACATGGCTCAAATCGCGGGCCAGGCGGCGTGCCTCATCAAAATTTTCTTCAATCAGTTTACAGCTGACAATGCTGTCATCGGCTTCAACATGGCGCCCGATAAAACGGCCGATCTGGTTGCCGCCGAAAATGACCAATCTCTCGTTGGCCGGTTTTTCAAGCCCGAAATCGCGGATAGTTTCATCAACGCGGTCAGCAGCGACAAGAATATTAATTTCATCTCCGGCTTCCAGACAATCATATAATTCGGGGATAAAACAGTCATTGCCGCGGACTATATTGATAAAGGCCAGTTCTAAATCCGGCACAACACGGTTTAACTGCATCAGGGGAACCTTGATCAGAGGGCAATCAGCCTGCAAACGCAGGGTTACAATGTTAAAATTCCGGTCGAGAACCGGCAGAATGCCGCTGGCCCCGGGATATTTGAGGATTCTGAGAATGGTTTCGGCAATTTCGATATCCGGAGAAATAATTAAATCAACCGGCAGATGATTTTCGTTGTATAATGTTGCCCAGACGGGATCAAGAAAGGCTTCGCTGTCAATACGGGCGATTTTGCGGGGAATCGAAAACAGGCTGTGCCCGACCTGACAGACAACCATATTGACTTCATCGCTGTCGGTTACGGCCAGAAGCAGGTCAGCCCCGGAGGCTCCGGCCCTTTCCAGGATATCGGGGTGAGAAGCATCGCCAAACACCGGAAGAACATCATATTCCTTGGAAATTTCATCAAGATGGCGCTGATTATTATCGATAATAACGATATCATTATTACCTTTGACCAGGTAGCTTACGATACTGCGGCCGACGCTTCCGGCGCCGCAAACGATAATTTTCATTTTCAGTCTTCCTGTTGGTTGGCGCAACTGTCAAAATAGCGGTTTATTTCCGCATAAGCGTCCGGAAAATTATTAATCCGGACATAGTTTTCGCGAAAACGGCGGGCGTCACGGAAATTTTTGCAATACCAGCAAACATATTTGCGTGACAGGCCGAGCGCTATTTTTTCTCCATAATATTCCACTAAACCTTTAATATGGGTTAACAAAGCCTGTTTAACAAGGGCAACCGGAACAGGTCCGGGATCAGTCCCCTGCTCCAAAAAAGCATGCGTTTGCGCAATCAGCCACGGAGCACCCAAAGCAGCGCGGCCAATCATAACAGCGTCAACCCCGGTTTGCTCCAGCATTTCTCCGGCGCGTTGCGGCGAAGTGACATCACCGTTGCCGATGACCGGTATGTTAACTGCCGCTTTTACGGCGGCAATCTGCTCCCAATCGGCATTACCGGAATAGAAATCCGACCGGGTGCGGCCGTGGACAGTAAGGTAAGAGGCGCCGCAGTCTTCGCACATTCTGGCAAAATCGACGGCATTAATGCTATTGTGATCCCAACCGGTGCGGAATTTGACACTAACCGGAAGTGTTGTCGACCGGATGGCGGTTTTGATGATTTCTGCAGCCAGGGGCAAATCTTTCATCAGATAGGAACCGGATTTGTTGGCGACTATTTTTTTCACCGGGCAGCCCATATTGATATCAATTGAATGAGCGCCCAATTCGGAAATCAACTCCACGGCGCGGGCAAAAATTTCGGGATCTGCACCGACAAGCTGCACGACAACCGGATAATTTTCATCGCGGACATCGGCAATACGGTAACTTTTCGGGTTGCGGCGCGACAAGGAATTAACGGCAACCATTTCCGAAACCATCACGCCGCCGCCAAACGAGGCAGTCAGGCGCCGCAAGGGTTTATCGGTGATGCCGGCCATGGGAGCCAGAAATACTCTGCTGTCAAAATCCAATATTTTCATTTAGACCTTAAAATCAAATTCCCGGTTACCAGTAAACATAAAATCAATCAACACCGACGGCTGACGCAAAACCTGTCCGGCAGACTGATAACTTCCGGCCGCATATGAACTGTCAGCCGGATTTCCCGCTTCTCCGTTTTGATTAAACATCTGGTAAGCCACCGAGCTGTCAAGCAGCGTATAGGCATAGTTATGTAAAGAATTGTGTCCGTCATTCCGCGGCGTTTCTTCTCCGGCCTCAAAAACCGGCGATGTCTGGCGTGATGAGCTTTCCCGGGCTTTCAGACGTTCAACTGACCCTGAAATCTGGGATGTCAGGCTGGAAAGATAGTCATTAAGCCGGAGATTGTTCATCAGCGTTTACCTCTTAATTCAGCTTATCAAGAGTTTTAGCCAGAACATAATACAGTTTGCCGATATCCGCTCCGGAGACAATGGCAAGGAGAACGCCTGAACGCTCACTGGCTTTCGCCCGGGCAACCAGTCCCTCGAACTCGCCAAGGTAAGAATTGACCAGCATACGGAAATCACCGTCTTTTTCATATTTGCTGCGAATTGCCAGAACCTGTTTTTTATCCATATTCTTAGACAGATAACGAACAAAAACGCCGGTATCGCCATTATAAAATTTCTTCCACAAATCTTCTTCATCTTTGGGATTGAAAATACGGTTAATATCCACGGAAATCGTTTCAAGCTTTTCAATTATGCTACCGGCATCAGCCAAAAACGCCTCCGCCTGTATTCCCTGGTAAGACTTTGTAAGATTTTGAAGCACTTTGTCAGCCTTGGCGGTATTTTCGTTGAGCTGTTTTATTTGGGCGGCAATCAAATCATTAAAGCGCAGTGACTGGGCAATAATGTTATCGCCTTTGGCCGCAAATTCCTCATTGCTGTTTAAAATCTCAGTCATTGCCTGATGAATTTTGCCGACGGTGTCATCGGTTGTGGCAACCAATACGTCAGACTGTTTGAGGAAAACCTCGCCGGAAGAGCGGATTTCATTGGAAATCCGTTCGGCATTGGCTGAAATCTCGGCAATTGCCGCCCGCAGTTTATCACCCGAATTTTCAAAATGGGTGGCGCTGAGTTTGGCGGCGTCTTCCATTTGCAGGCTCAGGTTTTTAAGGCTGTTGCCCAAATCCTTTACCTTGTCATAAGCAGCATTAGCCCGCTCTGACAGCGACATTGACGTATCATTAAGCACGGTATTAAAACACTCGACCAGTTTTTTGGTATCTTCCGAAATTTTAACCATTTTATCGCTCTGTTCGGAAATGAGATTGTTAATCTCAATAACCCCGGTTGAGGTTTCTGCTGTCACGGTATTAAAGCCGGCGATGTATTTTTCATAATCTTTGAAGACGCCGCCGATATTCGTTACCGAATTATTGATGGTGGCATCAAGATCATCGCTGCACTGGCTGAGGGACATATTAACCTGTTCCAGACTTTTCATCGAGTTTTTAGAGGTTTTGGCGACATCTTCCCCTGCTTTTATCAGGCGGTCGCCCAGGACATCAAATTCATACGCCAGCTTATTAGCGGTTTCAAAAATACCATCGGTTCCGGTTTTGAAACCATCGTTAATTTCTTTAATCTGCTGGGAAACTTTTGTGGCTGCATCAGAGAGATATTTATACTGCTGGGCCAGCGAAGCCTCTCCAAGGCGGGTTTGAGCCGCCACGGTATTAGCCACATCGCTCAGGTGGTCGCGCTGCTGTTCCAGGGTTTGTTTTATATCATCCGCCTGAACTTTGGTTTTGAGCAAAGTTACATCAATTGATTTAACGTGTTCGTCCATTAATTTGGAAACATTAGAAGTTTCCGCCGCCAAATTCTGGTTGGCTGACTGGAGTTTTGAGCAATTGTCAAGAATTGTCTTAACCGCTCCGGTGGTTTGGTCTTTGATAACATTAACCGTGGTATCAAAAACATTAACCTTATCCTGAACCTGATCGGCTATTTTGTTGAAACTCTTGGCGACATTATCGACCAAAGCGCCGACCATTTCATTTTTTTCGCCGAGGGTACGTTCGATTTCGGCCAATTTATCAATTGAGCGATGGCTGTTGGCAACGACGGCCTCGGTATGTTTGCCGGTGTCTTCTTCAAGCAGGACCATACGGGAGAATACTTTATCGGCCGACTGTTCAATCACGGCGATTTGTTTTTTCAGGGCATCGCTCATGGCGTTGGTGTTGTCGGCAATTTTATCGCACATATTGAAAAATTCATTTTCCTGATGTTTGAACAATAAATTGAGAGCTTCAGCCTTGTCATCAAGCATCCGGACAGTTTCACTGACATAGCCGGCGGTATCGCGGGCGATTTCGGTCAAAGAAACATTTTGCTTTTCAAAAGCTGCGGTCAGTCTTTCCAAAACAGTTTGTGACAAACCGGTGGCTTTGTCGATTTCCCTGCTTTGACGTGACAAAATATTGTCCACCTCCCCGGCGCGGGCAGAAATCGCCCCCGACAGAGCTTCCATATTGGCCGACTGAGCCGTCAAAACCTCTTCCAGCCGCGCAACCTTTGTCAATGTTTTGTTGGCCGAGGTATCAAACTGGGTCGATTGTTCTGCCAGATTATCATTAATTGCGGTGCTTTCGGCAATAACTTTCTGGCAGGATTCCATCATCACGTTAATCTGGTTTTGAATTTTATCAACCGCGGCAGACGCATCTCCCGCCAAAATAGCCGAAGCCTGGGATAATTCTTCAATTTGACGCTTGAGCTCGGCTTTTATCGCTTCAACCCGGTTAGCCGAATTGGTGATATTGCGTTCCTGCTGGGCCAGGGCAGCCTCGCTGACCTGCGACTGGGAAACAACAATTGACGAGGCCTCGGTCAGGCCGACGGCGTGCTTGTTCATCGCCTCGCCGACCATCGTAATCTGGGCGGCAGAACTGCGGGCCTGTTCCTGAATATTTTCATTAGCGGCATCAATCCGGGCGTTAAGTTCCGCCATGCGTGCCGAAATATCCTGAATGGCCTCATTCAGATTATTATGGCGGGCAACAATTTCATCGGCAATCATGGTCGAACGCTGCAAAACATCGGAAGCCATTTCACCCAGTTCGGCAGTGCGCCCCTGCAGGTTGGTAAAATAATCATCAAGATCGGCATTGGCGGCTGCCGTCTGGCTGTGCAGCGTGCTAATGCCCGAGGTAATGCTGTCGTCGGCCTGACGCATGGACGCGGCAATTTTATCGGCAACATTGGAGAGTTCGCGGACCTGGATGGCAATACTTTCTTCAAGATTATTGCTGCGAACCATAAGCTTGTCAATTTCCTGAGCCAGGCTGGAGCCATAATTGGCAAGTTTGGCGGAAACGGTATCCGCCTTGTCATCAATTTTATTTACATTTTCCAGCAGATTGCGGGTCTGTTCGTCAATCATGCTGTCAACTTTGGCGACCTGGTCATTAACGGTTTGGTTAAAGCCGCTGACCTCTTTTTCAAGAGCCTGATTAATAGCAGCACAGCCTTCCGCCGCTTTGTCCGTGAAAATACTAATCTGGTTTTGCAGATAGTCATTATGTTTGGCAACGGCGGTTTCCATCCGCTGAACCTGGGTATTGATAATATTTCCGAGATTTTCAACTTCTGAGCCGACGGTTTTCTGAATCAGGCCGCAGTTCTCAATTGCGTTTTGCGAAACTTTTTGCAGCAAAGCGGTCTGGTTGGTGAGTGTTTCGCCAACTTTTGTCAGGTTGGTATTGGCTTCGTCATTAAACTGCATCATCAGTTCATTGGTACGCAGTATGTTATGGTTGCTGTTATCGGTGATTTCCTTCAGCAGCTGGGCGGAAGATTTAATTTCCTTAATCCGCGGCAACAGTTTTTCAAACAAACTATCAATACTTTTTTCAATATCCTGCGCGTTAGCTGAAAACTGCTGGTTATAACCATAAAAAGTCTTGGCCGAATCTTCAGCTTTGCTGGATATAGCCTCAAAATTTTTCACAAGAAATTTAACACCGTCACTTAATTCCACAATCGTTTTGCTGGAATAAGTATCCAAAGACGCCATGATTTTGCTGAAATCTTTGACATTGGCCGCAATTTCATCTTTAATCCGGGCACTTTGATCCGTTGCCATTTTAGAAACCTGCTGGAGTTCGATGACCTGTGAGCGGATGGCATCGGCCATGGCTTTGGCGGTTTGGGGAGCGCCTTGTTCGGGGTATACAAGCTGGTTCATATAGGCACGGAGAAATTTAGCCTCCTGTTTGAAAGAGGTTCCGCGGTCAATATAGGCCATAACGACCCAGATAATGGCCAAAGGAAGGGTAATTCCCGCAAGAAATCCGCCGAATTCATCCGGCATCATCAAAAAGAGGTTCGACCAGCCGAAAAACTGGGTAATGTAAATCATCACAATGGCAAACCACAGAGCCGAAATGCCCACCATCAGTTTATGCAGGTTATTATTGAGCCAGGAAGGGTTTTCCTCCAGCTCGGCATAGCCGGCTTTGCTGTTTTCATTCATAAAGTTCGGAAGATCGCGGTTTTTGGACGCGGTTTTGGTATCTGCATTAACTTCAGACATCGAAATTTATTCCCCTTAATGTATTCCCCATTTGCCATAGCGGCAAAACCGGGTTTATCTTACAGCATAAATTTCGAATTGGGAAATAGTTAATGATGAGTTAAAAAGGCCTTGTGGATAAGTGAGCTATCAGGATTCCTCCAGCTTTTTGAGGACATAGCGGAGTTTGTTAAGCGCCTGAATCTGCATTTGTTCCTGCGGCAGCCCGGCCGGAACCACCACGCTCGCCTCGGTGCGGGTTTCCGGCTCGATCGCGGTTACTTTGACATAAGCGCCGTTACGGACATATTCAAACAGGATTTCAGACATCGGCCTCTACTTCAAAAATTTATTATTTTTCGGAAAACCAAACGGGGCCAGCTTGCCGACCTGAGCACGATGGCCCAGCCAGGCAAGCAGATCGGTTTCAACGGCAATGCCGCCGGAACGGTTATAACGGAAACCTTCGTTTTCATTAAAAATCTGAATATCCGACAAGCCGCCGTCTTTATATTTCTGGAGGGTTACGCCCCGGCCGCGGGCCATGGTGGGAATCTCTTCCATTTTGAAGACCAGCAGTTTACGGTTATCACCGATGGTGGCAACCATATCGCCGGTGATTTTTTTGCAAAACGCGGTTATTTCACCATCAGCCAGATTCATAATTTTACGGCCGTTGCGGGTTTGCGCCAGAATATGGTTTTCATCAATCACAAAACCGCGCCCGCTGTCAGAGGCAATCAGGTATCGTGCCCCGGGTTCAAAAACAAACATATCGGTAATATTGTCGCTGTTTCCCAGATCAATCATCAGGCGCAAGGGCTGTCCGAAACCGCGACCGCTGGGGATTTCCGAGCCCATGATATTAAAAAATTTGCCATTAGTGTCAAAAAGGACAATTTTGTCAGTGGTTTGGGCATGAATCGCCATCAGCAAAGCATCGTCGTCTTTAAATTTGAATTCCTCATCCAGCGGATTATGCCCTTTGGTGCAGCGGATCCAGCCTTTTTGCGACAAAATAATCGTAATCGGCTCTTTTTCAACCAAAACTTCCATCGGAACTTCAATATCGTCATCTACCTCGGCAAAATCGGTCCGACGGCGCCCAAGAGCCGTTTTTTTGCCGAATTTTTCCCGGATTGCCTTGATTTCTTCGGCAACTTTGGCCCAGCGTTTGGTTTCGTCCGCTAACAGTGCTTCCAAATCGCCTTTTTCGGCTGAAAGTTCATCAAATTCACGTTTGATTTCGGTCTCTTCCAATTTACGCAAGCTGCGGAGTTTCATATTCAAAATGGCCTCGGCCTGATTATCGGTCAGGGAAAAGGCCTTCATCATAACCGTTTTGGCATCGTCTTCCTCGCGGATAATGCGGATAATTTCATCGAGATTCAGATAAGCAATCAAATAACCGGACAATATTTCCAGCCGGGCATTAATCTTTTGCAAACGATAGTTGGACCGGCGCTGCAAAACGATCTGGCGGTGCTTCAAAAATTCCTGCAGGACTTCCTTAATGCTCATCACCCGCGGCACCAGATCAGAATCGAGGACATTCATATTCATCGGAAAGCGGGATTCAAGCTCAGTCTGGCGGAACAGGTGTTCCATCAGCAGTTTGGCGTCAACATTGCGGTTTTTGGGCTCCAGAACAATACGGATATCATGGGCCGATTCATCACGGACATCAGCCAGCAGCGGTACTTTTTTCTCCTGCAGCAAAGCGGCGATTTTCTCAATCAGTTTGGATTTGACAACCTGATAGGGAATCTCGGTCACAATGATTTGGTATTGTCCCATTCCCAGATCTTCGGTTTCCCATTTGGCGCGGATCCGGAAATTGCCGCGGCCCTGGGTATAAGCATCCAGAATAGACTGAAACTTATCAATAATAATGCCTCCGGTCGGAAAATCGGGGCCTTTAATTTTACGGACCAAGGGTTCAATCCCGGTTTCAGGATTGTCAATCAGCATCAGGAGAGCATCGCAGACTTCCGACAGATTATGCGGCGGGATATTGGTCGCCATACCGACGGCAATACCAGCGGAACCGTTACACAATAAATTGGGAACGGCGCCGGGCATCACAACCGGTTCAGACTCTTCGCCGTCATAAGTATCGCGAAAATCGACCGCATCATCATTCAAACCGTCCATCAGGGCAATAGCAAATTCGGTCAGGCGGGCTTCGGTATAACGCATGGCGGCCGGATTGTCTCCGTCAATATTGCCAAAGTTTCCCTGCCCGTCAACCAACGGATAACGCACCGAAAAATCCTGTGCCAGACGGCACATGGCGCCATAGACTGCCGTATCTCCGTGAGGATGATATTTACCGATAACGTCACCAACCACACGGGCGCATTTTTTAAAGCCGGATTTGGGATCCAGGTGCAGCTGGCGCATTGCAAACAGCAGGCGGCGGTGCACCGGTTTGAGGCCGTCGCGGACATCGGGCAGCGCCCGGTCGACAATTGTGGACATCGCATATGAAAGATAGCGGGTGCTGAGTTCTTCGGCCAAGCCTACGGTTTTGATTTTTTGTTCTTGTTCAGCCATCTGGAATCCTAGAATTTAGTACGGTTACAACGGATAATTTCCGCCAAATTAGCACGGCTTTCGGGAAATTTCAAGCCATGAGCCGCAAAAAAGTTTTTATAGAGGAAAAACTCAGTCATTGACAGCAGATCCGCCAGTTCTTCCGGCCCGGGATGATAGTGACATTCTAAAATATACCGGGGATATTTGAATAAACGGTCTTTATAAGGCTCTCCGGCTTCTGCACACACAGCCTTACCGGTTTTGGGCGAGACATAAGCCAGGTTTTCAGTGGTTCCGGTAGCGGAACATTCCGACAGGTCAAGACTGATTCCCAAATACTCCAAAAGATAAAATTCAAAGAAAGAATAATGGACTAACCAATTATCTTTATCTATAAGATTAAAAAAACTGTCCACGTAGTAATAAAAACGCTCAAGATCCTGCAATTCCGGCATGCAGGTATTGGACAATGCGCACAACGAAGATAATGCCTGGAGTTTGGCATTGTCAGAAAGAAAATTGACCGCAGCAGGTGAAACTAATTCGGTCTTCAGGCTGAGCATATTATCATCAACCCGCGCATAGGCAGAAATCTCGATCAAATTACCCAGCTGGTAAATGCCGAGATTTTTTCTGGTAAGGGCATTTTTAGCATAACCGGTCACCTTGCCGTGACTTTTGGTGAGCACGGTTAAAATCAGCGAACTTTCCCCATGCCGCCGCAAATTGATGATATATCCCTGATCAGTAAACTGCACAATTAACAGATAAGGCTGAAAAACAGCCTTTCTTCCTCCTTTTAGCAAATAAATCCAGGCTGATTTTAATTCGCCGGCGCAATATAGTCAATCAGCATCAGAAGGTATCCCCCGCTGATGCTGATTGTGATTTTCGGCTCTCAGAAGGTTCCGGAAGCGCTGTTATTTCTTTATCTGCTGAAACAGTTCATGCTCAAAAGAAGTTTGAGCCAGTCTTACAAAACCGGAAGTTTCCGGATAACCCAGAGAAAGTGTTTTTGCCCGAAGGTTTTCAAACAATTCATTAATTTCTTTGGTTTGTTTAAGAAAGTTTTGTTCAGCGATATCCAATTTATGCTTCATGTGCAAGTCCTTTAACTATTTTTGTTTTCCCTTAGTTCTCTTAATAATAACCGCCATCTGGTCATTGCCGTTGTTTTCAACCCAAACTCCTTTTTGCCGCAGAAGAATATTCGGGATTTTAGATTTTTCTTCAGCGGTTAAAGGCGCATTCTCCGGATTGATTTTTTTCATGACAGGAATCAAATCCAGTCCGCGATATTTAAAAACCTTATTTCCCCCGACACGCTCAAAGTTTTGTTCTTTCCAATATTGTTCAAGTTGGGGTTCACAAAACAGGCAGACATTTTCCACCCCTTGCGCACGGCAACGTTTAATTCCGGCCTTAACAATATTTTCAGCTACTCCCCGGCCCCGGTATTTGGGCATTACAGCCAATCTTTCAAATTTGGCTTCTTTGCCGTCTTTATGGATTCTCATAATGCCTGCCGGTTCCTTATCATCATCCTGCGCGATTAGATTGGTTCTGTCGCTGAGCTCGTGCTCGTCGAATTCCATATTATATTTATGACCGTGTTCGCCAATAAATACTATTCCTCTCACAATCATAACTTTCATGTAATCGTCCAAAGTTCTAGCAACTACAACTTTCATCTATTCCCCCAATATATTTTTTACTTGCTTTTACTAATCGTTGTGTCTAGTATCTACAATATTTTATTAGTTTAGTATCTTCTAATTTAACATATTTGGTATGTCTCATGAATATACATGATAAAGTTACATTTATCCGGTCTCTGGCCTGTCTTTCAGGCACGATTGAAGCCGGCAGTTACACAAAGGCTGCTCAATTTTTGAAAATGGATCAGCCCGCTATTTCAAGACACGTGAAAAAGCTTGAAAACTTGTTATCTACCAAACTCTTATCTCAAACCTCACGCGGAATGACACCGACACATGAAGGAAAAGAGATAAACAAATATGCCAAGAAATTTGATGCGCTGTTTTATGAGCTTCAAAATTATTCCTTGGACAAACATTGTATATCCGGCAGAATCAGGATTTCTATTACTGACGGCATCGGCATTTATTTAATGCCGCACCTGGTGGAATTCCAGAATATCTATCCTAAAGTATGTATTGAGATTATCTCTACGCATAACGAGACTGATTTGAAAGGCCGTAAATCCGATATTGCCATTTCCTATCAGTATCCGGCCAATGATGATTCTTTAGTCCTCAAGCAATATGAAAGAAAGTTCGGACTGTTTGCGTCCAAGTCATATATTAAAAAATTCGGAATGCCGAAAGATATTAATGATTTGCTCGACAACCATTATATCTGTAACAGACAGGAATATCTGGACAATTGGAATGAATGGAAAGAATTGTATGCCAAAGCAAAACATATTGCGGCCAGTTTTGATTCTTCCAATCTGCTCATTCAGGCGACAAATAACGGCTTAGGCATTTCCATTCAGCCTTTAAATTTTGGAAAAGTTCAAAATAACTGGATTTATCTTGACATGGGAATTACTCTCAGCCATCCCTGCTGGGTTGTTTCTCATTATGATGACAGGGAAACTGAAAAAATTAAGGTCATGTTAAATTACATCCACAATATTATGACGAATATTTAACTCTCAAAAAACAAACCCCGGCGTTAACCGGGGTTTGTTTTTAATTAGTAAGGTTTTACAATATTTTTGGTAATATTATCGTAAGCCTGAAGTTCAGATAAGACCCGTTTCATATCATGAAGCGGAATCATATTCGGTCCGTCAGACAAAGCCTTATCAGGGTTATCGTGTGTTTCAATAAAGACAGCAGCAACACCGACAGCGACAGCGGCACGCGCCAAAACCGGAGCATATTCACGCTGGCCGCCTGATGTCGTACCGTTTCCTCCGGGCTGCTGGATTGAATGAGTGGCATCAAAGATGACCGGGCAGCCGGTATCGGCAGCCATCCGGGGCAAACCGCGGAAATCCGTTACCAGCGTATTATAGCCGAAACTGGCACCGCGTTCGGTGACACAAACATTTGTATTGCCGGAATCATCACATTTTTTAACCAGGGTTTTCATATCCCACGGAGCCAGAAACTGGCCTTTTTTAATATTGACAACCTTACCGGTTTGAGCCGCCGCAACCATCAGATCGGTCTGACGGCAAAGGAAAGCCGGAATTTGCAGCATATCGACATGCGGCGCAACCACGGCACATTGTTCTTTTTCATGAATATCGGTCACAATCGGAATATTATTATAAAGCTTTCTGATTTCATCAAAAGTCCGCAGCCCCTCATCCAGGCCGACACCGCGCGGCGTATTCAAAGACGTGCGGTTGGCTTTGTCAAAAGAAGCCTTAAAAATATAATTTATTCCAAGTTCTTTGGTAATTTCTACCATTGAACCGGCCATATCAATCGCATGCTGGCGGCTTTCAATCTGACACGGACCTGCCAACAACGCAAAAGGCAGGCGGTTGCTGATTTCAAAATGACCGATTTTTATGATTCTTGGTTCCATAAAGATGTTTCCTTATTGTTAGATAATATCGAAAGGCTACTACAGCAGCCGGCTTTTGTCAATTGCCGCTTTAATGAACGATATGAAGAGCGGCGCGGGATCAAACGGCTTGGATTTCAGTTCGGGATGGAACTGTACGCCTATAAACCAGGGATGATCAGGCCGCTCAACAATCTCCGGCAATTTTCCGTCGGGAGATTTTCCCGAGATAACCATGCCTGCCTGGCGCAGAATGTTTTCATATTTCATGTTAACCTCATAACGGTGGCGGTGACGCTCGCTGATTGCCGTGCAGCCGTAAATATCAGCCGCCCGGGATTTGGGGCTTAATGCGCAATCATAGGCTCCCAGCCGCATGGTTCCGCCGAGGTCGCCATCCTTATGGCGGATTTCTTTGGCGCCGTCCTTATCCCACTCGGTCATTAATCCGACAACGGGTTCGCAATCAAGACCAAATTCGGTGGTACCGGCATTTTTAATTCCGGCCACGTTGCGCATGGTTTCAATAACGGCCATCTGCATGCCGAAACAAATACCGAGAAAAGGAACTTTATGTTCGCGGGCATACTTGATTGCGGCCAGTTTGCCGTCGGTACCGCGGGCACCGAAGCCGCCGGGAACCAAAATAGCGCTGACGTCGTTAAGATGTTCGGCAGGATCTTCTTTTTCCAGAAGCTCCGAATCGACCCATTTGATTTTGACTTTGTAATGATTGGCAATACCGCCGTGGGTAAGCGCTTCATTGAGTGATTTATAAGCTTCGAGCAGAGAAGTATATTTGCCGACGACCGCAACCTTAACCTCTCCTTCGGGATGGCGGATGGTGTCGACAATTTTTTCCCATTTGCTCAGATCCGAAGGGCGGGAACATTCAATTCCGAAATGTTTGCAAACCTGGGTGTCAATTCCCTCACGCGAATAAGAAATCGGCACCAGGTAAATGCTTGGTACGTCCAGAGCCGCAATGACATTTTCCTCCCTGATATTGCAAAATAAAGCGATTTTACGTTTTTCACCCTCGGGAATCGGCATTTGCGACCGGCACAGCAGCATATCGGGCTGAATACCATATTCCTGCAGTTTTTTGACCGAATGCTGGGTTGGTTTGGTTTTAAGTTCTCCGGCGGCCGGAATATAAGGCAGCAGCGTGCAGTGGATAAACATCACATGATCACGGCCAAGGTCATAAGCCACCTGGCGGATCGCTTCCAGATAAGGCTGACCTTCGATATCGCCGACCGTTCCGCCGATTTCGCACAAAACAAAATCCTCATCCGTAATGTCTGAAAGGATAAATTCCTTAATTTCATTGGTCACATGGGGAATAATCTGGATTGTGGCGCCCAGATAATCGCCATGGCGCTCTTTATCAATGACCCGCTGATAGATTTTGCCGGTGGTAATACTGTCGGTTTTGTGGCAGGCAACTCCGGAAAAGCGCTCATAATGCCCCAAATCCAGATCAGTTTCGGCTCCGTCATCGGTCACAAAAACTTCGCCATGCTGATAAGGGCTCATCGTGCCGGGATCAACATTCAGGTATGGATCAAGTTTACGCATACGGACTTTGAATCCCCTGCCCTGCAGAATTGACGCCAGAGAAGCCGAAGCCAGCCCTTTTCCCAAAGATGATACCACACCGCCGGTGATGAAAATAAATTTAGTTTTTTCGCACATTTTATTCCCTTTTTCAGTTCATTAGCAAGTTTTCAGCAAAATTGTTTTAAAGTGTCAAAGGCACCTTCGGAAGAAGATGCCTTTGTTATGTCGGTTAGTCCGTTCATTTATTTTCCTGCTACCGGAGCACTCGGAACAGCGGGAGCCGCCGGAACGGCAGGCTGGGAACTTTCTGCCGGAGCCGCCTCCAGAATGGATGAGCCGGTTTGCCGGTGTATGCCTTTGTAATACAGTGACAACGAAATACTGGTGATAATAAACAAAGTCGCCAGAATAGCCGTTGTCCGGGTCAGAAAATTACCGGTACCGCGGGCTGACAAAAAGCTGGAAGCGCCGGAGCCGCCGCCGAGACCGTCCAAAGCACCGCCTTCCGACCGCTGAAGCAAGATAACCGCCACCAAAAAAATGGCAATCAACAAATGTAGTACTAATAAAACTGTTCCCATTATTTTTTCCTTAAATTAGCCGAGATTGCCGTGCAGCCGTCAATCCCGCAATGACAATTTATTATTCCGCACAACCGGCATTTTTAGCAATACCGATAAAGTCGGCAACCTTGAGGCTGGCCCCTCCGATCAGGGCACCATCAACATCAGGCAGCGACAAAAGTTCTTTGGCATTGCCGGGTTTGACCGAACCGCCGTAGAGAATACGCATTTTATTCGCATTGCCTTTGCCGAGCTTTTTAGCCAGAACCTTGCGGCAGGCGGCATGAACTTCTTCAACATCGGCAGCCGTCGGAACTTTTCCGGTTCCGATTGCCCAAACAGGCTCATAGGCGATAACGGTGTCGGCAGCGGTAGCGGCGTCGGGAACCGATCCCAAAATCTGCTCGCGGCAAACTTCAACGGCTTTTCCGGCTTCGCGCTGCTCCAACGTTTCACCAATACAGATAACGGTTTTTAAACCGGCGGCATGGCAGGCAGCGGCTTTTTTATTCACCAGCTCGTTCGACTCGTGGTGATCGGCACGGCGTTCCGAGTGGCCGAGGATAACATAAGTACAGCCGAGATCTTTGAGCATCAGAGGGCTGATATCGCCGGTATGGGCGCCTTTTTCGGCAAAATGGGCATCCTGCGCCCCAAGAGCAACTTTCGCACCGCGCAGGGCTTTTTTAACCGGAGCCAGCAGGGTAAACGGCGGGCAGACCAGAAATTCGCACGCGGGTTTGCCCATGGCTTTAACCTCTGCGGCAATTCCTTTCGCCAAATCAATACCGTCAGCCATCAGGCCGTTCATTTTCCAGTTCCCTGCAATCAGTTTTTTACGAGCCATTGTTTTATCCTTTATTTTTAAATCGATGTTTTCTTCTAACACAGTCAAAAAAACTTTTCAACACCAATATTTAGCGGTTGTATAAATCAGCAGACCTGTTATATAATCGCGCCAGAGTTTATTATAAATAAGGAATATAACTGCAATGATGACCAAAATCAGAAGTATTCAGGATTCCTGGCTGGCTAAAGGCATCCTGATTTTGACGGCGCTCAGCTTTATGTCTTTGTTCGGTGTTTCGGGCTATCTGTCCGGAACCGGCAAAAACCGCCCGATTATTAAAGTGGACGACATTGTTATTTATCAGGACGACATTATCAGCCAATATAACCAGGAATTACAAACCGCCAAAAACCTGTTCGGTGACAGCCTGGAAATTACCGATGCCATGCGCAATTCAATTATGACGGGAATCGTGCAGAAAGATGTGATTAACGCAATTATGCAAAAAACCGCCGAGGATCTGAATGTCAGTGTCAGCGATGAACTGGTGCGCAAAATTATATATTCTCAGGCAGAATTTATGGACGCCGAAGGACGTTTCAGTATCGAAAAACTCCGCCGCCTGCTGAATGCCTCAGGCTGGAGCGAGCAGCGCTATGTTGAAACCCTGCGCCAAGATGTTGAAAAACAACATTTAATTCAGACTCCGGTAGAAAATATCAATATTCCCAAATTTATGAATCCTTATTTAGCCCAGCTTGAGAATCAGAAAAAGGTTTTTGAGTATGTTGCCATCAAGCCGTCGCAGCTCAAAATCGACCGGAAAATCAGCCAGGAAGAGCTGGAACAGTATTATCAGGATTTTGCGGCCCAGTTTGAAGAGCCGGAAAAACGCGATGTTTCCTTTATCGAGCTTTCAACTGACCAGCTGGCAGCTGCTATTCAGCCTGACGAGGCAGAGATTAAGGCTTATTATGATGAAAACATTTCACAGTTTGTTATTCCTGAAAACCGCACGGTTTTACAGATGATGTTTGACAAACAGGAAGATGCCGACAAGGCCTATGCCGCTTTGAATGCCGGCGGAGACTTTTATAAAGTTGCGGCTGACTTTGCCAAGCAGGACAGAGCATCTACCGAATTAGGCGAAGTTTCCAAAGAGATGCTGATTGCCGATATGAGCGATGCGGTTTTCGCGTTGAAAACCGGGGAATTTACCCAGCCGATTAAATCAGAACTGGGCTGGCATGTCATGAAAGTGACTCATATTACCCCCAAAAAAGAAACCTCCGTCACTGCGGCAAAGGCCAAAATTGTGGAAGCCATCCGCAAAGAAAAGGCTTATGACCAGGCCTCGGAAGTGATTGCCGAAATTGAGGACAAGCTGGGCGCCGGTGCCGGTCTTGATGAGATTGCCGACAGTTATAAAGTTAAAATTTATGACGTTAAAGGACTGGCTGAAGACGGAACAGCTGCCAAGCTGCCGGAACAATTTAAATCCCTGATAGCCTCCAATGACTTTGTTGACACGGCTTTTTCTTACAACGAAGGCGAAATCAGCCAGGTTCTGGAAGGTGACAGCGGATTTACAATTGTCCGGGTTAATAAAATAAATGATGCTCACCCGTTGGACCTTTCACAGGTTAAAGGCAAAATTGAACAAATGTGGGCGGCGAATGAAAAGAATGCCATAGCTCAGGAAATTGTCAACGATGTTACCCACGATCTGGAAAGCGGCGACAAACTGAGCGATATTGCCCGCCGTTTCGGACTTCAATTTAAAACGACTGCCCCGTTGAAACGAACCGATACTTTTGCCGGGCTGAACGGCAATCAAATGAACGAATTGTTTCAGGAAGGACTTGGCGTCCCCAAACTGATCAGCGATGAAGATGAAACCCTGATTATTGTGCCGGTTAAAGTAGTACAGTCCACAGCGACCCCCAGTAAGGAAGAAATGGACGTTCTGCGGTCAAAAGCCGCCGCCGATTTAAGCCAGGCCGCCGCCAACCAAATGATTGAGGCATTTGGTTCCAATTACCGGATCAGGATAAAATATAAATATCTGAATCTGACTGATGAAAATGAAGTTCAGTAAATCTAACTCCCCGGAACATCCGGGGAGTTTTAGTTTGGAAAGGCCCCGCTCCGGCGGGGTTATTTTTTGCTCCGGATTTGAAATAGGACTTGATTTTTGTCGAATTATCTTTATAGAATTGGATATCATTAAAAATTAGTCTGAATATTATTAATTAAAGAATACAAGCCATGAAAACATTTATTATTTTTATTGCGGCTGTTCTGGTTATCGCCGGAATGCTTAAACTGGCCGCTTACCGATATCCGCAGCAGGTTAAAAGACTTATCAGATTTATCGCTAAAGGCGTTTTTTGTGCTTTAGCCGTGTTCTGTTATTTTATCGGCGTTGGTATTTACGGGCTGTACCGTTTGGGAACAACCCTCAAATGGAAAACCATTCATGTTTTGACGGAATTCCGTTCTCCCCGCCAACTGGAAAGAAATGCCGAAAAAAGGCTGAAAAAATTTCAGAGCGCCCCCTCTTTTTACGGACGCCGGAATTTAGATTATCTGGAAAACTTATGTCTTTTGCTGCAACAGCAGTATCATTTTGTTCCCGATAAAACGCAGCCGCCGTATCGCTGGATGGATGATTATAATTTTTTGTTGTCCAAGAAAAAAATTGAAGAGAAATATCAATTTTGGACAAATGCCCTGAAGGAAATCAAAGACTTCAGAAATTTAAGAGTTACGGTCCGGCCGAATTTTTTATCAGCCGCGCCTTTTGCTTACTAAATAAAACCCCGCTCTGAACTAACAGCAGCGGGGTTTTTATGAGAAAACCAGCCTTATTCGATACAACAATCGACAGCTTTACGGACAAAGGCCTTCATTTTTGAAAGGACACCGCCGGCGGCTGGCTGCACAGCAGGTTTATTTTCTTCCGCTTCCAGACGGGCGGAGATTTTTTTCACATCATCCAGCTTATCCTCAACCCATTTAACATCGTCAACATTAAGCATATTCATGTTCAAGCCCCAAAACAGGCAATACAGGTCGTAAGCCTGTCCAAACAGCTTATATGCCTCTTCTTTATGGCCTAAACTCTGTTGTTTGGTTCCTACTTCCATCAAACGCATACTGGAAGCCAGCAGATGTTTGGAAATGCACCAGACCTCCCCTTCATAGGCAGGTATAATCTTCTGCATCAGGGTTTTGCGCAGTTCGCGCACTTCCTCAATTAAGTCATAAAAAGATGTTTTGCCGGTTTTGGCGCCGGAAAAAACCAGATGTTCTTCAATTGAAATCAGGTTCATAATCGCAATGGTCAAATCCTGATCCGAAGACAAATCCTTGGGATTAACTTTTTTTGAAGCGTCGATCCGTTCCACAAATTCTTTAACGTTTTTGGCCTTTGACATTATTTATCTCCCGAAAAATCATATAATCCGGCAGCATCGAGATTCTGAGGCACAGTATTTTGGCTGAGCGGATAATAGTTAAAATAAACACTTAGCAGGAACAAAGCGCCCACCGGCAAAACCACTTTCTCAAACGGAAAGTGGGCATGACCGCCGTTGCGGGCTTTGAGCCACTGGTAAAATCTGGAAACATAAACAAAGACCGCGGCGCCGAGCAGCGTTGAAAACAGCAGCGGGTCCATATAAAAGAACAAAATCGGCTGCGGAGAATAAGGAATCTCACTGATATACATAAAGCCGATAGAACCGATGGACACAGCCATCAACAACAAATTCCGTCCCGGAAAATTCCAGCCTTTTTTATCAAACCATAAAATCAGCCAATAGCCTAACAAGGCTAAAAATGCGCCGGCCCAGACACCGACCACCGCATCATCCACCCCGTAATAACGGGCAATTTCCAGGGAAGCCCCGACGGCAACAGTACAAACTGCACAGGCGGGATTGGCCAGAGCTTTGGATGTTAACAGCAATAATAAAGCCAAACTTAAACAAATCGTCATGAATAATCCTTTCTTTTAGACATATGCAACAACCAATATGTATATTATTTGTCATATATTACATTTGTCAAGTATTTTATTTAATTTTATATTAGAATAAGCTCCGCTATATGCAACCGGTTAATAAGAGATAATAACATTCTTAACAAAATTGAACCCAAAAGGAAAACCTGTCCTTTTAAAGCTTGTAAAATAATAAAAATTCCGTATTTTGGTGATTATGAAAAATTTGATTAAAAAAGCGGTACAAAACCATAACCTGAACCGGGAAGAACTGATTGCCCTGCTGGAAGACGACAACTGTGCCCCTGCCCTGCTGGCTGCGGCTGATGAGGTCAGAAAACAATATGTCGGCGATGAGATTCATTTGCGCGGCCTGATTGAGTTTTCTAATTTTTGTAAAAACAACTGTTGTTACTGCGGTTTACGCCGTGATAATCACCGGCTTGAACGTTACCGGATTGACACGCCAACCATCCTCAAACTGGCGGAACATGCCGCAGCTATGGGGCTGAAAACCGTTGTGCTGCAATCCGGCGAAGATCCCTGGTTTACAACCGGACGGATGACGGAAATCATCCGCGGAATCAAAAAGCTCGGCGTTGCCCTGACTTTAAGCACCGGAGAAAAATCCCTGCAGGACTACCAAGCTTACCGCGAGGCGGGAGCAGACAGGTTTTTGCTGCGGATTGAAACAACCGACCGTGATTTGTACCTGCGTCATGATCCGGGAATGAGCTGGGACAGCCGCCGTCAATGCCTGGCAGACTTACGGACGGCCGGGCTTGAGGTCGGTTCGGGGTGTCTGGTCGGGCTTCCGGGGCAAACGACAGCTTCTCTGGCAGACGATATTTTGTTTTTTAAGCAAATTGATGCCGATATGATCGGAATCGGGCCGTTTATTCCCCATCCCGATACACCGCTGCGAAATGCCGAAGGCGGAAAACTTGATTTAGCCTTAAAAGTTATGGCCCTGACCCGTCTGCTGCTGCCAGACATTAATATTCCGGCCACAACGGCGATGGAAACACTGGCACCAGACGGGCAAATCCGGGCTTTGCAGGGCGGTGCCAATGTCATCATGCCAAATGTTACGCTGACCGCTTATCGTAAACATTACGAGTTATACCCCGGAAAATCCGCTACCGGCTATACCCCGGACGAAAGTCTGCAAAAAGTTATTGAAAAAATTAACGGAATTGGTAGAACTGTGTGCAAAACACAAGGTTTTCACATCAGGAATAGTAAACAGCAATGATTTTACGGCGAATGAAAGATAATTTACGGGAAATTTTTAAATTAACCGGGCCGATTACCGCAGCCTTTGTGCTGATGGGCGTCATGGGTATTGTCGATACGATGATCGTGGGCAATTATAACACCGATCAGCTGGCCTATATCGGACTGGCCAATTCAGTTTTTGTTATTTTGTTTACAATTCCGATCGGGCTGCTGCAGGGGGTTTTGGTAAAAGCCTCGCAAAAATTCGGAGCCCGTAAATTTCAGTCAACGGGAAAAATCTATAATGAAGGGCGCCGCTATCTGATTGTGCTGTCGGTTATTTTTACGCTCATTGGCATCAACGGCGAGATGATTTTGAAGCTGTTAGGACAGGACCCCGAAATGGTAAAGCACGGCGGCAGGGTGCTGCGGGTGTTTGTCCTGTCAATTCCGTTTATATTAATTTATGTTAATGCCAATTTCTTTTTACAATCCATCAAACGGCCGCAGGTGGCGATGTACGGCATTATTGTTGCCAATATTTTGAATGCGATGATTAATCCGGTTCTGGTTTACGGTAAGCTGGGGCTGCCGGAAATGGGCGCCGTCGGTTCGGCGACATCAACCCTGATCGTGCGTATTTTTCTGGCCCTGTATATGCTGTATTACATCTATCGTATGAAGAAAAACCCGCGGGTTAACAAGTTTTTCGGACTAAGCCGCAGCTATGATACCTGGTGGAATGACAGCAAGACCACCCGCAAAATCGGTTACGGCGCCGCCATAACAACGGTTGCAACCAACGGTTCTTTTTCGATGGTTTCGACTTTTGCCGGCTGGATGGGGCAACACACGATGGCTATTTTTGTCATTTTAATTAATGTCAGCACACTGGTTTTTATGGTTTGTTTTTCTATTTCACAGGCAACATCAATTGTTGCCGCCAATAACTACGGCAAACGCGACCGCGACGGTATTGTTTCGTCAGCACTTGCCGGTTATGTGGTTTCATTAAGCGTGATTATCGTTTTGATTACCCTGATTTATAATTTTCCCAACCAGATTTTTGGTATTTTCACTAATGATCCCAGTGTTATTGCTGCCATTAACGGCCTGATTTTTTATCTGCTGCTGGATGTGTTTATCGACGCCCTCCCCTTGAATATTTATGGAACACTGATGGGCCGCGGCGATGTTAAAATTCCGACTATCAATCAGATTATCTCTTTTCTGGGCATGCGAATCAGTGCCTGTTACCTGCTGGCTTTTCATTTTAATTTGGGTCTGAAAGGATTAATACTGGGATTGGCCTGCGGAGGTTTTTCCTCCCTGGTCTTGAACACCGGGCGTTTTATTTATATGACGCGCCGCGATTATAAATACGGATTAAAATAAAAAAATTTTATCAATAAATATTTGACTGTAACAAAAATTTCAAAATTTTAGCCTATACATTATAAACAAATAATGTTATGTTTCTATTTATAAAATAGTTATTATAGAAAGCATTGTGTCGTAAAAATCTTTATTAAATAAACAAAAAACAAAAAATTATGAAAAAGATTGTTATTTATGTCGTTATTGCCCTGGTTATGATGAGTGCAATTATTGTTTCTGTTATTGAAATTGAAAAAAATTATGCCGAAGCTCAGATTGACAAGATCGAAATTTTTTATTTAAACAAGGAAATTGAAACTATGATTTCACAAGTTGAAATACAATACCGTTTTCTGGAATGGTTATGTGAGTTTCAATTTTTTAAAGAAGGAAAAACAGAGGAATCTTGTGATTATCATAACAAGATTCAGATTGAGGCAATCGAGCCCCTTTTTTCATTATCAAAACAACTCAAGTCGCAAAAAGAAAAGTTTCATTCTAAAGCTAAGATTCAAGAAACTAAAAATCTGCTTGAAGAGGTAAAAACGGTTTTAAGAGAACAAAAAAGCCAATATGCTTATCAAACAGCAGAGGCTGAAATGTACCTGAGATTGCTTTCACATCCTTCAGAAAAAGCAATATCTCTTCTCATTAAGAAGATTGTTATTGAAAAATGTAAATAATTAAAGGCCGGGGAATTCCCCGGTCTTTAATTTAAAAAACGCGTTTAACTACAGCTTGATTAACTCCCGCACCCGTTCCTGAAAACGCTCAATCACATCGGATTTTGGGGTATATTTTTCTTCGAACGGTTCAACCGACTGCCAGCCAAGATCATCAAAAACTTCCTGAATCTTTTTGACAACGCCGGGTTTCCAGCCATAGGAGCCAAAAGCCAGGCCGGCTTTATTTTTCGGCTGCAGGCCGTGCATATAGGTCAAAAATCCGGCAACACGGGGAAACAACTGGTTATTCAAAGTCGGATTTCCAATTACAACATATTTGGCATCCAGAAAATCGACCATTACTTCAGAAACATTTTTAACGGCCAGACAATGTTTGACGACCGGGATACCGGCATCCTGGAAAACCGCCATTGCTGCTTCAGCCATTGTTGCGGTTGCTCCCCACATAGTGTCATAGACGATTACGGCTTTACCTTCATTTCCGCAGCCGGCCCATTTGGCATAGTTGCCAAGAATAGCGCCGACTTCGTCTTTGCCGCTCCAAATCAGGCCGTGGGAAGGGGCAATCATCTCAATGTCCAACCCCAAATCTCCCGCGGTTTGCAACGCTTTTTCCGCCTGGCAGCCAAAAGGAAAAAGAATATTGGCATAATAACTTTTGGCATTTTCCATTACAATATCAAAGGGGGCTTCTTTGACAAACAACGCATCACTGGCAAAGTGCTGGCCAAAGCCGTCATTTGACAGCAGGAGCTTATCTTCTTTGACATAAGTCATCATCGAATCGGGCCAGTGCAGCATCGGGGTGGTCATAAATTCCAGAGTGTGTGCGCCAATATTAAGAGAATCGCCGGTTTTGATAATCTGATATTCCCAGCCGGCGGTATCAAAATGAGCTTCGAGAGCCATTTTTCCGGCCGTATTAGTCACAATTTTGGCTTGTGGTGCCAATTTCATAATCTCGGGAATATTGCCGGAGTGATCCATCTCCACATGATTGACGACAATATAGGCAATCTTGCTGAAATCGGTCACGCTGGCAATACGGGCCAGATTTTCTTTACTCATATAGGCTTTTACGCCATCAACCAAGGTTATTTTTTCATCTAAAATCAAATAAGAATTATAAGTTGAACCGTGCGGCGTGCTATAACCGTGGAACTCGGTCAAATTCCAGTCTTTTACCCCTACCCAGTAGATTGAGGGTTTAATTTCTTTTGCGTCCATGATCTTCTCCTCAATTTGTATATGCAAATTTTCTTATCACAGAGATAATATCAAAAATAGCGATTGACAACCAAAAATTTAAGTAATAAACAATAATAGTAATTGTTATTACTTTTGAGCAAAAAAATGAAATATTCACGGCAACGCGATTTGATTCTGAAAACATTGCAGGAAAATGCCATCCACCCTACGGCGGACGTGCTTTATGCCATGATTAAGGAAATTGAGCCCTCCATCAGCCTGGCGACGGTTTACCGTAACCTGAACCAGCTGGCGGACCAGGGTATTATCCGGCGTATCCGCGGGCTTGACGGGTCAGCCCATTTTGACCACAATACCCACAATCATTATCATTTTATTTGCTCTCAATGCAATAAGGTTTATGATGTGCCTTATGACATTATACCGGAGCTGGCCGATAAAGCGGCCGAGCGCACCGGTTTGTTGATAGAATCATACGATATCAGTTTTCGGGGCATCTGCCCGGATTGCAAAAAATTAAATTAACTTGAGGAGAAAAGTACTATGGAACTTAAAGGTTCAAAAACAGAAAAGAACTTGATGGAAGCTTTTGCCGGCGAATCTCAGGCCCGCAATAAATATACCTATTATGCTTCTAAAGCTAAAAAAGAAGGCTATAATATTATTGCCGACAAGTTTGAACAGACCGCCAACAATGAAAAAGAACACGCCAAAATCTGGTTCAAACTGCTGCACGGCGGCGAAATTCCTTCAACGATGGACAACCTCAAAGACGCTGCTGCCGGTGAGAACTACGAATGGACCGATATGTATGACCGTATGGCCAAAGAAGCCCGTGAAGAAGGTTTCACCAAAATTGCCTTCCTGTTTGAATCGGTTGCTAAAATTGAAAAAGGCCATGAAGAACGCTATCAGGCCCTGTTGGATTCTTTGTGCGAGGGCAAAATCTTTGAGCGCCCGACCAAAGTTATCTGGGAATGCGCCAACTGCGGTCACCGGGTTGAATCTCCGAAAGCTCCGGAAAAATGCCCGGTTTGCGATCATCCGCAGGCTTATTTCTTTGAACTGCAGGAAGAATTCTAATTCTGCCGAGATAAAAAAACACCCCGGGTTAAGCGCGGTGAGATAAGAAAACAAGCAAAAAGCCTTAAATCATCGCGTTTATGGACGGCGGGCAAACAGGTTACAACTGAATAACCGAGCAAAAGGGGCGTTATCAGACCGATAGCGTCCCTTTCTGCATATTGGCATACCGCAGCTTGAAAAGAGTTGCGGTTTTTTTATGCCCGAAAACAGGCGGTAACGTGGAACGTTAGGCGCGAAAAAGCC
>CALYAX010000003.1 GCA_944393665.1 uncultured Alphaproteobacteria bacterium
CGCAGATACTGTTTCCGGCATAGCCGTTGGAACCATAGGTCCAGCTTGTGGTGTTGCTGCACTGGGTGACCCCGGCGGTATATCCGGCAGGGCAGGAGTTGGCGGAACATTTGCCGCAGATGCTGTCTCCGGCATAGCTGTTAGAGGCATAAGTCCATCCGGAGGGCTGGGATTGTCCATTACAGTTGGCCAGTCCGGCAGTATACCCCTGGGCACAGGACTTGGCGGTGCACTTGCCGCAAATGCTGTCACCGGCATAACCGTTGGAACTGTAGGACCACCCTTCCGGATGGGTTTTGCCGTTACAGTTGGCAAGTCCGGCGGTATAGTCTGAAGGGCAGGTCTTGGCCACGCATCTGGCACAGTCCTGGGTCCCGGATTTGCCGTTTACCTCCCGGTCATAACCGGAGGTGCAGGTTTTTCCGGCCGTGTATCCTGACGGACAGGCCGAGGGATCGCACCGGAGAAATTTGCCGTTGCAGGAACCTCCGCTGGGCGTATATCCGTTTGAACAGTTGGAAGAAGATATATAGCCGGCAGGACAAGCACATTCATAACAAACATGAGTAACCATATTGTGTTCGCCAATCTGAGTCTGCGGTGCGACACAGGGAGAAGAACTGTAACCGTTTTCTTCGCAGTCAAATTTAATATCGGTACCGCCTTTGTCGTCTTCTATGCGGTGGTTCGTATCAACGTTTTCTTTAAGATAGTCGGGAAGCCAGTAAATTCCGGCAAGTTTGAAAGATTGTTCTGTATTGGCAACAGTTATATTATTGGCGCCGGAGCTTTCCAAAGGAACGGCTGAAGCAGAAAAAATGCTCGCAAAATATAAAGTGAAGGCGAAAAATACCGTTCTCATGGCAATTCTCCAATAATTTACTGTTCCGGAACTTTTTTCAGGATAACATTTATTTGATAAACAGTCAACAAATAGTTTGGCGGCGTAGACATAAAAAACTCCGCTGTTTATCAGCGGAGTTTTCTCTTTTACATTAACTTCTGTTAATCGACATTTCCAAAAGGATTAATCACTTTGTCTTTTTCTTCCATGGTTTTGCGGAGGTTAAACAGATTGAGGAACACGCCCGAAACATAAATTGACGAGTACGTTCCGACAATAACGCCCCACACAATCGTGAAAGAAAAGCTGCGCAGCGTGTCGCCGCCCCAGATAAACAGGGCCAGGGCCGCCAGCAGCGTCGTGCATCCGGTCAAAATCGTACGTGAAAAAATATCGTTAATGCTCTTGTTTAACAATTCATACTGCGGCATCTTTTTATATTTTCTCAAGTTTTCGCGAATGCGGTCATAAGTAACAACCGTATCATTGACCGAATAGCCGGCCAGCGTCAAAACCGCGGCAACCGTTGTCAGGCTGAAATCAAATCCAAAGCAGGACAGCAGCCCGACCGTGGTTATAATATCATGAATCAGGCCGATCATTGCTCCCAGGGCAAACTGCCATTCAAACCGGAACCAGATGTAAACCGTAATTGCCAGAACCGCGATAATAGATGCAATAACGCCGGCTTTTTTAAGCTCGCCGCCGACTTGCGGCCCGACCAGCTCTACCCGGCGGTATTCATAATCGCTGCCAAGAACCTGTTTGATCTCGTTGACAACTTTCATCTGTTCTTTTTCATTGAGTTCTTTGGCCTGTGCCCGGATCATAACTTCCTGGCCGCTGTCGCCGATCGTCTGCAGGTTGACGTCATCAACATTCAGGGTATTTATTTTCTGGCGCAGCTCATCCAGATTAATTTTCTGGCTGCTCTGCAGCTCCATCAAAATACCGCCGGAAAAATCAATGCCGTAATTAAACCCTTTTATGGCGATGCATGCGACTGAAAAGACCACCATTAAAATTGACAAGGCGTAAGTAAATTTGCGAGCCTTCATAAAATCAATGGTCGTGTCTTTGGTTACCCAGCTAAAAATTTTCATCATTTCAGGTCTTCCTTTACTAAATCGGCAGTTTGGTCGGTTTATATTTCATCAGCCAGCTGGTAATGATTAAACGGGTGACCGTAACCGACGTAAACATTGAAGTGGCAATACCGATAGCCAGGGTAACGGCAAAACCGCGTACCGGCCCGGTGCCGAAGTAAAACAGTACCAAAGCGGCAACCAAGGTCGTCAGGTTTGAATCGACAATTGTGCCCCAGGCTTCGGTAAAACCGGCTTCGGCGGCGTCTTTGGTGGAGCGCCCGGCTTTAACCTCTTCGCGCATGCGTTCAAAAATCAGCACATTGGCATCAACCGCCATGCCGATAGTCAGAATAATACCGGCAATGCCCGGCAGCGTTAACGTTGCTCCCATAAAGCTCAGCGCGCCCAGCATTAAGAACAGGTTGATAAAAACGGTAACCGTTGTGAAAACGCCGAATAATCCGTAAGCGGCAACCATAAACACAACAACCGCAGCCAAGCCGATAATCGAAGCAATAATGCCCTCCTGGATTGAGTCTGCGCCCAGTCCGGCACCGACTGTCCGTTCCTCCAGCACTTCCAGCGGCGCCGGCAATGCGCCTGAACGGAGCAGAAGCGCCAGATCATTGGCCGATTTAACCGTGAAACTGCCGCTGATAATGCCCGAGCCGCCAAGAATGGCACTCTGAATCACCGGAGCGGAAATAACTTCATTATCCAAAACAATGGCCAAACGTTCACCGATGTTGTTTTTGGTGACTTCACCGAATTTTTTGCCGCCCAGCGAGTTGAATTTGAAACTGACAACCGGCTCGCCTTCCTGGAAAGAAGGCTGGGCATCAACCAAATTTTCACCGCTGATAATCGGTTTGCGGCCGATAACATAATATTCGCCTTCCGATCCCTGAATCAGTTTCGAGGCAGCGTTCAATTTGCCGCGGCGCGCTTCGGCGGCGGACGAACGGCTGTCAACTAAATGGAAAGACATTTTGGCTGTTTTGCCGAGCAGTTTTTTGACTTCTTCAGGATTTTGCAGCCCCGGCAGCTGAACCACAATACGGTCCGAGCCCTGACTCTGAATGACCGGCTCTTTGGTTCCCAGTTCGTCAATCCGGCGGCGCACGATTTCAATAGATTGTTCAACCACCCGCATTTTTAATTTATTGAGTTCGACCTCGCTGTAAGTAACTTCCAGCGTGCCGTCTGCCTCTTCGGTAACGACAATGCCGGAATCTATCTTGCGAAACAGGTTGGCCGCTTTGCTGCGGGCGTTGTCATTATCGATTTTGACCTTGACCGAAGTATTGCCGGCAGCCAGATTTTGGTAGCGGATGCGGTTTTCACGCAGCAGCTGGCGTGCGGAATCTTCAATCGAAGACATTCTCTCTTTAATAACATCGTCAATCTTAACTTCCAGCAGGAGGTTGGAACCGCCCTGCAGATCCAGTCCGAGATTAACCGGTTGCCACCATTTGGGCAGCTTGTCCGGGTTGCTGATTAGATTCGGGATGGCAAAGAAAATACCCAATGCACAGATCGCCAGAATGATAATCACGCGGGAGCGGGATAGTTTGTACATTCATTTAGCCTTATTATTTTTTGGATTTATTGGTATTAGCCGGCTTTTTCTTTTTGGCATCGGCTTTAACCGCAGCCGCGGCAGGCATATCGACAACGACATCGCGAACTGTGCCGCGGTTGATTTGAACGACGATTCCGTCGGCAATTTCAACCGTCAGGTCAACCGGGTCGTCAGCGTTCAGGACTTTGGCATAAATGCCGCCGCCGGTAATAATCCGGTCGCCTTTTTTGATCTGGCCGAGCATAGCTTCGTGCTGGCGGATTTTTTTCTGCTGCGGGCGGATCAACAGCAGGTAAAAAATTACAAAGATCAAACCCAGCTGAAGCAGGGTGCCATAAATAGAGCCTTGTTGGGCTGCCGCATCGGCAGCCTGCGCAAAAGCAGGACTAATCAACATATCATTCTCCTCAAGTTGTACTCAAACGTCACTATAAACCAAGTTCTTTTGCTTATATAGGGCAAATTTAAGTATTTCACAAGTATTTTCTCAAGTAACCCCGAATGTTGGCTGCTCTTTGTCAAATCTATGGAATTAGACAAAATAATTGATTTTGTTTTTGAGCTGTGCTAATAAAAAACATTAAACAAAATTTTTAACTTAATTAGTATGGAAAATATTGAAAAAGAGTTTTGGAAAAAGAAAAAACTCAAAGATTTAAATGACGCCGAATGGGAGGCTTTGTGCGATCATTGCGGCAAATGCTGTGTTCAAAAGTTTCAGCAGGGCAGCAAAACGGTTTTTACCAATATTATCTGCGACCATTTGTGTCTGAAAGATATAAGCTGTTCGATTTATCACCGGCGGCTTTTAACCGGATATTGCGTTAAAGTCGATTTGAATGTCGTCCGTGAAATGCCCTTTCTTCTTCCGGGCACCTGTGCCTACAAGCTGCTGGACCAGGGTAAAGAACTTCCCGCCTGGCACCCTCTGATGACCGGAGATCCCGGCAGCGTAGTTGCAAGCGGCAATTCTCTGGCTGCTGTCAGTGTCATTACTGAAATGTCGGCCATGATTGACCCCGCGAGGATTGAAACGATAGAAATTATTTAATCACCCCCTGCGTTGCTCTGCCGAAAGGCAGAATAACCCGGGGGGATCTTTTTGTCTTGAAGCAAAAAACAATTCCTGTCTTTTGAGTATCTTCAGCGCAGATAGCTTTGCGGATTGACGGCTTTCTTTCCGGCACGGATTTCAAAGTGCAGCTGCGGCGAGTTGACACTGCCGGTTGTTCCGACAGTGGCTATTTTTTCCCCGCGCCGTACTTTTTGCCCTTTTTTAACCAGCAGGCGGTCATTATGGGCGTAAGCGGTAATCCAGCCGTCGGTATGCTTGATCAGAATCAGGTTGCCAAACCCTTTCAGCTCGTTTCCGGCATAGGCAACCGTGCCGGCATCAGCGGCTTTAACCGCTGTTCCCAGCGGGGCTTTAATATTAATGCCGTCATTGGTGCGCCCTTTGCCGATGCTTCCGAACTTGGAAATCAGAGTTCCCCGGACCGGCCAGTCAAATTTGGATTTACGGGCTTTGGGCGGCGGTGTATAACCTGAAGAAGCGCTGCGGGTTGTTTTCTTTTTAGTCCAGGGTTTCCAGGAACTGGTTGTCTTTTTGGGCTGGCTGTTGGAAACATAATGCGTTGAAGCCGGCGCCGCCGAGGTGACAACAGAACCCGGAATAATCAGTTTTTGGCCGATTCTCAAACCCGACGGGTCGCTGATATTATTTTGGCGGCTTAATGTCCGCATGTCGACATTGTAGCGTTTGGAGATGTTGTAAATTGTGTCGCCTTTTTCCACAACATGAATTTTGGCATCAGGCATTTTCAGGCGTTGTCCGACATTGAGGGAGTAGGGCGGCCGCAGGTGGTTGGCCTCAATCATGTCTCTCAGCGGAACATTGTAGCGGCGTGACAGGCTGTAAAGCGTGTCCCCCTTACGCACCGTTACATAATCGGGCGTGCCTCCCCACCAGGTGCCGGAATTATAGTTCAACAGCTGTATCCGGTAAGGCGTACAGCCGTTAATAAAAAATAACAATGGCACCAGCCATATCCAGTTTCTGAATCGAAACATTTCCGCCTGACGGTTAAGTTAAATTGACAGTTAACTTAAGGCTATCACCGACTGATTAATATTTTATTACCTGCGTGCCGCGGCGCCGTCGCTGCCGCCGGGAACCGGGCGGTTGTCAGAACCGATTACCCCGTAAATCCGTTGTTTGAGCGCCGCTTTGATCCGCCGCCGGAACCTTGTCCACATCACGTCTTCGGTATCATTAAAACTGCGGCGTTCGCCATAAACCACCACCATCATCTGCGCATTATATTCGTCTATTCCCAAACGGCGGATGACCGGGGTTGAATCTTTCATGATTTTTTCGGCAATGGTCTTGGCTTTGTCCTGTGTGGTATTATTCAAAACCATGACAATCTTGGTCTTGTCCACCCGGCCGATATGGGCATTGGGGGTCAGATTGTTAAAGCAGACATCACTCACCACTTTTAATAATTTGTCGGCGGTTTCAAAATCAATCCCGTGGGCAATGAATTCATAAACATCTTTGAGCTCGACCATAATCAGTGAAAAAGCTTTATTGTATCGTTTTGCCAGCTGAAAATCATGGTCAAAGCGTTCCAGCAGCGCCTGTTCGTTAAGCCCGCTGGTAAACAGGTCGCGGTTCTGAAACTGCGACAGGTTTTCCTGCCAGGCACGGGCTTCGGAGATATCCTGGCACAGAAGGCTGATTCCTTCACATTCCAAAATTTCGTTCAGCAAAGGCCGTGCCCGGCATTGCATCAGCTGTTTCTGCCCGCTGCCCTTAATAATCACCATCTGGGTATTGATCGTCGACTGGTTGCGGCACATTTTGCTCAAAATGCCTTCCATCGCCTCCCGGGTTGCTTTTTTATCTTCCAGCAGAGTCCCGAAAACTGTTTTTCCGATGAGCTGCGCCGGAAGATGTCCGATAATATCAGCGCCCGATTCGTTAATAAACGTGATGTTAAAATCCTTGTTAACCTTAAAATAAACATCTCCGTTGGTTTTGGCGGGGTTGCTCTGCTGCCCGTCATTTTCCTTAATCATTTCCTTAAGATTTTTACTGGTCTGTTTCAGCTTATTCCGCAGAATCAGGACATAAACCGCCAGTAAAACCGCTGTTAGTCCCAAAATGAGATTTAATGCAATATTCATCGGCCCTGCTTTCAAACTTTTCTTTCTGCCAGTCTAGAGTCACAAAAGCTAAAAATCGGTTAAATAGAGGTTGCTTTTTCGATTAAAAAACACTAATTTTAGGACAGGAAAAAGGAAAACAATGAATAAGAGCAGTCACACTCAGCCGCAGGTTATTGACGAGAGCGGCGATAAATATAAATACGGTTTTGTAACCGCCATCGAGGCCGATACCGCTCCCAAAGGGCTGAATCCCGATATAATCCGCTTTATCTCTGCCAAAAAAGGCGAACCGGATTGGCTGTTGGAATGGCGGCTCAAAGCGCTGGAGTTTTGGCAGGGCATGACTGAACCCGCCTGGGCTAAGCTGTCTTATGATAAAATCGGCTATCAGGATTTATACTACTATTCTGCCCCCAGGCAGAAGGCAGCACCCAAAAGCCTTGACGAGGTTGATCCCGAACTGCTCTCCACTTATGAAAAACTCGGTATCCCGCTTAAAGAGCAGGAAATGCTTGCCGGCGTGGTCGCTGTTGATGCTGTTTTCGATTCGGTTTCGGTTGCCACGACTTATCGTGCCAGACTGGCTGAACAAGGGATCATTTTCTGTTCAATTTCAGAAGCGGTTAAGGAGCATCCCGATCTGGTGAAACAATATTTGGGCTCAGTCGTTCCATATACCGATAATTTCTTTGCCTGCCTGAATTCCGCTGTTTTCACCGACGGTTCGTTTGTCTATATCCCCAAGGGCGTTCGCTGCCCGATGGAATTGTCAACTTATTTCCGGATTAATGCCAAAAACACCGGACAATTCGAGCGCACCCTGATTATTGCCGATGAGGGCAGTTATGTTTCTTATCTGGAAGGCTGCACCGCGCCGCAGCGCGATGAAAACCAGCTTCATGCCGCAATTGTTGAAATTGTGGTTTTAAAAGATGCCGAGGTCAAATATTCCACGGTGCAGAACTGGTATCCCGGTGATAAAGACGGCAAGGGCGGCGTCTATAATTTTGTAACCAAGCGGGCGGCCTGCCGCGGCGCAAACGCCAAAATCTCGTGGACGCAGGTTGAAACCGGCTCGGCCGTCACCTGGAAATATCCTTCCTGCGTGCTGCAGGGCGATAATTCTTCCGGCGAATTTTATTCTGTTGCCATCACCAACAACCGCCAGCAGGCCGATACCGGAACCAAGATGATCCACATCGGCAAAAACACCACGTCGAAAATCATTTCCAAGGGGATATCCGCCGGTTTTTCCAACCAGACTTACCGCGGATTGGTTAAAGTAGCGCCCGGAGCCTGCGGCGTGCGCAACTATTCCCAGTGCGACAGTCTGCTGATTGGTGAAAACTGCGGCTCACATACGGTGCCTTATATTGAAAACCGTAATAAAACCGCCCGTATCGAACATGAGGCAACCACTTCCAAAATCAGCGACGAGCAGTTGTTTTACTGTTTGCAGCGCGGTATTTCCGAAGAGGAGGCGGTCAGCCTGATTGTCAATGGTTTTTGCAAAGAGGTAATGCAGCACCTGCCGCTTGAGTTTGCCATCGAGGCGGCGAAACTGATAAATATTTCACTTGAAGGGAGTGTCGGCTGATGATTGATCCGATTTTAAAACGCGCGCTGGAAACCTGGGGCGAAAAGGCACAAATGCTTATGGTTGTTGAAGAAATGTCCGAACTGATGAAAGAAATACTGAAAAATATTTCGCGCGGCAAAGATAATCTTGCAGAAATTATTGAAGAAACCGCCGACGTGGAAATTATGCTTGAACAGCTGAAAGCCAATTATGATATTGAAGAAAAAGTGGCGGTTTACAAAGCCGGTAAAATAAAAATGATTGAACAAAGATTAAACGACTGGGATAAGAAAAGCGCTTAGGAAAAAAAGATGACGATACCGCTGTTAGAAATTGAAGATTTGTCCGCCCGGGTTTGCGATAAGGAAATTATCAAAGGCTTTAACCTCACCATCAATGAAGGCGAGGTTCATGCCGTTATGGGACCAAACGGAGCCGGAAAATCGACCCTGTCTTATGTCCTTTGCGGCAAGCCCGGTTATGAAGTGACCGGCGGTTCCGTCTGGTTTAAGGGAAAAAATCTGCTGGCAATGAGCCCGGAAGAACGCGCCCGCGAAGGCATTTTTTTATGTATGCAGTATCCGGTGGAAATCCCCGGCGTTCCGGTAACCACCTTTTTAAAACATGCCGTTAATGCCGTCCGGGCCCATCAAAACCTGCCGGAGCTGGATACGATGAATTTTATTAAACTGGTGCGTGAAGAAGGCAAGAAACTGGGGCTTGATGCTGAGATGATAAAACGTCCGGTTAACGTTGGTTTTTCCGGCGGCGAAAAGAAACGGCTCGAAACGCTCCAGATGTCCGTTTTGAAACCAATGCTGTCTATTCTCGACGAAGCCGATTCGGGATTGGACATTGATGCGCTCAAAGTTGTAGCCGACGGGGTAAACGCCCTCCGCGACGGCCGGCGTTCCATGTTGGTCATCACCCATTATCAGCGGCTGCTCAATTATATTGTGCCGGACTATGTTCATGTTTTTGCCGACGGGCATATTGTTAAATCCGGAGATAAAAGTCTGGCGCTGGAGCTGGAAGAAACCGGCTATGCCGGGTTTATAAAGGAAAAATAGCCATGGCCGGACTGGTTCAAAACATTCCCCTTATCGGGGCGGAAATTCCCTGGTTGCGCCAGCTGCGCGAAGCCGGAATCCGCGCCTTTGAAAACAGCGGGATTCCCACAGCCAAAACCGAGGCCTGGAAATATACCAAACCGCGCGATTTAAATGCAAATGATTATATCATGGACAGTCGCGGGGAAACAGTGACCCCCGGGCATTTTTCACTTCCTTTCGACGGTTATCGGATTCATTTTGAGAACGGTATTTTTGATCCGGAACAGACGGAACTGCCGCAGGGGGTTGAGGTTTTGCCGCTGGCCGAGGCGCTTTTGCTTCGCGGCGAAACCCGCGGTTATCTGGGCCGGCTGGTGGATTTGAAACGTCATCCTTTTGCCGCCCTCAACACCGGTTATCTTAATGAGGGGGTGTTTATCCGCGTTGAAAAAAACGTTGATCTCAAAAAGCCCCTGATTCTGATTAACCATACCGACAGCTGCGGCCGCAATCTCTTTTTCAATCTGCGTCATCTGCTGATTTTGGAAGAGGGGGCATCGGCTGAATTTGTGGAAATTTACCATTACGGCGGCGAGGTTAAATCACGCTATTTTGCCAATATTGTGACTGAAGCTTTCTTGGCGCCGAAAGCGCGCCTGCAGCACTATAAATATCAGGCCGAGGCTTTTAAGGCCAATCATATTGCTCTTACTGCAGTTGATATTGAGACCGCCGCGGAATATCAGGCTTTTACCCTGCAAAAAGGCGCCAATATCGCCCGTAATGAAACCCGGGTGAGCCTGCGCCGCGAACAGGCCCGCGCTGAGGTCAATGCCGCTTATTTGATGAACGGCTGGGCAACGATTGATACCACCACGGATATTGAACATCTGGCTCCCTGTACCTTCTCAGATCAGCTGGTCAAAGGTGTGGTCGGCGGAGATGCCAAAGGCGTTTTTCAGGGTAAAATCCATATTGCCCCCCATGCTGTTAAAACCGGGGGGCGCCAGCTGCATAAAGCCTTGCTGTTGTCTGACACCGCAGAAATTGACGTCAAACCCGAACTGGAAATTTTTGCCGACGATGTCAAATGTTCTCACGGGGCTGCCAGCGGAGAATTGGACGAAGAGGCTTTGTTTTATATGCGCTCGCGGGGGATTGGCGGGGAGGAAGCACGCCGCCTGCTGATTGACGCCTATCTTGAAGATGTTATTGCCAAAGTGCCGGATCCCCGGATTCGCGCCTGGTTTGAGGAACTGAAATAACCAAGAGTATAGTTGAAGGTCAACCTCCGGCAGAATAGATAAATAGATAGGCAGAAAAGGCGTCAGAGAAAGAGTGAAAAGATGTATGATGTAGAACAAATACGCAAAGATTTTCCGGTGCTGGGTGTCGAGATTAACGGCAAACCCAATACTTTTTTAGACTCCGGCGCTTCGGCTCAAAAGCCGCAGGCGGTAATTGACCGTATTGTTCAGGCTTACAGCAGGGAGTATTCCAATGTCCACCGCGGTTCTTATCAGCTTTCTGAGGAAATGACTTCCGATTATGAACGCGCCCGCGGCACTGTCGCCCGGTTTTTGAATGCTAAAAGTGCCAAGGAAATTGTTTTCACCCGCAATGCGACAGAAGCAATCAATCTGGTTGCTTCCACCTGGGGACGCAAGTTTTTAACCAGGATTGACGAGGTTTTGATTTCCGAAGCGGAACATCATGCCAATCTGGTTCCCTGGCAGGTGCTGCGCGATGAAATCGGTTTTGAACTGAAGATTTTTAAAATTAATGATGACGGCAGTTTTAATTGGGATGAATACTGCAAAAATTTAAGCGGCAAAACCAAATTAGTGGCCGTCACCGGAATGTCTAATGTTTTGGGAACGGTTTTTCCGCTCAAAAAAATGATTCAGTCAGCTCATGAGGTCGGCGCCAAGGTTTTGGTAGACGGCTGCCAGTATGTCGTGCATCAAAAAACTGACGTTCAGGAGTGTGACTGTGACTTTTTGGCTTTTTCCGGGCATAAAACTTATGGCCCGACCGGAATCGGTGTCCTGTACGGCAAAGCTGAACTGCTTGATGCCATGCCGCCGTATCAGTTTGGCGGTGATATGGTGAATGTCGTCACTTATCAGACCACCACGTTTGATGTTCCCCCGGCACGTTTTGAGGCCGGAACCCCGGCGATTGTTCAGGCCGTCGGCTTAGGCGCCGCGCTGGACTATATGATGAATTTGGGAATGGACGATATTAATGCCCATGAAAACGAGCTGGTAGATTATATGCACGCGCGCCTGCCGGAAATTCAGGGGCTCCGCGAAGTCGGGACCGCGCCCGGCAAAGGCGGTGTTTTTTCTTTTGCCATTGACGGTATACATCCGCAGGACCTGGCTTTTGTGCTGGATAAAGAGGGCATTGCCGTCCGTGTCGGTCATCATTGCGCCGCGCCGCTGGTTCGCCGGATGGGGTATGAGTCTTTGGCCCGCGCCAGTTTCGGGCTTTATACCAATCATGCCGATATAGACCGTTTTATCGAGGCTCTCCACAAAGCCCAGAGCTTTTTCAGTTAAAGGAACTATTCATAATGACCGCAGATTCGAAAGACGATATTTTAACCCCTTCCGAGGCGCAGCTTTTGGGAGCCATGGGGCTGGTGGATAATCCCAATCCTTTGCCGGCGGATTTTACCGCCTATGCCGGGACAAAATTAGACCCTGCCGAAAAAAAACGGGCAACCCGCGAGCAGATTATAGAAGCGCTGAAAACCGTTTCTGACCCGGAGATTATGATTAATATCTGGGATTTGGGGCTGATTTATAAAATAGTTCAGGAAGATGACGGCAGTGTCAAAATTGAAATGACCGTCACCGCGCCGACTTGCCCGGTAGCGGGGATCTTACCGCAGCAGGCAGCCGATGCTGTTTCCAAATTGGACGGCGTGGGTGTCGTGGAAGTAAAAATTGTCTGGGAACCGGCGTGGACGATTGAAAACCTCTCCGATGAAGCCCGGGAAATGATTGAACTTTTCTAGATTCTGCCGGAATTTTCAGGACAGGTTTGGATTTGCTAAATTTTGCCGCTCAGGGTGGCCAGGAGCGCAGGACGGACTTCCTCCCAGATCCGGGCCAGATCTTCATCGCTCCGGGCACCGGGAGTTTCCAGGGTTACCAGCGGAATTTGCCGTTCAACGCCCGCCCAGGTTCCAAAAGAGCCGGTGCAGGGATAACCCACATTTTCCACTAATTTATAGCCGGTCAGTTTGGCAATTTCAGCCGCCCAGTCATGAGCCGGGCCGTCATAATCCACCAGATGCAGGTCTGAGTGAATGCTTAATATCCGCGCCGGTTCATAAAGCGCCGTCAGCGCCATCATCAATTGGGTTTCAATTTCCGATCCCGGTTTTCCCGCAGAGGCTTTACCGCTGTGCGGATTAACGCTTTCCGGACTGAAATTGGCCGTGGGATAATTGCGGTTAAGATCAATTTTGTTGGCATTTTCCCGGGTATTCAGCTCTTTGCCGTCGGGATTCAAACAGGGAACCAGCAAAAGGTTGTAAAGGATTTCTCCGGCTGTTCCGGCCCGGAGTTCTTCCATCAGCCGCCTGATAAGATATTCGCCTTCCGGTTCATCGCCGTGAAATCGTCCCAGGAGAAACAGCCAGGCGTTTTCTTCTCCGGCAAGATACTCCCAAACGGCAATTTCGTGTCCGCGCGGGCTGTTCAGGCTTTTGACCTTATTGAGAACGTTGGGCAGCATGGGCCAGCAGGGCTCCGGTAATTTTTGAAACAGCGCGGTTTTTAACCTTTTCAGCCTGTTTAAGGGCATTATCGACAGTGGTATGTGCAATTTTAACATCACTGAGGCAGAATTCAGCCCGTCCTTTCGGCGAGGTGACCACATGGTCAAAATCTTTGGTGCGGGCAAAAGCCTTAAATCCCAGGGTCTGGTAAAATTTTTCGGCATTGTGGTTATGAGCGTTATATTCCAGAATCAGACTGTCAAATCCGCGCTTTTTCAGCTGTGGCAGCGTGTGTTCCAGCAAATAGGTTCCGACATTTTGGCGCTGAATTTGCGGATCCAGATACAGCTGGTTGATAATCAGGGTTTTATCATTCAGCCGGATATCTTTGTCAAAAGTAACTTTGCGTTCCCAGGCAAAGGTATAACCGTCCATTTCTCCGCTTTCGCGTTCTGAGGTCTGGCCGTTTACCGGGTGTTTATAATATTCGGGAATAGGGCTCAGCCGCATAAAGCCCATCGGCACGCCGTCAGCCAGAACCACAACAGTTCGGGAGTTTTTATCTGCGGCAAACCGCTGCAATTTGCTAACAAACACATCGCGGGTGTACAAAGCCATTTCTGCCGGGCTTTTATAACCGCGTGACAATTCGTTGTAGGAACGCTGATAAGCCCGGGCCAGCGGCACAATCATTTCATTTGTATTTTCTAACGGAACAATCTTCAATTTCATTTTTATTCAAACCCTTTATAAAATCGCTTTAATCTAGCATTTTGTTCGTTTTTTGTCAAATTTTAAAATCCACCAGCTTTCAAAAAAATGATGGACGTTTCCCGATATAAATGCTAGATAATCTAAAAGGTTTGTGAGGCATAAAAAATGATGGATATTGAAGAATTAACCGAAAATTTTGAGCTGCTGGACAATTGGGAAGATCGCTACCGCTATATAATTGAGCTGGGCGAACAGCTGGAACCGCTTCCTGAAGAATTCCGTGCCGGGGAATGGAAGGTTAAAGGCTGCCAGTCGCAGGTCTGGCTGGTGCCGCAAAAACGGGACGGAAAAATTTATTTCAGCGGTGACAGCGATGCCATGATTGTCAAAGGCCTGATTGCCATTACTTTAATGATTTATTCCGGCAAAACGGCGGCAGAAATAAAAGCTGTCGATGTCGAAACGGTTTTCGGGCGCCTCAAACTGCAGGAACATCTTAGTCCCAGCCGCCGCAACGGGCTGCTGGCCATGACCGATAAAATCAAATTTTATGCCGGCATTCTCTGAGAAGGAAACAGGAATGAATATTCACGAGTACCAGGCCAAAAAAATCCTCAGCCAGTACGGAATCAAAATTCCCAGGGGCGGCGTTGCCTATACCCCGATGGAAGCCAAGCGGGTGGCTGCCCGCTGTTCTTTGCGCGGTCCCTGGGTATTGAAGGCTCAGATTCAGTCCGGCGCCCGCAATCAGGGATATTTTTTAGAGAAGAAAGCCGGTAAAAAAGGCGGTATCCGGCTGATTAAAAGCCGTCGTGAGATAGTCAGGCAGGCAGAGCAAATGCTGGGGTCAACGTTGGTGACCGTTCAGACCGGCCCCAAGGGCAAGCTTGTCAGCCGTTTGTATGTTGAAGCTTTTACCAAGGTGGAAAGCCTGTTTTATACCGGCCTGGCCATTGACCGTGTTAATTCGGCGCTTACGCTGCTGGTGGCTCCTATCGGGGCTGATGAAGAAATTACCCAGCTTGCGGTGACCGCCCCGGATAAAATTTTGAAAATCCGCCTTGATCTGGAAGGCGAGGTATCTCCTCAACAGGTTCAAGAAGCTATGGAGTTTTTAAAACTGCCTCCCAAAAGTGCCAAAAGCCTGGAAACCTTTATCAATGGCCTGCACCGCGTCTTTATAGACTATGATGCCACCATGATAGAAACGAACCCCGTCGGGGTTATGAAAAACGGCGAAGTCGTGGCGCTGGATGCTAAAATTTCTTTTGATGATAATGCTTTGTACCGCCATCAGGATATTCAGCGTCTGCAAGATGAATATGAGGAGAGCGACCGCGAACTTCAGGCCTCCAAATTCAAATTTAATTACTCGGAGTTTGACGGTTCCATCGGCTGCATCGTCAACGGGGACGGTTTGGCGCTGGCGGCTTTGGACCTTCTAAATGCCAAAAATACCGGTATGGCTTGTTTCTTAAACGTTAAAGGCGGTGTGGATAAAGATAAAATCGCCTCCGGTATCAAGATTATCATGACCAACCCGCGGGTTGAGGGGATTTTAATCAACATTCTTGGTGGTTTTCTGCGCTGTAATTTGATTGCGGACGGTATTATTGCCGCCGCTTCGGAGGTGGGGCTTAATGTTCCGCTGGTGGTCCGGTTTGAGGGAACCAACAAAGATGAAGCCCGGGAGATTTTGGAAAACTCCCATTTGCCGATTATTCTGGCTGATACCATGCAGGACGCGGTCGATAAGCTGGTCACCGCAGTAGAGGAGAGCGACTGATGTCTATTTTTGTGAATAAGGAAACCCGCGTTGTCTGTCAGGGAATTACCGGTACTCAGGCCACGTTTCATGTCCGCCGCTCCATAGATTACGGCACCAAATTTGTCAGCGGCGTCACTCCGGGCAAAGGCGGGGAAATGCATCTCGGTCTGCCGGTGTTTAATACGGTTAAAGAAGCTAAAGAAGCCACCGCGGCCAATGCCAGCGTAATGTATGTGCCGGCACCTTATGTTAAAAATGCCGTCCGCGAAGCTGTCGAGGCCGAGCTGGATCTTGCCGTTTGCATCGCCGACAGCGTACCGATAAAGGATATGCTGGAGATTAAGGCCATTTTAGCGGGAGCAAAAACCCGCCTGATCGGGCCCAATACCCCCGGAATTATTACGCCGGGACAGGCGCGGCTGGGCATTTTTCCTGAAAATATCCATACGCCGGGGCATGTCGGGATTATTTCCCGCTCATCAACCCTGACCTATGAGGCTGTGCTTGAAACCCGTCTGGCCGGGCAGGGGCAGTCTACCGTCATCGGGTTGGGCGATGATATGCTGATAGGCATTGACTTTGTCGAGGCGCTGGAACGTTTTCAAAATGATGATGAAACCAGGGCGATTGTGCTGATCGGACAAGTCGGCGGAACCTTTGAAGAAGTTGCCGCCCGTTATTATAAAAACTGCGCCAATAAAAAGCCTGTTATCGGTTTTATTGCCGGCAATGCGGTGCCTTTCGGACATAAAATGGGATATGCCGGCGATATCATAACCAATGGTCATATCACCGCGCAGGATAAAAAAGATGCCTTTGCCGATGCCGGTATCATTGTTGTTGATAAAATTAACGATATTCACGCCAAATTGGCCGAAGTTATGGGGTAGAATGTCCGTTTGGTCGGAAATCATTAACTGGATTTTGCCGCCGCGTTGTTTAAAATGCGGTAAAGTTCTCTCCGAAGATACCGGTTTGTGCCAAAGTTGTCTGGACAGTTTCAATTTTATCTCCGGAGCTTATTGCAAAAAATGCGGCTTTCCGCTGGAAAATGTTGAAAATAATCACCGCCTGCTCTGCGCCGGCTGCCTGCGTGCAAAACGCTCGCCTTTCCGGCTCAGCCGCTCGGCCTGTGTTTATGACGAAGCTTCCAAATCCCTGATCCTTGATTTCAAATTTCGGGATAAAACCGATAATGCCGGGATTTTGGCCCGCATGATGCTGGTGGCCGGCCGCGATATTTGGGAAAAGGGTGTTGATGTTATGATTCCGGTGCCGCTTCATTACACCCGCATATTGAAAAGGCGGTTTAACCAGTCGGCGCTTCTTGCCAAAGAAATTAATAAACTTAATGGAATCCCGGTTGATTTCGGCTCTCTCGGGCGCCGTCGCAAAACCCGCCCGCAGGTGGAGTTTTCCGGCCATGAACGGATAAACAACGTTAAAGGCGCTTTTATCGTTAAAAATCCGGCCCGGATCAAAGGAAAACGGATTTTATTGCTTGATGATGTCATGACAACCGGATCAACATTGAAAGAATGTGCCCTGGCTCTTAAACGTGCCGGCGCTAAATCAGTTGATACCTTAACCATTGCCAGGGTTGTTTAATTGTATGATAATTTTTGTCCAGAGGTATTTACTAATAATTAATATTGTGATAATATAAATACACAATATACACTCACTGGAGGAAAAGCAATGTCGTTAGAAAATGAATTAAAAGAAATGGGATTCGATCGGGACAGCTTTATGGTTTTTCGCCAAGATACTTCTGTCATACAAGGTTCTGAAAAAAGAGAAGTTTTTGAAAAGGGGAGTCTTGAAGAGTTTATAAAGAGTCGTGAAGAGTTTATAAAAGAGATGCGCGATGACAAAGGAAACAAACGTCTCGGTGTTTTAGGGGCGAATAATGGTTATTATGCGGCTTATGACGGTATAGATTACATTGTGACCGCTGACAAAGAGATTTATGAAAAACTTAAATCTTCAAAAGGGTTTGCAGATAAGGGTATTAGCGTCATTGGTTCTAACCATGAACAGTTTGGGTCTGATTATGATAATAAAACCTTTAACAAAATGGTTGCCACTTGTAAGGAAGTCGAAAAGCAACGCGGGAAACAAAAACAAAGCGGGATAATTCTGGAAAATCAGAAAGATCTTAAAGACGCTAAAGTTGATCTGTCCTATTTGGAGAGCGTTAAAAGCAGGATAGAAGAAAAAATAAAAGGGAATGAAGCATTCGGTGAAAGCTGGACAGGTTTCCTTAAGGCTAATGCTGAATATGTTGAATACTGCCATAAGCAGGGTAAGAAGCCTAAAGATGTTCTGCCTTATGTAACAAACCTTTTGGAAAATGCGGCAAGGAGAGATAAAAGCGGCCTCCCCAATCCTCTGGAGCAAAAACCAGGATTTTTTAAACGTATGTTTTCTAAAAAAGATAAAGAGGAAGAAAAAAAGTTAGAAACATTGCGGCAGGAATTGCAGAAAGTGCAATCCGTTGCTTTGAAAAATCCAGACATAGTCAAAGATTGTCTGAGTGCTGTAGAAAAAGGAAAATCCATACCGGCAGAGATGGCAAAATCAGTTTTTGCCAAGGCAAAGGAATATGCTTCTGATAAAGAAAATGCTGCCAATGATATTAAACGAAAAAAAGCTTATCTGGGAGAGCAGGTCCACAAACTTATTGAACTTCGAAAAACGGGACACGAGCAGTCTTCGCAAAAAAGCGCCGGCAAACCGCGTCAGATGTCGCTGTCAGTCGCGATGACTCATAAAAATCTCAGTCGTTAAAAATGAATAAAGCGCCGGGTCCGGCGCTTTATTCATTAATCTTATTATACCACTCAATGCTTGCCATTTTCTGGAGCATTTTCAGCTTTTCCCTGAAAAGAGAGTGATTTTCTTGTTCCAACCGCCTTTCTGTCGTTTGGCCGATGTCACGCAGGCTGTCTTTTGTCAGCCCTTCCATCAGTTCGGAAAAAACTTTCTCACTGATATAAAGTTCGTGATTTTTTTTGTTGAGCTCATCGTTTAACCAACAGACTTTAAAATAAAGAAAGAGGATAATCAGTCCGGCGATAACTAAAATTGACAACAAAGCGTAATCGTCAACATTTGCCAGGGTCACAAAACAAAAAACAATGAAAATCCCTGTCGCAAGATAATATTTTTTCATAACTTTTAGTTTTTTTAATTAAGAAAAATGGACCTTGTTTTCATACTTCCGGCTCTTTTTTTGACGCGGATTTCTCATCCGGTACAGTAGCGCAACATATCCCGTTAAAATTCCGAATATCAGAAAAATTTCAAACGGGGAAGCCGGCTTATGGGCATACAGGCATAACACGCCGATAACAATCATCGTGTAGGCCAAAACAAAAAAAGCTTTTCTACTGGGTTTTTTTTTCATAAAATTTAATTTTAAAATTATACTTAACCAACTGCACAAAATAATCTCGTTTCAACCGCAAACTAACATACAAAACAACACTTGTCTAGACAAAAAGATACGAAAAAAGCCCCCGCAGGGGCTTGGACAATGATAAAAGTCTGGTCTATTCTTCATCGCTTTCATGCAGGCGCTCAATATCGGCTCCCACCGACCGGAGCTTTTCTTCCAGCCTTTCATAACCGCGGTCCAGATGATAAACACGGTTGACAATGGTTTCTCCTTCGGCCACCAGCCCCGCCAGGATAAGAGCAAATGAGGCGCGCAGATCGGTCGCCATGACCGGAGCACCGGAAAGCTTTTCCACCCCGCGCACAATGGCTGAAGCATGGCCGTGAACATTAATATTGGCCCCCATGCGCAGCAGCTCCGGAACATGCATAAAACGGTTTTCAAAAATAGTTTCCGTCACCATTGAAGCACCTTCCGCCGTCAGCATCAAAGCCAGAAACTGCGCCTGCAAATCTGTCGGAAACCCCGGAAAAGGTTCTGTCATAATGTCTTTTCCGGTCAGCCGGCAGCCTTCGGCGTCAACCAGAATACCATTGTCTGTTTCGCTGACTCTGACACCCATATCGCGCAGAACCTGCATCGGACGGCGCAAAGTTTCGGGAACAGCATTCAGCAGCTCGATTTTTCCGCGGGTAATCGCCGCCGCCACAGCATAAGACCCTGCTTCAATCCGGTCGGCAATAACTTTATGAACGGCGCCGTACAGCTCTTTAACACCTTCAATCTTCAAAACAGCCGTGCCGATTCCTTCGATTTTTGCGCCCATGTCATTAAGAAGTTGCGCCAAATCGCCGATTTCCGGTTCCCGCGCCGCATTTTCCAAAATAGTGTTGCCCTCGGCTAAAACGGCGGCCATCAGGGCATTACAGGTTGCGCCGACCGAAACCATCGGAAAAATAATATGCGCGCCTTTCAGCCGTCCCTCCGCCGTCGCGTAGATGTAGCCATTTTTGATTTCGATTTTGGCACCCAGCTGTTCCATTGCCGACAAATGGATATCCATCGGGCGCGCACCGATAGCGCAGCCGCCCGGTAAAGACAGCTCGCATCTGCCGTAGCGGGCCAGCAGCGGTCCCAAAACATAATAGGAAGCCCTCATCTTGCGCACCAAATCATATGGCGCTGTCAGACTGACAGCCTGCGGCGTGCGGTAGCTGTAAGTCTGGGTGGGATGTCCGTCAACAAAGTCGTCAAAAACGTCAATCTGGGTTCCCAGCTGGGTCATCAGGGCGTTCATCGCTTTAATATCTGCCAGCCGGGGCATGTTGGTCAGCGTTACGGTGTCCTTTGTCAGCAGGCTGGCGCAAATCAATGGCAAAGCCGCATTTTTGGCTCCGCTGATAAAAATTTTGCCTTCCAGCTTTTTTCCGCCTCTGATTTTAATCTTGTCCATTCTTAAAAGTCCTTATTTGCTTTGGTTCTGCTCTTTGTCCGCACGTTTTATTTCTTCACGCTTTTTTTGTTGAAGTTTGCGCTTTTCCAAATTCTTCTGTAAGGCTTTAGCCTCGCGTTCAAAACGGAGATCTGCCCGGGTTTTAGTTTTTTTCTCTTCCATTTTTCCCTCGTCAATAATCCCTCTACCTTTAGCATAAATTATAAAAAAAACAATAAAAGATTCACTCAGAGCAAAACCCGGCCTGTGACTTTCGCCGGGCCGCACGGAAGATAATTTTTTCTGTACTGGTTTCCGGCCCGTTAAGAGGTTATATCCTCTGAAGGAGGAGGCAGCCATGGTTACAATTTTTGTAAATGATAAAATGCAGCAAAATTATAATTATGAATTGACGGCAGGGGAAGGAAAAGATTTTTCTCCTGATTTTAAGCCGGAACTCACGCCGCCGCAAATGCTGGAGTTAGGAGTGTTTGAAGGAAAATACCTCAATGACTGCCAGAATGAATTTCCTGAGCACTGGTTTCGTAAAGCCAAGATTTCCCCACAGCAAAGCGACCCCGAGCTTAATTATTTTCATCTTAAATCACGTTTGTCTTTAGCAGAATGGCAAAAACGGGGCTGGATCTTTTATCCTGATGTGCGCGGCTGGTTTCAGTGGTACTGCCGTTATTATTACGGGCGCCGCCTTCCTGAGATAGACACTATCCAAATCCGCCGCTGGAAAAGTTTTCGCCGTCATGCTGCTCAAGTTCGTAAAAACTGTTTCAGCCATGATCTTGAATGCCGTCCCCGGCAGCGTCAAGCCTTGTTGCAGTGGGCTTACGATCCGTTTATCTAAATATTAACAATACCTTGATGTTGAGAATATCTTGGGGGCTAGTCAACATCAAACCAGTTCAAGGCGTTTAATGCTGAAAAGCGAAATTTTATTTTTTTTTTATGTGTCGGCATTTTTTTTAGAAGATGCCTCTTTTTTATAAAAATACTTACTGCATGAAGTATAATTCATCTGACAAGGGGCTGGTATTTATGGATAAGATCGCAAAAACGCCCTCGGAGGGGCGATTTCAATAAATGGTGCCGCTGGCAAGCTTGTGCGCCGGCAGGGACACGGCGCAGCCGAAAGGCCTCGTTTCGCTCGCTTTCCCTCGCCGAACTTCGGCCGGCTCGGTCACCGCACTTGCTTCGCAATTCCGTCCTCTCCAAAGTTACCATTAAAAAACCCTCCGTAAAGGAGGGCTTTTTAATGGTGCCGCTGGCAAGAATCGGACTTGCGACCCCGTCATTACCAATGACGTGCTCTACCACTGAGCTACAGCGGCAAAATATTCGGCTTTGCCGTTCGAGAGGTAACATACAGAATCATTTTTCAAAATGCAAGCATATTTTTTTAATTTATAAACTTTTTTTGTAAATGCTTTGCAACAAAATTTTATTTTAAATTCTGCTTTCCGGAGATTACATTGTGAAAGATGACATTTCTCAAAGGAGAAGAAAAATGAAAGTTGGAATTATCGGAGCCGGACTGGTCGGATCCACCACGGCATATACACTGGCTATCGAGGGAACTGCAAATGAAATAATTTTGGTAGATGTTAACAAACAGCGTGCCGAGGCCGAAGCTGATGACATCACCCATGCAACGGCTTTTAAACAGGATTGCACCATTATGAACGGCGATTATCCGGATCTTTCCGGCGCCCATATCGTGATTATAACGGCTGACGGCGCGCCGAATTTCAATAACTCGCGGCTTGAACTGGTTGATAACAATACCAAGATGTTTGAAAGTATTATTCCCAATTTGGTCAGATATGCGCCTGAGGCGATTATAATTGTCACCACCAATCCTGTTGATGTCATGACAATGGTTGCTTTGCATTTGTCCGGTTTTCCCAGGTCACGGGTTATCGGTTCCGGAACCGTTTTGGATACCGCGCGTTTTCGTTCTCTGCTTGGCCAGTATCTGGGGATTTCTCCCAAATCTCTTCATGGTGTTGTCGTGGGCGAACATGGAGATTCGGCGGTAGTTTCCTGGTCGACTGCCTGTGTCGGGGCAATGTGCATTGATGAGTTTGCCGGAGTGATGGACCGCCCGCTTACCCCGGAGATTAAATCCCAAATTGCTGCCGATGTCGTCCAGATTGCTTATCGGATATATCATGGCAAAAAAGCCACTTACTATGGAATTGCCGGGGCTTTGAGCACAATCTGCAAAGCCATCGCTAAAGATGAAAAACGCGTGTTGACGGTCAGCTCTTTTCACCAGAATGTAGAAGGGCTGCAAGATGTCTGCCTTTCTCTTCCCGCGGTCATCGGCCGTCAGGGCGTTCTCAAAACCATGCTCCCGCACTTATCAACCCCGGAAATGCAGCAATTACAAAAGAGTGCCGAAGTTCTTTGCGAGGTTCAGAAAAAAGCTTGCGGAATTCTGAAGAACTGATTTAATAGAAGCATATTTTTATAAGGAGAAGTTTAATGCGCAAATTATCTTATGTCTTGGCTGCTTTGCTGTGTATTGCCGGCTGTTCCAAATCCGCCGGGGATTTTAAGGGCAAAGAATATTCGATGATTAATCCTCAGAACGGGGTTGAAATCACCTTGGGTTTTGACCAGACGGAACCGCGTTTCTTTGGAAAAGTGGTTAATAATTACTTTGGATCCTATGAGCTTGACGGCAACAAAATCAAGTTTGGCCCCGCCGCTTCAACGATGATGATGGGCCCGGAGAAAGAAATGGAAGCCGAACAAAACTACCTGCAGATTTTGCCGCGGGTCGTCAGCTGGCATATGTCGGGAAGCAACTTGGTTCTGGTAACCAATAACGGCCAGGAAATCGGGTTCAAATATCTTGGCGATGTCAAAAAATAAAAGTTTTTTGCACTAAAAAGCCCCGGAATTCCGGGGCTTGATTTTTATTGATAAAACTGCATGTTTTTAATAATCATGCCGGCGGGTTTGTTTTCTTTACCCTTCATACCCACGGCGGGTTTTCCGCCCGGTAGCGGGTCGGTATCCACCACATGAATCACCTCGGAGCCGTCCATATTTACGCTGAACGACGCGCCGATTTTTTCCAGGCTGAACTGATAAAACAAATCGGGCTCCAACGGAGTCAAAACGGCCTCGCCGAACAAAACGCCGCTGCGGTAAAATTCCATCTTGGTGCCCCGCTCGCGCGGCTTCATGAGCGTCAGATAATTTTCGGCGCCGCTGCGTCCGAGAATTTTAATCATAAATTCCGCATCGCCGGACATACTCTGAAAATCAAAACGGATAATATAATCGCTGGGCAGTTCCTCCCGGCCGGTCAAATCACCGCCGTACCCGCTCAAATCTTCCTGAATGTAGAGCTGGTTATTGTTTTTCTCCAGCAGCAGGTTGGCAGATTTGGTCCACTTTTGCAAGGTGCTGGTGCTGACTTTGCGGCATTTGAAACCTTTATAATCCGGACAAATAACAACATCGGCATATTTTTGTATTCCGAAAATACCCAAAGCAATCACAATCACCGCTATAACAAGCTTTATAAAAGTTCTCATTTGATTTATCCCCGAATTACACACTATTTAATTTCAGTATAAAATTGTTTCGGGTTTTATTCAACAAATTTTATCAGCTTCTATTGATAAAGACGCATGTTGCGGATTGTAATTCCGGCAGGATGATCGGGCTGGCCCTGCAGGGCGATAACGATTTTGCCGCCGGCGGCAGAAGGCTCGGTTTCGGAAAAAACCGTCACGCCGCCGATGTCAACGGTCAGGCGCGCCCCGGTTTTCCTGAGGCGGATTTCATAAAATTTTCCGGCTTCCATCGCTGCCAGATCGGCTTTTTTGATGAGCTTCAGCCCATAGCGGAGCTCGGCAACGGTTTTGAGCGGATTCTGCCTGATTGTCAGCACATAATTGGCGCTGCCGTTGTCATTGACAGTTTTGAACGACACCACTGCCGAACGGGTCTGGCTCATCACTTCCATCGAAAGGATAAAGTTGTTCCTGACCAGCCGGGGACTGGTCAGGCTGACCATATTGGAACCGATGGCCTCCTGCAGATAGAGTTCGTTGTCGCGGGTTTCGATAATGATGTCGGAGCGGTTGGCGGTCCATTTGGCCAGGGCTCCGGCACTGATACGCTGCCCCGGCAGGCCGTCGGTCTTTCCGCAGCTGACGGCGGAATGCGCACGCCAGATCAGGGCGCCGCACACGCCCAACACAACAATAACCACCCCCAGCCACCAGTATTTTTTCATTTATCCCTCCGCTGACGGATAAAATGTAAGCGCCGCCCCGGGGATTTTCAATCAAAATATCTTTTCATAATTTTGTCTATTGTCAGGCGTTGATTTTTATGCTACTTTCCACGGCAATAATAAAAATTAGTGTGTATGTATTGTCGAATTTAATAAAAAAAGTTATGGAAATTTTCAATTTAATTGAGCGCCTGGAATTGGCAAACGATTCAGAAGGCAGGGAAAGGGAATTTTATATTCTGGTAGGCGAAAAAAATATCGATATGAGAATATTTTCCAGCATAACCGGAATCATGGAGGCCGCCCAAATTTTGCGTGATAATGTTTATCCCGGCCTGCGTATCCGGATTGACCTGCATGATTTTACCCAAAAAGGCGGATTTAAACGCCTGGTCCTGAATGACTGGCAGGCTTATCTGAACTTTCTGCAGTTTCGGATTATGGACTGCGCGGTGCTGAACTGCCGTGATTACAGCGCTTTTATGCTTCGGCAGGCCGCTCTCCTCGACCGCGGAATGCCCGGTTTGACGGAACTTTCGGTGTATGACCTGCTCTGCGCCAGTTTTAAATTTCCGATGTTTGAGGTCAAAGACGCCGGGGATAAGAGAGTCACCCTCTGGCTTTATGACGAGGAAAAGGACCGGGCGATCCGCGGCAGTTTTTATGCCCCGCAGCTTCGCAGCGATGATGACCTGACAAAGGTTTTGAAACTCCGGAAGATTGACACCCCCGAGCTGTTCGACTTTGCGGAACAGTTAAAGGTGTCGCAGCCCGAAAATAAATTCTTCCAGAAGTTATGTTAAAAAACAAAAACCGGCAGCCTTTCACGGCCAGCCGGTTTTTTATGGTGCTTGGCTTTCTGGCCGCCGGTTTCCCGTCCAGCCGGTTTTTTACGCCCTGCGTTTTTTTAGTTGCCGAACACCGCGTCTTTCAGGCGCTTGAGGGTCGCCCGGGCAACAGGGCGGGCTTTGGCGGCGCCGTCTTCCAGCATGCCCTCAACCTCGTCAAAATGCGCCAAATAATAATTGTATTTGTCCCGCGCCTCGCTGACTTCGGCAATCACCGCGTCCAGCAGCATGTTTTTAATATGCCCGTAACCAAGCTTGCCCTGACGGAGCCCGTCGCCCATCTCCTGCAGCTGCGCCGGCGTGGCAATGGCTTTGTAAATCTCATAAACCAGAATTTCCTCCGGGTCTTTGGGCTCTTCCATCGGGCGGCTGTCGGTCTTGATGGAGAAAATCGCCTTTTTGATGGCCTTGTCATCTTCAAACAGCGGAATCACGTTGCCGTAGGACTTGCTCATCTTGCGGCCGTCCACGCCGGGAACCACCGCCACGTTGTTGTCCACAAAATATTCCGGCAGGTGCAGCAGCTCTTTGCCGTAATGGGCGTTAATCGCCCCGGCAATGTCGCGGGCAATCTCCACATGCTGAACCTGGTCTTTGCCCACCGGCACAATGTCGGTATCATAGGTCAGAATATCTGCCGCCATCAGCGTCGGATAGGTATAAAGCCCCATGTTGATGCCGTCGTCGTCGGGCTTTCCGGCCTCGCGGTTCTTGTCCACCGCCGCTTTGTAGGCATGGGCCTTGTTCATAAAGCCTTTGGGCGTGTAGGCATAGAGAATGGTGGTAATCTCGGGGATTTCGGCAATGTCCGACTGCCGGTAGAAAATGGATTTGGCCGGATCCAGTCCGCCCGCCAGATAAATGCAGGCAATTTCGCGCAGCTTCTGGTTAAGGACGGCGGGGTCTTTTTCGGCATTGATGGCGTGATAATCGGCAATAAACATATAGTGCCTGCCCCCGGCGGCCAGAGCCTCATGCCCCAGGCGGATGGCCGGCCTGATAGCGCCGAGATAATTGCCCAGATGCGGGGTTCCGGTCGGTTTCACGCCGGTTAAAATGGTTTTTTTCTCAAACATTCGGTGCTTTTCCTCATTTTTCTATTGAATTTAATTGTAAAATAGTTACTCTAATTCCCTGGTTAAATCAATCACTTTTTAGGAAAAATAAGATGTTGGATATCAAATATATTGTCGAAAATCAGGATACGGTTAAAAAATGCCTTGCTAAAAAAGGTTTTGCTTCTGAAAATGTCGACAGCCTGGTCTCATCTTATTTGTCCATGAACAAACTCAAAACCTCCTCCCAGGCGCTGGCGGAGGAAAAAAACCGCCTCAGCAACTCGATTAAAACCGCCGCGGCGGAAGATCGCCCCGCGATTATCGCCAAAAGCAAACAGCTGGGCGAGGAGCTGAAAAAACAGCAGGAACAGCTGGCCGTGGTGGAAGCGGCGTTTGAGGAACAAATGCTCCGCATGCCCAACTTCCCCAGCGAGGACTGCCCGGTTGCCCCCGATGAATCCGGCAACGTGGTTGTCCGCAAGGTCGGCAGCCTGCCGGAATTCGGCTTTGCCCCGCGCGACCATATCGAGCTGATGGAACTCAACGACTGGGCGGAGATGGAGCGCATTGCCAAAGTTTCCGGCTCGCGCACTTATGCGATTAAAAACGACCTCGCCCAGCTGGAGCTCGCCATGCACATGATGGTGCTCGACAAACTGCGCAGCCATGGCTTTACGGTCATCACCGTACCGTCGATTTCCAAGGAAAAGCCGCTTTACGGCCAGGGCTACCTGCCGTTTTCGCGCGATGAAATTTATTATATGCCCGCAGATGACATTTATCTGTCCGGCACCGCGGAGCTGATTTTGAACTCCCTGCGCGCCGACGAGATTTTGCCCGAGGCCGAACTGCCGATTTTATATGCCGGCTTTTCACCCTGTTTCCGGCGCGAGGCCGGCGCGGCGGGCAAAGACACCCGCGGCCTGGTCCGTGTCCACCAGTTTATGAAAACCGAACAGTTTGTCATTTGCAAAAATGACCTCGCCGAGAGCGAAAAATGGCACCAGAAACTGCTGGCGATTTCTGAGGAGGTTTTGCAGGATTTGGAATTGCCCTATCAGGTGCTGGATATCTGCACCGGCGACATGGGCGCGCCCAAATACCGCCAGTATGACCTCGAGGCCTGGGTGCCGAGCCAGAATTGCTACCGCGAAACCCATTCTTGTTCTAATATTACCGACTGGCAGGCCCGCCGCACCAATTTGCGCTACCGCGACAATGCCGACGGCAAGGTGAAATATGCCCACACTTTGAATAATACCGGAATTGCCACCCCGCGCGCGCTGGTGCCGTTCATCGAATGCCACCAGAATGCCGACGGCACCGTGAACATTCCCGCCAAACTGCGCCCCTACCTCGGCGGCAAAACCAAAATCGGCAAAAATGCTTAAAGCTTAAAGCCCCGGACGGAACCGGGGCTTTTTTTCAGGATTCCGCCCCGGGTTTCTGGAATTTCCGCCCGGGGCTTTTTTAGGATTCCGTCCGGGCTCTCTTCAGGGCGCTCTGCGCGGAATAATCTTCCGCTCCCGGCGTTGCCGGAACCCCCGGCGATGACATCGCCGCGGCGCAGGGCGCGGCAAATCGTATCACTTTTTTTATGGAAAAAACCGGAATCGTATCATTATCGTATCATTTTGGTGATACGATTCCGCCCCGGGTTATTTCTTTTTTTCGCGGAGGAAATGGGAAACCGCGCTCGGGTCATAATTGAGAATTTTGGAAATGTGTTCCAGCTCATCGAGCGGACAGGGCAGCAGAGCCAGATCCGGCTCCGGACGGTTTGGGGTAAATTTGTCAGCGAGATAAGATTTGTCGGATTTGAAATGTTCTTTGCGTAAATGATTATGCAAATGGGGAGAATTGGGCGCAAACTTGGACAACATTTTATTCCTCTTAACGTTTATTAATTAACTCATAGTCGCAGCAGCATTCAGCGAAAATTTTTAAAATATGCCCGGCCTACGGCTTTTCCCCACACCTGGAAAATTTGGCAACACTTTGCAAATTTTAATAATCCGGTCTTTTGTAGCAGCTATTAATATTTGCACCTTGATTTTTATCATAGTCAACTGCTTTTTTTTACATAACGGAGAAAAGGTTAAAAATTTTTTCCCCAGAAAACCGGATTTAACAAAAATAATTCTTCAAAATTCGTCTGCGGCGGTATAATTTTTGAATAACACGGGTTACAAGAATTTTTTCCTAAATACCAACCCGGTAAAGGGAACGGCCACGCTGATTTATCCCAAAATTTGGTCACATCCTTATAACGAATTGTTACTAATTGTGAGGTAAAAAATACCTCAAGTTCATTTTGTTAAAATTTTATAGTCTTAGTTTTTCATCACTTTGGAGATGATCGCGCCGAGGTCAGCCCCGAGATAATCGGCAATGATTATCAATAGATACATTGTCGGTTTCAGCTTGTGTCTTTCCAGATATGAGATTGTACTATGTGACAAGCCCGTATCTTTTGCCAGCCGATAAGGAGTAACTTTTTTTTCCCTGCGTATTTCCGCCAGAACGTCAACGATATTATCGCTTATTTGTTGAGCTTCTATCTTTTTCATAATAATTGCTTACATTTTCATTACTTTATCAACTAACTTATGTATATCAATTTTAAGTATTTTAGCAATAGAAATAACCTCACCAAAATCAAGACGGCGATTACCATTCTCATATTTACCCACAAAGGAAGGTGTGCGTCCCAATATTTCTGATAACTTACGTTGAGATAAACCAATGTTTTCTCTGGCAGAAGTTAAGATTCCCAAAACATATTGATATTTTGAATCGTAAAGGGACTTCGTCATATCCTATTCCTCTATATTAATTTACTTAATTTTAGTAACCCTAAAATGGAGTTAACCCCAAACCGGATATGGATGATGAAAAAAGACTAGACAAAGCTTTACTTTTTATATAATATGAATCCAAAATAGATTCATTAATCTATAAGTATTATTAATAAAACTGCGCAAGCAGTACTTACGGGCTTAATTTATGGTCCGGGTGCAATGACAGGCACTTATGTATCACAGCAGAGTTTGGATATGACTCTGTAACTTAGTTATTGACTCTTGAAGCAAAAACTGAGACCATATCCCCGGTACCTGACACGGCCGGGGGCCCACCTTAACTTTTCAAAGTGCAGTGGGCAGGTACTGTGATGCCTGACTGTCACCCCCGGCCGCCTTTTTCAAAAATGGCGGTTTTTGTATGCCCGAGTCGCATTATTAACGCAGCTGGTCTGCAAAGTTTCGGCTAAAGAATGCCGGGTGAAAATCGTCAGGAAACAACCCCTCAATCATGGTGCTTGTAATTGTCCGGTTGTTTGTTTTTGGAATACTGGTACCGGCTTTTAACGGCCGGGGGCCCGCCTAAAATCTCAGAATGCAGCGGGCGCAGGTTTCTAAGGTTCCCTGATGACTAGCCCCGGCCGCCTTTTTTCAAATCGGCGGTTTTCTTTAGCTTCACTTCTCAACATCAGCCGCCGGAAAAGGAATTTTATTACCGCACTAATCCTAGGGAAACTCAGAAATTCTTTTTAATTTGGACGTCCGGCGGCGCCTTGTTGACATAACATCGTTACACCGCGTTTGTCCGGTTTTTTCCGCCGGGTCAGTCGTTCGATTCCCCCTGCGTTGTTTCCTAGTCCGTTTCAACGCCAGGGCCCGGCGATTTGCCCCGGCGCCTCTTTTCGTCACCCCTCGAGAACGTCAGTTCTCGTCAAGGGGTCTATGGCAGATGCCTTGACGGGCTTCGCCCGAGGCATGACAGAGGAAGGAACGCGCAACCCCTTTCGTCACCGCTCCGGGTCCGGGTCAAAGCCAACCGCAAAACGTGAAAAACTTCTGCGTGTGGGATAAAAAATTTAAAATAGGAATAAAATCACAACTAAGGAGAAGAAAAATTTTGAAATAACAGCTTATGATAATATTTGTCCACTATATACAACCTCGGGTAATACTTTTAAAATAAGAATTTTAAGAGCAAATAAAACTTATGGTCGCATATGCCGGCTTGTGGATAAGTTTGCGAAAAAACGCTGATTTTGCCGTCAAATGACCGCTTTAGGCAAAAGTGGCGCCGGGGTTTTCGATTCGTTTTTAAACGACTCGGACGAGTCGGTGCTGCCGATTCGCTGCCCGGACGCGAGAAAAATGTTTCCTCTTTTATGTGACAAAAAATGTCTAATACACGCCTAAATCAAATTAAATGTGCCCTTCGGGCCTGAGAAATAACCATTTGGAGATAACAATGCACGATTCTGACACCGCCCCAACCCTTGCTGACCCGATTCGCGCCGGGCAGAAGACCGCTCCCCTTGCAGCCGCCCAGGGTCGGGCAGGGCGGAAAAACCCCGCGCGGAGCACCGCCGGGGAAAACCTCCGGGGCGAAACCCGGGGTGTCAGAAACCATGCCATTCAGGAGAGTTACGGCGCCAAACCAGCCGTAAAAAGGGCCAAACCTAGAGGGAATGCCGCCGGAACAGAGGCCCGGGAAAAAGACACTGCCGCAAACAGCGCCCGGGACGTCGCTGCTGCAAACAGTGTCCAAAACGACGCTGCCGCAAACAGCGCCGCCCGCAAAAAAGCCGGAGCCTCTGTAACCGGTGGCAGCAGCCGGGCCCGAAAAAGAGCGGCGGATAATATCACCGCCGCTCGCTTTGCCGCTGTCATTGCCGACAAAAACCGTATTTATGACCCGGTTTTGCAGAAATACTGCGAAACCCACGGCATGGGGCTGCTGCGCTATACCGATGCCGAAAACTGCCATTTTGCCCTGATCGATAAACCGGCCTTATTTGTGGTTTACCCGGGCTGCGATTCCCTGTTGTGCTGTGACACCGATAGCGCGTCGGAGGCCGCAGACCTGCTTGCCGCCTATTTCCGGATTCCCGACCGTGAAGCTGCCCGCGCCCTCTTTGAACAGATTCAGTCCATGGCGCCGGCCCGCCCCGCCAAATGACGGCTGGGCCCGCTCAGGCTTTTCACGTTTTTTTTCTGTCATTTTACTCGTCCGTGCCGGCCGGCAGGGTTGAAAAGTCTTCAATACTGACCTTAAAGAACTCGCACACCCTGTAAAAAACATCATACGGAATAGTATGCCTGCCGAGTTCGTACCGCCGCAGCCTGAATACCGAAATTCCCAGCTGGCTGGCCAAAGCTTCCTGCGATAGTTTTTGGGTTATCCTGAAATTTCTCAAGTTATCCCCGATTGTCTTATTAATAATCAGGCTGGATTTCATTTCTGCATTACTTGCGTTATCCTTACTCACAGATTTGTTTGCATCATTCATAATATAGTTCCTTGTAATAAATTATTTTCAAGATAATTTGTCAGATACAAATTAGAATTAAAGGCTAACTCAAAATAAAATATTGTACAGTGTAAAAATTTAATTATGATTACTTTTCGTACGTAATAAATTAAGTATCGGAGGTTAAAAATAAAGTTAAATGCTTGATATTTCAAAATTAAAATATGCTGTTTTTGATTGGGACAATACTTTGGCCGACACCAAGCCGCATTTGATTGAAACGATCAGCATTGTCCTCAAGGAGTACAACCTCCCGGGGTGGGATATTGTTAAGCGCCGCCGCGACCCCCGCTTATCTTTTCGGGATAACTTTGTTCATATCTTCGGCCCGGATTTGGCGGCTGAAGCTTATGAGCGCTATGTTGGGTTGTATCAGAACGGCAAAGATTCAAGTCTTATAACTTTTCCGGGTGTTAAATCAGTTCTTGATAATCTTTACGGGCATGGGGTCAGGCTTTTTATCATGACAAACAAAGACCGGAGGCTGTTTGACCTTGAGCTGCCGCTGTTGTTTGACCCGCGCCTGTTTACCCGCACCGTTGCCGGGCATGAGGCCCCGCGCGACAAACCCTCGCCGGAGCAGGTTTATTTTCTGCTCGAGGGGCTGCTCAAACCCGGGGAAATCACCCCGGAGAATGTCTGGATTATCGGCGACAGCCCCCAGGACAGCAGCTGCGCCTTGGCCGCCGGGGCGCGTCCCGTGCGTATCGGGCGGCCGATTTGGGACGATGACGCCGGAATTGACAACCGGGTTGTCTGGTTTCGCGATTTTATGGACTTTGCTGCCGCCCTCAAAGCCGGATAAACGTTTTTCGTTAGCAAAATCTTAAATTAAACCTGCTTTACTGGAGGGCAGGTTAAACGATGCAGGAAATCCGCCATGCGAAAATCCGATGATATTGATTACAGCCGGCTGCCCCATTATATCTTTATTGCGGCGGCGGGCATTGCCCTGCTGGTGCTGAACTGGTTTTATTTTGACGACCATGCCTCGTCAAACTCCGAGGTTATTAACACTTATTCGCTGCGGGATGAAGATATGAACAAAACGCGCATACCGGCGGTGGCCGGGCTGTTTTATCCGGCTGACATTTATCAGCTGTCCAATGTGGTGGACGGCTATTTGTCGCAGGCTTCCTCGGCGCTGACGCCGCGCCCGCACATGATGGTGGTGCCCCACGCCGGCTATCAGTATTCTGCCGCGGTTGCCGCCTCGGCGTATAAAAAGCTGCTGCCGTTTCAGAAAGAGATTAAAAAAGTGATTCTCATCGGGCCGTCGCACCGGGTGGCGCTCCGCGGGGTTGCGCTGTCTTCCGCCGCCTCGTTTGCCACGCCGCTGGGGACGGTTCCCACCGATTCGGCGCTCACTGCCGGGTTTGCCGCCCTGCCGGGGTTTAATTATAACGACCTTGCCCATGCCGACGAACACTCGCTGGAGGTGCAGCTGCCGTTTTTGCAAAAAGTTCTCGGCAAAAAATTTACCATTGTGCCGCTGGTTTACGGCCAGGCCGATCCGGCGGATCTGGCTGCCGCGCTGGCGCCCGCACTGGCCCGCAACGACACGCTGCTGGTTTTTTCCGCCGATTTGTCGCACTATCTTGATTACGGCACCGCCAAAGCCGTTGACAGCCTCACCGCCGAGATGGTTGACCGCAAGCAGGCTCTGGAAAGCCACCAGTCCTGCGGCGCCACCGGGATTAATACCGCCCTGCTGCTGGCTAAAAAATTCGCCTTTCAGCCGCGCCTGCTCGACATGGCCAATTCCGGCGATGTGACCGGGGAGCGCGACAGCGTGGTCGGTTACGCCTCGTGGATTTTTGACAAGAAAGACCAGCCCGAAAAGCCGCTGTCGCCGCTGGAGCAGGAAGTGGAAAATCTCCATTATTTTGCCAAACATTATGGCACCAAACTGATGCAGATTGCCGAAACCGCCCTCAGTCTTGCGGTTAAGGACGGGCGGCGTTTTGAGCCCTCGCGCCGCGATTTTGACGATATTCTTTTCAACAAGGGCGCGGCCTTTGTCACCCTGACCGAAAACGGCAACCTCCGCGGCTGTATCGGCACGCTGCTTCCCAAAGAGGCGGTTGCCCTGGATATTGCCGCCAATACCTATGCCGCCGCCGTTGAGGATTCGCGTTTTGACCCGGTGACGGCAGACGAGCTGCCCAACCTTAAAATCAGCATTTCGCTGCTGACCGGCTATGAGCCCGTGACCTATGCCAGCGAGGAAGATTTGCTCAACCAGCTGCAGCCCGGGGTTGACGGTTTGGTGATTCGCGACGGTGACCGCCAGGCGCTGTTTCTGCCCTCGGTTTGGGCGCAGCTGCCGGACAAACAGGAATTTTTAAATAACCTTAAATTAAAGGCCGGATTCAGTCCCAGCTTCTGGAGCAACCAGATTAAGGCTTACCGTTTCCGGACTGTGGAGATTAAACAGCATGAAGATTAACGGATATGAAATTGCCCTCAGCGAAGAGGAGCTTGACCGCAAATTAAACGAGCAGACCATTGCCGTCGAATTGATTGGCGAAGATTTTCCGGGGTATCAGGCGCTTTCTGACGGCGATAAAAAAGCCTTGCACCATCTGGCCAACGCCGCCCGGCTGATGAACGATGTTTTTCTGGAGATGGACCATCCGCTGAATCTGCCTCAGAAGGCCGCCCTCGAAGAGGCCGCCAAAACCAGCAGCCATGCTGCCAAAGCCCTGCGCTTTTTTAATAACTACAACGGCGTGGAAGGCTTAAACGGCGTTGATAAAAAGCCGGTTGAGCTGTTTGAGGGCATTCACGGCACCCCGGGGCGCAATTTTTATCCCGCGGACCTGTCGGCGGAAGAGTTTCACCGTATTTTGATTGAAATGATTAAAGCCGGGGAGATTGACGAAGTCCGCCGCATTTTGAGCGTCCGCACCATGGTCCGCCGTGACGGGAACAAGCTCAGGGCGATTGATTATACCGAGTATTTTGCACCGCGTTTTTCCGAAATTGCCAACCAGCTCGAACTGGCCGCCCATTATACCACCGATACCGCGATGAAAGATTTTCTCGGCTGGCAGGCGCAGGCGCTGATTCAAAATAATGAGGACATGGACATGCTCGCCGACAAGCATTGGGCGGTCATGCAGGACACCCCGCTGGAGTTTACCATTGCCCGCGAAAATTATGATGACGAGCTGACCACCACCGTTTTTGACAATCCGGAGCTGGCTGCCCTACTCAAACAGCATAAAATCGATGTCAACGCCAAGGATTCCCTGGGTGTTCGCGCCGGTATCGTGAACAAGGAAGGCACGGATTTGATTCTCAAATTCAAATCCCATATTCCCGAACTCGCTAAGCTGATGCCTTATCAGGACCAATACCACCAGCATATCTGCTGCGAGCATACCAGCGAGCTCAAACAAACCATGGTCGATGTGGATTTGGCCGCTTTTGGGGGCGATTTTAAAGCCGCCCGCGGCGGGATGACCGTGGCCGAAAACCTGCCCAATAATGACAAGCTTTCCGTCAAAACCGGCGGCGGCCGCCGCAATGTCTATCACCGCCAGGTGCGCCAGACGGTTGACAAAGCCAAGAACCAGAAAATTTTGGACCTTTTGGTGGCGCCGGAGCTGCACGCCCTCTTTGACCCCGAGGCGGAACATCTGTTTGTCATCGGCCACGAAAACGGCCACTCTCTGGGGCCTGATGACAGCTATCAGTCTGCCCTCGGCTCTTTTGCCCACACTATTGAGGAGCACAAGGCCGATGTCATTTCTCTGGCCTTTATGCCCGAATATGTCAAAATGGGCGTGATTGACGACGAAACCCTGCGCAAAATTTATCTGACCCACACCGTCGGCGGCCTGTTTTTGCGTGCCGAACCCAACCCGTCGCTGCCGCACCGCGTTGCCGATTTGATCCAGTTTAACTATCTGCTGGAGCACGGGGCGATTTCTTTTGATGATAACCTTAAACTAAACCTTGATTTTAATAAATATCCTGCTGTAATGCGCAGGTTATTGGATGAAACGATTCAGGTTCAGCTCTCCAAATCGCCGGAAACCGCCAAAGCCTTCATCGACCGCTATGCCGTCTGGGGGGATCACTCCGCCCGCATTGCCAAGGTTCATGAAGAACTCGGAATCAAGCCCTACAAAGAGCTGAAAACCCATTTTTAAGGTGAGAAATGTACTATAGTCTGTTTGAGATTTTTTCAATCGGTGTCGGCCCGTCAAGCTCTCATACCGTCGGTCCGATGCGCGCGGCAAAACGTTTTTTGGATAATTTGCGCAGCGAAGGCAAATTTAACCAGGTTGCCAAAATCCAGACCTATTTGTATGGTTCGCTGGCGTTGACCGGTTTTGGCCACGGCACCGTTAAGGCGGTGGTTTACGGCCTGATGGGGCTGGAGGCCGAGGCTATCGACCCTGAAAAGCCTTATGTGAACGCCGTCGCCCGTGATAAAATTCTTCACCTCGGGCAGGAACGGCCGATTCCTTTTGACCTGGACCAAAATGTGCTTTTTGAGAAGGAAACTTTTCTCCCCGAACATTCCAACGGCATGAAATTTATTGCCTATGACCAGGACAATAAAATTTTGCTCGAGGAAATTTATTTTTCAGTCGGCGGCGGTACCATTGCCCGTCAGGACGAAATTGCCCGCCGGGTGCAGCGCGAGCCTTTTAACGTGCCTTATCAGTTTGATTCCTTTGCCGAGCTTGAGGCTGCCTGCCGTAATAACAACCTCACCATCTCGCAGCTGGTGCTGGCCAATGAATATGCCCTGCACACCCCGGAAGAAGTTCAGGAATATATTGATAAAATCAACCGGATTATGCAAAATGCCATTGACCGCGGCATGCACGCCCGCGGCATTCTTCCCGGCGGCCTGCAGCTCAAACGCCGCGCTCCCGAGATTTACGAACGGCTGGAGGAAAAATTCCGCAACAACGATGTTGAACCGCTGATGATGATTGACTGGATCAATCTCTGGGGATTTGCCGTTGCGGAAGAAAACGCTTCCGGCGGCCAGATTGTGACCGCCCCGACAATGGGTTCGGCAGGAATTATTCCTTCGGTCATGCGCTATTATGAGCGTTTTGCAGTAGCCAAGTCGCCTTACTCGGTGGAAGAAGGAATCATCATTTTCCTGACCACGGCTTCGGCCATTTGCAGCTTGTACCGCACCAATGCCTCAATCTCCGGCGCTGAAGTCGGCTGCCAGGGAGAAGTCGGCGTAGCCTGCTCAATGGCAGCGGCCGGATTGGCGGCGGCAATGGGCGGAACCATCAGCCAGATTGAAAATGCCGCGGAAATTGCCATGGAACACAATCTCGGCCTGACCTGCGATCCGATCAACGGCCTGGTTCAGGTTCCCTGCATTGAGCGCAATGCCATGGGGGCGGTTAAGGCTGTCAATTCGGCGCGCCTGGCCCTGCGCGGTACCGGCGAGCATATTGTTTCTTTAGACAGCGTAATCCGCACCATGTATGAAACCGGCTGCGAAATGAACTGCAAATATAAGGAAACCTCTCTCGGCGGCCTGGCTAAAAACTGCTTGTGCTCCGTCTGTTAGAAATTTGCATTATTTGCTTGTCAGCAAGCCTAAAAAAGGCCACAATCTCTGTTGTTGGTGTAACCTTGTAACGAGAAAAATTCATGTTGTCTAAACTTTTTAAAGGCGAGCTCCCCCTCGGGGCAACTTTTTGGAAATTTGGTATTCTGGGTTTAATCATTCTCAAACTGGCTGTCGGTTTGTTTGGAAAACTGCTGCTCGGTTATCTGAAAGGCGGCAGCATCCTGGTTTTCTTTACCCGCTATTTTCACCCAATTTATTCTTCCAAACTCAGCATATTGTGGACGCTGTGTTATATCTCCAGCCTGTTGCTGCTGGTCTTTTATTCCTGGAAGATTATCGGCGCTGTCTGGAAAAGTTCGGCCGAGTATGACAAAAGTATCTGGCTGCGCCAGCTTTCGCGCCTGTTTATTGTCCTCTTTGTGGTGCTGATCTGGGGCTCGCTCGATTTCCGCAATTTCTTTTAAGGAACGAATATGAAAAAATATTTACTGCTTGTTCTGCTGTTGGTCTTGGGCGCCTGCAAAGTTGGTGAATTTTCGCCCGGACGACATGAAATTTATGATATGGGCCGCCCCGATTGCGAAAAACAGCCCGAACGCTGCATTAATGGCGTGCCGTGGTAATTGCTCAAAAAAAATCCTGCATTTTGCAGGATTTTTTAAAGGGAAAATTCTTATTTTTCTTCACCCTCGACAATAATCCCTTTGACCAGGATAAATTCCGGCGTCCGGCCGTTGAAAGAGTTACATTTTTTGGACAGCTCAACCGCTTCCGGATCCAGAACACAGCTGATTTTGGCCGTTGTGCCGCGGCTGCTTTTCTTAACGGGCTTTTCTGCCGGTTTGATGCCCTGGGCGGTAAGCTCGGCTTCCTGCTCTTTTGTCTTGTCTACTTTGATTTCCTGCGGCGCCTTCAGAATTTTTTCCAGCACTTCCTGCGTTTCTTTGGAGCGGCGGTTGGTATAGACAATATTCTGTTTTTCTGACGGCAGCATGGCGAGAATTTTATCCAGATTATCCAGCTGCTTGTTTTTCTTAATCAGGTTAATATCGTCCACGACCAGGATATTGGTTTTGGACAGGTCGATTTTGTTGTTTTCCACAATATCCACCAGCAGATCCGGCGACCCGATGATAACATTGGCTTCATTATCGACATCTTCTTCTTTGTCTTTAATTGTGGCCTCGTTAATATCGTGATACTTGTTAAAAATAGCCAGCCGGTCGGAAGTGACCACCGATTGCTCGGAGTTAGGGGTAATAATCAAAATATTTTGCGCGCCTTTGGTGGCAATAATGTCAACCAGCGGAAAAACATAGGACATTGTTTTGCCGCAGCCGGCAGGGGCAATAGTGAAAACATCTTTACCTTCCAAAATCGAGGGAATAACATCCGACTGGACGGTGGTCGGCTCTTTGATGCCAAATTCGTCAATGGCTCTAACGGTTTGTTCACTCAGGCCTAAATCTGCAAAATTCATGATATTTCTTCTGTTTTAATGGTTAATTTAATTTTTCTAGATATTATGTATTTTAAGTAAGTTAGTCAACTCCCTAAATATAAAGGCTGTCAAAATGTTAATGAAACGTCCCGATTCCCTGTTGCTGATTATTGATGTTCAGGAAAGGCTCGCCCCGGCAATGGACAGCCCCCGCGAGGTGATTACCGGCTGCAGCAGGCTGATTGGCACCGCCAGAGAACTGGGGGTCCCGTTTGTGATTGCCGAGCAAAATCCCTCCGCTCTGGGGGCAACGATGGTGGATCTGCGCCAGGCAGCGGGAGAAGAAACGGTTTATTATTCCAAGATGGAATTTTCCTGCGCGGCTAACCCGGAGATTATGGCAGCCATCAAAAATTCCGGCAAAAAACAGATTATCATTGCCGGGGTTGAAGCTCATATCTGTGTCCTTCAGACGGCTTTGGAGCTGCGCGGGCAGGGGTATGAAGTTTCTGTTGTTTCCGATGCCTCATCCTCGCGCCAGCCTTTGCAAACGGTTATCGCCTGGCAGCGGCTCAGCCGCGGCGGAATAGATGTGGTTTCGTCAGAAATGGTGCTTTATGAATGGCTGCAGACCGCCGCTGACCCTCAGTATAAAAGCATCAGTAAAAAATACATTGTCTGATTTTGTATTTTGTAAATTTTGTCTATTGCCAAAGTCAAAAAATTATGTTAGAGCATTAAACGATAAACTAAGTATAACAAATTAAAAATTTCTTATTATGGACACAAAGGAAAATACCCAGGGAAAAGTGGAAGTGTTTGAAACAGTTTTGAAACCCCTTACCGACCAAAAAGACGGCAAAATTTATTGCGCGTTTTGCGGGTGCTTTTTAGGGACAAAAGAGGGATATCACCCTTGCACCTGCGAAGAATATGAAGAAGGACGCGCGGCAAACAATATTGCCGGACGCGAGCTTCTTCATAAGAGGGGGCAGGCAAAGCTTTCCCCCGTTCCGCATCCCGGGGATTAATTAAAAACAACAAAAAAGCTCCTCAATTGAGGAGCTTTTTTAATTTTTTTACATTTATGCCCGGCCGTAATTGTCTTCATAACGGACAATATCGTTTTCATCCAGGTTATCACCGGCCTGTATCTCAATAAAGACAACATTCTGCTCGGTATCATTCTGGATCCGGTGTTTGGTTTCAACCGGAATAAACACATGCTCATTCTGGCTGACGGTGATTTTTTCTTCACCCAGGGTAACTACCGCGGTTCCCTGAACAATTGTCCAGTGCTCGGAACGGAAGTGATGTAACTGTAAAGATAAAATCCCGCCGGGTTTTACGGTGATTTTCTTAACGCAAAACCCGTCTCCGGCGTCCAAAACTTCCCAGGTTCCCCAAGGGCGGGTGTCATGGTCGCCGCGTTTATAATTATTTTTAATATTCGTCGTGTTCATATTTTTTTATTTTTTAAAAGGTTAATAAATATCTTGTCGAAACGGAATATACATTATATAACAAGAGAAAACAAGTATAAATTTTGAGTAACAGGTTATGCAGTCACCAGCCGTAAATCAGGCCATGGATATTCTCAAACTCCTGCGCCAGATTACCGAGGGCCAGGATACCATCCCGGTCAAACTCGACAAGATTATGACCATGATTGTCCGCGAAATGCAGGCAGATGCCGGAGCGGTCTATCTGGTGGTGGACGATAATTATCTGGAATTGTTTGCGGCAGCCGGCTTTAATGCTGATATTGCCCATAAGATAACCCTCCGCATTAATGAGGGGCTGGTCGGCGAGGTGGCGGCAGGGCGGCGGTCGCTTGCGGTGGTTGATGCCTGGAAGCACCCCAAGTTTGCCTATAAACCGGAAATGGGCGAGGAAAAATATAAGTCATTTATCGGCGTGCCGCTGATTCGCTGGAACCGTGCGATCGGGGTGATTACCCTGCAAAATGAAAAGCCCCATGAATATTCCCGGCTGGAAACCGAAATTCTTGAAACGGTTGCCATGGTTTTAAGCGAGATCGTTTCTTCCGAGGAGATGACCGATTATAAAAATACCCTGATTAAAGACCGCGGCCAGTCTGAGCGCGATAAGTTTAAAGGGTTGAGTTTAAGTAAGGGCTATGGTCTCGGCAACGCCGTGGTTCACCGCCGCCGCCAGTCGGTAACCAAAATTTTTGCAGAAGACAAGGAAAAGGAGCTCAAGCGGCTTGAGGTTGCTCATACCCGCATGAACAACGACCTTGACGAGAAATTTAATTCCACCCAGCTCGGGATCGGCGAACATACCGATATTCTTGATGCCTATCGCATGTTTGCCAAAGATAAAGGCTGGTACAAAAAAATTGCCGACAACGTCGGCAGCGGCCTGACTGCCGAGGCAGCCGTCGAACGCGCTTATGAAGACATGTGGAACCGCCTTTCCGCCACGTCCGACAACTATCTGAAAGAACGCCTCCATGATCTCCGTGATGTGGCTGACCGTCTGTTAAGCTATTTGAGCGGTGATATTGCCGCCTTGTCACCGGTGGAAAGCGATAATATTGTGGTCGTTGCCCAGACGATGGGGCCGGCCGATTTAATGGATTATGATTATAACAAAATCCGCGGCCTGATTATTGAGGACGGCACGCCGACCATGCATGTGGCAATTGTTGCCAAAGCATTGGGAATACCTGTTGTTGCCAAAATCAAAGGAATTTTTGATGAAATCAAAACCGGCGAGCTGCTGGCGGTTGACGGCAATTCCGGTTATGTTTACATCCGGCCGAGTCTTCCGGTTCAGGAAAAAATCAAGGCTAAAATTGCCGAGAAGGCCAAACTGGCGGCCAAACTGGCGGAACTTAAAAACCTGCCGTCCAAAACCAAAGACGGCACAAAAATTAATCTTTACCTGAACGTTGGCCTGTCCTTTGACCTGGATTATATTGAATCTACCAACGCCGACGGCATTGGCCTCTATCGTACCGAGATTCCCTTTATGGCGTCTGAAGTAATGCCCGATGTTGAACGCCAGATGAGTTATTATAAAGAATTGATGGACCGTGCCGGCCATAAAAAAGTGGTTTTCCGCAGTTTGGACGTAGGCTCGGATAAACTGCTGCCTTACTGGAGTAATGTCGGCGAAGAGAACCCCGCCATCGGCTGGCGCTCAATCCGGATCACGCTTGACCGCCGGGCTATCCTGCGCAAGCAGATGCGGGCTTTTTTGCGTGCGGCGGCCGGAAAAGAACTGAATGTCATGTTTCCGATGATTTCAAATCTGGCCGAGTTTGAAGAGGCCAAGGAAACCCTTATGATTGAGCTCGATAAGGAAAAACGCCGCGGGTCGGATATTCCTGCCAGGGTCAATGTCGGGCTGATGATTGAAGTTCCCTCGGTAGTCTTTCAGCTGGAAGCAATTCTCAAACAGGCGGATTTTATCTCTATCGGAACCAATGACCTGGCCCAGTTTATTTTTGCCTGTGACCGCGGCAATCCCCGCCTGACGGAACGTTATGATGTTTTGTCGGCGCCGTTTTTGAAGATGATGCAGCAAATTGTTGCCGCTGCCAATGAGGCCGGTGTCTTTTGCTCGGTCTGCGGCGAGATGGCCAGCAATCCGATTGAGGCGATGGCTCTCATCGGCCTTGGTTATCGCAATCTGTCAATGTCCGGCTCTGCTTTCGGGCGTGTAAAAAGCATGGTCCGGACCTTAAAGCTGGAAGATATTGAGGACTATGTCAAAATCTTGTTGAAATCAAACAAGCGGACTCTGCGCCCGCAATTAATTGCTTATGCTTATGACCATGGTATTGAAATTTATTAAATTTTGTGCAACAATCGGTACAATTTATGTTTAGTGCAAAGGAAACTGACGTGAAAAAAGAAAAAGCAACTCCGGTAAAAAAGACTAAAGCTGAAGATAAAATTGAAAATCCGGCTCCTGAAACCGCCGTTGCGGTTGAAGAACCGGTTGCCGCACCGGCCCCGGCACCAACCGTCAATAAAGTAGGAGCACTTTTGAAGGAAATGCGTCTGCGCAAAAATCTGAAGCTTACCGATATTTCCAAAAAGCTGTGTATCCGCAAATTTTATCTGGAGGCAATTGAAGAAAGCCGCTATCAGGATATTCCAGAATTTCCGTACGGAATTGGGTTTATCCGTTCTTATGCGGATTTTCTGGGGTTGAACAGCAGCAACATTATCGAGTTGTACAAGGAGGAAACCGAAAGCAAGCCCGATAAAGATATTTTTGTCCTTGAGCCTCAGGCAGAAGCGACGGTTCCCAATAAAAAATATCTGCTTGTCAGCCTGCTGGCTTTGATTCTGATTTATGTTTTATGGTCGGTTTATAACAACCGGATAAATGCCGTTTCGGAAGAAGCGCCGGAAGAGATTCTGCCTGCGGCCGCGATTGAAGAAACCGGTGCCTCCCAGCCGCTGGTGGTTGAAGATTATTCGGTAGATACCGATGTTATTGAACCCAAAACCGGAGCTGAGCCGCTCGCTTTCGTTGATACCACGGTTGCCCCGCAGCAAAGCGCCAATGTCGTGGTAACCGATCAGGCCTTTACCGGAGAGGCGGTTGTTCCGTCTCCTGAACCGGCAGCTGTTCCGGTTGTTGAAACGCCCCGGGCGGAACCCGCAGCCGTTCCGGCTGCTGTTGAACCGGTGGCTTCAAAAGGCGTTGTTGTTAAAGTTACCGGGGAAACCTGGGTTGAAGTCAAAGACGCCGATCACCTCTATCTTTCCAAAGTTTTGAAAGAAGGGGATATTTATACGGTGCCTGAAGACGGCCGCGGCATGATTCTTTCCATCGGCCGCCCCTCTGCCGCCGAGGTCTATATTAACGGCAAACTGACCACCGTTGCCACAACGGCTAAAAAGACCAATATCGCGCTGGATAAATTTTTGAACGCCAACCATTAGCGTTTGAATGACAGATCAGGCAAACACGCGGCTGTCGTGCTTGCCTGATCTGTTTTTATGCTGAAATAAAAAAGAAAAGACAAAGGAATAAAAATGAATTTTGCAGAAAAACTTGCCAATGTTGTCAACCGTCATGATGAGGTTCAGGCACTCTTGTCCGATCCGGGGCTGAATTCGGATGAATTGGTAAAACTCAATAAAGAGCTGGCTGCTCTTACGCCGGTAGTTGAGGCGATTAAGAATTATCAGAAAGCCGAACAGAATATGACCGACGCCAAAGCCATGATGGATGATTCTTCCCTGGATAAAGAAATGCGCGACCTTGCCGAGGCTGAATTTTTTGAGCTTAAAGACCAGTTGCCGGTTTTGGAAAAAGAAATAAAAATCCAGCTGCTGCCCAAAGAGGAAGATGATGAAAAAAATGCTATTCTTGAAGTGCGGGCCGGCACCGGCGGCGATGAGGCGGCTTTGTTCGCAGGCGTGCTGCTGGAGATGTATCAGCGCTATGCCCAGCTTCAGGGCTGGAAGTTTGAAATTATGGATGCCAGTGAAAATGAAATCGGCGGCTATAAAGAGGTTTCGGCCTCAATTAGCGGAAAAGACGTGTTCTCCAAGCTGAAATTTGAATCCGGCGCTCACCGGGTGCAGCGGGTGCCCGTTACTGAGTCTCAGGGGCGCGTTCATACGTCGGCCGCCACGGTAGCGGTTCTTCCCGAGGCGGAAGAGGTTGATATCCAGATTAATCCTGCGGATCTTAAATTGGAAACTTTCCGGTCTTCCGGTGCCGGCGGCCAAAAGGTTAATAAGACCGATTCGGCGGTGCGGATTATCCATATTCCCAGCGGGGTCGTGGTTGAGTCGCAGGAAGAGCGGTCGCAGTTCAAAAACCGTGAAACGGCCATGCGCAAACTTCGTGCCAAATTGTACGATGCCCAAAAACAGGCTAAAGATGCCGCTTATGCCGAAAACCGCAAGTTGCAGGTGGGCAGCGGCGACCGCTCCGAACGGATTCGCACTTATAATTACCCTCAGGGGCGCGTGACCGACCACCGGATTAATCTGACCTTGTATAAATTGGACGAGATAGTTGCCGGAGATGCCTTGCATGAAATTATCGATGCCCTGATTGCTGAAGATCAGGCCCAGAAATTGGCAGAGCTGAATTAAACTTTGCCGGTTTTGCTCTCCTGACATCATGTCAGGCCGGTTCGGAAATCTCTAAAGGATGATTAATAACCTGCAAATTTTCATTGTCTGGCAAAAGGAATCCGGCTAAGATAAGCGGCAAAGGAGATTGCCGTTTTGGAACCTAAGTTTGTACATTTGAGAGTTCACACCGCCTATTCACTGTCCGAAGGGGCGATGAAGGTACCTGCGCTGGTTCATAAACTGCATGAACAGGGTATTCCGGCCGTTGCCGTGACGGATACTGCCAATATGTTCGGTGGCAAAGCTTTTTCAAAATATGCTTCCGATGAAGGAATTAAACCGATTCTCGGCTGCCAGTTCTATCTGCGTAACCCGGATGCCGATGACCTGCTGAAATCCAAAGGCCGTTTGGTCGAACCGGATAAAATCATTTTGTTGGTGATGAACGGGCAGGGGTACGACAACATCATGCATTTGATGAAATTGTCTTATCTGGACAATCCCCAGCCCAATGAAAAACCCCAGCTCAAAATTTGCGATCTGGAAAAATTTTCAGAAGGCCTGATCGCGCTGACCGGGGGTGTTGAGGGAATTGTCGGCCGTTTGCTGCTGGAAGGGCGCCGGGCCGAAGCCGAGGAAATGACGCAAAAATTGCAGGCTGTTTTCGGCAGCCGCCTGTATATGGAAATTTCCCGTATCGGGCTGGAAACAGAGCGCCAGACGGAAGATACTTTTATCGAACTGGCTTATAAATATAATATCCCGCTGGTGGCAACCAATGAGGCCTTCTTCTTTGACGCCGACATGTATGAAGCGCACGATGCTTTAGTTTGCATTGCTGCCGGCGAATATGTTGCCAATGACAACCGTAAAAAATTTTCGCCCAATAACCGCCTGCGCTCTCCGGAAGAAATGGTCGAGCTGTTTAAAGATCTTCCTGAGGCGGTTGAAAGCACCATTGCCATTGCCAAACGCTGTAATTATCTGTCGGAAAAAGTTCAGCCGCTGTTGCCTATTTTTGAATGTCCCGAAGGTAAAACCCAGGATGAGTATATTGATGAACAGGCTCGAAACGGTTTGCACAAGCGCCTTGAAGACCATGTTTATTTTGAGGGGATGACCGCGGAGCAAAAAGCCGAAATCGACCAGCGTTATTTTGAGCGGCTGGATTATGAACTGAGCGTCATTAAAAAAATGGGATTCCCCGGTTACTTCCTCATCGTTGCCGACTTCATCCAGTGGTCAAAAACCCATGGCGTTCCTGTCGGGCCCGGCCGTGGTTCCGGTGCCGGCTCGATTGTCGCCTGGTCATTGCGCATTACCGATCTTGACCCTCTGAAGCTGGATCTGCTGTTTGAGCGTTTCCTCAACCCCGAACGTGTTAATATGCCGGACTTTGACGTTGACTTTTGCCAGGAAAACCGCGGCAAGACGATTGAGTACGTGCAGGAAAAATACGGTTTTGATCATGTTGCCCAAATTATTACTTATGGTAAACTGCAGTCCAAAGCGGTTATCCGCGACGTCGCCCGCGTGCTGCAAATGCCTTATTCCCAGGCTGATAAAATTTCCAAAATGATCCCCGCCGGTGCGCAGGGCAAAAACCCCACACTGCAGGAAGCATTGGATCAGGTGCCGGAACTTGAAGAAATGCGCCGCGATGACCCTCAGGTCAATAAATTATTTGATATCGCCATGAAATTGGAAGGGCTTTACCGTCATTCCGGTGTTCATGCCGCCGGTGTTGTTATCGGCGACCGCCCGTTAGACCAGCTGGTGCCGCTGTATAAAGATCCCCGCGCCGATATGCCGGTAACCCAGTATGATATGAAATTCGTGGAAGAGACCGGCCTGATTAAGTTTGACTTTTTGGGACTGAAAACCCTTACCGTTATCAAACGTGCCGTCGACTGGGTCAAATCGCAGCACGGTATTGACCTTGATATGGATAAAGTGCCGCTAGATGACCGCGAAACTTATGATATGCTTTCGCGCGGCGATACGACGGCGGTGTTCCAGTTTGAATCTCCGGGAATGAAAGATGTTCATAAACAGATTAAGCCCGACCGTTTTGAAGACCTGATCGCTATCGTGTCACTCTACCGTCCCGGGCCGATGGATAATATTCCCAGCTACATCAAACGGAAACACGGCGAGGAAGAAATCACCTATCTTCATCCCCAGCTGGAGCCGATTTTAAAAGAAACCTACGGTATCATGATCTATCAGGAGCAGGTCATGAACATTGCCCGCGCGCTTGGCGGTTATACCATGGGCGGAGCAGATAAACTGCGTAAGGTCATGGGTAAAAAAATGCGCGACGAGATTCCCAAACAGCGCAAAATGTTTATGGAAGGTGCCGTTAAAAACGGAATTGACGAGGCGGTTGCCGGCGCAATTTTTGACCAGATGGAAAAATTTGCTTCTTACGGTTTTAACAAGTCGCATGCCGCGGCTTATTCTCTGATTTCGTATCAGACGGCTTATTTGAAAGCTCATTTTCCGGTTGAGTTTATGTGCGCGGTTATGTCTTTGGATATTACCAACGTTGACAAACTGCTCTTTTATAAAGAAGAGTGCAAAAAAATGGGCTTTAAAGTTCTGCCGCCGGATATTAATAAATCTGATGCCGATTTTTCGGTTGAAAACGGTAATATCCGTTACGGACTGGCTGCCGTAAAAAGCGTCGGGGCCGCTAATATGGAAGCTATCGAAAAAGAGCGCAAAGCCCGTGGCCCTTATAAAGATATTTCCGATTTTATTCATCGTATTGATGCCAAACAGATTAACCGCCGCCAGCTGGAACAGCTGATAAAGGCCGGCGCATTTGACGGGATTGATAAAAACCGCGGCAAACTGTTTGCCAATATTGATACCATTGTTTCACACATTGGCGCCGCGACAGAATTAAAAACCAGCTCGCAGTCGTCGCTGTTTGGTGTTGAAGAACTTCAGTCAACGGTCAAGCTGGCTGACAAGCCTGACTGGCCTGAACTGGAAAAACTCAAATTGGAGGCGGAGGCCATCGGCTTTTATCTTTCTGCTCATCCTTTAGACAGCTATACCCGCGGCATGGAAAGGCTCGGTGTTAAAAAATGCACCGAAGTTTTGCAGGGGATCCGCACCGGCGATACGATCCGCGCCAAATTGGCCGGCTGCGTTAACTCTTTCCAAAAGCGCATTTCCAAAAACGGTAATAAATATGCGTTTCTGGAAATTTCGGACGGAACCAGCAATTTTGAAGGTCTGCTTTTTTCTGAAGGGTTGGTCCGTTATGAAGAAACTATTCGCTCCGGGCTGCCTCTTCTGGTCAGCGTAACCATTGACAAACAAAATGAAGACGGCACTCCCCGGATGATGATTAACAGCGTCGAAACGCTTGACAAAGCGATTGCCGATGTGGCCAACGGTTTGGAAATCAGCCTGACGGACATCAGTGCCGTGAGCCGCCTTAAAGAAATTCTCAAAAACGATAGAAACGGTAAAAATAAAATATATATCAGACCTGATAATGACAACTGGGATATCCGCATAGAACTCAGCGGCGGTTATGCTTTGTTTGGCGATGTTTTAAGCCAGATTCGCGCCGTTTCCGGTATTTCTTCGGTGAAGGAAATTTAAGATGAATAAACTTTACGTCCTGCTTAATAAACTTTTCAGCGATCCTGCTCCGGCAGCCGAAACGCCTTCCGTTGCGGTAAAGATTCCTTTTTTAAGAATAATACTTGATCCGTATAGTTTGTTTATTGACCAGGTTGGAAAATTTTTGGCCGTTGGCTCTTTCATTGCCCTGGTTATGACCATCTTGAGCCTGAGCGCCGGGCAGGGCTTTATGTGTGTTTACCAGGATTACCGCGCGCATGGTTACTGCGTTGATAATATCTGGATTTATGGTCTGGTCCGGATGATAAATTTGTTTCTATTTGCGGTGTTTATGACCAAATGGTATCAGGTCTGCTATCAAAACCGCCCGCTTAATTGTGACACTCTTTGCCGGATTGACCGGACTGATTTCAAAACTTTTGGAACCTTGCTGGCCTTTATCCTGCTCAGCCTGGTTTCAGCCTTGTCGTTGTATCTGCTCATTGTCCGGGTTCCCAATCCCGACTGGCGGATTGAACTGCTTTATTTTGCGGTTGTTTCGCTGGGATTTTGGGTTCCGTTTTTGCTGATTCGTTTTTATTCCGTCTTCGGATTTATTATGGATGGCGAAAAAATTCCTTCGCTGCGCCTGATTTGGAATAAAAGTTCCGGCAATATGCTGCGCCTGCTGTGCAGTATCTCGCTGTTGTTTGTTATTTCGGTATTTATGATATTTGGCTTTATGAACAATTTCAGGCTTGCTGCAGCCCGGAATGCGGTTTATATCAGCTGGATTGTCGAATATTTGTATAACCTCATGCTGCTTATGCTGCTGGCGTTTTTTGTTAACCATTGCCGCTTGCAGCAGATTTATCTTTTTGGAAGGAAAGATCATGGACAATAAACCGGAAATCGTTAATTTGCCTTTTTGGGAAACATTGCGCCGCAGTTTTATGTATGTTTTGGCGCGGCCGGGGCTGTTTTTTCAGGTATCGGCCATCTGGTTTGCATTTCTGATTTATGAAATACTCTGCGGTTTTCCCTCCGCCTGCAATTTTAGTCCTGAAAACTGCAGCGGAACCTGGCAGCAAAATGTTGCCGTTATTATGCTGAGCATTGCTTCGATTGGAATTGTCATTTCCTACTGCCGGGAAATAATTTTGAAGACGCCGCTCAATTATTTCAGCCTGAATTTTGTTAAACTCGGATTGATCTATCTGTTTTATAATCTGGTCTTTGTTTTGATTGTTGCCATTCCGAGCATTGCCGCCATTTTTGTTTTTGCTTTTGCCGGGCAGATGCTCAATATTCCGGAATCGGTTTATCTGCTTGCTTTAATCTTTCCGTTGATTGTTATCATTTATTTCTCCCGCGTATTATTGGTTTTTCCGGCGGTATCGGTCGGCAATCTGCGGCTCGGGTTTAAACAGTCTTTTAAAATGACAGCCGGAAATGCCAATAAAATTTTCTGGGGTCAGCTGATAATGATGGTGCCGGTGATTGTGGCCCTGTTTGCCCTGACCCTGGCTTATCGGGCAGTGCCGCAGCCCGGGATGGTGACTAATTTGATTTTTGTCGGCCTGTTGTATGTTTTTTCATTTTTGAACTCTTGCCTCAAGGCTTCGTTCCTGGGTCATATCTACCAGTATTTTACATTTTACATTAAAGATTATAATCAATAAACAATAAAAATCCCCGGATACTTTCCGGGGATTTTTGCAAGATGATTAATCCGCATACGGATTTTTGGTCTTGCGGACTGTCATACGGATGGGAATACCGCCTAAATCAAAACAGTCGCGCAGCTGATTGGTCAGATAACGCAAATAAGCGTCAGGAAGCCCTTCCGGATTGCTGGAAAAAATATAAAATGCCGGTGGCCGGGTTTTTGCCTGTGTTATATATCGCAGTTTAATCCGCCGCTTGTTTTTGCCCAGCGGCGGCGGGTATTTATCTATCATGTCGGCAAACCACTGGTTCAGCGGCGCTGTCGGAATACGTTTGTTCCAGCGGTCGTAAACTTTTAAAACCGCCCGCATCAGCTTGTCAAGATTTTCGCCTTTAAGAGCTGAAATAGTTACAGTCGGAACACCTTCAGCCTGAGTCAGCGAGGTTTGCAGCTTGTCGTTCAAACGCTGAATGGCTTCTTTGCGGTTGGCAATATCCCATTTGTTTACCGCAATCACCAGAGCACGCCCTTCATCCAAAACCTGTCGGGCAATCGTTAAATCCTGCTTGTCCAAAACCGCATCGGCATCTAACACCAAAACCACGACCTGAGCCATAAATGCGGCGTGTTTAGTGCTTGCCGCGGCCATTTTTTCCAGCGAGTTTTCTATTTTGGCCTGCCGCCGCAAGCCGGCGGTATCAACCAGATTAATTTGTCGGCCCTGATAAGTCCATTCGCTGGTAATGGCGTCTCGGGTAACGCCTGCCTCCGGACCGGTCAGCATTCTTTCGTCTTTCAACAGAGCATTGACCAGTGTCGATTTTCCCACATTGGGACGCCCGACAATCGCCAGCTGAATCGGCCGTTTTTTATAAGCTTCGTCTTCCGCGCTGTTGTCTTCTCCGGCAATCTCTGCCGCATCTTCTTCGCTGAGAGTAATTTCATCTGTCTGCCCGCTGTTCGCCGGGGACGTCTTGCTCTGCGAAGCCTTTTCGGCTTTCAGGTTGGCAAGTTCTTTTAAGGCATCATATAAATCCAGCAGCCCCAGGCCGTGTTCTGCTGAAAAAGGAATTGGCTCTCCCAGACCCAGTTTATAGGCTTCATGAATGCTGTCTTCCTGCAGTTTGCCCTCGCATTTGTTGGCCAGCAGAATAACTGGTTTGCCTGATTGGCGCAGCAGGCTGGCAAAATGCTCGTCATATGGCTGCAAGCCGTCGCGGGCATCAAACAAAAACAGGCAGGCGTCAGCTTCGGCAATAGCACGCTGGGTCTGCTCCCACATTCTTTTTTCCAGGGAATCTTCTTTGGAATATTCATATCCGGCGGTATCAATAACCCGCAGTTTGAGATCCTGCAGTTTGGCAGGGGCCTCGCGGCGGTCGCGGGTGACGCCGGGCTGGTCATGAACAATTGCAACTTTGCGCCCGACCAGCCGGTTAAACAAGGTCGATTTTCCTACATTGGGGCGTCCGATAATCGCAACTTTGAGTTCCATGGTGTTTTCCTGTTATTGATAAGCCAGCAGATCGGCGTCGCTGGTGGTTAAAATAGTCAGCTTGCCGGCCATCACCGGAGACAAATCCACACCGTCGCTGGTGCTGATATAGCTGATAATTTCTCCGGTATAAGGCGAAATCGAAAAGATATAGCCGTTAGACGTGGCGACAATCAGGCGGTTTGACGCCAGCAGCGGGCCGCTGCCAAAAACCCCGGTTTTTTCGCTGATGTCGTTTCCGGTCGGAATATTGGTGTTCCAGACAATTTTGCCGCTGCTTTTCTGAATGCACAACAAATCAAAATTATTGGTCAGCACATACAGGTATTCTCCGGCAATCCAGGGCTGGTTGTTGCTGCCCATTTCGCGTTCCCAGATTCTTGCGCCGCTGCGCAAATCAATTGCCGTCAGCACGCTGTTGTAACCTACTGCATAAACCCGGTCGCCGTCAATAACCGGATTGGCTTTGATTGCCGCAATATTGGCCAGGGAATTGGTGCGCTGGCGTGAAACCAGCAAATCACGCCACAGCGGCGTTCCCGTGCTGGCTTTGAAAGCCTGCAGCTCGCCATTGGAAAAAGCCGCAATAACAACGTCAAGATCCGGATTATATGCCGGGCTGGCACCGCCGACCAGCGTTGTATTTTCAAAGTCGGTGACATTTTTCCATAACTCCTCGCCGCTGTCAGCATTGAGGGCTATCAGCGTGTTGTCAATCTGTTGGACAAACAGCTTATTGTTGGCAACTGTCGGCGCAATCCGGAAAGGTGTTTCATAATCGCGGCGCCACACTTCTTTTCCGGTCAGCATATCCAGGGCAAACACGCTGCCAAATCCCGTCGTGGCATATATCCGTTTGTTAAATTCCGCCAACCCGGCCCCTTTCATGGCAACCGTTTTATCATCGCGGTTCACAGGCTTGAGCCGCCGTTTCCAGATTCTCTCGCCGTTATCCTGACGGAAAGCGCTGACAACGCCTTCGGCATCAATAACAAAAACGGCATTATAAGCCATAACCGGTGCGGCAATCAGAAAATCGCGTTTGGAGCTGCCTTCGCCAAATCCGGCGGTCCAGATTTCTTTCAGTTTGCTGTCTGCTTCCAGGTGCCCCATCAAATGCATGGAATTACCGCCGTTCTGCGTCCATTTCGGATTCGTATAGGGGGCCGGCAGGCGCACCTGAATGGTTCCCGGCGCAAAATCCGGGGCCAAGTTTACCGTATCTTTCAAAACATTAATGCGCTCGCCGTCAATCTGCAGTTTTTCTTTGCCAAACAGGCCGCAGCCGGCAAGTAAGAAAAGTCCGGCCAGGGCCAAAGGTTTAATCAGCTTGTTTACCATGCCGTTTCTCCGTTATTTTTTACTGGCGTCGTTAAGGATTGTCAGCATATCCTGTGCCCGGGCTTTCAGGGTATCCTGAACATTGCCGGAATTAATGACGGCTTCATATTCGGCTTTGGCCTGGTTAATATCTCCGTCGCGGATAGCCAGCATTGCCAGAAGTTCATGGGCGATATTGCCCCAGCTGCTGCCGTCTTTGGTTAAAGGTGTCAGCATATCGGCAATTTCCTGCGACGGGGCGTCGGTGTCCAGTTTGTAAGAAGCCAGTTTGATTGTTGCGATGTCGCGCATTTGCGGATTGACGTCATCATCTGCGGCCAGTTGTTGCAGCATATCTGTTGCTTCAAGGGTTTTGCCCTGCTCAAAATAAATATTGGCCATCTGCAGGCGGGCAATATCGCCGTAAATGCCGCGGTTGCTTTGAGCCAGGTTTTGCAAAATCGACATACTTTCATCAAGGCGTCCCTGATTTTGCAGGGAAACCGCAACGGCATACGCGTTGGAGAGTTCCTGATTGCGGCGGGCGCGCCAGCTTTTAAAGGTTTCAAAGCTCACTGCCGCGGTAAGGGCCGCCGCCACCAGCAGAATAATAACCAGCCCGTATTGATTCCACAGGCTTTTCAGCTGGTCATTTTTGCAATCCTCGGCAATTTCGCGCAAAAAGGCATCTTGTTTCAGGGTATCGTTTACATTCTTTTTCATCAAACTCTCCTTGGTTTGCTATCAGTTATCTCAATATATAATCAATATTGGAACTGATAGCAAAGAATTTTTTAGCAAATGTTAGCGGATTATCATATGAATTAAAAACTTTTTGACCCAGCGTAAATCTTCTTTGGGCAGCTTGCGGCCAAAAGTAATGGTTTTGTCATCAGAAATCAGGGACACAAAATATCGTCCGGTGACCGGGTTTTCGGTGACATCGACCATTTCAATCTTATCTTTGGGAATTTCGTCATGCTTGGTGGAAAACAGCATGTATTTATGCGTGTGGACAATTTTGTGTTTTTTTATCACCAGCTTTTCTTTGCGGAAAAGAACAAAAACCGCGGCGATGATAATGCCCAGGGCAGCCAGCTGCAAGGCCATAAAGCCCGGGGTAACCAGTTTGGGCCTCATCTGTTCAAAATTAAATGCCCCGATGAGAACAGCGGTGCCGATAATAAAAATAGCAATCCAGGCCAGGATATTATAGGCATCCCAAATCACTTTGCGGACTTTGAGAACAATCTTGTCTTTTTTGCGGGCATAGGCAATATTGTCAGGCAGCGGCTCGAAAGAGTCGTAATTGTCAATCACATAGCCGAGTTCCGCCAGGATTTTGACGGACTTGTTAAGGTTTTTGACATCGCGGCTGACTAAGCCCTCATCGGTGTTGATCAGGGCCGGAAGTTTAAACGCGCGGGCATATTCTTCCCATATCCGGCGGACATTGCTGCCCGAGAGTGAAATGTACAGCGGAATAATTTTAGCAGGGTCTTTGTGATAAAGCTCGACAATATAACGGTTGCTCGTCATCAGCCCCAGCTGCACCATATCAATCCGCAGCCGCACGCCCTGATAGTTTTTGATATTTTCAACAAGGGTGTTTTTGTTTCCCCAGCCCGAGCGGTTGACAATCGTAATATTTTTGCCGTCATAGCCGATTTTGCGGTAGCGCAGATAACTCAGGATAGCTGCCGCAACCATTCCCAGTCCGATGAGGATAAACACCACGTCAAAAAAGACCGGACTGACCAGCGGCTGATATTCGACAATGTCGCCCTCGGCAATCAGCGTGTCAAAATCGGTTTTAACATGGCGAAAACCGTTAAATAACTCAAAAGCGCCGATAAACATCAGCAAAACGCCAAAAACCAAACCCGGAAGCACAAACCGCAGGCTGGTCCGGTCCGACGAGCGGGTCGGCTGGCGGTTCATGTCAAGTTTAAACTTATTGCTAAAGTGGTGCGGTTGGTTATGGCTCATTGGTTTTCCTCTTTGCAGATTTCTTAAACAATGCTATCCTAACTGAAAACTTTTAAATAATCATCAATTTTTTCTAAAATAGTCATTAATTTTAGCTTATTTTAATAATCTTCGGATAAGCTGTCTCAAAAGTTGATAAAAACCGGGGAGTAATCATGGGAAGTATCGATATCTTTAACCAGAACACCAATTTTATGATCAGCCTTTTTTCGCTGGCGCTGTTGTTTTTTGCCACGGTTTATACCGGGCGCAGCAGGCGTCTGGCAGCGCCTTTGTGGCTGTTGTTCGTCGGCTTGCTGATTGACTTTCTGGCCAGCGGCGAAGCAGCCTATACCGCCGAAATATACAGCCGCGGCGGGGGCATTGCCGCCTTTGTCTTCATTGAGTTGATGCTGCTGCTGATTTCCATGATCTTTATGGCCATGGCCGCTTCGCAGATGTTAATTAACATGCTGCCCAATAACTGGATTATCACAACGGTCACGATTCTCGGATTGGTAACGATTGCTGCTTTTGTTCTTATCATTCCCGACGGCAATATGGTCAGCTCCATGCGCCAGATCTTTCCGTTGGCCGGCTTTGCTTATCTGGCGGTCAGCTTCTGGTCCAAAATCCGCCAGCCTTATAACGGTGGCTGGATTCTCAGTGCCATCGTTACCTCCGCGGTTACTTTGTTTTTGGCGCTGCGCCTGATGAATATTGAGTTTGTCTTCGCCTCCAGTTTCTGGTTTGTCCCTGCGCTGACCTACATTCTGCTGAGTATTGCTTTCATCATGCTCCGTGGTGATGAAATGGCGTTTAAATTAAGCAAAACCGAAGCTGAAGTTGAAAAATACAACCGCCGTATTGAAGAAATTATCAAATCTTCGCCTTTTCCGATTATTATTTCGCGGCTGAGCGATGACCGTTTGATTTTGGCCAACAACAATGCGGTTAAATTATTCGGCATTAACCCCGCCGAGCTGGAGCGCTATCACCTGAAAGATTTTTTTGCCGACGCCGATAACCGCCAGCTGCTGACCGAACGCCTGGAGTCGGAACGCGAGGTTCAGGATTTTGAGGTCCTGGTCAAAACCCCGCTGTCGGAGACGCCTTTCTGGCTGCTGGCGTCCGCTAATGTCATTGATTATAATTATGACGTGGTGCTTTATTCCGCATATCAGGATATTACCTCCCGCAAAAATCGCGAGGCTCTGCTTAAAAATCAGGCCACGCGCGACCCGCTGACATCTTTATACAACCGCCGTTATTTCGAGGATGAAGTATCCAAACAGATTCTGAAAGCCAAAACCGACGGCACGCCGTTCAGCGTCCTGATGATTGATGCCGACAAATTCAAAAACGTCAATGATACTTACGGCCATAAAGTAGGTGACAAAGTTCTTATTGAATTAGCATCAACCTCGGAGCGGGCGCTGCGCGACAAAGACATTGTCGCCCGTTACGGCGGAGAGGAATTTGTGGTCTTTCTTCCCGGGATCAGCGCTGAGCAGGCCCGCTGCGTTGCTGACCGTCTCCGCGAAAGCATTGCTTCCGTGGTGGTCTATTCCGATGAAAACCATCCCGTTAGCTTTACCGTCAGCATCGGTGTTTCTTCTTTTGAAATTTCCGATAATATTGATACGCTGATTAAAACTGCCGATGAGGCTTTATACCGCGCCAAACAAAACGGGCGCAACCGGGTAGAAGTCTTCACCAAAGACGACCTCGAGAATTTTATAAGCCAGGGACAGGTGGAGCGCAAAGATGAAAGCCAAAATCACCACCCGGTCTTTGATAAGGAAAATACCAAAGAGATTTCTCTGCTTGACGGGATAGAAACCAGTAAAATTGATGCCGGAACCGCCCCTGCGGAAACACCCGGCAAAGAGGAAGAATAGCATGAGCTGTGCGGCGGCTGAGATTTGCGGCGGCTGTTTATACCGCGGTGAGGCGGAAGAGGATTATCACCGCCGCAAACAGCAGGCGCTGGCTGGTTTGCTTCCGCGGATAAATCAGTCGGGTATTCACCTGGGGACGCCGGTTTTTATTCCTGACGGAACGCGCCGCCGGGCCAGTCTGGCTTTCCGTTTTAAAAAAGGCTGCCTGACGCTGGGTTTTAACCGCCGTCAGAGTTCGGAACTGGTCGATCTGCCTTGCTGCCCGCTGCTGACACCCGGCCTGAATGCGGTTTTGCTGCCGCTGCGCCGGCTTTTGCAGGATATTTGCGCCGCGCCTTATACTTTTAAGCAGGGTAAAAAACTGTTATCCCAAAAAATTACCGCCGGCGATGTCTGGCTTACTGAAACCGCTGCCGGCGTGGATGTGGTGCTGGAGTATGACGCGCCGCTGGGGCTTGAACACCGGATGATTATTTTTGAACGGGCATCTGCCGCTCCGGAAATCGTGCGGGTTTCTCACCGCCGCAAGGCAGACGCTCCGTCTGAACCGGTTATTGAAAAGACCCGGCCGTATATTGCCATCGGAAATTATCCGGTCTACATTCCGGCGGGAACTTTTTTGCAGCCCTCAAAAGAAGGAGAACAGGCGCTGACTGCGCTGGTGCAGAAATATTTGGGAAACACCCGCGGCAAAATAGCAGATTTATTTTGCGGTGTGGGAACATTTTCATATGTTTTAGCCGCTGACAGGACAAATAAAATCACCGCGGTTGATTCTTCGGTCCCGCTGCTGGAAGGGTTCAAAGAGTCGGTTAACCGCAATCAAATTTCCAATATCCGGATTTTAACCCGTAATTTGTTCAAATATCCTCTGGATATAAAAGAGCTGGCAGGGTTTGATGCCGTTGTATTTGATCCGCCGCGCGCCGGGGCTTCGGCTCAGGCAGCTCAGCTGGCGGCAATGGATAATGCGGATAAGCCGTCGAAAATTATTGCTGTTTCCTGCAATCCTCACAGCTTTGTGACTGATGCCAATATTTTAATCGGCGGCGGTTATCATCTGGAAGAAATGACCCTTGTTGACCAGTTTGTTTATTCTGATCACAGCGAGCTGGTTGCCTTATTTACAAAAGGCTAGTCTTTGATTATAGTAGGCCCAAAGGATAATAAATATGTTAAAAAAACTTTTATCGCTTGCTTTATTGTTTATGACCGTTTCCTGCGCCAGCCGGCTTCCTGCAGATTCGCGCTGCCCGCTGGTCGAAATTCCGCGTGACCGGGCATATCTGGTCCAAAAAATCAACTATAGCGACGAGTTCCAGATCGAATTGACAGGTTATGAAGGGTTTTGCGGCTATGATGAAAAACTTGACCGTCACACCGCTTATATCACGCCGCGGTTTCGCCTCTATCGCCTGAAAGACAGTGATGAAACCCGCGTTGATTTTGAATTTTATACCGAAACCCTGCAGGGGCCGCCGGAGTTTCTTGGCAAACGCATCTACTCCGCCGGCGTCAATATCGGCGCTGACCGTCTGGAAAAAGATTTCAACGGACCCCAGGTTAAGGTGCTGGTTCCCCGCGATGCTGAAGATTTCCCGATTATTCTGGCTTTGAATATTTCTTCCGCCCAATATCTTTATAATCAGCGGACATTTGATATGCGTTACCAGTATAACCTGCCGGAGGTGCAGATGATAGAACGGACGGTCTATATTGAGCCAGCAGCGGCTCCCGCCAATCAGCCGGCACCGGAATCTTCCGGCTGCAACAGCTGCGGTTTGTAATTTTTTTAAGGAGAAAATGATGAATTCAGAACTTGCCCAGATGGCTAATTCTATCCGCTTTTTGGCTGCCGATGCCATTGAAAAATCTAAGTCTGGCCACCCCGGAATGCCCCTCGGCATGGCAGATGTTGCCACAGTTTTGTTTTCAAAATATATCCGGCTTGACCCCATGCATCCGCACTGGTTTGACCGCGACCGTTTTGTCCTTTCCGCAGGACACGGGTCTATGCTGTTATATTCTCTGCTTTATCTGCTTGGTTATCCCGACATAGAGCTGGACGATCTTAAAAACTTCCGCCAGCTCGGCGCCAAAACGGCTGGTCACCCCGAATACGGCCATCTGGCCGGAATTGATATGACAACCGGCCCGCTGGGACAGGGAATTACTTCGGCCGCCGGAATGGCTTTGGCCGAACGTATTGTTGCCGCCCGCTGGGGAGAAAAGGTCTGCAGCCACTATACATATGTTTTTGCCGGAGACGGCTGCCTGATGGAAGGAATTTCCGAAGAGGCAATTTCTTTGGCCGGAACTCTCGGGCTGAATAAATTGATTGTTTTCTGGGATAACAACAATATCACCATCGACGGCACGGTTGACCTGGCTAATGCTACCGACCAGCTGAAACGGTTTGAGGCTGCGGGGTGGAACACGATTGACATTGACGGCCATAATTACGGGCAAATTGCCGCTGCCATTGAACAGGCGCAAAAATCAGACCGCCCGACCCTCATTGCCTGTAAAACCACAATCGGCTGGGGAGCGCCCACCAAATGCGGAACTTCCAAATGCCACGGAGCGCCCCTCGGCGCCGAGGAAGTGGCGGCCATGCGTCAAAATCTTAACTGGGACTATGCGCCTTTTGAGGTTCCTGACGAAATTCTTGCCCTGTGGCGTAACGCCGGACGGCGTTGTGCCGATGCTTATGCAGCCTGGTCAGCCCGGGCAGCTGCAAAGGGCAAAGCTTTTGCTGACGCGATAGCCGGCAAACTTCCCTGCGGCTGGGATAAGGAGCTGAACCGCCTTAAAGAAACGGCCATTGCCGAACAGACAAAAGTTGCCACCCGCAAAGCCTCGCAGATGTGTCTGGAAACCATTGTCCCCAATATCCCTGAAATTGTCGGCGGTTCTGCGGACCTGGCAGCGTCTAATCTGACTTTGACAGCCGTTTCCAAAACCGTTTCCAAAGGCGATTATAACGGCAATAATGTCATGTATGGTATTCGCGAGCATGCCATGGCGGCGATGATGAACGGCATGGCGCTGCATGGCGGCATCATTCCTTTCGGCGGCACGTTCTTTGTCTTTTCGGATTATATGCGCCCGGCCATGCGCCTCGCCGCTTTGATGGGAATAAGGGTTATTTATGTGCTCACCCATGATTCAATCGGTGTCGGCGAGGACGGTCCCACCCATCAGCCGGTGGAACATCTGGCCTCTTACCGCTGTATGCCGAATTTGCTGACTTTCCGCCCCTGCGATGTCGTCGAAACCGCTGAGGCCTGGCAGCTGGCGCTTGAAAACGCGCAAACGCCGAGCCTGTTGGCTCTCAGCCGCCAGAATCTGCCGCTGCTGCGCCAGAGTTCAGCGCAAAATCTTTCGGCAAAAGGCGGCTATATTATCCGGGGTGACGCTCAAAACCGCCGTGCAACTTTGATTGCGACCGGTTCGGAGGTTTCTCTGGCCGTTGAAGCCCGTGACCGCCTCCGGGAAGAGGGGATAGAAGTTGCGGTGGTTTCCATGCCCTGTACGGAACTGTTTGATGCCCAGCCGGCTGACTATCAGGAAGAGGTTCTCGGTGCCGCGCCGCGGATTGCCGTTGAAGCGGCCTCAAAATATGGTTGGGAAAAATATGTCGGCCTCAGCGGCGATATTATCGGGATGGACGGTTTTGGCGCGTCCGGCCCGGCTGACCAGCTGTATGATTACTTTGGAATTACGGTTGATGAAGTGGTTGAGGCTGTCAAAAACTGCCTGAAGTAACCGTCTTGTAATCAGCGCAGACAGGCAATATATACCTCCCAACAGTTTATTTGGGAGGTATTTTCTATGACAGATGCAGATTTAATCAGTATGATCGGTTATGTATCGGGCGTAATGACCGTAGCGTCATTTATCCCTCAGGCTTTAAAAACTTATGCAACCAAAGACGTCAGCGGTTTGTCTTTTTTGATGTACAGTTTTTTCAATCTCGGTACCATCGGCTGGATTACTTACGGTTATCTCCGCGCCTCTTATCCGCTGATGATTTTTAATTCGATTACTTTTTTGTTTGCTTTTCCTGTCTGGTTTATGATCATAAAATATCACAATAAGGAAACACCGCTTTTATGAATTAGAAGTATCCAGGTTTTTGATTTAAGGAAAAATTTTATAAATTTGTTAAATAAACGTAAATTCCGGCATAAATTTTTTTTCATTCCCGAAAAAACTCCCTCTTGACAAACGAGTCGTTCCTGATTAGGTTTAGCTCATAATTTTAATTATGAATTTAAATATTTATTAGTATGAAAAGAAAAATGATTAACCTTGCGAGCGAGGCTCAGGAAAGGTTTTTAGAAATCGGTGTGAAAGTTGAAATCTCCCAGATCAAAGCTGCTTTCTTTGAAGGCCAGATTCACTTTGTTGCCGATAAGGCCCAAAATTCTGACCGGAATTTGTATCCCTGTATCCCGGCATTGAGCGAAGTAGAAGTCTTCCCTCAAATCCGCCAGGTTCCAACAATGAAGATGTTTGTCCTTAATGAACAGCATCATGTATATCTTTCCCGTACCGAATGGGTCTATGTTGAAGTTGAGGGTGGCAAGGATTTTGCTTTGGTCACCGATGTCACGTATCGTGATATGTTAAAACAAAAGCGCGGGGAAAAGCAGCCCTGTGCTAAAGTCTGACCGGAAAGATTCCGGAAATATTATTGTTTTGTCTGCGCACCGGGATTTCTGGATAGCCTGGTTTTTTGCGGACTTAATTTTGTTGTCATGAAAACAAAATCAAACAGTTAAGCTCTTTACCTTAAACAGGTGACGGGCTTTTCTGCGTTTAAATTCCGGGCAGCTTATGTATATTCGCTAAAAATTGCTTGCAAATCCGGCTCATCGTAATATATTTGCCTGAGTTAATTTATTGTAAGGAGAAAACTATGCCTTTAGTTACGATGCGTCAGATTCTTGACCATGCCGCCGAAAACAATTATGGTGTTCCGGCTTTTAATATCAATGATATGGAACAGGTTCTGGCGGTTTTGAATGCGGCCAAAAAAGTTAATGCCCCGGTTATTATGCAGACTTCGACCGGTGCCCGCAAATTTGCCGGCGATCCGATGATCCGTCACATGGTTAAAGCCGGAATTGAAATGTTTCCGGAATTGCCGATTTGTATCCATCAGGATCACGGCGCCTCGGTCAATATCTGCCAGTCAGCCATTGTCAACGGCTATTCTTCGGTCATGATGGACGGTTCTCTTGAGGCAGACGGCAAAACGCCCGCTTCTTATGATTATAATGTTAAAGTGACTCAGGAAGTTGTTGCCCGTGCTCATGCTGTCGGCGCTTCGGTTGAAGGCGAGCTTGGCGTTATCGGTTCTCTGGAAACCGGAAAAGCCGATAAGGAAGACGGCCACGGTGCTGAAGGCCACCTTGACCGGTCGCGTCTGGTAACCAACCCGGAAGAGGCCAAACGCTTTGTTGAAGCGACTCACGTTGATGCTTTGGCGGTTGCTGTGGGAACTTCCCATGGTGCTTATAAATTCACCCGCAAACCCGATGGCGACATTCTGGCGATTGACGTGATTGAAAAAATCCATCAGGTTTTGCCCAATACGCATATGGTCATGCACGGTTCTTCTTCGGTTCCGCAAGAGCTGCAGGATCTGATTAATGCTTACGGCGGTGCCATTCCGCAGACCTATGGTGTTCCGGTGGAAGAGATTGTCCGCGGCATTAAATCCGGTGTTCGCAAGGTTAACGTCGACACTGACTGCCGCATGGCAATTACCGGAGCAATCCGCAAAGTCTTTGCCGAGAATCCCAAAGAGTTTGATCCCCGCAAATATCTTAAACCGGCTATTGAGGAAATGCAGAAAGTCTGCGAGGCCCGCTATATTGCCTTTGGGGCAGCCGGTCATGCAGACGGGATTAAAGCTATTCCGATGTCGGTTATGGCCAAACGTTATGCTGACGGCGAAATTTAATCATTTTGGCCTGCTTAAAAAAAGTCCTCTTCCGAGGACTTTTTTTGTTGAAATTTATTAATCCTCTGTTATCTTTGGACAGAAATGTATAATTTTAAAATAATTTAATATGAAAAAGAGAGTAGTTGCTGCCGGTATGAAATATACCATAAGCGAGTTTTCAGAGTTGCAGGAGGTGCGCGGAAATGTAGTGTATAAATACACCAGTTGCGCGCCTGAATTAAAGATTTCCCGGACTGAGAAAAATGGATTAACCAAAATTGTCTGGAAGTATGAAAGTCCTGATAAAAGGGTTTCTGAAAGTTTTACTCTTATTGCCCCGCTGGATGCTGAAAATCCTGAGCCAACGCAGCAGGGAGGAGTATTTAAGACTGGAAAATATACGATTTCAGTCCTCTTCACCAAAGAAGAACTGGTGATAGAAAATTAAAGAAAAAGCCCGCCGTTTCAAACTGCGGGCTTTCCTTTTAGACTGTCAATGTCTACCGCCGGGTTATTATTTGGAGTTGTTATCAGGCTTAGTGAACATTATAGGTCTAAAACTCGTATATTAGTTGTTTGCGAATCTCCATTTACTGACATTTTGGAATATTTGGACAAATATGTCAATAATAAATATTGCTTAATTCTTTCAGCAGTCATCTAACCTGTGGAATATAAACACTTAGCACTTTATTTAAAAGTTCAAAAAGATTATTACTTTAATCAGCAAGTTGTAATCTTCCATTAGCCGGGCGGGGACAAAACTTTTGAGCGGAATCAGTTTGACATCATCTATGCGCAACAATCTGCTGTCATTACAGCAGACGGCTAAGCTGCAGGACCTGACCCAGAACCGCCTCGCCACCGGGCTGAAAGTCAATTCCGCAATTGATAATCCGTCTTCCTATTACACTGCCCAGTCTTTGAACAACCGCGCCGAGGATTTGAACATTCTGCTGGACGCCATGAGCCAGGGGATACAGACCTTAAAAGCGGTGAATGAAAGTATTGAGGCCGGAACCAAATTTCTGGAACAGGCCAAATCAGTTGCTAACCAGGCTTTTGAAGCCTCAGCTGCCGAATTGATTTCTCTGCCGCCGGTTGTTGCCGAAGTATCGACAGAGGCTGAACTTTTGGCAGCCATCGACAGTGGCAAAAAGGGGACTATTCTCCTGAAAAATGATATAGCTCTGTCAGAAGACACGAAACTGGTGCTTAAAGACGGACAGTCACTGTCAGGTAAAGACGGAGATACTGGTAAACCAACTTTGTCGTTCAAGTTTACAAATGTTAACGGTCATGCTATCGAACTGGGAAACGGCAGCATAATTTCCGATCTTTCTTTGGAGCTGAATTCTGACAATGCCGGAAGCTTTGTCGTTAGTGCCACAAACGGCAAAACTGCAACCGCCCAAAATCTTAAGATAAAATATTCATGTGAAAAAGAAAAAGGACTTTTAAGCAATTCGTTGTTACGTTCGGATACCGGCGGAAGTCTGATTTTGCGTGGAAATTTTGAAGGGACAGGAGAGGGTAACCCGCGTTTTATAAGTGCCAGTGGTGCAGATACTTCTGCTGTTATTAAAACAGGTGCCGTAATAAATTTTCAGGCAACCGGAAGATATATCCGCGGCATTGAATTTTATGACAAAAGCCAGCTGACGGTGGAAAAAGCGGTGACGATGAATTTTGACCTGGCCAGCTCCACGTCCTCTAGGATTCTCGGTATTTATGTGAATGGCGCTTCTGCTGATATTGACAGTGCAAATATTAATATTCGAACTTCGGGGATTGGCAGTAGCATAGGGATGGAGGTCAATCAAAACGGTCGTCTTTCTGTTCGTGGCAGCAGTAAAATAAATATTGAGACCAATTCTGACGGAAGTACCGGGTTATGGTCGGATCTTGGAGCGTCGATGGATTTTTCCGGTGACACATTGGTCAATATTAATAACAAAGGCGCGGATTCTTACGGGATAAGAGTATCCGGTGACGGATCGTCTTTCAATGTCTTATCATCACGGAATCGTTTCAACATCATTTCTTCAGTTATGGTCAATCATGTTTTGACTGCCGGACAAACCAACCTCCTGACGATGGAAAAAGGTTCCCAAATATCTTGGGCTATGCCGGATAAAACTGAGCAAGGATATTGGCAGGCATCTTCAACAGTCAGGTTGGCCCAAAGTGATTCTAACGCTGACCTGAATGGGTTTGAAACTGTCGTGTCTGTGCAAAAGCTTTCTGATACAGCAGCAAGCCTGGCTGATTTACCCGTTAATCTTTCGGAAATTAAATCCGAAAAAGAAGAAGGGTTTTCTTTATCCTTTAATGAAATCCTGGCCCAGTATGATAATCTGATAAATGACTCCTGGTACAAAGGTGTTAACCTGCTCAAAAGTCAGGACCTGAAAGTAGTATTTAATGAGTCCCGCACCTCGGATTTGGACATCAAAGGCGTCGACGCCACCACTGCCGGCCTGGGGCTGGAAACCGCCGACTGGAGCAGCGCCGCCGGAGTACAGGAGTCGCTTGACCAAATCGACAGCGCGATTAACCAGTTGCGGCTCTATGCCTCAGAGTTCGGTAACTACTACCAGATTGTCACCACCCGGGAGAACTTTACCAATTCGCTGATTAATGTCCTCACCGAGGGCGCGGACCAGTTAACCCTGGCGGATATGAACCAGGAAAGTGCCAATATGCTGGCTCTGCAAACCCGCCAGCAGCTGGCGGTTAATTCCCTCTCGCTTGCCTCTCAGGCCAGCCAGTCCGTTTTGAAATTGTTTTAAAAAAGAAAAGCCCCCGGGACGGGGGCTTTTACCGCAGAGGCAGTTAACTCTGCAAATTTGCGCCAAATTCGACACCTGATTTAATATCGTCAATAAAATCAGTTACTTCCTGTTCATGCTCAAGTTCTTCTTTCAAAATTTTAGCCGCCATTCTGAAAGTATCGTAATCTTTTCCGAAAGTCATATCGCAGATTCCCTGATAACGGGCAATGGCGCAGCGTTCGGCCACCAGATTCTGCTGCAGAAGATTCATGATATAATCTTTGCTGGGCTCTTCATAGCGGCACTGAGCCACGCTTTCCCATTGGTTGGGATTAATAACCGGCGTGCCGCCCAGCTGGATAATCCGGTCTGACAGCCATTGTGCATGTTTTAATTCTTCTTCGCCGTTTTCAAGAAAATCGGCAATAACTGATGTCCGCATCGGGCCTTTGGCGACCTGCGCCCCGATCCAGTATTGGTAATAAGCCAGCCATTCCTCGGCAAAAGCCGTGTTCAAAACTTTTAACAAAGCCTCATGGTCAACTTTAGAAATTTTTTGAGCCATTTCACCCATCTTGTCTCTCCTCATAAATAAAATTCAATCCAGCCTTTCAGGTAATCACTCGCACTCAAAAATCAAGCTTTGCTGATATAGATTATTTTTCTGGCAATTTGTCGCGGGATAGATTATTCTAAAAAACCAGAAAAGGAGAAAACCATGGTTCAGATTGCCCCCAGTATTTTATCGGCAGATTTTGCCAATCTTAAAACGGAAATAATGCGTCTTGAAGAAGCTGGCGCCGACTTGATTCATCTTGACGTGATGGATGGCTCTTTTGTGCCCAACCTCACTTTTGGCGCCCCGGTTATTAAGGCTGTCCGCCCCTATACCCGTTTGCCGTTTGATGTCCATTTGATGGTAAGGCATCCTGAAACCATGCTGGCTGATTTTGCCGCTGCCGGTGCTGATATCATAACCGTTCACGCCGAAGCCGTCACTCATCTTGACAAGGCTTTGGACACAATCCGTTCGCTTGGCTGCAAAGCCGGTGTTTCCCTGAATCCGGCCACTCCGGAAGATGTACTGGAATATGTGCTCGACAAGCTCGATTTAGTGCTGGTGATGAGCGTTAATCCCGGTTTCGGCGGCCAGAGTTTTATCGAAAGTACGCTGAAAAAGATTGCCCGTATCAGGGAGATGGCGGCCGGCCGCGAAATCAGTATTGAAGTCGACGGCGGCATTAATCCCATGACCGCGGCTGAAGCCGTTGCTGCTGGCGCGGATATTTTAGTTGCCGGAACCGCGGTTTTTGCCGGCGGCGACTATGCCCGCAACATCAGCGCTTTAAGATAAAATTAACTTTACTGCGGTAGTTTTTAAGCAATTATAATCAGGAACGGAGGCAGGTATGAAGCATTTGATTATGGTCATTGAAGATGAAGAAGCTTTGGCTCTGCTTTTAAAATATAACCTTGAAAAAGAAGGTTATGATGTCGCCATTGAGTCCCGTGGTTCTAAAGCTTTGGCCGAGATAGAAAAAAATCTGCCTTCGGTTATTTTGCTGGACTGGATGCTGCCGGAAATGTCCGGTGTGAACATTTGCAAATTAATCCGCTCCAAACCTGACATCAAAAACACGCCGGTAATTATGCTGACTGCCAAAGGCGAAGAGGAAGACAAGGTAAAAGGGCTCTCCGCCGGGGCCGATGATTATGTGACCAAACCTTTTTCGATTCCCGAACTGATGGCCCGTGTCAAAACCCAGCTCCGCCGTGTGCCGGAAGTCCAGACCATTAAAGAATTGCTCTTTGAAGATATCCGCATGGATCTGGTTGAGAAAAAAGTTTTCCGCGGAGAAAACTATATTCACCTCGGCCCCACCGAATTCCGGCTTTTGCGTATGTTAATGGAAACGCCGGGCAAAGTCTTTTCGCGCGAGTATCTGCTCAAAACCGTCTGGGGGGACAATATTTATGTGGAATCCCGCACCGTTGACGTGCATATCCGCCGCCTGCGCAAATCTTTGAACGATTTCGGCCCGGATTATATCCGCACTGTCCGCGCTACCGGTTATGCAATTGATACGAACCCTGCCGGAGAAGACGGCGCAGAATAACCTTTTAATGAAAACAAGAAAGTCCTATGTCACTCAAATTTGAAATTATCGGCCGTCAGGGCAAATCGCGCCGCGGCAGGCTTCACACCAAACACGGAATTGTTGAAACCCCGGCGTTTATGCCGGTTGGCACCTGCGGCACCGTCAAAGCCATGATGCCGGAATCCGTGGCTGCAACCGGAGCCCAGATTTTGCTGGGCAACACGTATCACCTCATGCTCCGTCCCGGCGCTGATCTGGTAGCCAAAATGGGCGGTCTGCATAAATTTATGAACTGGGATAAGCCGATTTTGACCGATTCCGGGGGGTTTCAGGTCATGAGCCTGACCGGGCTCCGCAAGTTGACGGAAGAAGGGGTAACTTTCAGCTCCCATGTTGATGGGAAGAAGTTTTTTTTAAGTCCCGAAGAATCAATGAGTATCCAGCACAAACTCGATTCCAACATTACGATGGCGCTGGATGAATGCACACCGTTTCCCGCCACTTATGAGCAGGCTAAAAAATCAATGGAAATGTCCATGCGCTGGGCCCGCCGCTCCCGGGAGGCTTTTGTCGACCGCGAGGGGTATGGCATTTTTGGAATTCAGCAGGGCAGCGTTTTTGAAGATCTGCGGGCAGAATCTGCCGAAAAATTAAAAGCGATAGGATTTGACGGCTATGCCATCGGCGGCCTGGCAGTCGGCGAGGGGCAGGAAAAAATGTTTGAGGTTTTGGATTATGCCCCCGGGCAGCTTCCCGACGACAAACCCCGCTACCTGATGGGGGTAGGGCGGCCTGATGATATTGTCGGGGCGGTTCTGCGCGGGGTTGATATGTTTGACTGCGTTATGCCGACGCGTTCCGGGCGCACCTCTCAGGCTTTTACCTCACGCGGCACCGTCAATATCCGCAATGCCCGCCACCGGGAAGATCACCGGCCTTTGGAAGCGGAATGTGACTGCCCCCTGTGCAAAAACTATACCCGCGCTTATATACATCATTTGCAGAAATGTAACGAGGTTCTGGCCGTTATGCTGCTGACCTGGCACAATATCCGCTATTATCAGCGGCTGATGGCCGGATTGCGCCAGGCAATCGAAGAAAAGCGCCTGGAGGAATTTGCGGCTGATTTTTATGCCCGCCAGGCCATGGGGGATATTCCGGAGTTATAAAATGGAAAAATGCGATACCGGTACAATTAAAGACGTTGTCGGCACCTTTGCCGAAGAAAACCGCCAGGAAGGCCTGCGCGTTTTTGTGGCCGGAGGGTCGCGTTCCGGCAATGACTGCGTTTATGTTGACGAAGCCTATAACCTGGGCAAAGAGATTTCCAAAATGGATTTCAAACTCGACTTCGGTCTGTCCAGTTCCGGAATTATGGGGGCAGTTGCCCGCGGTGTCTTAGATGGCTGGAACAAGAAAAAATGCGCCGCCACGCCGATTCAGGGAATCACCACCAAAGAATATTACAGCCTGTATGAAACCGATGAGATTCTGAGCCAGATTGAAGATGTCATCCTGGCTCAAACCCTGGAAGAACGGAAACTCAAACTTCTTAACGCTGACTTTGTGGTCTTTGCGCCCGGCGGCGTCGGCACGCTGGACGAACTGGCCTATGACTGTGTGGCCATGCAGGACGGCTTTTTGCAGATTAAACCGTTCATTCTCTACAACGTTAATGGTTTTTTCCACCACCTGGTCGAATATCTGAAAAGCATTTCCGCTGAGGGTTTTGCCGATCCGGTGCCTTTTATTATCGTTGATAACAGCAATGAGCTGAGTATTGTTTTCCGTTTGCTGAAACTGCGTTATAAAAAAGGCAGTACCACGGCTGAAGTTTATGCCCGTACCCGCCAGCTGATTTATGAGCTGCCGTACTTCATCAAACGCAAGGTGGATAATACCGTCTTTGTCGAGCACATTATTGCCGAGATGGAGGAAATCAGCCTCCGCGGCACCGCGGAGCAGCGGCAGGAACTGGCTAATGAGATAGAACGCGCTTACCTGGAAAAAGAAATTGAGCGAATGTATGACCGCCTCGCCAAAACCGGACGCGATACCTCCATCGTCAGCGAAAAATTGACCAGGCTCAAAAGCCGCCGCAAAGAAACGTCTGAAATCTGCAAAGTTTCACATTCCGGAAAATAAGTTTAAGCCCAAACCGCCGGACTGCTGAACAGGGCAAGCTCCGAGACAGGTCAAGCCCCGGCATAAACCAACTCTTTTAAAAATCAAACCCCGGCCGAAGCCGGGGTTGTTTGGGCCGTCCTAATCACTCATCGGTTCCGGCAGAGTTATTTTAGTCGTTCGCCGGTTTGTTGGCTGCCTCCTGTTGGGCGGCGCGGGCCTTATACATCGCCACAAAGTCAATCGGCGACAACATCAGCGGCGGCAAACCGCCGTTGGTCATCACATTGCTGATGGCCTGCCGGGCATAGGGAAACAGCATATGCGGGATTTCAATCATCAGCACCGGCTGAATATGCTCTTCCGGCACGTTAAGCTGTACCACACCGCCATACTGCATTTCCAGAATGAAAAACTTTTCGCCTTTGACATCGCCGTCGATATGAAAATCGAGCGTGACGTTAAAATAGTTTTGCTCCAGCGGAGCCGCATTGATATTAACATCAATTTTAATTTCCGGCTGCTCGCCGAGATTTTTGAAAATCTCCGGCGCATGGGGAATTTCCAGCGACAAATCCTTGATATACTGGGTCTGCATCACGATTGCGGGTTGATTGTTTTCTGCCTGATTTTCGGCCATGGTAAAACTCCTTTTTCATTAGATATGTCTAACCTTTTACACGCAAATTTTGTTCAGGTCAAATGATAATAACAGTTGATAATAGTTATAAATAAGCTATATTTATGATGATTAAAACAAGGATAGGTAAAGATGTCAAATTTAGATATTCTGGTCTTGCTTCTGGTGGTGGTTTTGCTGTTCACCAAGCTTAAGAGCCTGCTCGGGACCCGCCCGGAAGAGGAGGAGCAGCGCGTCCACCTCAGCAAAGAAAGCGCCGAAAAGCTGTATGACCTGTTGATGAAAGAAGCCGGAAAAAATAATCCGCCCCGGGCCGCCGAGCCTGCGCTGGATGAAGAAGGCCGCCCGGCAGAGGAGCTTCAGCCCGCCGAGGAGGAGTTGAGCGAGCTGGATAAAACTCTCCGTCAAATTCCCAACTTTAACAAAGTGCGCTTTGTTGATTCGGCCCAGGACGCTTTCCAGATTATCACCGAGGCTTTTAACCGCGCCGATATCGAAACTTTGGAAATGCTGGTCAGCAAACCGATTTTGGATAAATTCCGCGAGGTGATCGAACAGCGCGAAAAAGACGGCATGACCGCCGAAACTGACTTTATCTGTTTTGATGAAGTGGAGATAACCAAAGCTGAAATCACCGCTGATGAAACCGCACATATCACTGTCCGCTTTGTTTCCGAACAGGTTAATATTCTCCGCGATTCCGACGGCAAAGTCGTGGAGGGCGATGAAAATTATATCCAGAATATCACCGATGTCTGGACTTTTGAACGGGCTTTGAGCTCTGCCACCCCTAATTGGATTTTAGTATCGACCAAAAAATAATGAACTTGCGTTTGTGCCACATATTTCTGCTTCTCGTTTTGCTGGCCGCCTGCGGCGAGCAGTCTTCCCAAACCGAAGCCGAAAAAACGGCCGCTCCAGATTCCGGACTGGCGGAAGTCCGGCTCGAACCAGTGGATTTTGCGGCCTTGCCGGGCTGGGAGAAGGATTCTCTGGCTGAGGCTTATCACGCCTTCGCCCTCAACTGCGCCGCTTTAAACAAGTCTGACGCCCCCCGGCTGGGCAATGCGGCGGTTGCGGTTGACGCCGGACTGATGCGCCGGGCCTGCACGGCTTTTGCCGAAAATCCGCGCCAGGACTTCAAAACTTTTATCACCCGTTATTTTACTCCTTTCCGTGTGGTGGCAGACGGCAAAAGCGAAGGAAAATTCACGTCCTATTTTGAGTCATCTTTACACGCCTCTTATCACCGGAGCGAGCGCTATAAATTCCCGATTTACGGCCGCCCGCTGGATTTGATAGAGTTTAACCCTGCTGATTTTGACCCGGCAATGCCCTCGGCCCGGCTGGTCGGCCGCTTGCAGGGAACCAGGCTGGTGCCTTATTACACCCGCAGCGAGATTATGGAACCGGGTTTTGCCGAAAAAGCGCCGGTCATTCTGTGGGCTGACAGCTATGTCGATATTTACGTCATGCAGATTCAGGGCTCCGCGGTGGCTGAACTGGATGACGGCAGCAAAGTCCGCGTCGGTTTTGCCGATACCAACGGGCGCCCCTTTAAGGGAATTGGTTCTATTCTTTTGGAGAAAAAACTGCTGAAACCGGGACAGGCATCGATGGGCAATATTAAAAAATGGCTCAAGGCCAATTATGACAAGGCTTACCCCCATATGAACCAGAACCAGCGGTTTGTGTTTCACCGCCTGATTGAAGATGACGGCCCGGTCGGGGCTTTAGGCGTGCCGCTCACGCCAGGCCGTTCGCTGGCGGTGGATAAGCGGTATATCCCGCTGGGAGCCCTGCTCTGGCTCGATACCAAAGACGGCAGCGCCAATCCGGTGCAAAAGCTGGTCTTTGCCCAGGATATCGGCGGGGCCATCAAGGGAGCTGTCCGCGGCGATTATTTTTGGGGCAGCGGCGGCGATGAGATTTTGGAACATGCCGGCAAAATGAATGCTCCCGGAAGCTATTATATTTTGCTGCCGCGCGGACAGGAGATAAACCCATGATAAAAAAACGGCATAACCGGGCCGACGAGCTGACTTATCACGCGCTGGTGAAAGCTGTTGAGGCTGACAAGCTGCGCATTTATCTCGATTACGGCAAAATCAACCGCCCGCTGTCGCCGGTGTATAATCCGTGGGAAACCCTGCTGCCGATATTGCTGCCCGTTTTACTGGGCCTGGTGCTGATTATCGGTGTCGGGGTCATATTCGGGCTGCTGTTTATTATCGGCATGATTTTGGTCTATTCCGGAGTGGTTAAAAAGAAACTTTACCAAAGAATTATCGCCCGCACCAAAGAGCATATGGTTTCCGGCTATGAAAATTGCTGCAGCCTGTGGGCCTTCGGGGGCATCGTTCTGGTGAATGCCGATAACAAAAAAAGCGGCTGTGTGGCGCCGGAAGGCGACTGGAAGGAATTTGTCATCAAAAATTTTGCCGATTTGATGATTGAAAATAAACCCGCGGCCGAGGAGGCTGAAGAAAAAGCCAAACCCGATGAAAAAGCTAAGCGTTGAAATCAAGCCCGCCGATGAAGACGGAGCCTGGGCCGAGGCTGTGCAGGGCGTGAAAAAACTGCCTGAAGTTGCCCCCAAACCGGCTGCTCCGCTGATTATTGACGAGATTACACCGGGCATTAATTATCAAAAAGTTTATTCCGGCGAGCGGCTGCAGCCGCTCAAAGTCGGCGAAACCGCAAATATCGACCGCCGCACTGCCGAAAAGTTTAAGCGCGGCGAATGGCCGATCCAACGGCGGTTGGATTTACACGGCCTGACCGAAAAATCAGCCTATGACGAGGTGGAAAATTTTATAACCGGAGCTTACCGCCAGGGGCTGCGCTGTGTGCTGATCATCACCGGAAAAGGGTATCAGCGCGAAAGTGACGATTGGTATGAAACCCGCGGCGTTTTGCGGGAACAGGTTCCGCATTGGCTTAATAACCCGGTTATGCGCCCGTTGGTGCTGGCGTTTAGTTATGCCTTGCCTGCGGACGGCGGCGAGGGCGCTTTGTATGTGCTGCTCCGCCGGGCGCGGGAATAAAGCCGCACGCAAATCTTATCCGCCGCGCCCGTTCCTCTCTCCCGTTATCCCTCAAAATAATAACCTTAAAAAGGGTTTGGGATATTTGGTTCCTTTTGTTCCCGCAATAGGATTGGATTATGCCCAAACAGTATTTACCATCTAAAAATTGCATAAAATAGTGCTTGCCTATTTAATTTTTCTAATATACTATCATTCTTGCTGATGAGCGGGGTTAAACTCATCGGTGGGATTCAAACCCGAACCGTTGCCTATAACTTTCCCCCGTTGGGGGTGCAACCGATATAAGTCTTCCCCTCGGGGGAAGGTCGAATAAGTTGGCTATGGTTCGTAGTTTGAACACCCCCACCTTTAAGTTTCCCGCTTGAGGTGGTTTTTTTGTGTCACTCAGACGTGGTTTCTAGCGCCGCGGGGTTTGGCCCAAGACAACAAAACATTTCACATCAGCCTTGACATGCTTTGGTTTGGCTTTATAATCAAAACAGTCTTGTTAATCGCTGCAAGTAGGTCGAGCCCTGAAAAGCTGTTTACTTGTCAGTCCCAATACACGGCGCCGTCTTTATGCTTCGGCGGCGCCGTCCTGGCTTTTTATATCCAAAAGCCAGCTTGATTCCGCCGATTATCATTTTATCCTGATGGTCGGGTGGGCTGTTCCGTAAGGACAGCCGGGGTCATGAGTATTGGGATGACGCTTTTCACACCCGGCCGCCTTTTTCAGGGCGGTTTTTTCTTGCAGTTTTCGTGATAAAAACAAGAAAGGAGAAACTCTGATGAGTTCTAAATTACTCGGACGTTTGATAGATTTATGGCACGATGTCGGCTACGAACTTTGCTATGAAATGGGCGCGGAAATCCACGGACTGCGTTCAAAATTAGGTTGGACAAAGGAAGAAACCGCCGAACAATCCGGCCTCACGGTTGAGGTAGTGGACGCAATCGAAAACAGCGACATTACCATCAACAAGGATATCTATCTGACGGTTATCTTCATGCTTGAAACCATGATTGAAAAACAAAAGAACTAACCCGGACTTGGACTATCACAAAAGAACTCCCCGGCAGTAGTCCACCGGGGAGTTTTTTTTATTCGGTTCAGGCGCTTTTGAACTGGGCGTTATACAGCGACAAATAAGCGCCGTTTTTAATTTTGAGCAAATCCTCGTGTTTGCCGCGTTCGATAATCTCGCCGTCGTTAATCACCACGATTTCATCGGCGTTTTGCACCGTGGACAGGCGGTGGGCAATCACAAACACCGTCCGGTCTTTCATCAGGTTATTGATTGCTTTTTGAACCACCGCTTCCGATTTGTTGTCCAGCGCCGAAGTCGCCTCGTCCAAAATCACTATCGGGGCGTTTTTAACAAAAGCCCGGGCAATGGCCAGACGCTGGCGCTGCCCGCCCGAGAGCAGCGAGCCGCGTTCGCCGATATCGGTATCCAGCCCGTTTTCCTGTTCGTCAACAAAGTCTTTCAGATAAGCCATTTCCAGCGCCCGGTTGATTTCTTCTTCGCTGGCATCGGGTTTGCCCATCAAAATATTGTCGCGGATGGTTCCTGAGAACAGGAAGTTATCCTGAAAAACCACCGCGATATTATTGCGCAGGCTTTCCAGCGAATAATCGCGGATATCCACTCCGTCAATCTCAACGCTTCCGTCCTTAACATCATAAAACCGCGGAATCAGGCTGACCACCGTTGATTTGCCGCCGCCGGAATTTCCCACCAGCGCGGTGGTGGTGCCGCCTTTGACTTTCAGGTTAATATTTTTCAACACCGGGGTATCCGGCACATATTCAAAATTAACGTTCTTGAATTCAATGCTCTTATGTTTGTTTTTGAGCTCTTTGGCATTCGGTTTATTGACGATGGCCGGCTGCAGCGACAGAATATCGGCAATACGTTCAATCGCCAGAAACGAAACCTGCAGGGCACTGACGTTTTTACCGATGTTTTTAATCGGGTTATACAGCATAATCAGCGCGGTGATGAAAGAAACAAAGTTGCCGCTGGTAATCTGCCCCTGCACAATCAGATAGCTGCCGTAGCCGATGACCGCGCCGACGCCGATGGAAACAATCACATGCAACATCGGGGTCATCCAGGCAGTTTTCTGAGTCATCTTGATGGCCAGTTTGAACAGCCTTGTCATTGCCTGGTCAAACATAACGTAGGCCTGCTTCTGCATATTATAGGAGGCGATGGTCTTGTTGCCGTGGTTGGTCTCTTCATAATTGGTCAGAATTCCGGCGTTTTCGATAACGGTTTTGAAAATCGTGTCTTTAATCATGCGCCGGACCTGCGCCAGCGGCAGCAGGGCAAACAACAGCACCACCATGGCAATAATCGACAGCTGCCAGGAGTTGTAAAACAAAACCGCAATCAGCGACAAAGATGAAAAAATCCGCGATGTAAACAGCCGCACGTTTTCAATCAGCCCCGCGCAGGCAATATCGCTGTCGGTGGCAAAACGCTGGATAATAAAGCCGGAATTATGGGCGTCATAATAAGCCGGTTCCATCACCAGCAGCTTTTTAAACAGCGCCCGTTTGACGTCCATGGTGATTTTGGAACCGACCCAGGCGTTCATATAGGTTGCCATATAGGTGAGCGCGCCCTGAACCACCGTAAACGCTACAATCAGCAGCGGAATATAAGCGGGAGACTGGTCGCTCTTGTCAACCAGGACAATGTCCATATACGGTTTAAGCGCCAGGGCCACGACGGAATCCAGCGCGCCGATGGGCACGCACAGCAAAACGGCAAAAATCGCCCGGAACAGATAGGGTTTGACAAACGGCCACATAATGCGGTAGTGGTCCATAAATCTCAATTTGGGAGCTTCTTGGTTTTTTTCGGCTTTAGTCATCTGGGTCATAGTCCTTTTTATATGCTGCGGCTTATTTTACTTAAATCCGCACTGATTGCAAGCTAGATTAAATGTAAAAATTTAAGGATGAAATAAACTGCGGCAAATTCCATCACAATCATCAGCTTGTACATGTTTTGATAGCTTTTCTTGGCAATTTTATGCCGGAAAATTTTCTGGGCCGCAAAAGCGCCGATCCACCCGCCCATAAATTCCAGCGTGTGCAGATTGTTTTCCGACACGCGCCAGGCGCCTTTGCGGGCCGCGCGTTTATCTGCCCAATAGGCCATAAATGTGGTAAAGTTTATTGTCACCAGCTGAAACACCACAAACAGCAGCAGGGTTTTATAACTGAAAACCGAGGTGCGGAACCAATACCCCTCAATCCAATAAGCCAGGCCGATAATCAGCGCGCTGTTGAGAATAAAAAACTTATTGCGCTGCAGCGGCGGAACCAGAGCAATCAGGCCCAGCAAAATGACTGAAAAAGTAATCACCATCTCAATAATCTTTCTTGTCGGTTAAATAAGTGTTCGTTTCGTTAAAATTAGGCAGAATATCTTCGCCGAAGGCTTCCTTGAGCTTGATTTCTTTAATGGTGTCTTCAAGCAAAACATATCTTTCCTGAGGTTTGGGGTGCGTGGTCGCCTCCTGGTACAAACTGCTGCTGTCGCGCTGGGCAAGCAGGCGCTGCACATCAGGCGCCCGGGAGATGTCATATCCGGCCCGGTAGAGATAATAAACCGAAAGGTAGTCGGCTTCCATTTCATATTTTTGGGAATAAACCCCGGCGCCGAGTTCAGACATCTTTTCCGTATTATCATAAGTTCCGGTAAAAATATCGGCCGCAAAGCCAAACAACGCGCCGATCAGGCCGTTGTGCTGTTTGTCGCGGCTGTGTCCCAGCGTGCTGTGAGCCAGTTCATGAGCCATAACCCCGGCCAGGGCGGTGTCATCTCTCATATAATCAATAAGTTCCACCGTGACGTAAATATTTTTGCCGTCGGCAAAAGCGTTAACCGTGCGGCTGGTGCGGTCGATATATAATTCATAAGGACAAATCCGGTCCGGGTCAAAGACAAAACGGAGCTCTTTGTTCCGGCGTTCAACCGTTATCTCTACCGGCAGCTGGGCATTGTCGTTAGTTTTGATAATTCGTTCCAAATCTTCCAGTGCCCGTGTGCCGCTCGGCGCCGGAACGCCGTAAATGCTGATCAGCCGGTCTCCCGGTTTCAGTCCCGCCTTATCAGCCGCGGATCCTTTATAAACGGTGTGAATATAAATATTGTCAAAACTGCTTTGGTGCACGGCATTATAATCATCGGCGTAATCTTTTTTATCCCAAAACGAATAACGGTAGCGGTTGTTGGTGCTTTTCCGGCCCGAGCGGCTGAAAGTTATTCCGGTCCCGGCTTTAAGCCTGCGGTCGCACAGTTCTTCGCCGGTCGATTTCATCAGATTATAATGGACGCTGCCAATTCTCTGCTCCACGTCGCGGTTATATTTGAGAGAGCTCCGGTACAGCTTGCGCCGTGCTTTTTTGACGGCATAATCGTTCTGCAGGCCCTCATGGGGCAGGCGCACCGTAGGATGGGCGCAGGCACCTAGCAGCAAAATCAGGCAAAAAACAATAAAACGTCGCATTGAAATTCATCGGTAATTAATAACTTTCGCAAGTTTAGTATAGAAAGTTTTAAATTGCAAATAGTGAATAAGTAAAAATTTGTGGTGTGCATTTGGGATTTTCCATTTATAATCGGGGCAATAAGCTAATTAGGACAAGGAAAAGCTGATGAAAAACTATGCTTTGGGTTTATTGCTTTTGCTCGGCGCCTGCGCCTGGCAAACCGTGGTGACGGAAGAGATTGTCATTGACGAGCCTTATATTCCCGCGCCGATGCAGGTTCAGGAAGTTCTGGTCGAAGAAACCGTCACGCCGCAGGTATACGCCATTGCCGCCACCCGCGCCACCAACCGCATGCTTGATGAAACCGCCGATATTTATGAAAATAACGGCACCACGTTTTTATATATTGCCCGGCCGCAGATTTTGGACGAGAGCCTGCCGGACGGAATTTTTTATGCCCGTAAGGTGACCAGGGATATTATTACCGGATCCAATAATTACAAAGTTGTCAACAATTTGGCCGATGCGGATTATATCCTTGAGGCTTCGGTTGAAAATATCGGTTATGAAGACGATCCGGTCATTGAATACAGCCTGATTTTGTTTGACAGCCAGAACAATAAAATTAACCAATGGTCGGAAACGGTGCGTCAGCTGAAAAATGACGACCGCAGTTGGTGGTAATGAACTGGCGTTTTGGCATTTGCGCGCTGCTTTATGCGTTTTCTGCCAGTTGCGGAAACGTCCGTCTGGCGGTTGCCGTTCCGCTGGCTGCCGATGCTGATGCCGAAAATATCATTTCTTTGGTCGGCACCGGATGTGAAGCCGTCCGCTCCGGAGAATCCCGTTCTTCTATCCGGATCCGCGCGACCGACAAGGCCAGCTTCAATGCTGTTGAAAAAATTCCCGAGCTGAGCGAATACCGCGATTCTTTTTCCAGTCATGATTTTAATGTGCTGGTTTACAATATTATCGACAATTATATTGAAGATCAGGCCGTCCGTACCACCAGCCAGGACGACAGCCGCCTCTGCGTGGAAATGACCGGTTACCTGAATAGTGAAAATATTCTCAAAGTCTTAAATGACAATTTTCAAAAATATTCTGCCGCTGTTGAACCTGCCGGAGAAACCGTGTCCAATGTCCGCTACCGTACGGAGGATTATCCTGACAGTCTGCAGCTTGAAAGCGGCGCCGTTTTGGCTCCGGCATCATCTTTTTTGCCGCCGCCTCCGCAGCCGGTTATCAGCGACAAAGTAGCCGCCCGTCCTGAAGAGCCTTCCCCAAAAATATCCGCTGCCGGAATGCCTCCGTCCCCGGTTCCGCCTTCGGCCGCCGAGAGTCCGGCTGCAGCCGTGACTTCTTCTCCGTCCCCCGTTTCATCTCCAGCTCCGGTTCCGCCTGCGCCAGCTGCTGACCCGGCTGAAGACAAAGCTGTCGTTTATCTTTTTTTGGACAAGACCCGTTTTTACAATAATACCTCAACCCTTAAATTTTATCAGGACTTGAAACAAGCGGCTGAAGAACGAAACGGCGTAAAAGTGACTTTGGATAAGTCACAGGCTGCTTATACCCTTAAAACCCGGGTGCTGCGGGCTAAAGTTGATCCTTTGAACCAGCAGACCAGCCGCCTGCAGATGGTGATTGCGGCGGAATTGGAACAGCCCGGCAGGGAGCCGGTGGTTGAGCACCAAAACCGTTTTGTTTTATTTGATGATAAAGACGACGAACAGGCTGTTGCTGCCAATTTAACCCGTAAACTGCTCCTTCAGGCGTCCAGAACGGTTTTGAAAAAAATAAAACTCCCTCAATCCGAGGCAATTATCACGCCGGCGGAAACTAATTACGGGGTATTTGCCCCCACTCCGCAGCCTTAGAGGTCCATTCGTCATCGGCGGGTTGGTCAGGAGTTTCTTCCGCTTCGCTTTCCCCTGTTTCCTCATCCCAGGCAGAATGGGTTTTTATATTCAGGACCGAGACAGAGATATTGTTCAGCGGTTCGTTGCCCGTGGAACGCCAGTAAGCGTCTATTTTGGTAAGCAGGACTTTTTCCAGACGCTCACAGGAGGAATTGTCCAGATTCGTGTATAACTCAATTTCGATTTCCGGAAAATCGCGGTCATCGTAAAGATTATATTCATAGGCGCACAAAAAATTTCCGGCATTTTCCAAAACCAGTTTCTGAATATCTTTAAACTGGCCGGTAAATTTTCCTTCTTCATAAACATCGGCCAGCGCAAATAAAATCCGGTCGTCATCGGAATCAGGAAAAGCTTCCAGCCGCTGCAGCAAGGCAATATTTCCTGTCATCAGGGCGAATTTAACCAAAACCGGATAAAAATAACCGGCATTTTCAAGCAGTTTTTCAAACCGGGGTTTCAGCAAAACCGCAGCCATGTCAAGCAGGCCGAGGTTCAGCAGGTTGGCTACGAATATTAATTCAAAAAAGCGTGGCAGTTCTCCGCCGATTTCCCAGATTTTGTTGGCCAGAGCCTTGGCTTTGTCACGGTTGCCGAGCATGGTTTGAGCGAGCATCAGGGTAATCAGCCCCTCAATTTGCGCCGGGTTTTGCTGCAAGGCGTTATAAATTTTCTGTTCAGTGACGATAATCGCGTCGCGGTCGCCGTAGTCCAGGGCAAACAATTCGTCCAGCAGCGGTTCAAACAGATCCTCTGCCGTCAGGGATTCAAAGTTTTCTGCCATTTCGGTTCTCCTTATTTTTCCAAAAGAAAAGTGACCGGACCGTCATTAACCAGTTCCACTTGCATATCAGCCTGAAAAATCCCGGTCGCAACCGGAATTCCCCGGTCCGCACAGCATTTTACAAAATACCGGTACAACTTGTCGGCGCGCTCCGGCTTTTCCGCCGTTTCAAATCCCGGACGGTTGCCGCGGCTGGTGTCTCCGGCAAGCGTAAACTGCGACACAATCAGCAGGCTGCCTTTAATGTCGCCGACGGACAGATTCATTTTCCCGGCGTCGTCCTCAAATATCCGCAGTTTGCAGGCTTTGGCCGCCAGCGCTTCGGCTTGGATCTCGCTGTCGCCCTTTTGAACGCCCAGCAGTATCAGCTGGCCTCTGCCGATGGCAGCGGTTTGTTTTCCGTCAATATGAACTGCCGCCCGGCTCACTCTTTGAATTAACGCGCGCATTTCTTTTCCTTGTTTAATCCTGAAACCAGTATAGGCCAATAATCTTTACGAGCCGTTAAAATAGCTGCAAAATAATTTTTTTGAAAATTATGGACAAAACATCTTTATTTTTGTAAAAATTTGTGCTATAGTTACTCTGTTATTGAAAATCGGGAGACTGCCAATGTCATTAAAATCAAAATTTGAAGTTGCCGCCGTCAGCTTTTTGTGCTGGCTGGGCGTATCTCCTGACAGCGCAGGACAGAATGTGTCTGAAAAAGACCGCGGAACGCAAAAAAATAAGACGGAAACGGCGGCAGACAGTATCCGGCTCTCCGTGCGCGATTCGATTATGCAGGCTCTCCAGAAAAATTATGATGCTTCCAGGGACTTTGGACGCCAGTTGAAACAGCCTTGGGAGCGCAAAATTGTGCACCCCGGAGAAAAGGCGCAGGAATACGGCAGCGATCCGCTTTTAGCCCGCCAGTTTCGCGAGGGAGATTTAACCATGCGCGAGGATTATCTTTATTATCGCAATCTTTCCGAGACACTGCTTAACTTTAAATCTTCGGTTAATGACCATTGCCTTCCCGATGAAAACGACCGCCATATTAATAAGTTGCGTGCCAATCAGCATGCTGCCAAAGTTATCCGCCTGCGCACCGGTTCTGCCCGTGATGATTACTTCAAAAAAGTGTTTGGCGTTAAATTGTATGAAAAAAATCTCTCTTTAATCGCCGAATATAAAAAATATGCTTTCGAAGTCGGCAAAAACGGCAATGCGGTGGATACGGCGGAAATTAGCAATCCGGCACGCACCAAAGATGCTCTCAAAAGAATCAAGGCGCGCAGCGGCTTTGTTCCTAAAAGTTATCAGGCTCCGGAGCGCCGGTTTTAAAAGAAATAATAGGACAAGCTGACCGCCGCAATAATTCCGGCCAGATCCGCCAGCAGGGCACAGGGCAGGGCGGCGCCGACCTTGCTGATTTTAACTGCGCCGAAATAAACGGCCAGCACATAAAACGTGGTTTCTGTCGATCCCTGGATAACCGCTGAAACAAATGCCGGAAAGCTGTCGGCCCCGTAAGTTGTCATGGTTTCAATCATCATTGCCCTGGCCCCGCTTCCGGACAGCGGTTTCATAATAGCCGTAGGCAGCGCCGGGGTAAAATCAGTGTTCATCCCCAGGGCAGAAAACAGGCTGTCAAATCCCGACACAATCAAATCCAGCACACCGGAAGACCGCAGCAGGGCAATTGCTGTCAGCATGGCTACCAGATAAGGGATAATCCTCACCGCGATTTCAAAACCTTCTTTGGCACCGGCGATAAATGTTTCGTAAACATTGAGTTTTTTTATCAGCCCGGCACCGATAAACAGCATGATAATTCCCATGAGCAGACAGTTCCCCCCGGCTGCCGAGGCCTTTAGGCGCTCGGTTTCCGGCAGGCTGTCGAAATACCAGGCAATAAGCCCGATAAACGCTGTAAAACCCAACAGATAAGCCAAAACCACCCGGTTGAAAATATTCAGCTTCTGGACAAAGGCCACCGCCAGAAATCCGGTCAGCGTTGAAACGGAAGTTGCCAGTAAAATCGGCATAAAAACCGCCGCCGGATTGGCAGAACCCAGCTCGCTGCGATACATCAGGATCGTAATCGGAATCAGGGTTACTGCCGAGGCATTGATGACCATGAACAAAACTTGTGCATTGGAAGCCCGGTCCGGATGGGGATTAAATTCTTGCAGCTGTTCCATGGCTTTCAGTCCCATAGGGGTCGCGGCATTATCAAGGCCCAGAACATTGGCCGCCATATTCATAATCATTGACCCCATAGCCGGAGAAGCCGCGGGAACCTCCGGCATAATTTTTGCAAACAACGGCCGCAGGGCTTTAGCCAATACGTTAGTCAGGCCGGATTGTTCGGCAATCTTCAGCAAGCCCAGCCACAGGCAGAGAATTCCGGTCAGGTTTAAAGAAATTGTAAATGCCCCTTTGGCAGAGTCAAACAGGGACGCCGTCATCGCCGTCCAGATTTCGGGATTGCCGCCCCAGCCGGATTGCCAGACGGCTGCGGCAAAAGCTGCTCCGAAAAATCCTGCCCAGATTAAGTTCAACATGGTGAAAGTCTCCTTTGACTTCACCCTGCCACAAAAAGATAAAAATATTGCTAATTTGCCGCTGCTGCCGGATTAAAATGCGGTGTAAAGCGCCGCAGATAAAAAACGTACAGTAAAAAAGCAGTTAAAATAACCCCGGAGGCAATCATAAACATATGACTGTATCCGCAAAGTTCGGCCACCGTCCCCAAAGATAAAGCACCCAGTCCCATGCCCAGGTCAAGGCCGCTGAAAAACGTGGCGTTTGCAGCTCCCAGGCGGGAACGGGCCACATTGCGGACCACCATTGTCTGCAGGCTCATCTGGCAGGTTCCGAACCCCAGGCCGTAAATAAAAGCCGCAATCAGGAATTCCGGCAGTTCATAAGACCAGGCAATAATCATCAGCGCCAAGGCCAGCGTCAACAGTCCCGGGATAATCGTCACGTCATAACTGTGGCGGTCAACGATTTTTCCGGTCAGCGGGCGGCTGACAAAAATCGCCAGGGCATAAACCGTAAAAAACCAGCCGATGTGCGGCAGCCCCCGGCTGTAAGCATAAAGGGGCAGAAAACTTGAGATGGCCCCGAAAGTCGCCGTCACAAAAAAAATCATCAGTGTGGCCGGATAAGCTGATTTTTCATACAGCGCCCCGGTTTTTTTCAGCTCAATTTTTTCCGGCTCATATTTGCGGTAATGCACCACCAGCGCCATCAGGCAGGCAACCGTCACCAAAACTGTTGACAGCCAGAACATTACCTGGAATCCCCAGCGGTGCACAATATACAGCCCGGCTGCCGGAGCCACCGCCAGGGAAACACTGTTTGCCATGCTGAAATAACCCATCGCCTCGCCAAACCGCTGCCGGGGTATGATTTCTGCCACAATCGTCGAGGCCGAGGTGCCGGTAATTCCCCAGCCAAAGCCGTGAAGCAGGCGGATAAACACGATGGTTGAAATTGTCTTTGCAAAACTGTACGACAAGCAGGTCAGGATTAAAACCGCCAGTCCGGCGATAAAAACCTGCCGCCGTCCGATTTTATCCAGTGCCAGTCCGGCAAACGGTCTTGTCATCAGGGACGTAACCGTAAATGCGCCGGCGACCAGTCCGATAACGGAATCTGATCCGCCCAGTTGTTTGATATACAGCGGCAGGGTTGGAAAAATCATCTGGAAACTGAAAAAGACCAAAAGGTTAATGGTCGTAATTAATAAAAAATTACGGGTAAAAATCGGCGGCGGGGTTCTTTTGATTTTGTTTTCCGGCAAAGGTTCCTCCATTTTTAATCCTGCCAATATAATCTTTTTTGCCGTCAAAACTACCTAGCCGCCGGCAGCCAGAATGACGCCCAGGATAATAAAGGCAAAAAAGACCAGTTTGCTGCCGATAGTCTGCGGGTCGACTTTTTCCCGCGGGGACTTCCCGAAAAAGTAATAGAGAACTGCTCCGTACAACAAAGTAAAAATTGGTTCGGTATTGTCAATTGCCGTAAAAACGACGACCGGAAGCGCAGAAATGGCATACATCGCGGCAATCGCGGCTGATTGGCCGAAAATTTCATCCAGAAGAAAAAGTTTCCACCGTCCGGCAAACTGCGGAAAATGCCGGAATATGTCGTGACGGCAGCTGCCGCGGATTAAAAGTCCCAGGCTCATAACCGATGTGAACAGGGCCAAATAAAACATTGTGCTCAGCCAGTCAAGATTCAGCATGATTTTTTTCAGCAGAACCGCCTCAAATGCCAGCAGGTTAGAAGCCAGGAGCATCAGCCAGAATGCGGTGTTAATCCGCAGCTTTCCGGAGTTTTTCATGCTCAGGGCGATATTGAAAAAAATAATCACCCCAAAGCCGGTGTATTGGCGCAGGGTCAGTTTTTCATCTATCATAAACCAGGCCAGGAAAGGAATTGAGAGCTCTCCCAGCGACATCAGGGCGGCAGTAACCGAGGTATCGATTCTTTTCATTGCCGCATAATACGGAAACTGATAAGCCAGATCAACCAGGCAGGCCAGCGCCATCAGCGGCAAATCTTCTTTGCTCATCAGCCGCGGCGTGCCGAACAGCAGCAGAAGGGGAAGCACCAAAATATTGGTGATGGAGCTGTAAAAAACCACGGCATCGACTTTTTTCAAAATGGCATTGGCCACGCGGGAATCAATAACATTGGTGGCAGCAGCCAGCAGCGGGCTTAAAAAAGCAATCAGCAGGTTAAACATTTTCTATCCTTTCTCAGGAAGAAAATAAATAATCATTTTACGGCAAAAGAAAAGCCGGGAAAGGAACCCGGCTGATTGAGCTATAAAAATTTATAATACATTTGCAGCTTTTCATATTCTTTCTGCAAATGATTTCTCAAGGTCTCGGCCTCAGGTTGCTTGTCCGGCGGCAGACCCGTCTGGCAGCAGTTGCAGGCGTGGGAATAGTTTTCTTTCAGCGGCAGAAATTTGCTTTCAAAAGCCGCTTTCAGGCTTTCTTTCTCGCGCGGCTGCAGTTTTCTGACGGCTTCAAAAAGCATTTCCGGGCTGACAGTTCCGTTAAAAAGATATTCCACAGCCTGCTTAAATTCACCTTTAAGCAGATTCCGGTAGAAACAAGCCTGAAAAAACATTTTGTCTTTTTGTTTTTTCAAATCTACGCAGCGTTTGGAAAGAGTATTTTTTCTTTCTTTGGCCTCAGCCAGCTGTTCTTCTAAATCTGTTTCCTCAGCTTCCGCAAACAGCAGTTCTGCTTCAGCCTGGGATAATTCCGGAAGATAACTTACCGCCTGGCGGTCTTTGTCTTCCATTTTTTTCCTAAAAAATTTCTGGTTCATATATAAGTAATTAGATTTTCTGACCAGTAAATTAACACGGCTCTCCGGCTGAGTCAATTTATTTGTGTAAATTGACAAAACTAAAAATCAATCATTGGATAAGCTTCGCTGCGGCCGCCGGGCAGGTCAAAATGCCACCACTCCAGCGGAATACCTTCCAGCCCGATACTTTCCATCATCAGGCGCAGCTCGTCGCGGTTTTGGATCGCAGCCGCCAGAGCCGGGTCATCGCTGGTATAATCGCGGGCAGCTTTTTTCAGGTGCTTCATAAAGTTTTCCATTTGGCCGCTTTGTACCTCTTTTGCCAACAACGGGTCATAGCCGTCGACTTTGGTCGGATAAGCCAGTTCCCTCCCGTCGGGAGTAGTTAAAATAACGTCTACGGCTGTTCCGTGACAATGCTGGGAACGCTCGGCATTTGCCGCAAAAAAGCCCGGAAACGGAATAATTTCTTTCATTAAAGTATGAGCCAGCGGAGGACGGTAGGCATCGCAGATTTTCATCTTTAAGCCTTTTTGCTGCAAAAGGGGAATCAGTTTCAGCAGTCTTTCTTTCAGTTCCGGGTGTACCCAGGCCTGATTCCCGAAACCGATTTCCTGATAAACCGGGCGCCCGGTCATATTATCCGGCCGTGCATACATCAAATCAATAATAAAAGGATCTTCATTTATGGAAACAAGTTTTTCTTTATACATGGCGGCTCTCCTCAACCAGGTGTTTAAAAAGCTTCAGTTCGGCCTGATCGCCAAGCTTAACCAGTCGTTCCGGATGCCATTGCACGCCCAAAACCATACGGTGCCAGGGACGGCGCAGTTCAATGGCTTCAACAATTCCGTCAGGCGAAACCGCTGTTATCAGGCAGTCTCCCGGCATATCGGCCCGTACGGCTTCATGGTGAGCCGAATTGACCGTCAGTTCTAAAGCACCGGTAATTTCATGAAGCAGCGATCCCGGAACAATCTGAATGGTGTGAGCCGGGACATATCCCCCTTGGCGGTGATTGATTTGGGGAGAGCCTTGATTAAGGCTGTGACGCAGTTTGGCCCCGTTCATGCCTCCCAAAATCTGTTCGCCGCCGCAGATTCCCAGAGTAGGAAGTTTGCAGCTTTTGGCATAGGCCGCCATTTCAAGATAGGCATTGGCGCGCCGGCTGCCTGCCGGTTGCGGGGCATCTCCCGGAGCAAACCATTCAGGGGGAAAGGCAAAGTCCCCGCCTGGGAGCAAAATTCCCGAGGGCTGCCAGGCTTCCAGCTGCTCCCGCACCCTGTCATAGCTGATAAAAACCGGCGTGCCGCCTGCTTTTTCTATGGCGCTGGCATAATCGGGATGCAGGCTGTAATCGGCTTCCTGCCGGTCGGGATGTTTGTCTTGCGCCAGCAAAACGGCAATCAGCGGTCCCGTGCCGGCATTGAAGCCGGGCAGGGTAATTAAGGGCAGGCGCCCGTTGCCGTCGACTTCTTCCGCCGGAAGATACCAGCTGTCAAAATCCGTTCCCGGATAGCGGATTTGCCGCAGTTCCAAAAAGTTAGTTTTTGTAGAGTTTGGGCAGCGGGTTGTCGTCATTCGTTTTCCTGATCTTCATTTTGTTGACTTTTTGAAAAGCTTTGATAAAACTCTCCGGATTCCATTCCGTATTGCTTCGAGCATACAACGCTTCGGTCAGCTTTTCAAGCTCAATGCCAAAATCAGGCGATTGTGCCAGATCCGCTACTTCTTTCAGGCTGGTAACATCATCACGCTGCCAGCGTTCTGCCGCCCAGCCCAAAAGATCATCGCGCAGGCCGCGCAGGTCCTTTGCCTCGGCCGCACTAACAACCGCTTTTTTATAATTGGACGGTTTGGCACTGCCGCGGCTGCCCCAGGCTCTCATAATCAGCCAGCTGACCATGATTCCCGCGGCAAAAGCAATGCCCAGCAGCAGATAAATATAAAAAGGGGTTATTGTTTCGATTTTTTCAATATTGATATCTGACAACTTTTCGGGCGAGGAAGCCGCCGGGGAAATTGGGGCAGCCTGAGTGGGAACGGCCTTGAGTTCAGGCTCTGCCGCCGGGGAGGGTGCTGCTGTCGGAGCAGCCGCACCGGGAAGCACGCGGATTTTCTGGGCCGGCAAGGTTGCCTGTTCCATACGGCCGCTGTTAACATTAAACCAGTTAACGCTGATTGCCGGAAGAATCAGCTCTCCGGCCTGCTGGGGAAGATAGGTGTTAACAATTTTTTCCAGCGATACCACTTTTCCGTTTTCAACTTTCATCTGGGTCTGCGGTTTTTCGGGATATTGCTTCAGGCCGGCCGCCTCAGGAAAGCGGATCTCGGGCAGCTGGGTATCAACCACGCCGCTGGCACGCAGATAAATCGTGCGGCTGACCGCTTCTCCGGCCTTAAAAACCGGATTTGCCGGATCAAACTGGGCTAAAAGTTCAACCTTTGAAGCCGGAAGCCACCAGTTGCCGTTGTTGGCTTCGGCTGCCGGACGGACATTGATTTTAATCGGCTCGGTCGTCAAAACCACGGGATTTTGGGTGGCAAACACATCACTCAGCCCAAAACCGGCAATAAACATATCATCGCCGAAAACATCGCTGAACGGGTCGCGGCGGCTGTCTTTTGTCAGATAAAAACCGTTAAATTTAACAGACGGAACTGTCAGCTCGCCGCTTTTTTGCGGAAACAGGGCATATTGAAATTTAATTTCGCGGATCGTCCGGCCGTTAATGACCTGGGTTGAAATCTGCGGTTCGCCCAAATTGCGGATAATCCACTCGCTGTTGTCTGCAGTCATAAACATCGGTTCTTCGCCCTGCAGGCCGCCGGTATCATATAAGGTCAGCGTATAATTAACCTGCTGCTGGACATAGGGGCTGCGGTTGTCAACGGTTCCGCTGATTTTAAAACGGGGTTCTCCGGATTGTCCCGGCACCTGCGGAGAAATTTGTTCCCCGGCTTTAACCACTTTTATTGTCACCGGCTGAGTGCTGAATTTATCCAGTTTTATCGCCGGGATGGTTATATTCCCGCTGTGCTTGGGCATCAAAACCAGATTCCACTGCCGCGACTGTTCTATCGTGTTGTTGACAATATTGGTACGGTAAGCATTGGCAACTGAATAAATGGTAAAATCCCGGCCGAGTTCCGCCAGGTCCGGGGTTTCATTGGTTGCTGCCCCGGTCAGGTCCAGCGACAGCAAAAAGGTTTCGCCTTCCGGAACCGTGTCACGGTTTACCGTAGCGCGGAATTCCTGCGCCAGGGCGTTGGAAGTTATTAAAAACATAAGTGCCAGTACAAAGATCAGTTTTTTCATTTCAGTCTTCCTCTGTTCTATTTGTCTTTATAACGGTTGCGTTGATATTCGCGATAAATAAAAGCCCGCAGCAGCCCTCCCGGGTCCTCGGGAATTTCACGGTACTGCTGGGCGCGGGCCTGCATTCTTTCGTCATATTCCGGTTCTTCGCCGCTTTTCTGGACGCCGCCGGCTTGCTCCGGTTGTTCCCGGGGCTCTTCTTTTTGGTCTTCCCCGCTCACCGGTTGAGAATTTGCGGCGTTTTGTTCATCCTTGCCAGGCTCATTTTGCGGCTGTTGGGCCGGATTTTGTTTTTGATCGGGTTGATTTTCCTCCGGGGTTCCGTTTTGCTGCTGATTCTGTGCCTCTTGTTCGGAACCGTCTTTGGCGGCATTTTGCTGCGGCTGGTTTTGTTCGTCCTGCTGATTTTCTCCCTGATTCTGCGGTTTCTGGGTGCCGGAGTTGTTCTTCTGGTCATTTTGCTGATTCTGCTGCTGGTTTTGTTGCTGCTGGCGTTTCAGATAATCCAGATTAAACCTGGCATCTTCATGATCCGGCTGCAGTTTCAGAACTTCTTCATATTTTTTGATGGCTTCTTCAATTTTGCCGCCTTTAGCGAGGGCATTGCCCTGATTATACAGAGATGTCACATCGTCTTTTCCCGCAAATTGGCGGTAAGCCTCTTCATAATCACCCAAACGGTAATAGGTCGCTCCTTTCCAGCGGGTGTCTTTAAAGTTTTGCGCGGCCGCTTCATAATTTCCCTGGTTAAACTGTTTCAGGCCTTCCTGGTCGGCATTGAGAAAAAAGCCTGCGTCTGCCGGGTGCGCAGCCAGCAGAAAAACCAGAACCATTATGCCGCGCCGGAAAAAATACAGGCAGCAGATCAGCGGCACAATTAACAAATAATACCCGTAATCCAGCCAGACCGATTGCCAGTTTTTGCTCTTTTCCAGCTGTCCAGGCGTCTGGTTCAGCTCTTGGGCAAAAGCGGCCAGCCCGTTGTCAGCGCTGCCCAGTTTAAAAAACTTGCCGTTTCCGGCCGCAGCCACCAGCTGCAGTTTCTCATTCGGTTGCCTGGCCGCAGCCGCTACATTAACTTTATACCCGGCCGCAGCTGCCTGTTTGGCAGCCTCCAGTGCCAGATCAAACCTTTGCCCGACATCGGGGGTAAAGACCAGAATATTTCCTTGTTGAAAACCTGCGGCTTGCAGTTTTTCGACGGCCAGGGCAATTGCCCGGTCCAAACGGTCGCCGTTGGCCGGCATGATATTAAAATCTACCGCCGGCAGCAGGTTGGCGATAATTTGGTCGTCTTCCGTCAGCGGGGCAATTAAAAACGGTTCGCTTGAATAAACTTCCAGGCCGATCTGGTTGCCTTGCAGCTGTTCCAGCAGATCTTTGATTGCAAATTTGGCGCGTTCCAGACGGGTTGGGGTCAGATCGCGCCCTTTCATGTCGGAGGACAGGTTCAGGGTAATCATCAAAGGGTTTTCCGGGGCCAGGGCCGGAATTTCAACTTTTATCCAGCTGGGACCGGCCGCCGCCAAAATCGCCGTCAAAATTCCCAGCATGCCCAGCCAGGCCATCACTTTGCGCTGTGTCGAGGAACCTTTAACCAGCAGATAAGACAACAGTTTTTTATCACAGACTTTTTCCCAGGAAGATTGATTGTTGCGTCCGTGAAAATACCGTCCGTAAAACCACAGCGGAATAATCAGCAGCAGCAACAGCCACGGCCGCAAAAAATGAAAGGCGCTCCACCATTGTCCCCATTCTTCCGTCATTAACGTGCCCTCCCGGCCGCCCAGGCCAGTGCCATTGCCGCGGCAATGGCGGCCAATAGCGGAATGTAATACAATTCATGCGTTTCCTGGATAAAACGGTCATCGCGGCTGGTAGGTTCCAGCTGGTCGATCGTATCATAAATTTTTTGCAGTCCGGCGCTGTCTTCTGCCCGGAAATACTGGCCTTTGGTTGCCGCCGCCAGCTCTTTTAGCCCCCGCTCGTCCAGTCCGCTGCCCAGCTGCAGCCCCAGCATGGAGGCAAAAAAGTTGCGGTCGCTCCCCACGCCGATGGTATAGGTCTTCACCTTTTCTTCCTGCGCCAGTTTAATAGCCTGAGCCAGCGTCAGGCTGCCATCATTGTTTTCTCCGTCAGTCAGCAGAATAATGATCTTGTTCTGCGGGTCGCGGCTGTCTTTGATGGTTTTCAGGGCCAGTCCTGCAGCATCGCCGATAGAAGTCGAATTACCGGCCATTCCGGCCTCCATAGACCATAAAATTTCATTGACCGATTGCTTGTCAAATGTCAGCGGTGCCTGCAGATAAGCCCGGGTACCGAACAAAATCAGCCCCACCCTGTCCTGGGTACGCTTTTTCAAAAATTCGGAAGCGGCTCTTTTAACGGCCAGCAGCCGGTTAATCCGCCGCCCGTTAAGGCTGAAATCTTGTTCCAGCATGGAATTGGAAATATCCATCACCAGCATGATATCGCGGCTTTCATTTTTCAGCCGTATCGGTTCGCCGATCCATTGCGGCCGGGCAGCGGCCATAACCAGCAGAAACCAAACCAGATACAACAGCCATATTCCGCGGCTCCAGCCCGCTGAATTATTGCTCAACCGCCACAGGCTCCCCGATTGGATTGAAATTTTTTCCAAATCGCCGATAAACGGAACCCGCAGGGCATCGCCATGCAGGCCTTTGGCAGCCGGAACCAGCCATCTCCAGAGAAAAGGCAGCAGCAGGAGCAGCAAAGCATAAGGATAAGCCAGCTGATTCATAGGTTTTCTCCAATCCATGCCGCGCAAAACTGGCGCAGGGCCGTCACATCGGCAACGCTGTATCCCCTGGCCTGCGGGGGCAGGTAAGGGGCATCGGCCAGCAGCTGGGCCGGCTTGCCGGCAAGCTTGGTTTTGCTGTGTTTGTTCAAAAATTCCAGCCAGTCTTTTCCATACAGCACAGCCGCACCGGGGTATTTAAAAATACAGATTCGTCTGAGAATTTCCGACATCTGAACCACCGCATCGACCGAATTGTTGCAATATATATTGCGCAGCAGGCGCAGCGCATAAAGTTTTTTTGATTTCCTGCGGATCAGGATAATCAGGTAATATAAGGCAGTCAGCGCCATCAGCGCTGCCAAAAGAACCCACCAGCCATAAGCGGGCGGCCAGGCCGCAGCCCCGTCGGGCAGATGAATGTCACGCAGTTCCGGAAGATTATCCATTGTTTCCTGTCCATTAATTCCTGCTAATAAATTTAATTAATAGCACGTCAATTATCAAGACTTGATTAATTTCAGGCATAAAAAAAGAGCCCCTGAGGCTCAATTTTCAGCTTTACCGGTGCGGACAGATTTGCTGCCCGTTGTAATCAATCCGGGTGATGATGTTGGAAAAGTCAATCACTTCCAGCCCGACTTCTTCACCTTGTTGCGGAACCCTGAAACCCAGAGTTTGCTTCGGCAAAGCCGTAGACCAGTGAGAAATTGAACAATTATTTTCCTGACCGCCGATAAAAAAGAAATTTCCGCAGTCGTCCACCTGATTGATTTTAATTCTGACGTACATAGTAATTTTATTTAGTGTGTTAAATAATTTTTGAAAAGAGCCGGAAACCCGGTCTCTTTTCGATTTGATTAAATTGCCGTGTGTTTGTATTTACGCTTCGGCTTTTGTCCGATCTGCGCCAAATCCGCCTGCAGCCCGTTAAGGAATTTAGACAGTTCGTCACATGAAAAACTCCGGACCAGACGAAAATCTATCCAGATTTTTATCGGCAAAGTTTCTTCAAAAAAACGGACTTTAAGATGCATTCCGACGCATAAACCAAGCTTTTCCACTTGTTCCGGAAGGAGCAAAAACTTCTTGTTGCATTCCAACTTAACATATTTAAAACGTTTGGAATGATTGAAGTAAATTTTTGTAATTCTGCCTGAAATTTCCATAAACTGCGTTTTAAAGTTAATGAATACCGGACCCTTTGCAGGCCTTCATAAATTGGTCGATGTAATAGTCCCGCGGTTCCAGCATGGATTCGCCCTTAATAATCAGCGGCAGGCTAAGCAGCCCGCTCTGACGCAGCGCCGGTTTGGTAATGTTTTCATCACTCAGGCTGTCAAGATCTTTAATGTGATCCAAAGCCTCTTTCCACCTCAAAATCTGCGGCATGTTCCGGCAGACTTCGTCATTGTGGATCAAACCGTCGCGAACATTTTCACTCGCCATCACGTCACGGCCGTTATAGGTCTGCCATGCCCAGTTGATAACTTTGATTGTCAAAAGACGCGCTTCGCCGGAAAATTCTTTCGGGCACATCATGTCATAAAATCGCACCACATGCTGAAGCATTAACGGCAGGGTTTCTTTAATCTGATTTGCGGCCAGCTCTGAATTTTCAGAGAAAACCGTCATTTTTTCATTTTTGTTCATAATGTATATTTTAAAAATTAAACATTCTATAATTGTAAATTTGCGAACTTTTATTTTACCCATAAAAAAATGCCGAAGGCAAGCAAAAATTGCCCTCGGCATTAATTTTTTTGACAAAAGTCTTATTTGGCTTTCAGCAGGCCGTGTTTCTTTTTGCCTGAAGAAAGCTTGACCAAACCCTCTTTGAGGTCAGACGCTGACAACCGGTAGTTTTCATCGCTGACCGGCTGGTCGTTAAGTTTCAGGCCGCCCTGTTTAATCAGCCGCCTGGCTTCGCCTTTGCTGGCACAGAAGCCGATCGCGACAAAGGCATCCAAAACACCCAGATTTTCAATCCGGTCAACTTCAACCGTCGGCAGTTCTTCTCCGGCCTGTCCCTGTTCAAAGGTTTTGATGGCCGTTTCCTGGGCTGCTCTGGCTTCCTCTTCTCCGCGGCAGATGCGGGTGGCTTCAAAAGCCAGAATTTTCTTGGCCTCGTTGATTTCTTGGTCTTTTAGAGCGCCCAGGCGGTTAATCTCATCTATCGGCAGATCGGTAAAGACTTTCAGGCACTTAACCACATCAGCATCGCCGACATTGCGGAAATACTGGTAATAATCATAAGCGCTCAGCTTCTCGTCATTAATCCAGACGGCGTTGCCTTCGGATTTTCCCATTTTTTTGCCGCTGGAGTCGGTAATTATCGGGCTGGTAAAACCAAACAGTTCGGTGTTATAACGCCGCCGCCCCAGCTCGGTGCCGGAGGTTATGTTGCCCCATTGGTCAGCGCCGGCAATTTGGGCCCGGCAGCCGTATTTGTTGAGCAGCACGCAAAAATCATACCCCTGCAGCAGCTGATAGTTAAATTCCAAAAACGACATCTGCTGTTCACGGTCCAGGCGTGCTTTAACGCTTTCCATCGTCAACATGCGGTTAACCGAATAATAGGTTCCGATATCGCGCAAAAACTCAAGATAATTAATATCTTTAAACCAGTCGTAATTATCAACGATAACAGAGTCGGTTTTCCCTTCGCCGAATTTCAAAAATTTGGAATAGGATTTTTTCAGGCCCTTGATGTTATGGGCCAGAGTTTCTTCATCCAAAAACGGGCGCAGCTTGTCTTTACCGGAAGGATCGCCGATTCGCGCTGTTGCCCCGCCCACCAGCATCAGCGGTTTATGGCCGCATTTTTGAAACCAGCGCATCATCATCACCGGCACCAGATGGCCGACGTGTAAACTGTCACCGGTAGGGTCGGAGCCCAGATAACCGACAGCCGGCACGCCTGATTTTTCGCATTCGTAGAGATAAGCGTCAAAGCCTTCCTCATTGGTGCATTGATTGTAAAATCCGCGTTCAACCATCAGGTTAAAAAACTGTGACTTAAGTTTACTCATGATTCCTTTCCTTTATAACTAATTTTTAACCTCATCATATTAGCATAATAATTAAACAATGCAACCGGGAGAAATAATTTTATCATGGATTTAATCAAAACACGCCTGGCCTTGGGATTGATGAGCAGTTCTGCGCTTGAAGGGGTTCAGGCGGCGCTGATTGAAACCGACGGGGTCGACGTCTACTCTTCCGGGCCGTCAGAAATTTATCCTTATGACGACGTTTTGCGCGAGCGTCTCCGTTCCCTCTATGGCCGCAGGCAGGGCGAAGGATATGATGAGCTCATTTCTGAAGTCGGCCGCGAATTCACCCAGTTTAATGCTGCCGTGGTAGAAGATTTTGCTTCTTCTTATGCGGTTAAGCCCGAAATCATCGGTTTTCACGGGCATACCGTGGAGCATATTCCTGCTGAGCGGTATATTTTGCAAATCGGTGACGGCGGTTTGCTTGCCAAGCTTACAGGAATGCCTGTGGTAAATCATTTTCGCCAGGCAGATCTCGCGGCCGGCGGGCAGGGAGCGCCTCTGACCCCGATATATTTTAACGCCCTGGCATCGGCCGCAGGGCTGCCGCGGCCTCTGGTTATTCTCAATATCAGCGGGATTTCATCTGTTTCCTGGTTTGGCACCAATGGGGAAATGCTGGCTTTTGACTGCGCTCCCGGTAATGTGGCAATCAATGACTGGGTTTTGCGCCATGGCGGCATGCACATGGATTACAACGGCCGTTTGGCAATAACCGGCACCGTAAATAATCATGTTTTATCCAGTTTGATGCATCATAAATTTTTGGGAAAATATCCCCCCAAGGCAATGGACCGGAATCTTTTTAAAGAAAAACTGGAACATCTGGAGGGCCTGTCACTTGCCGATGGCGCTGCAACGGCTACCGCATTTGTCGCTGAAGCCATTGCCTACTCGCTGGCGATGTATGTTCCGGAAATGCCCGGAGAAATGATAGTTATCGGCGGCGGGGCAGCTAATCCGACATTGTTGAGGTTTTTACGGCAGCGGCTGGAGAAAATGAATATCAAAACCGGTACTGATTTGGGGTGGAACATTGACGCTGTTGAGGCACAGGCTTTTGCATATCTGGCTGTTCGCCGCACCTGCCTTATGCCGGCAACCTATCCCTCTACCACCGGCGCCCCTCAGCCGATTATTTGCGGCGAAATTTGCGAACCGTAATATTTTATGGTTTTTGTCTATTGACAAATATAAGTCTTATGATATCTTTCCTCCCACACATACACCATTATCAAATTATCTTACCTTAGGCAGACAGTTGCAAATTCTTACCTGAATTACATTCAAGACACACAACATGCACAAACCCTGACAAAATGTAATGTTAAGCAACCTTCGTCTGCCCCACACCGAAATTAATTCAAAAGCCGAAGCTTTTTGTCCGCCGCCTTTTGCCGCCGACAATCCTGAAAGTTTTGGTTTTTCAGATAAACGGGTTTCCTGGCTTGGATGCAGCCATTGATAACCCCCGCAGGCTCCGATTCTTGTTTTCAAGAACGGAGCCTCGTTTTTTCTAAAATTATACAAAGCTTTGTTGTGGAAGATAAGCTTTTAGCACTTTATTTAAAAGTTCAAAAAGATTATTACTTTAATCAGTAAAGTAAATTTATTTGCTAACCGGGCGGGGACAAAACTTTTGAGCGGAATCAGCTTAACATCATCCATGCGGAACAATCTGCTGTCATTACAGCAGACGGCTAAGCTGCAGGAC
>CALYAX010000004.1 GCA_944393665.1 uncultured Alphaproteobacteria bacterium
CGGCAGCAGCGTCCATTTCCTCAACCAGAGACTGGCGCTGTTGTTCCAGAGCACTTAAGGCCGAAGCATTGGCAAGATTCTGAGCTGTGGTTTTTTGGCTCAGTTCCAGACGGGCGGCAGCTTTTTGTTCAGAAACCTGCCCGGCAATTTTAGCAGCCGATTTCTGCTGGGCCGTTTCAGTGGCATCTTTTTTCATCCCTTGGGCGGCAGCCAGAACCAAAGCCTTGACATCGCTGACGCTAAAGGCTTTCAGGTAGCTTTTAATATTGGCATATTTGCCGTCGAGATACTGGTTGTAATAGCTTTTGGTGTCATTCCAAACCGGAAAAGGCGTATGCAGCGTTCCCCATTTGGAGGGATTCTCGGCAATGATTTTGGAAGCCTCGGCACCAATCTGCCACGACAGCAAATTGGCGGCCCGGTTTTCCCGGGCATTTTGCTCCTGATCGGAGGCTCCCAGAGCAAGGCCCTGATTAGTGGTCGTAAACTGATCATAAAGCTTATCCGTTGCTTCCGCATTTAAGCTGTCTCCGTCAACCGTTTCGGTGTCGATATCGGGACTAGGGATATTTTCTACCGAAACATCGCTGGCCTGAGCAGCTTTAGCGGTATCATACGCGTCAATAGCCCAGGCAGAGATACCGCTCCGGCGGTCATGAGCCGTAACATCACCCAGGCCTCCGGAAAAAACTGCCGCGGGGTTGCTGTAGCGCCGTCCCAAATAGTCCAGCGTGCACTGAGAAGATTTTTCCAAAGCCGCGACAGCTTTTTTATATTTTTCCTGAGCTTCTTTATAAAGGTTGGCGGCATCGCGGTAACTTTTGAGTTCGATAATCATATTGTGTGCCTGGGTGGCCTGATCGACCGCTTCGCCGACTGGCTCAAGCTCAGCCATTTTATCCATGCTTTCAGCGGCGGTTTCATACGGATGAAAAATCTCAGATTCCGGCGCTACTGAAAAAGCAACCGCCCGGCTGAGAACCGGATCACTTTCCCCGGCCGATAAGGCCCTGTTCTCAGCGGCAGTCAGATTGTCAACAGCGCTCATCTGGGCAAACGCCAGCGGCAATGCGCCGCCGGCTGACACCGAAGCTGTGAGAAATTCAGTTTCTGCCTGCAAAGCCGCGGTTTTATCTTCTTCAGAAGTTTCCGTTTTACTCTCGGAAGACGAGGTGTCATCGAATTTTCCGGCGTCCGGATCGTAAGCTGCCGGCGGAATACTGTGGATTGCCTTTACCGCGCGCAACTGGGCTTTAATGGCGGTAGCCTTCTGAAGAACGGCCAGCATATTGTCTATTGATTCCAGCACCTTGGCCTCATTATAGACGGCTTCATTGTTTCCGGTATCATCGGGCGAACCGGGAATCCCGCAGTCGCTGGCCTCGCCGGCCACACATTTTTTTGCTTTTTCAAAGGTCGGGATTACATTGGTTTGCATATAAACAACCAGCTCGCGCGAAGCAGTATAAGCCTCTAAAACGCTGTCTTTGTAGAAATCGGCATTTTTCTGTTCATAATCCTGGATTGATTTGGCATCAATGCCGGGCTGGCGGAAAAACAGCTTGTCAATATTAAGTTCCACCGAATCATAATCTAAAATATTAACGCTGATGTCGCCGGCAGAGCAATCGGCATATTCCATCTGGCCGGGATTAAGGCTGAGATCGGCGAGCGCCGTGTAATTAAAGTTCATGGCCGAATTGATAGCCGTCCGGACATTGTTGATTTCTTTTTCGATTTCATTTTTGGTTTTGGAAACTGTTGTCACGGTTGACATAATCGTTTTTCCGGTAGCGGCGGCCTCATCGACAAAGTTAAAAGTCGGCAGCTCAATAGACGGGCTTTTCAACAGCTTGGTTAAAAAGAATGCCGAAGCACCGGAAGCCGTCAATATTCCGCTGATGAAAGCTGCCAAAGCGGCAATGTACCCAACTTTTTTCATCATAACATTCCCTCCAAAGCTGACGGATCAGCAACCTGCCCTTTCAACTGATCGATGTTTTTAATAACCTCCTGGCCCTGTCCGGCAATTTCTTTTACATCATCAACTTTAGCAGCCACATCGTCATATTTTTGTTTCAGCTGCTGCCCTTTGGCAATGGTGCCGCTGACTTTGTTTTGTGCCGACCGGGCTTTTTCTTTCAGCGCCTCCAGGCCGCTTTTGGCATCGGTATAATTACATAATTTGAATTTGCCGCTCAGGCGCGGGCTGGGATTATAATCTGGCAGCGAGGTCACGGCCATAGTGCTTTCCAACATCAGGTCGGCGAGAACAAAGTCGATGTATTCCTGCAGCAATTCTCCCTGTTTAATAATCACTTCAATATTAACATTGGCATTTTCACTTTCGCCGGGCATGGCGTCGGCCATTTCCTTAATTGACGTTACTTTTTCATGCAGGCCGTCTAATTGTGCCTTGGCCTGCAGCGATTTTTCGTAGGTTTGGTAAATGATTTTGCGCCGCTCGGTATACCATTTTTCCCGCAGCTCCTGCTCCTTGCTGATGGTAAGATTTTCACCCTCCTGCAAAAAGAGCTCTTCCTGGGTCTTCTGAATTGCTTCCAGAGGATTATTGACCGTTATTTCTTTACCGGAGAGTTCCTGAAGTTCCTTCGTTTTTTTGGCAATCTTTTTAAGCTGTTCTTTAATCTGGTTTTCAATAACTTCGGTCTGGCTTTCCATTTCATCATTCAGATTATTTATTTTAAGCTCCAGGGCATTAGAAATGTCCTCTGCGTCTTTACTGTGCTGAGCTTCGTATTCCGAAATTTCTTCAGCCGTTTTTCCCTGTTCCCGGTAAGCAGCCAGTGTTTTCTGGTAATTAGAATCCAGCGCCGCGGCTTTGGCCTGCATTTCTTCGGTTGCGATATCCTGTTCCTGTTTCAGGTTTTCCGCTATCTGCAGTTTTTGTTCCTGCAGCTGTTGAAGCTTTTTGCTTTCTCCGGCAATTTGCTTGGAAATCTCGGCAGCCTTGTAAGCCTTGCTGTCTTTGGCTTCGGCAATCTTATCCTCTACGTTGCCATAAACCTCCATGGCTCCGGCATACATATCTTTGGCATAAGCAATTCCGTCCTTGGCAGCCTTAATGCTGTCACCGACGAATTTGCCCATTTTTGACTCGCTAACCCATTTGACAGCCTGTTCGGCCTTATTTTTGCCATCAGCAACAATACGCCCGATTTTGGTGGGGGTTTTCACGGCATCAACCGTCGGAACCTGGGCAAAAGAACTGGCGGAAATTAACCCGGCTAAAAAGAATGCGGCCATTAAAGTAAATTTTTTCATCATTCCGCCTCCTCTTCCTGAGCCTCATCGCCGGAAATGACATCAGTATTACTCTTGGGCAGGCCGGTAATCATCATCGTCCCCTCCAGATTGGCAGTCATCGCCTCGAGGGTCATGATAGAATTGAGCCGCTTGGCGATTGAAACCAGCTGGGGTTGGATATCATTGGCGATGATTTCTTTTTTATCTTTTGATCCGCTGATTCCGGCCAGGGCATTACCGGCAGCTTTGGCTGTTTTTTCAGCCGCAGCTTTCTTTTCATCGGCAATCAAATTGGTCCGGGTGGTTAAAGCTTCGGCATATAAGGAGGCTGCTAATTTGCGTTTGACCGTATTGTAATAATCAGCATCATCCTGCGCTTCCTGCAGGCCGCCGGCGTTTGAAGTCAGCGCCTTAACAATGCTGCGGACATTAACCGGAACAGAGGCTTTGGTATCCACATAAGAGGGTACTTCCAGCATATCCAGCGCCCAAACCCGAAACGGCATCAGCACCGCGGCAGCACCGATAATAAACAGGGCGGTCAGCTTATTCATGGTTTCCTCCTGACTGTGAGCCAAAAGTACGGCGGCGGTTTTGGTCGCGCTCGGCATTTTTGGCGGCATCTTTTTCCTGCATTTTGGCATTTGATTTAGCTTCGGCATTAGGATCAGGAACCCGGTAATCAGCCAGGCGGGCCTCATCTTTCGCCCTAAGCCTTGCTTCAAGTTCTTCGGCGGTTTCTCCCGGCTGCAGATTTTCATCCGCGGATTTTTCTTCCGTCAGCTGTTCCTCAAAGCTTTTATCGGTTTTGGCAACCGGAATTTCCGCAACCGTATTATTCTGAATACCGGCAGCGCTGCTTAAAACCTGGTCTGCAGACAAACCGGCTCCGGGCGCAAACCGGGGTAAATTCTCCAGGCTGGCCGGCGTAACTCCGATTGTTGTTTCTGTGGCGATCATGCTTAAAGCGGCTGCGGTATTCTCAGCCGTTCCTTCCGACTCGGTTTCCGGCAGCGGTGTGATTTCCGGCAGGGCCTCTACTTTAGCCGACATTTCCTCAACCGAAACCGGACTGGTTTCTGTGCCGGAAGAAACTCCAAAAGGCCGGCGCTCTTCCCCGCTGACTTTTGAAACTGCCCCGTTGGCCTTATCTGCGGCCTGATCAACTAATCCTTCGGCAGCCGTGGACAAAGAAGCCGCCATAACCTCGGCTTCATTAATTTGTTCCTTTGTTTCGTCGTACTTATCTTTGGCCTCATTATAAATCGCTTTGCCTTCATCAATTTTTTCTTTGGCATCAGAATAGGTTTCCTTAGCCTTATCGACGGCATCGGTTGCTTTCTTTTTCAAATCGGCAGCTTTGGCGGCATATTTATCAGCCTTGGCTTTCAGTTTTTCAGCCCGTTCTTTAAGTTTTGCCGCTTTTTCCTGGGCTGCTTTCGCCTTTTCAGCCTTTTTTTGTAATTTTTCTGCTTTTTTCTGCATTTTCTGAGCTTTTTCGGCAGCCTTGGCAGCTTTCCGGGCGGCTTTTTGCGCAAAACCGGTATCGCCCAGCTCACCGATTTTTACCTGCTGTTTGAGAGCGGAAACGCTGCCGTATTGTTCGGCATAGCTGCCGGTTTCCGCCGCGTAATAAGTGACGGTATCGCAAACGTTGACGACATAGTCGGTTACCGCGGCCCGGACTGCAGGTACAGCCAGAAACACTCCCAAAATCAATCCATATGTCAAGCGGCGCAAAATCATTCGGCATCCTCCTCATCAACCGGGGCGGCATTGCCGGAAAACTCGTAGGCATAGTAGTATTTGAAAGCATCCAGCGCCAGCCTGGAGCTGTAAATATCCATAATATCGACCACAGATTCCGCTGTCAGTCCGTAAATATTGGCGTTGATGGTTTGTTTGCGGCGGATATTTTCAGATTCAGAGCTCAAAGCACCCATTTGGCCGCTTTCGCTTTCAATCTGGTCTAACTGATTATCCACGTTGCCGGCAGCTGCTTTTTTCTGCAGCGCCGTAGTCAGGTAGACATTATTCATCTGACGGTAAGAATCAATGAATATTTCGGAATAGTCCTGTTTGTATGTTTGCGAACCCTTGCTTTGCAAAATCAATTTATTCAGGCATTTTTTTACCACATCGTCTTTTTTAATATCAAAAGAACTAAGATCGCAAAACATTGCCAGTTTGGCCGGAAAAATCATCACGCCGTCCGGACCTGTTCCGTTGTCCCGGTTAACACCTTCAACCTGTGCCAAAGCCGCCGTTGCTCCGAAAACAGCGGCAAAGCAAAGCAATAAAGTATGTTGATACAGGCGGTTCATTTCGTCCTCAGCTTTCTTCCGGGCTCATAAATTTATAGGCCCCGTAATTGTCATAAGCCTGCAAAGCCAAATCGGCGCTGTGAATTTTGAGCAGGCCGTTGATGGCCGTGGCGACGGCTTTGTTCAGTTCAACCATATTGGAATAATTGTCCATAGTGGTGGTAGCGGTAGCATCTTCCACCGGATCAATAATTTTTTCCACAAAATAGGTTGTATCATTTGCGGCAATATAGGCCTCGGCAATATAGGCGGCAGTAAATTCCTTTTTGCCCTGGATATAAGTCGCGGTCATATCCTGCGCCTCATATGCCTGGGCACCGCGGGTTTTATCGTTAATTTCGGTCACCAGACAGTTGTCCATGACGTCTTTCTTTTGCGCCTCATCTGAAGAAAGGCCGCCGCAGGTCATGCTGATGGTGGAAGGAATAATAAAAGTTCCGTTGACATCGGTTCCGCCGTCCGGCAGTTTGATGCCCATTTCACTCAAGTCAAAAGCAAAAGCCAGGGGGCTGACTCCGACGGCTGTAGCTGCAGAAGCATAAACCCGGGTGTTCCCGGAGGGGAGGGCCGACGTTGTAAAACTGCGGCGGGTGGATGATTTAAGCTGTTTTTTCATCTGGCGCTGTTCTTTTCTAGTAGCGTCTAACTCTTCTTCAGCTGACTGAAGCTGTTCATCACTTTCGGACTTGATTGCATCCACTTCTTCCAGAGAATCGGATTTAATCTGCCGTAAATCCTGTTGGGCCGTTTCTGCAGCTTCCGGCGACGGATCCTGCTGCAGACCGCTGACCACATTATTAATTTGGGTATTGGCATTTTCTTCAATAACGGCGGCTTCCTGTCCGGCCGCAGCCGCGCCATCAGTCAAAGGAACCTGGTTTTCAACCGTCATCGGCGCCAAATCCGCCGCAGGAGCCGGTGCCCCGCCAAAAGCTGTCCGTGATGACGAAGGAGTGCTTACCGCCGGAGCGGAGGTACCTGAAGCGGCCCCGGAACCAGCTGCCGGAGAAGATGATCCGGAATAAGAACCAGCTCCCGAATAAGAACCTGATCCGGAATTTGAAACCGGAGATACTGCGGCGCTACCGGCGGAACCTGAAGTTTCTCCCGAATTTGAAGATCCGCCAATATCAATACCGGCTTTATCAGCGGCCCTGTCGATTTTACTCTGGGCCATGTCTTTAACAGCTCCGGCTGTCTGCTGGGCGGCATCAACCGTTTCTTTCGCCTGTTCAATACCGGCTTCGGCCTGTTCTTTCATTTCTTTGGCCTTGGCAACTCCCTCATCAAGCTGAGCTTTATAATCCTCATATTGTTTTTTATATTCCTCAGCCTGCTCCTTATATTCTTTGACTTTTTCGAGCTTCTTTTCGATTTTTTCTTTATTTTTTACAACATATTCAGAAACGCTTTTTTTGGCATCGCCGATGGCGGCGCTGGTTTTGTTGGCCATTTTGACCGTATCCATGACAAATTTTGATTCTTTAATACGCTGCAAAAAGTCTTTGGTGGTATTGGCGGCGCTGGGCGCATCCGCAACCGGAATTCCCGCAGACCGGACAGAAGGAACCCAGACTGTGGCAGCAATCAACGCTGCAAAACCTATTCCGGCATAGTTTAATCGTCCCATCTTGACCTCCTGTTAAGCCCTGTCTTAGCTTTCATTATAGCAGATTTGCACCGCTAAATAAATGCCTGCAAGCGCATTTAGGCAATATTTAAATATTTTGTAACAAAGTTCTCTTCACCATATTCCTTAATCAGCTCTTCTACCAGCAGCACGTTTTTGCGGCCGGAATTATAGAGGCGCAGATAAGGCCCTAAACCGCTCAAATCAACGTCAAGAATCACCGATTCACCGGTAGCCGGGCGGGAAAGCAAAATCGCATAAGGAAAATCGCGGTAGCTCTTGCCGAAAATGAAATCGGTTTCGGCATTGGTAAGATTCCAGTTGACGTAGTCCTCCGGCATGGCCTGGGGGTTACGGAAAAAGATAACGGTCTGACACTGGCCGCGGATAACCTCGCCCACCCCGAGTTTGTCAATAATATTCGGCTGTTGGAAAGCGCACAGATAAGCCTGGCGTTTTTTACGGCCCTCCTGCAAACCGATGGCGAAATAGTCGCGGAACATGGGGTGCTTTAACATCGGCGCGGTTTCATCAATCATAATCAGCGACGGCGTTCCGGTTTCGCCTGTTTCGGACTGAATCCGGTGCATAATATAGCTGATGACCGCCGGGGCCAACGTTTCGTCTTCAAAAATATGTGTGAAGTCAAAAGCCATAAAACGTTTGGATTTCAGGTCAAGACTGTCATTGGTGGCATTGAAAATATTGCCGTACTGGTCAGGATTGACCCACTTGAACAGCTCGCGGCGCATATTGCCGGTGGGTGAGAAACAGCTTTTGTAGAGATTGGTCATAATCCGTTCTTCCGGCCGCAGATAATCAAAGGCGGTGGTTACGGCGCGGGAAATCTCTTTTTCGGAAACCGCATCGTCAACCAGCGTAATCGCACGCATCCAACGGCGCAGAAAAGCGCGGTTGGTAGAATTGTTGGCGCAGTCAAACGGGTTTAACGAAACATTTTTTTCGTCTCCTTCAAAACCGACGTAAGCCCCTCCGACAGCACGGGTAAAAATCTCGGCACCGCGGTGACGGTCGAAGAAAAAGACCTTCAAATCATGGTGGCGCATGGCCTGTCCGGCCAAAAAGGTCAGCAGCGTCGTTTTACCCTGGCCGGTGGGACCGATAATGCAGCAGTGGGCAACGGCAGAATCTTCGCTGGAAACATGGAACTGGAAACGGTAAGCCGAACCGGAAGTCGTCCGGAAAACCGTAATGGCACCCGGACCCCAGTCAGATTTGGAAAAACCTTCCGACGGATGGTCAAAAGAAATGGCGGTTGCCACAACGCGCGACAGATAGCGGTAAGTCCGCGGCAGGGTTTCATATGTCGGGAACTGGTTAAAGAAAGTTGCCTGGGTGACCCAGCCTTCGCGTACCGGCGTTACGCCGTACAAACGGCAGATACGCTGAACTTCGCTCTCGCCAAAATCAATATCTTCCTTGGTATCGCCGCGGAGAATAATCGCCATGGCATATTCTGTGAGCGCCTGATGATTGGTGTCGCTGTCTTCAATAGCAGCCAAAACCTCGCTGTACTGGTCAATAACATCGCCGGAAAAACTGGTCATGGTTGCCATTCTCTGCTGCTGCATAAGCAGAGCACGGGCATGGGGCTTAAAGATGGGCCGGACGTTATGCAGCAAAGTCAGCTCGCAGTCAATCGACAACAGCGAAGCAACCATGCCTTCATCCATATAGTCGCCGGACGAGCGGATACCCATTACCGCTTCATAACATTCCTTGTCGCCGGAGAAAAAGCGGATTAACCCATTTTCCCCGGTAAAATGGATATGGTCGGCGGTTAACAGTTCATTTAAGTGAGCTCCTTCCGCCGAATTAATTTTCGGCATCGGCTTGCTAATAGGGCTGCAGATTTTGGAATAAACCGACAGCGGACTGTCTTCCGCCGGGGAGCCCTCCGACTCATAAAGGGTGGTCACGCCGTATTCACTCAGGGTCGCCAACAGAGCCTGGGAAGCGTAGTTCAAATCTTTGAGGGAATCGGTACGGTCGGCAACCGACAATACAATGTAGTGCTGATTGCTGTAAATCCGGTCAAGGTTATCATACCAGGTATCTGACACTTTCTGAAGCCAGATATTGCCGAAGTCGCCGGTATCTTTTTCCAGAGGGATGCGCTCGCGCAGGGTGATAATCCGGCAAGTAACCTGCAGGTCAGACATTCCGTCAATCCAGGCTTTGCGCGCCTCCAGCATGGACATAACTTTTTCATCGGTCACAAACGCCAGATCAACACCCTCCACGCGGAAAACCCGGGCCAGCGAACCGTTATAGCAGCGAATGGTCATGCCGTCGGACAGCAGTTTGTTAAACGGCAAAAAGTCCGACACCCGCGACTCACGAGGCTGCGGGAGCACATAATGCCCGAATTTGGTCGCCCAAAAGCCGGCGAACGCGGCTGCGGAAATAAAACCGATTATGGCCACCAGTACTTCGATACTGGAAAGCCCCTGGACAAAGATTCCGAAAAAGTCACTATCAGGGTGCAAATTTATTCCCCTTCTCACTATAAAGGTTATGCGAAGTTTTGGCGGTTTGGCCATAGGCCTGAATCATTGCGGAGATATGCGGCTCTTTCACGCCGACGGCAATACAGGCGATATGCCCCAGAACCAGGCTGACCATAAACCACAGGGGGTTGACGTCCAACGTTCCCAAAAACATGAACATGATCGGAAACTGAATTCCCATGTTAAGCATGGTGGGCAGAAACGGTCCCCACAGGATTTTGGGCGGATTAGCTACCGCTTTTAAAATAACCTCACGCATGTTTTCATTCTCAAAATTGCCATAAAATTATGATAACCCACTCATTTTTTTATGCAACTAAATTAGTAATAAGTAACAGACCCTAATTGAGCCGCAAGGCAAAAAAATGAGAGGTATCCTTAATTATAAGTATACCTCCCGATTTATGAATAATGCGTTAATTTCTGACGCGGCCGTTACGGCATTTAGTTGTTAGAACCTTCGGCCAGAAGCTTTTTCAACTCTGCCTGGTCCGACGGGCTCAAGGTTTTGAGATAATCTTCCAAAGACTTGCGGTCAGCGGTTTTTTGCTGTTCAAGCTCAGCCTGGCGCGTCCGCTCGGCGTAATAGGTCTGTTCAGCCTGGTTGCGGGCGCGGATCTGATTATCAATCTCCTGCTGGGCCTTACGGGCAGCCTCCTGAGCGGCCCGGGCTTTTTGGGCAGCCTCATTGGCAGCAAGAACCGAAGCGGTATCGCGGTCGCCGGCGGCAATCTGGGCCAGACGCTGAGCCTCGGCCTGGGCAGCCTGGTAGGCATCATTCAGCTGTTTGGCATTATCCCTGGCTGTCTGGATAGAGGTTTCACAGTCGGCCATCTGCTTTTGGGCAACATCCTGGTTATACTGAGCCTCAATCAGCGCTGCTTCGCGGGCGGCATCGGCAGCCTTGATCGCCGGGGCCTTCGTTTTAATGACTTTGGCTTCAGCTTCCGCAGCTTGTTTTTCTGCCAGAGAAGCCTGGTTTTTCAGCTGTTCGGCCCGGCGCTGGTCAACCGGGTTTTTGCTGGCCGCGGCCTGGGCGGCTGCCGCCGCTGCCTGAGTCTTTAATTCCTCGGCCTGGTTGCGGGCTGATTCAGCGGCAGCTTCTGCCGAACGGGCTTCCTTGTCAGCACGCTCAGCCTTTTCCTGAGTATACTGTGCCTGTTTAACCGGATTAGCTGTCTGCTGATATTTCTGGCGCAATTCTTCAGCCTTTTTATCAGCTTCCTGCTGTTTTTTCTCATCTGCGGTAATCAAATATCCGCCGTTCTCAACCTTGGTTTTGAACAATTCAGCCTGTGCTGCTTTTTCAGCAGCCTCTTTTTGCTGTTTGACGGCATTTTCGTATTTCTGCTGTGCAGCTTTTTGGGCAGCCGCAGCTTCCTGAGCCTTTTTCCTGGCTTCCTCTGCCTTGCGGATATCCTCAACATCATTGCTGGCTTTGGCTTCCGCTAACGCTTTGTCAGCTTCCTGCCGGGCTTTTTGGGCCTCCTGAGCTTTTTCATTAACCTCATTTTGAGCATCTGACAAATCTGCGGCAGCTTGCTTTTTGGCTTCCTCAGCCACGCGGGCAGCTTCCTTGGCAGCCTCAGTGCGGGCTTTTTCGGTCAGATCGGCAACCGGTTTGGCTAATTCTTCCGCCTTTTGTTTGGCTTCGGCCGCATTTTGCTTGGCTGTATTCATTTTCGCCTGGGCGGCATCGGCTTCTGCCCGGGCAATATCAGCCTGTTTGCGGGCTCGTTCGGCAACCTGCTTATCATAGGCGTTTCCGGTTTGAGCGGCTTTTTGTTCCAGCAGGGTCGCATTTGTTTCAGCCGTTGTGGCAGCGCTTTCCTTTTTATTATAAGTGCTTTCTGCGGTTTTGGCCTCATACTGCCGGCGTTCGGCATCCTGAGCTGCCGCCTGGGCTTTTTCCGAAGCCTTTTGGGCTTCTTCCCAGGCCTGTTTGGCAACGTTTGTCTGCGATGAAGCCGCAGCCGTTTCCTGTTTGAACTTATCTACCAGGCGCTGATCCTGAATCTCCTTGGTTTTAGCCTGCTCTTTTTGACGCTGGGCTTCATTTTTAGCCTCAATTTTTGCACGGGCGCGGGCATCGTTTTTCTCCATGCGGCGTTCGGCAATGGTTTTGAAGCCCTTGGTCTGAAGGTCAAAGTTTTCGACTGCAACAGCACCCTCATAGGCCGTTTTGGTTACCGACTGCAGTTTGGAATTAAGATCCTTATTCTTTTCAATAACCGTATCGGTAACATCTTTAAGGCCGGTGGCAAAGTTACGGTCGGACGCATAGTTGCCCATAACCAAGTTGCCGTCTTTATCAAGAATCGCATTGCCGTCTTTATCGGTTTTGATCAGCTGCTCGACATTGCCGTCGGCATCTTTGGTCTGCCCTTTCATAAAGCGGTCAACCGCGTTGGTCCCCTGTCCCTGAGAACGTTTTTCATTCAGCTCGGCAACCTGGTCGGTTGATTTACCCATATCCTGAACATTGTTCGCCACTTTGCTGACGTTACTCATGGTTGAATTAACCACGCCGCCGGTGACATTAACCATCGCGCTGGCATTGCTGCCAATCTGGCCGACAGCCTTAATAAATCCGGACATACCGCCACCCTTGATATTGCCGGCCGCATCTCCGATATTGCGGGCCGCCGCCTTAACCTGCTCAACGCCGGCTTTGACGTTATTAATGGTATTTTGGGCGGTTTTGACAGTATCAACAGCTTTTTTACCGGTGCTGACAATATCCTTTACACAGCTGGTGAAGTTGGCCCATCCGGTTGCACCGGCGGTTTTTCCGCAGAAGCCGCGGGCTTTTTCCGTATATTCCGGCGTCGGGGCATCTGCTGAGGGGATTTCCTCCTCGCCGACTTGTTTTTCCGGTACAAATTCTGCCGAAGCGTCAACCCACATATACTCGGCATCCGCAAAGCCGGGGCTCAGATAATCGCCGTAAGACAGCGGTTTGGAACTGATGTCGCCCTCAATATCATAAGACGGGAAGACAAAGTATTCGATGAACCGGCCCATATTAGCTACCAGGAACAAACCGATGGCAATGTTACCAAACCATTTCCAGCTCAGTTTATTAAAAACCGCCATCCAGGCAAAAGCAATCAGCCCAAAGCCTGCAAAGGTATATACCAGCGGTTTGATCCCTAACAAAAAGATGAAAGCGCGGCGGGTGATATGTCTGAACACATCGGTTCCGGTGTCTCCGGCATACTGGGCTTCGGTAGCAAAAGCACGATATTCCTGACCGCGGTGGTCTTCTTCATAACCGGAATCAAGCTGAGCGATACTGAGGTCATTTTTAGCCACTGCCGCTTCGCTCTGGGCCAAAATCAAATCATTTTGGGCTGCGAGAAGCTGTTGTTCCAGCTGGGCGGCCTGTCCGCAAAACTGTTCAGCTTGTTTTTGCCCGGCTTTAGAAGTCAGGCCGCTGGCCTGGGTACAGGCTTTATTTGCAGCGTCCAGCTGGGCCTGCAGGCTGTTAACTTTTTCCTCGGCGGAGGCCACTTTGTTTTCACTCTCAGCCAGGTTTTCTTTCGCCGAAGTTAATTCATCGGGAGCAGGGTTTCTGGTTTTTTCCTGCATTTCATCGTAAGCCGCCTGAGCTTCTTTTTTAGCTTCCTCAACAGCTTTTTCATTCTCAGCGCTGCGGCCGCAGGCATCCTGATCCCCATTCGCGCAACGGGCTTTGTCTTCATTTAACTTGGCCTGCGCTTCGCTAACCGCATTTTTCTTGGCGTTATAGTTTTCTTTGGAGGCATTTGCTTCCTCTGCCGTGGCTGAATACTGTTTTTTCTTTGCTTCTTCAACTTCTTTCCGGGATTCTTCATTCAAGCCATCGATATCGGACTGCTGAGTGGCGGCCCGTTGTCCGGCCAGCTCGCCCTGTTTATCCTGAGCGGCTTTTAATTCCTGAGAAGCCAATTCAAAGGAAGTTTTGGCCTCCTGGCATTTGGCCATATCTTTTTCCGACGTACCTGAACAATATTTATTGATATTGTTTTGTGCTTTGTCCGCCGCCTTTTGAGCACTTTTTATATCTTTGGCATTTTGATTTTCAGCCTTGATTAATTCTTTATTGGCTTGTTTGTTTAACTGGTCCGCCTCTTCTTCTGCAGATTGGGCGGCAGCGCGCAATTTGTCTACATCCGCTCCCTCCGTTGCCTGCAACGTTGCTAATTTCTCTTGCGCGACATCCAAATCATTACAGTTACCAGTCTGATTACATTTTTGCCGGGCAACGGCAATTTCTTTGTTCGCTGCCGCCAGCTTTTCTTTATAGGCCTGGTTGGCCTGTTCATATTTCTGCTGCTCAACAGCCCAGACATCTTTTGATGCCCCGGCCTTTTCCGCCGTTGTCGGTTCAATCTTATTCAGAGTTTGATTCATCGGCGCAAGCTGAATTTCGTCCAGAGGGTTTCCCACCGTGACAGGTTCTCCCGCAGCCAGAGTATCAGACGACCAGAAAGAGGCAAACACCAAAGCACCGGCAAATACCCAGATTTTGCTGATTTTCTTTAAGTTAAACATGGCGTCCTCCTTCATTTTTTAGTCACCCTCCGGTGAGGAATGCTGAAATCATTCAGCCGACAATAATTTCTGTCATTTAAGCGTATCGGTTATCATACTCTGCGTAAAATCCGTACAGCCCGTTATGGCGGTTATCAGTTCGCCGGTACTGGCAATGACCACCAGTGCAATAACGATGGCGCCGAGCCATTTCCAGTTTAAGTTTCCGAAAAAGCCGCCAACAGCCACGCCGATGATGCCGAAACCGGCAACAACGTAAATCAAATCGCGCAGGCCCTGAAAAATTTTGCTTCCGGTATTAATTAAACCGCTGAACAAACCGGTATTTTTGGTGCAGCCGGTAACCACGCCGGTGGGTTGTTCAACTTGCACGCCAATAGGTTTGACAGCTTCACATTGACCGGTATTTTCATTTAAGGTCTGTCCGTCTGGGCAACGCTCTTCAAGCGTTTGAATATTTTTATCATTGTGAATAGACCTGTCTGACTGCCGCTCAACCCGGGTGGGACTTACTGTATCTTTATAGTCATAAGAACCATCCCTGTTCAAACGGACACATTTTCCACCCGTGTAGACATATCCCTGCGGACAAGTCTGGTCTACAACGACAGCTTTAACATTTTCGATTATTCCAAAAACACTAAAAAGCGCTATGAGCATCAGCAGCTGACATATTTTCTTAAAGTTTTTCATAGCACCCTCCTTAGTTCTCAGTTCTTTCCCCGGGCGGGAGATTTCTGAAATAATCCAGAATAAGTTCGTTCTGCGGCGATGAACTTGGACATTCAGTCTGCAGACAGCGGCCGAATGCCGAAATTCATCTGTTTGTCTGGTAAAAAAGAGGGTCATGGTGAGAGTTTAAAACCTACTGCCGCCAGGACCCCCTTTATACCCTGCTCCTCTTTTCCGAGAGGCGGCAGATATCTGCCGCCCCAGGGTATAAAGAAGGAGACTATTAGTCGGTAGCGCGGTCGAAAGAGTCCTCGAAGCCCGACATATTTTCACCGGTCGCGTAGTTAACGATAGAACCGGCAGCAGCCAGGATTGCAAGACCGACAGCCAGACCCGCAAACCATTTCCAGTTTACTTTACCAAAGATGGCACCAAAGGCGACGCCAACCAGACCGAAACCGCCGACAACGAAGATAATCGTTTTAACAGCGGTGAAGACATTCAGGGCTTTTTCCTTGGAGGTGGTCATAACGCTGTTCTGCGCCATTGCATCACCGGAGAAAGCCATCAGGGTAGCAACAGCTACCAGGCAGAATGTCCAGATGTTGTTTTTAAGAAATTGCATTGTAGTTCTCCTTCATATGATTGCAAAAACTCTTTATACTCTTTTAGAATAACTAATTTCGGGACTGATTACCAGCAAAATTGCTTATACCGACAATTGATTAACATATTGTTTACACTTGATAATTTTTGCTGTAACAAAAAATTCACAGTCGTTAAAAGTTGGTAAACTTCTGAAATTTAAGCAACTTTCACAAAACTGCAACATTACTGCCCGCAGGGCGATTCTGCACCGGCTTTGGTAAAAATCTTGTTAATCTTCCCCTAAAAAAGCAAAAAATTTTAATTTAAAAGAATCCACAGGAAAAAGCGATATTTTCATAAGCTGTTGCCAAGAGTCGCATTTTGATTTATCAAGGGTTTAGAGGGGTTTAATTTATGCCGAAAACAGGTTTAAAAACTTTTGTTTACAGCTTTAGCGTATCTTTGCTGACGATTTTTACCGTCAACGGGGTTTACTGGCATGAAACAAACTCTTCTCAAACGGATCTTACCATTCCCAGCCAAAACATCACCCTGTTTCTTAACCGCCACGCGGACAACCCCTCAATCCGTCCGGTTCCGGTTAAGAAAATTGCGCTGACCGTTTTGCCGGCGGCAGGTCCCGCAGGCGGCAATAATGTTCTCTCCTCCTCGGCAGAGCCGGAGATTATTATGGCCGACACAACCGACGTTCTGGAAATTCCGCTGGAATTCGGAGATTTTTCTGCGCAGAATGATGAAAACCGGCCCCGGCCGCAAAAAATTGCCGCTCATTTTGAGCAGATGATTCATAATCCGCCCCCGCCGGCCGCTGCTCCGGCACTCCCGGAGAGAAAGGCCTCAGCGGAACCCAATTCCCCGGCAGCCGATAATTTCAGGCCTTCAGCAGCCCTGCAAAAGACAGAGGAGCGCGAAATTCCGGCTGTTGCTGCAGCCCCGGCCTCCGGTGCCGGACTGAAAGCGGCTGAAACTGCCGGCAATATATCAGACAAATCTAAAAAAGAAACCGCTAAGGCAGCTGCCTCTTGGCAGAGCGCAACAGCAGGCAACAGCATTTCAGATTCCGCGGGAAAGGGACAGCCCGGTCTGCTGGACAGCCCTCCGGCGTTCCGCCCAGCCCAGCCTGCCCGAACAACTTCAACAGCCGAAGCTGAAATCCCGCTGATGCACGGTTCTCAATCTTTACAGGCGGTTAAACCCATACAAGACAGCTCTGAAAAGCTTCCGGAGCCAAAAGCAGCACCGCAGCCGGCACCCCTTATGGTGGCGGAGGCGGATACGGACAGCGGAGCGGTTATTCCGCTGCAACGTGTTCGCGATGTTTGGGCCGGCCGCAACGAAAACATTAAAGTCACCGACCATGGCAGTCCCAATCAGGTTGCCCTGGCAGGCGGAAACGTGCCCATCAAAAGCATGACCAGCGGCGGCAGCAGCCTCCGGGAAGAGATGTCGCAAGCCTCCCCCGATGAAGAAGAATGGGAAAAAATGGCGGAAAAAGTCAATTCAGACAGTCCGTGGACCGTTGCCAAAAGCGCCGGGAAGTCACGCAACAATATGCTGCAAAATGAAAAGTATTACCAGGCAGACGGCCGCCAAATTCATGACGCCCTGGCAACAGACAGCCCTGGCGGCGATGAAATCAAAGTCGCCTCGGAAACGGTTAAAAATCTGCTGATACCCATTCCGGAAGATATTTTAAATGACGAGAACCTGACCCCGCAGCTGGTTTCTTCAAAAAAACCCGATGATATCCGCAAAGAGATAGAAGTTGAGGAAAAGCTCAAAGAAACTGTCCGGAGCGATCAGTCTTCCCCGGTAAAAAAAGAAACTGCCAAGATTAAAACGGCGGCAGCCGGCAGCGGTGCCGCCTCCGGTGAAGAAGCTGAAAGTTCAGCGCAGCAGGAAAAAGACAAGAAAAAAACCATCCTCAATTCACTGAGTTCAATTTTCTCTTCCTCTACCAGCGTGAAAGAAAAAAGCTCCAAGAGCCGTGAAGAAGGAATTTTTGACAATCTGCGGCGTAAAATTGCCGGCCGCAACAAGGTAAAAATTATGCCGACGGAAATGCGGCTGTCATTTCAGCCCAACCGGGCGGAAATTTCAGGCCAGACGCTGCGGTGGATTCAGGCTTTTGCGGCACGTGCGGCGGAAGATGACGGCATGATGATTGAAATCCGCATTGACGGAACTTCGGCGATGGAGCTGCAACAAAAAAGATTGAACTTGTTACATAATATTTTAACCAATAAAGGAGTAGAATACAGCAAAATCAATACTGTATTTACCCAGCGCGAGCCTAATTCCTTTATTATCCGCACGGTGCGGCTGAGCAACACAAATACGGGGGGCGGCAGCGGGAACGTAAACCGGGCGACGCAAGGCTATTATTTGCAATGGTAATAACTGGGTGCTAGCGCTTGATTATTTATTTTTCAGTATGTATGATAGGGAAAAACATGAAAAATTCGACTTTAAGGATTGCTAAAATGGACAACAAAATCTTTCCGGCTGCCGCATTCGCCGTTCTGCTGATGCTCGGCGGGTGCTCCTGTTTCCAGAATTGGGGCGCCGACCGCACTTACTGGGATGAGTCCGAAACCGAAGTGGTAGAAATTCAGAAACCGGCTGCCGTTCCGGCCGCCCAGCCTGCCCCGACTGTTCCGGTTGCCGCCCAGAATGCGCCACGGTCCCCGCTGCCGGCTGACAACAATGATTTTGTTAACTATACCGAAACCAGCGCCAATTACCGCGAATTCGGCGAGAGAACGCCGATGGACCAGCGGATTATGAGCGCTGGCGCCGGAAGCAATATGTCTGCCGCTATTCCGCCGACCATCGAAGAAGAGGTCAGCGATTATGAGGACGAAGTCAACGCCGCCCAGCAATCCGGCGACGAAAACAGTCCCAGCCAGATGGCCGGCGAAGACCCGGTTGAAGACTGGCTGGCCGAAGAAGGTGCCACTCTGAAAGGCCTGTTAAGCGACTGGAGCGAGCGCTCGGGCTGGAGACTGATTTGGAACACCAACCGGAATTACACCCTGTCAGCCGGCGCCATGTTCCGCGGCCGCTTTGCCGATGTGGCCTCTGCCCTGGTACGCTCTTTTGCCCGGGCACAGCCGGCACCGATTGCCACTTTTTACAAAGGAAACCGCGTCTTAGTTGTTGAAACCATGGAGGACGAGAATGCGTATAACTAATTTTAATAAAATCAGCCTCGGGTTGCTGGGAATGGCGCTGATTGCGTCATGTTCGATTGCAACCAGCATGGACGCAACCGTTGACCGCGAAATTGCCGCTGCCACCAAGCTGAAAGAGGATTCAAAAATACCGACCGCACCGGCCAATGACGATTTAATCAAAGTCAAAGATGAAATCTGGCTCGGCGACACCAGCAATATTGAATATGAAGGTCAGCCCCTGCCCTCTTATCTGGAAGGCAAAGACGGCATTACCCTGATCAGCAACCGCCCGATTACCTTGTTTGAAATCGGCGACATGATCAACAAAACCACCTCTCTGGGTGTCCGTTATGCCCCGCAGATGGAGCAGGATGTCACCTCGAAGGCCCAGGCAAACAAGCCGACGGCGGACGCGACCAACTCCGACTGGGCCGAGCCGGGAAAAATGCTGGTTTCCTACCAGGGACCTTTAAGCGGGTTTCTGGACGAGGTCGCCTCGCGTTTCGGAATTTGGTGGAAATATGAAAAGGGTGAAATTCATTTTTATAAATTTGTTACCAAGAGTTTTGTTGTTTACAGCCTGCCCACCAAACCGTCCCTGTCAGTTAATGTCGGCGGCAGCCAGTCCGAAGGCAAGGGCAGTTCGTCTGTCAGCCTTGAAAGTTCGGCCGAACTTCAGCTGTGGGATAATATAGAGAAAACCATTACCTCAATGATCAGTGACGGCGCCAAACTGACGATGTCGCCTTCCGACGGCACGGTTTCTTTAACCGCGACCCCCAATGACATCAAAAAGGTAGCCAAATATATTAATGAAACCAACCGCCGCCTGTCCCGCCAGGTTGCCATCAGCGTTAAAGTCCTGCAGGTTACCGTCAATGACAGCGATAACTACGGACTGGACCTCAAAGGTATCTTTGATGACGGAACGACAGCTTTGTCAATTATCGGCTCCAATTCGGTCATGAGCGCAGAAAACGGCTTGAGCAACGGCATGTCTTGGGTTTTGAAACCAAAGCACTGGAATATTGAGGGTGCTTTGAAGGCTTTATCGACCCAGAGCAACACCAGCCTGGTCACCAGCGGCACCGTTACCACGCTGAATAACAAGCCGGCGCCGATTCAGGTTACCAACAAGCAAAACTACATTGCTGAAATGACCAAAACCAACAGCGGTACTTCCGGTGACAACTATGACGTTTCGGTTACCACCGAAGAAGTCGAAACCGGATTTACGCTGGATGTTCTGCCGCGTATTCTGGAACACGGCCGGATGCTGCTGATGTTTAACATGACCTTGTCCGACCTGATTTTGCTTGAAAAAGTTCCGTTCGGAAATGAGGATGAAAACCAGTATATTCAGAACCCGAAGATTGAATCGCGCGCTTTTACGCAGGAAGTGGCGATGACATCCGGAGAGTCACTGATTCTTACCGGTTTTGAGAGAGTTAACACCAAAACCACCAAAGAAGGAACCGGCTCGGCGGATAACTCTTTGCTCGGCGGTCAGGCAACAGCAGCCAAAGAGCGCAGTATTTTGATTATCATTCTGACCCCGGTTATTCTGGAAACACCGCTATCGCCGGAATCCAGAATGAGCATGAATTAGGCGTCAGTCAGGGAGAAAGCAGGTGCTGGAAGAAGCCAAGTTTTTAGACGATGATGAAGGAAACTCCGGGGCCAAAAGGTCCTGGGGAACTTCAATCACGGTTGATGGCACCACCTTTGCCACCAGTTTGTTCTGGCAGCCGTTACAAAATACCAGCGATCCGTTTCAGGAAGTAGAAGACGCTTCAGCCGGTGTTTTGGAAGGCGCGGACCTTTTTTGTATTAAAGGCGGCAAAGCACCGCAATTCGGTATCTGTGTTTCTCACGAAGGTTACAAAAGCGGCGAACTGGTCGCGGCTGTTGCTTTGGCGACCGCCATGTCCAACGTCGGCTCTTATGTCGCGGTTTTCAAAACCCCGCAGGGCTGGTGGTATACCTGTATCCGCAATGATATTATCCTGTCTGACGGCGATATGCTTTTCCTCAATGAGGAGGAGGCCAAAAACCAGTTCATGTCAATGCTGGCGGTGCCGGACTGGGGAAAAAAGATTGCCCCCAAGGAATGGGGAATTGAAGATACCGAAGAAATTGAGGTTACAGAGCTGCTGGAGCGCGGCGCACGGGCCAAACTGCAAAAAATTAAAGGTTTGCGCGGCACTAAGCTGTTGTTGGTTATCGCTATTTCGACAATTGTCGGTTTATGGCTGATCTCCAGTCTGGTCAATCATATTTTTCTGACCCCGACAGTGCGTCCGGTAATGGTTCCGGTTAAGCCGAAAGTGGTTAAGAAAATTGAAGAACCGCCTGAGGTTAAGCCTTGGGAGAAAGTTACCAATCCGGCAATGCTCATGAAAGAATGTTATGAAGGCATTTCATCGCTGATTAAAATTCTGCCCCCGGGCTGGAAAATCGGCGAGTTATCCTGCACGGCGGGCGGCGTTGCTACCGGCTGGCAGAGAGAAATCGGCCGTTTGAGCTGGGCGCGCAAAGCATTAGACGACTCAGGGCTGACTTTTTCCGGAATCAGTTTTTCCGGGGACGGCAACTCATTGTCTGCAACCCTGCCGCTGGCTCCGATTGAGCAGCTGCCTTCTCCCCCGGCAAAAAACATTATCGATCTGCAAAACCAGATGAACGACCAGTTTCAGGCAATCGGCCACCCGATTACCCTGCAGGCAGCGACTTTTACCTCGCCGCGGGGAACTTTGTACCGGATGCTGAACTTCGGCATCAGCTCAACTTATAATCCTCTGACCTGGAGCACTTTGTTAACAAAATATTCAGGACTCGAGATTAAAATGATAAAATATTCACCTGATTCCAAATTATGGTTTTACGAGGGGACAATCTATGCGTTATAGAATTAATAACATAATATGCCTGACCGCCCTGGCCTTAATCCTGGGTGTCGCCGCACCGGCCGATCTGAGGGCGCAGGGCGTGGTGACGCTTGCAGACAGTGCCGTTCAGGATGATGAGGCCCTGAACAAAGATATCCCCAATGAATTGTCGCTATTTGACGACAGTACCGGTTTGGACGAGCTGGGGCTCCCGGCTTTGGACAGCAATGCCCCGGCAGCCGCTCCGGCTGACCCGGCGGTGCCGCCCCTGCCTTCAGATACCCAGTCTGGAAATGCCGCCCCGCAAATGAACGCTCCGGTTTTGCCGTCTGCAGCAAATCCGCTGCCGGCAATGGCAAACACGCCGGAAAATAATCCGCTGGCCGCCGAAGATGCCGCCGATCTGAATACTTTGTTATCCGAGCCGGGTGCCGGCATCGGCGCTTTGGGTACTAACAGCGGAACAGTTATCGATGATGCCGTTTTTGCCAAGATGTCCGATCTGGAAAAACAGACTGCCCTGCTCAATCTGGAATTACGCCGCGAAAAAGTCAAAAATGAAATTGAAGCGATTAAAAACCAGCGTAAGCAGGCGATAGAGCAGGAAAAAGAAAAAGACGAAGCCAAAAAACGGGCAAAAATCGAATGGGAAAAAGCCCAGGAACAAAAGGTTTTGCAGGAACAGCAAAAACTGCGCGAGCTGGATATCCAGTTTGAGAAACTGCGCCAGGAAAAACTGTTGAACTCTTATAAAAACAAAATGCTGGAAGACAATCAGACCTGGATTGCCAAAGACGGCAGTTTGTATAAAGAAATCAATGACCTGAAAAATGAAAAAACCGAAATTGCCAAAAGCGCTAAAGAAAAAATCAACAGCCTGAAAGACGCTATCTCATTGGCAAATACGACGGCAATTGAAGTTAAATCCCAGTTCCAGCGGGAGATTGCCGACCTTCATACCCAGCTTTCGGTTTTGAAATCGCGGCTTGAAGCGCAGGAAAAAGAAATGGAAAAACAAAATCCGTTTGCCGAAGAAGGCGCCGAAGCTGCCGCTATGGTTAACCAGCATCTTGATAATGCCGATACAGACAACAAACTTTCGGATATGTATGCGGTTATGGAAATCCGCGGCCAGGGCGGCGAACTGATTGCCAAACTGCTTAATCAGGACGGGACGCCGTTTTATGTCAAGAAAGGCACCAGTCTGCAGAGCGGCCATATCATTGATGAAATTACGTCAACCTATGTCCGTGCCGATAAAAACGGCATGAAAGATTATCTGTACTTTGCTGCCGGCGGTATTTTGCCGCTGGAGCCGATAAAATCAGAGATTAAGAGCAATCTTAAAGATACCGCGGGCCAGGAGGCTGCCACTCCGCGAATGGAATTTGTCAGCAGTGACGGCGTGCCGGGACTTGGCCGTGATATGATAGCCAGGTAACAGAAATAAATGAGCGAAGAAAACCAAACAGCCGAAGAAGTTAAGGAAGAAGCGACATCACCTCTTGATGCCGCTTCCTCCGCCTCTGAGGCAGAAGCAGATAACGGCAGGGACAAAAAGGGTTCCGCGGCAATTGAAGCTTATTTTGCCAAGGGCGTGCGCCTTTTGACCCTGCCGGGTTCTTCACTGGTTGTTAATGATGACACCAGGCGGTTGCTGGCGCTGTTTTCCGATGGCCGTTTTCTGGTTGTGGAAACCCACAAGTTTGACGGCCGTGTCTTGAGTTTTGAGGTTTTAGCCCGCAAGAAAAAACTCACGATCATGAAACCGACCTATGTGTCGCAGAATGAAATGAACGCTATTTACAGCATTGGCGAGCGCTATCAGGCGGCAATGTCTGTCGATGAAGACAGCGAACTCGACCAGCTGCAAATGCAGAAAGACTTTGTCAATGTGGTAACCCGGGCCGCGAACCAAAAGGTTTCCGACGTTCACGTGGTGGTTGCCGACAATACCCAGATTATGTTCCGCGTTAACGGTATGATGACCACTGAGATGGAATATAATAAAGAATGGGGCGAGATGTTTGTCCGTGCCGCTTTTGCCTCGGCGGATATTTCCGACTCAAACTATGCCCAAAACGAATTTCAGGGTGCGCAAAAGCTGGGCTCAACCCCGCTGCGCGGTTCAAAAGGAAAATTAATGCTTCCGCATAATGTGCTGGCTATCCGCCTGCAATTTAACCCGATTGCTTTCGGATCGCAATATCTGGTTATGCGGCTGCTGTATGCCGATGACAATCCTGACGGTTCGGGCGATTTGTCGGCCCTGGGTTTTGGCGAATATGAAGAAAACCTGTTTTACCGCCTGCGGGCGGTGCCGGTGGGACTGAATATTATTGCAGGCCCGACGGGTTCAGGAAAATCAACAACTTTGCAGCGTAACATGATTAAGCTGCTGCAGGAAAAAAATTACGAGATTAACCTGATTACGGTTGAGGATCCGCCGGAATACCCGATCCCGGGCGCCCGCCAGATGCCGGTGACCAACGCCAATACCGAAGAAGAAAAAGACGAGCAATTTACCAAAGCGTTGTCCGCGGCGCTGCGTTCCGACCCGGATGTGATGATGGTCGGTGAAATCCGTTCGCTGTCTGCGGCCCAGCTGACCTTTAAAGGCGCGTTGTCCGGGCACGGCGTTTGGACGACCCTGCATGCCAACTCGGCACCCGCTATTCTGACCCGTTTTCGCGATATGGGCGTTGAGACCTTCAAACTGCTTGATCCGGAGCTGATTAAGGGCCTGATTTCGCAGCGCCTGTTCCGCAGACTTTGCCCGCATTGCCGGATTTCGGTTAAGGAAAGATTCAAAGAGCAATCGGTGCAACGGCTTAAAACCGCTTTAGGCGACTTTGGCATCGAAAACAGTTATATTCGCGGCCCGGGCTGCAAGTTTTGCAATAACACCGGCATTAAAGGCCGGATGAGCGTGCCGGAAATTATTCTGCCGGACGCCATGTTTTTGGAACTGATGATCAAAGGTGAAACCCGCAAAGCCATTGACTACTGGACCAGCGACCTTAACGGCCGAACTCTGAAAGAAGCCGCTATTGAACGCATGCTAAAAGGATATATTGATCTTGATGAAATTGAACGCTGGTGCGGCTTGTTAGACCAGCGCCCGGTATACTAGGAAAACGATTATGGCAGAAGAAAATCCGCAACCGACCCGCAGAAAAAGCAATTCTCTGCAAAAGGCAATGAAACAATTTAACATTGTCGAGGAATATTATGCCAAAATGATTCTGCAGTTTTCAAACAAAGTGCGTTTGAAACTGTATCGTAAAATTGCCTCGCTGATGAGAAACCGTTTCTCGCTGATGGATGCCCTGGACATGCTGCATGACGGCGCCAGCAACGGCGGAAAAAACCCGAATGAACCGCTGGCGATTGCAATTGCCGCCTGGGGCAAGTCCCTGAACAATGGTATGACCTTTTCGGATGCCCTGAAAGGCTGGGCTCCCGACCGCGAAAGGCTGATGCTTTCCGTGGGTGATGTTTCCGACCTGGAAGGCGCTTTGCTCAACCTGATCAAGGTGACTGAAGGCTCTACCAAAATGATCCGTCCGATTGTCGGCGCCATTGCTTATCCGGCATTTCTGATTATGATGTCAGTTTTGATTATTTACGCGATTGGCGTTTATATGGTGCCGCCGATGATTGATGCGGCGCCGACGGTGGTTTGGCGCGGTATGGCCCGCGACCTGGTTGATTTGTCGGCATGGATCAAAAACAACTGGCTGTTTGCTTTTGCCTCGCTGCCGATTACGATGGCGGTTATCTATTTCACCATCGGGATATGGACCGGTAAAATCCGGGCGCTTTTTGATTATCTGCCGCCATGGTCGCTGTACAAAATTTTTACCGGTATCAGCTGGCTGCTGGCCTTATCTGCCCTGGTTAAAGGAGGAACCCCGGTTTCGACTGCCCTGCGCGCCCTGCGCCGCGATGCCAGCCGTTATTTAAAAGAGCGTATCGACAAGACCCTGGTTTTTATTAATAATGGTGACAACCTCGGACAGGCACTTTCCAAAACCGGCCTGGAATTTCCGGACCGGGAAATTATCGGTGACCTGAAGATTTATTCAGAATTGGATAACTTTGAGGAAGCTTTGGATAACCTGGCTAACGAGTGGCTTGAAGAATCCGTGTATATGATTGAAGAACGTGCCGGACTTTTGAACATGGTTGCCCTGCTCTCCATCGGTGCGGTGATTGCCTGGGCGGTGATGGGCACTTTCGACATGCAAGACCAAATTACCAACAGTATGGGAGCCGGTTGATATGTCTTTCAAAAATTGCCTTGCCTACTGGCGCGAAAAAGCCGGAAACCTCCGCCGGATAAATATTATTCTCGGCGGGGCTGCAGGACTTCTGCTTATTATCTGGGGCGCCGCTGTCCTGATTTTTTCCGATAAAGATATCGGCAGCGGGATTGCCGCCGGCCAAGTGCAGTCCTTAAGCGAAAATATCCGCCGCTATTATCAGAACCGTCCAGATTTCTGGGGCTTGAGCACGCAAACGGTGATTGATAAACAGATGGCCCCGCGCAATATGATTGTAAACGGCAGACTGGTCAACTATTTCGGAAAACCGGTTACTGCCGGCAATGGGGAAGACGGTGCCATGCTCATGCCGGGAGCCCGTCATTTTGACATCAGCTATCACGGCCTTAATCATCAGGAATGTGCCGAAACGGCCGGCTACAAGTTTAACGAAAAATTTTGGCTGGGCATAACGGAGGTGAGCATAAACAACGGATCGCAGACAGAAGTTTTCAGCTGGAACCATCAGCAAAATATTTTGCCGGTAAAAAAGAATCTGGCTGAAAAAATCTGCGGCAGCTCAAATATTGTAAGCTGGCATTTTAACTGATTATTTGAAATTTCAGCCGCAATACTAAAGTTATAGTGACTATTACTCATTTAAATAATTTATGTCTAAGGATAAGGTTGTTCACCATTTATTAATCTGTTATCGTATAAACTATACATACAGAGTGAGGGAGATTAATTATGAAGAACTTTTATAAGAATGAGGAATCAGGACGTTCCATGGTCGAAATGCTGGGCGTGCTCGCTATTATCGGCGTGCTCTCTATCGGCGGTATTTCCGGTTACTCTAAAGCAATGGGAAAATACAGAATCAACAAAACGTTAGACCAGATTTCCATGCTGGTTATGAACATCCGTTCAATGTATTCGGCCAACGTCAATTACAAAGGATTGGAACCCAATATTGCTTTGCAAATGGGCATTATTCCTTCCGATATGCTGCTGCCGGGCGATACAACGTCAAAAGCCAGCAAAATTTACAATGTTTACCAAGGCGAGATTGACTTGTCGGCTGCCGGTGACAATAACCAGCAATTTACGGTTTCCTATGCCGGACTGCCGCGTGATGCCTGTGTGACGATTGCCACCGCTGACTGGGGTTCTCAGGCCGGTTCCGGACTGTTGAAACTGAAGATCGGCTCAAGCGGTGCTGGTAAAAAGGTTTCCGGATCTACAGGAACAGAAAAAAAGGTTGACGAACTGCCTTTATCGCTGGTTGATGCAACTGTTTTATGTTCCAATGACAAAGATGACGGCAATACTGTCGTTTGGACCTATTACTAATCTCCCGGTAGGATCCTGAAGTGCTTTAGAGCCCCCTTGCGGGGCTCTTTTTTTATAAATCAACGACATGGTTTGCGTAAGAAAGCCCGTCCTCTCGTACCGGATCTGCGGCACAGCGGAGGAAAAAATCCCGCGGACAAAGAAAACGGCACAGTCTCAAAAGATATCAGCTTTCACAGGACAGGTACAATACAGAACAAATTCCAACCTTTGCCGGAATTATAAATTTGCTAAAAAATCCCGGTTTTTCGCCGGGATTTTAATTTCGACAATTATTTAATATCCGGGAACAGCGGCAGACCCCGGCTCATGCGGGTCATCTGTGTTTCAATCGATGTTCCGAGATTAATTTTTCCGGATTTGATAATACCGCGGACCTGATCGCCTTTGGTGGTATCGGGATTGGCAAACAAGTATGTCAACTGCGGTTTACGCACTGAGCTTCCAACCAGGTTCTGGTGCATGACCCCGATCATGCCGCGGGAAAACAAATCATAAGCCAGATCCTCGCTCATATTGGCGGAAGAAGCATATTTGACAACCGAGTTAATGGCGTCAGTAACATTATTGGCGTGGATTGAAGATAAAACCAAATGACCCGATGTAGCGGCGCGCAGGACTTCGCTGGCGGTATCGGGAGTCCGGATTTCGCCAACCATGATATAGCGGGGTTTAGAGCGCAGCGCCGATTTCAGGGAAGCGCCCCAGTTACCGTTGATGGGCAATGTCTGCTTACAAAGGCCGAGACCGCCCCGGGTAGTCTGATAGACGCCGTCAAGCGGCTGTTCGGTAGGATCTTCAATCGTATAAGCAAAACCTCCCTCCGAGGTCAGATATTCTTTCAAAAGGCTGGAAATGGAAGTGGTTTTGCCGGCTCCGGTGGGACCGGACCATAAAATCAGTCCGGAGGCATTAACCAGCGACAGCAAATAAGATGTGACTTCCTGCGGATAGCCCAAAATATTAAAAGGCGGCACTTTGGAAGGCATTTTACGGGCGCAGTAAACAATCCCGTTAATGCTCTCGGTTCTCTCAACACGGTAAAACAAGTCGTTGTAACAGACTGAATAACTGGGATTTGTACCGTCCCAGGAAGATTCAACCAATTTAAAAAATTCTGCAAAATCTTCCGCTTCAAAGACCATCAGGCCGTTGGGGCTCCGGCGGTCGGGAATATACGCTTTTTTATCCGGCGTGATATAGATATCGGAAAACTTGGTTTCGGTAATTGTAGGCATTTTCACCTCGCTGCTAATTTCTTTGGTATAACTTTAACATTATATACCTTAAGAAAAGTTAAAAGAGGTAAGATGACAGGTGATTAAAATAATAATTGAGTGAAGATGAAACAGGATTACGGCAAAATAATTTTCTGGCTGGTTACTGCCGTTGAGGCGGCACTGCTGCAACATGCCTTGTTTGGCAGTTACGGCTGTATCGGGGTAATTCTGGCGGGAATGACCGCGCTGCTTTTCTGGGGACTGGTTTTAACCCTCCCGCGGGGTGTTATTGCTGTTCTGCTGGTTCTCCAGGCTCTGATTTTCTGGCTGCTGCTGGTCTGGCACAGCCACTTTGAGGATCCGCTGTCTTTGCAGCTGATGAGCACCTCCTATCAGGAAGGCCTGCAGTTTGCGGCTGCTTCATGGCCTGCGCTGCTGACTTTTCCGGTTGCGGTTATGCTGGCTGCAACCGGTGTCCAGCTGATTTATATTCTGAAATTCTGGCGCCCTCTGGCTGATAAATTTATCCTGCGGCTGGTTTGCGGAATCCCGTTGTTGTTTATTATCCTGACGGCGGCAAAATCTTTTTACAAAGAAGGATTTGTTTACACCGATTTTAAATTTATTACCCGCACCGCCGGTTATCCCTCTGGCTGGTTTTATGAATTATTGACTGATTTTCAAAGCTCGCGTCTGTTTGATGAAATTATAAAAAACGCCAACCGGCCGACACCGCCGCTGCCTCCCGAGCTGAAACAGATCCGCCTGCCGGAACATTTGTTTGTTATCCAGGTAGAAAGCTTGGATTATGCCGGATTTGCCAAACCCGGGGTTATGCCGTTTTTACAACGACTGGCAGCGGAAAGCTATGTTTATGAAATCCGGCCCAAACGACGCCATCAATCGGCTAATTCCGATTTTATGATGCTTTCCAAAGCGACGAATTTTGAGCAATATTATTTTGCAATTTACACCCTGCTGCCGCCGGAAGATTATGAAAAGTTTGTCCCGCTGCCCCGCAAAGTGCGTGAGATGGGTTACCAGTCGGCTTTTTACCATGGCTTTTCCAAACGCTTTTACCAACGTGAAAAAGGTATTCCGGCAATGGGTTTTGACCGCTCATGGTTTTGGGAAAATCTGCCGATTAAAGCCGCCGAAGGAGCCTGGGGTTTTGATGACGGCGATTTGTTTGATTTTGTGCTTGAGGAAGACAGCAGCCGTCCGGAAGAAAAACAGCTGCATATGATTGTTACGGTGTCTTCACACGAAAATTACGATGCCGGAGCCAGGCAAAAACAGCCGCACAGGCAGCCGAAAAACCGCAAAGAATTATATGAAAACGCCTTGAATTATGTTGATGCCTCTTTGCAACGGCTGATAGAAAATGCTCCGCAAAGTTCGTTATTTTTTATTTATTCAGACCATCAAAGCGGAGAAAATACGGATACGCGGACGCTCCTGTTCATTTATGACAAGCAACACCCGCGGGCTTTTCACGGAATAACCGATTTTGCGGATGTGCCGCTGCTGCTGCACGGGCTGGTTGAGAATCAATCAACATCCCAGGGAAAAACCAGCCAGCGGTCAGGCAGTTTTTGAGCAAACAGGTCAACGGCGCTTTCTCCGGCAGCTTTGACATACACAGAGGCAAAGCAGGCTTGCGGGTAAATTTGGCGCAGCAGCTTAAACGTCCGGCCGCTGTCGGAAATATCATCAATAACCAAAGTATGTTCATCAGCAGCTTTATCGGCGCGGAGTTCAACCGCCCCGTCATCGCGGCGCCGCCCTCCGGCATCATAGCCGGACATATTAACCGCCTCGCAATCGCGAATATCAAGCTCATAAGCCAGTATTCCGGCCGGAAGCAGTCCGCCGCGGCTTACGGCAAGGATACGGGTATATTTTTTTCCGGATTGTCTGATTAATTCCGCAAGAGAGCGGCAATGCGCATGGAAATCTTCCCAGCTTAGATAGAGTTTGTCAGTCATAAAAAATTTCAGTCCTTATTATCAGCTGTTTTGAGCTTTTATTTTATAAATTTGTTCAATCACGTCTTCATCATCCCAGTCGACTGAGCCGCGAATACGCCCGATTTCTTCACTTTTGGAATTCACCAGCACGGTATGAGGCGAAGCAAAAATGCCAAAATCCTCAGCCAGCTTGCCGTTGGGGTCAACATAAAAATCAAGGTCGGAAGCATGATATTTTGCCAGGAATTTACGCTGCTCGGCGGTGTTTGCCCATTCATTTTCATTAGAAATCAGCAAAACCTTAATACCGGTTCCGGCGGTTTTTCTCACAAAATTGTTCAAATCATCAAGTTCGCGAACGCAGGGAAGACAGGTTTTAGACCAGAAAACCGCAATGACGAACTCCCCCTTAAAATCGGAAAGTTTAAGCTTATTGCCGGCCGAGCCGTAAAACTCCCGGGCGGGAGCCTCACGCGGATAAGCAAACAGGTTCAGCCCTTTTTCGCGGGCCTGGGCGCTGTTTGCCAAAGCCAGCAGACCTATACAAATTGCCATAAATTTTTTAAACATGGAACCTCTGCATAACTTAATTTTTGCTTAACCCTTCTCGAGTATATAGTTATAATATATTCCAAAACAAGTAAAGGGGAAGTAAATGAAACAACTTTTATTGCTGGGACTGCTGATTGTTTGTCTGGGCCTGAGCGCCTGCGGAAAAATGTCGATGCCGGAACCCTACCCCGACAGCGGCTACCCGCACACTTATCCGCGCCAATAATACAAGGAAAGAGGTTATGCCTGACAATTTTGAAAATGAAATGATTCCCTATGTGGAATTTGCCGACAATGCCAACGAGCGAACCCCCTGCGTGCTGGTGCTGGACTGTTCCGGCTCCATGCGCGGCGAACCGATTAAACAGCTGAATATGGGCCTGAAAGCGCTTGAAAAAGAGCTCAAGGAAGATATTGATGCCTCGTCGCGGGTGCAGCTGCTGATTATTAAGGCCTTTGGCAAAGATGAAGCGGTCATTTCCTCCGACTGGATTGACGCCATGAACTTTGAGGCTCCGGAAATGGAAGCCGGCGGCCTGACCCCGCTGGGCAAAGCCATGGAACTGGCGCTGCAGAAGATTGAAGAACAGAAATGCCTGTATGACAGCTGCGGCATTACTTCCAAGCGGCCGTGGATTTTTCTGATTTCTGACGGCGAGCCGACCGATTATGACTGGGAGCAGATTGCCGAGAAATGCCGCTATGCCCAGCAGAATAAAAAAGTGGTAATTCACGCGGTGGGAACCCAGGGGGCCAATCTTGACAAGCTGGCCAAGTTTTCAACCATCTCGCCGAAACGGCTGACCGGTTTGAAATTTACCGAATTTTTCCTGTGGCTGTCACGCAGTGTTTCGTGCATTTCCAAGGCTGCGCCCAATATCCCCGACCAACTCGAAGATATCGGCGAGTGGAATGAGAATTAAACCGTCACATATCCGGGTGGTCGCCGCCAGCGTCACCGGTCTGCAGCACCGGCACCAGTCGCTGCCGTGCCAAGATTTCAGCCGGCATGTCAAAGGGCGTAATTTTGTGGCGGTGGTAGCCGATGGCGCAGGCAGCGCCAAATATGGCAAAATCGGTGCCAGAATTGTTTGTTCCACGCTTTGCGATCTGCTTAAAAACATCAATTTCAAACAAGCCGAAGATAAAATCCGCGCAGCAATCAGAATTGCCCGTGACAAAGTTATCCGCCACCGTTTGAACAAAAGCAAAGACGAGAAAAATATCAATGATTTTGCAGCTACGGTTGTGGGGGTCATTCACAACGGATGCGAAGGGTTGTTTTTTCATATCGGCGACGGGGCGGCAATTGCCCTCACCGGTGACAATTATGATAACTTTATTGCCTCTAAACCGGAAAACGGCAATTTCAGCTGCGAAACCTTTTTCTTTACCCAGCAGGCCTGGTCGGAAAATCTGCGTTTTACCCGTTACCGGGACGCAAAGACGATTTTTTTAATGACCGACGGGCTTACCAATTTCTCTTTCAGCAATGATTATCAAAATATTGAAAAAGGTTTCATCGAGCCGATCAACAACTTTTTGAGCGAGGAAAAAACCCGGCAAAAAGCCGTGCGGGCGCTGACGAACACCCTGAACACGCCGCGGGCGCAAAAACTGAATACCGATGATAAAACCCTGGTTTGGGCAAAGGTGAAATAAATGACGGAAACCGGTGCAGAAATGACTTATAACGCGGTTTATGCCGACGGCTCGTTTGGCAAAGTGCTTCTCGGCGAACTGATTAACAAAGGAGGCGCTTCCGGTAAAATTTATCTGGTTGCCAACAAGCCGGGATATGTTGCCAAGATTTTTCACAACACGGCCAAGAGCCAGACCAACCGCCGCAAGCTTGAGGCCATGCTGCTGAACAAGCCGAATTTTGCCCCGGTAGAAAATGACGGGGTACAATATACCCAGATTGCGTGGCCGGAGGCTATTTTGGACGATGAGCGCGGGTTTTGCGCCGGATACCTGATGCCGCTGATTAACATGGACGAAGCGGTTTCGCTGGATCATTTAATGCAAAAAGCCATTCGCAAAAAACTGGGGCTGCCGGAAAAATACGCTTACCGGATTTTTGCAGCCTATAATGTTGCCTCAATGGTAACATCGCTGCACAAATGCGGCCATTATATTGTCGACCTCAAGCCGTCCAATGTTTCGGTATACCGCAGCAATATGCTGGTGGCGATGGTGGATTGCGACGGGTTTTCCATCCGCGGTGAAAACAACCGTTATCCGGCGGAATTTGTCAGCGAAGAATACATTTATCCGGAGGGAATGAGCCAATCCTGCGCCGAAATGGGCGAAGAACAGGATAAGTTTGCGCTGGCGGTGATTATTTTCAAGCTACTTAACAACGGAATCCATCCTTTTTCAGGCATGCCGCGCAAAAACGATGCCGAAATGCTGACAATTCAAAACCGCATTGAGCAATATCACTATGCCTACGGCTTATGGCCGGACAGTTATCAGGAACCCCACCCTTACAGCCTGCACGACTATTTTGACAAAGCGACCCTGGAACTGTTTGAACGCGCTTTTACCAAAGGCGGACGCCGTCCCAGCGCTTATGAATGGCAGGAACATTTGTATAAGCTGATGCATAGTCTTAAACAATGCAAAAAAAATCCGAATCATGTTTATTTTACTTCCAAGGGCTGCGGCCTGTGCATGACGGAAGAAAAGTTTTATCATGATCTTTCCGATATAAAAAAACAAAAACAGACCCCGGAAAAAGTTCGGGGAATCGAAGTCAGCGAATTATCAGCCGAAAAAGTTCAGAAAAATAAAGAAGAAAAACTGGCGCTTGATACAAAACTGAACAAAATTACTGCGGCCGGGATTGCCGCCTATATGCTGTTTTTTACTTTTCTTTATAAAATTCTGGAGCCAATGGCCGAACCGATCATTCAAATCGGCCTGGGAATTCAGGCCATTCTGACAACGCTGCTTCTGCTGGGAATCAACCGTTTGTTTCATAAATATGAAGACCACGCGCCGCTTTTAAAAAACAAGACCCTGACCGATATGCTGCAGGTTTATGCCCTGATTTGTATTATTATCGCCCTGGTTTCGATTAATGACATCCCCAAAAATCTGCTTGATTTGGCCCAATAAGCCTGTTATAAATTTGAGTAGTTTTAATTCTAACACCAAGAGGATACAACCTTGAAAAAACTGAATCCGATTATGATTTCGGGAAAGGAAGTGCTGCCCCTGATAGAAGGCGGCAAAGGTATTAACGCCAGTGACGGCCGCAGCTCCGGTGCCTGGGCACATGAAAACTGCGTGGGAACTTTTTCCGGCGTCAGCCCCGATTATTACGATAACACCGGCAATGTCATTTTTGAACGTTATTTTAACACCAACCGCAAACTCCGTCACGAAGAAATGGTCGAACAGTCGATTAAGGGCTGTGTCGCCCAGGCTGAAATTGCCCATGAAGTTTCCGGCGGCAACGGCCGTATCCATGTGAACATGTTGTGGGAACTTGCGGGGTCGCAGCAAATTCTGACCGGCGTTTTGGAGCGTGCCAAAGGTTTGATTCACGGCGTTACCTGCGGCGCAGGACTGCCTTATTCGCTGGGCGAGCTGGCTTCAAAGTTTGGCGTTTACTATTATCCGATTGTTTCTTCGGCAAGGGCGTTTCAGGTTTTGTGGAAGCGCGCTTATCATAAATTTGTAGAGTTCCTGGGCGGCGTGGTATATGAGGATCCCTGGCTGGCCGGCGGCCACAACGGTTTGTCAAATGCCGAAGATCCGACTAAGCCGCAAACACCTTATGAACGTATTGTCGAACTGCGGCGGCTGATGAATGAACTGGGCCTGCAGGAAAAACCGATTATTCTGGCTGGCGGTATCTGGAGCCTGAGTGAATGGGAAGACTATATTGACAATCCGGATATCGGCAAGATTGCTTTCCAATTCGGTACCCGTCCGATGATCACCAAAGAAAGTCCGATCAGCAACGCCTGGAAACAGCTCATGCTGCATCTTAAAAAAGGCGACGTAATTCTTCAGAAATTCAGTCCGACAGGCTTTTTCTCTTCGGCAATTAAAAATACTTTTTTGGAACGCCTGATTGAGCGTAAACAGGGCGAAGTCGAATACCGCCATGAACCGGCGGGCGAATATACCCAGCCGCTGAACCTGAGCGAAACCAAAATGATTTTCATTAAGCCGGAAGATGCCGAAAAAGCTCAAAAGCAGATTGCGGCCGGCTTTACAGAAATTAAAGAAACCCCTGATGAAACGGTGGTCTTTCTGCGGCCTGATGAATGGATTCAGATGAAAGAGGACCGCAAAAATTGTGTGGGCTGCCTGTCACAATGCCAGTTTTCCTCCTGGTCAGCCTCTAAAGGCACGACCGGACGCATTCCTGATCCGCGTTCTTACTGTATTCACAAGACACTGTATGACGTCAGCCATAACGGCAGTATTAAAGACAATCTGCTGTTTGCGGGGCACCAGGTTTACCGTTTTGCCACCGACCCGCTGTATCGCACCGGTGTTCCGTCAGTTTCCGAACTGATTGAAAAAATCAAACGCGGCGAGTAAAATAATAAGTTTGCAAGGGATAATCTGAATCTTGATCAAGTCTAAATGTGAAATTTTCACATTTAGACTTGATTTTTTAAACAGTAGATGATACATTTTTTACCGGAGGAGAAAAGCTATGCTTATTGATTTTGCTGTTACTAACTACCTTTCTTTCAAAGATAAGGTTGTCTTTTCTATGGAACCAACCAAGATACAAAAGCACAAAGAACACATAATTCAAACCAAAAACTTTAATGTTTTATCTGGAGGGGTTATTTATGGTGCCAATGCCTCTGGAAAAAGCAATCTTATAAAAGCTCTTGAAAACTTGCGTTTAGCAGTCATCACCGGAGACGTAGAAAAGTTTGAACAAAATGTTAATAAGTTTAAATTTTCTGATAATTCAATTTCTCAGTTCGAAATTACTTTCCTGGTCAATGAAAAAGCTTATCGTTATTTTTTATCTGTAGACGGAGACAGTATCGTCACGGAAAGATTATGTATAGTAAAAAATAAAGCTGATAACAATGAGATATTGTATGAACGAACAAAGGAGCAAATATCAGGTGAGCTGATTTCTTCTCACGATTGGTACAAATTCCGCACTGCAAATACTAGTCGTCTTTTATTATGGAAGTTCAAAGATGATGGCCTTTTGGAGACAGATTCAATTCCCGGAAGAGAGTATATTGAAGATTGTTTTACTTTTTTTGAAAATATTGAAATTTTTTCCAACAAAACTATCGTTGCCCTTCCTAAATTTTACAAACATTATCAAAAGGATGATTTCCGTTCCTTTCTAAATAAATTATTGGCTTATGCTGATGTCGGAATCACGGATACATACCTGAAGGATATTTCGGAAGAAAAGACCAAGGAACTTTTTGAACCGATAATGAAAAAAATCCATATTAAGAGATCTTCTGCTTTTTTGCGTGATGATGATAATTTCTATTTTCTTTTTGCAGAAAAGGGGGAAATCCGTGGAGCAAAGCTCGTTACTGTACATAAGGGTGTCGAGTTTGATACGACCCAAGAGTCAACAGGAACAATCAAACTTATAGATTTGGCTTTGGGACTTTATCTGCATCGCCAGAAAAGTATTCTTTTTGTACTTGATGAGCTGGATTGCTCTTTACATCCCATTTTAGTGAGAAATATCTTAATCAACCTGTTAAATATAGGACCTAAAAGTAAATCCCAGATTTTGGTAACATTGCATGACACAATGCTGCTAGATAAAGATATTTGGCGGTTTGATGAAATATGGTTTACAGAAAAACGCTCCGATGCTTCTACAGACTTATACCCTTTGACCACGTTTTGCCCGCGTTTTGACAAATCAATTGATAAAGATTATCTGCAAGGGCGTTATGGCGCTATACCTTTTTTGGGAGGCGATCTGAATGAGAAATTGTGACCAACCGAAAATTTGTTATTTGTTTACAGAAGGTGATACAGAGTGGGATTATTTAGATAAATTTTCAAAACCGTACTGTAACAAAATACGTTTGTTCAGAATTAGGCAGATTTCAGATCCGACCACCCTCGCCACAAGAGCTATAGAATGGCTGAAAGCTCAGAAATTTGACAAAAAAGAACTAGAGAAGACTCAGGCTTGGCTTATTTTTGATAATGATAACAGATTAGAACGAGTCAAAGAGGCTTTTAGACTGGTTAAAGAATACAATCTTTATAATCAGTCCCGAAGAAGAAAGTCATTGGAACTAAAAATTGCCTATATGTCTCCCTGTATTGAAATTTGGCCGCTTATGCATTTCACAAACTCTTTCTCAGACAACAGACATCGTTTGCAAAGTGAATTGCATACAGCGTTCATGCCCCGCTATCACCACAGTAATAATCCTTATTTTGATTTAAGTATTCTTACCCCTGAAGGTCTTAATAAGGCAATGGTGATGGCTAAACAATGGAATATTTCTCTAAGCGGCGATGAGGATTATCACGCTTCAAAATTCGCTGGCATTTTCAAAATTATTGAAGAAATTCAGTCGTCCTGACCTAAAATCTCATTGTGCCTCTATTGGTCAGACCTTTCGCCATAAGTTTTTTAATCGATAATCTCGCCGGAATAAATTCCGTATAAACTGGCGCGGGGGAACCAGCCGGTAACGGTACCAAACCTGATACGGCAAAAACTGTTATTAGCCGGACATTTATCAACTTCGCCAACAACTTCGTCTTCAACCCTGGCAATGACTTTAGCTTTATAATCGTCTTTAGCATAAAGATTATTTTCGCCCGGAGAAGTCACCCGGACATATCTTTTGCCGGAAAGCATAGATTTATGTACCCAGGATTCCGAGCCCTGCCAGTCACGAATTTTGCGCCAGAGCTCAAACTCGGCGATAATTTCAACCGGGGCGGATTTCTGCATATAAACCCATTCTATCGGGTAACGGGCTCCCGGACCGGAGCGGGCATTGATATGATTGGAGCGCAGGGAAACAAACCGGGGAATCGCCAAACCGGTTTCGCCGTCGTCCGGCGTAACCTGAGCCAGAGCCATTGATACTGAAAAGAGCAAAGCCGCTACCGCACCAAAAATTATCCGCATTTGCATTACCTTTTAATGATTTGTTATTTTACTTGAACTATATTATGACTACATTAAATGAATAAAACGTAAAAAATCAGTTAGAGAAAGGCAAAATTATGGATATCATTCATGTGGCTCAGGATCTCATTCGTTTTCGCACTGAAACCGGCAACCGTCCGGAAATTATAAAGTGCCTGAATTATATCAAAGACCTGTTTGCCGGAACGGCAGCCAAAACTGAAATCTTTGAACAAGGCGACCTGGCTCCGGTAATTTTTATCCGTAATACCGACAGCGAACAATTTGATGTTTTGGTTCTGGGACATTTAGATGTGGTTAAGGCCGATGATGAAATGTTTGAACCGGTTATCAAAGGGGATAAAATGTACGGACGCGGCACGCTGGATATGAAATCTTTTGCCGCAGTTGCCTTAAATTCCATGGAATATGTTCTCCAAAATAATCTGCCGCTCAAATTCGGGGTTATCCTTTCTACCGATGAAGAAAAAGGCAGCCACGGAACCGAGGCCTTCCTGAAATCTCATGCCGGTATCAACGCTGAAATTGTTTTGGATAACGATGTCGGCGGTGATATTACCAAACTGGTTACCAAATGCAAAAATCCGGTTTTTGTGAAAATTATCAGCAACGGATTGGAAGCACACGGCTCCACGCCCTGGGAAGGAATCGACGCCAATGAAATGATGATCCAGACCCTGGTTAAGATCCGCCAGTTTTACCCTTATTACAGCAAAAACGGCATTGATCCGGAAGATAAATGGGTCGATACGGTTCATTTTGCCAAGATCTGCGGCGGCGATGTTTCGAATGTTATTTCAAACTATTGTGAAACCTTATGCGATTTCCGGCTGGTTGAAACATCAACAATGGCTGACCTGAAAGCGAATCTTGACAAATGCCTGCAAGACGGGGTGACTTATAAAATTGTTTCGGAGAGCACACCGGTAGTTATGGATGAGAGAAATCCGCATATCCTGGATTATAAAAAATTCGCCGAAGAAATTCTCGGCCGCCCGATTGAGTTTGAACACATCGGAGGCGCCACAGATTCCCGGGAATTCGCCGTAAAAGGGTCAACGGTGATTATGCATTCAGGCACCGGAGACGGTATGCACGCCAGCGGTGAATATGTCGAGATTAATTCGGTTAAATGCATTGCCGAAATCCAAATAAAATTTTTGGAAAAATTGGCTCTTGAAAAAAAATCATAATCCGGCTATAAATGCCGGAGTGTCCCCGTAGCTCATCAGGATAGAGCAACAGTTTCCTAAACTGTGGGCAGGAGGTTCGAGTCCTCTCGGGGACGCCAAAAAAAACCGCTTTTGCGGTTTTTTTGCTTTAAATTTAGGTTTCCTGTCCGCGTTGCAAACAAGCTAAAAATGATTATTTAGGCTCTGTTGACATGGCTTGATAACGCAGCGGAGAAGAAAAATGAAAAAAATCAAACGGATTGCCTATCTGGGAACAGATTTTTTCAGCGGTTGCCTTGATGCCCTGATTGCGGCCGGGTATGATATTCCCTGGATCTATACCGGTCGCAGCAAATTGTTCAGGCAGAATGATCATCTTCTGGCTGTTGCAGAACAGCAGCAAACTAAAGTTTTCAAAGATAAAATCAGCGCCTATGAATTAGAATTCCTGGCTGCCGAAGGCTGCGACCTGGTTATTTCGGCTGCTTATCCTTTTCAAATTCCGGCTTTTGAAACGGCTCCGCGAATGATTAACATTTATCCGGAGCTTTTGCCGCGCGGACGCAGCCCGTGGCCGCTGCCCTGGGTTATTTTGAACAATCTTCAGGTTTCAGGAGTTACAATTCATAAGGTCAGTCCGCAGATTGACGGCGGCGACCTGCTGGCACAGCTTACTTTTCCGATAAGCGAACGCGGTAATTTGGAATCCCTGTCATGCAAAGTCCAAATGAAAGCTCCCAACCTGCTGCTGGAAGTTCTGAAAAAGTTTGATGATTATTGGGAAAATGCCCTGCCCCAGCAAGAGGGTGATTACTGGCCGATGCCCAATGAAAAAGAACGAACCCTGGATTGGACTTTACCGGTAGCCGAGTTGGACAAGATTGCACGGGCTTTTGGAAAAACCGGCTCCTATGCTTATTTTGACGATCAAAAGTGGCGTGTGGAAGATATGGCTGTCTGGGCCGAACCCCACCGCCAAAAACCGGGATCGGTAGCGCTCAGAAACGGCAGCGAAATCGTTATCGCCGCAGCCGACGGCTTTGCCTGCCTGAGATTTTTTAAGCCGGTTTTTGAAAAAGAGAATTAAAAAAGCTCCCCGAAGGGAGCTTTTACAACCGGCCTAAGCCGATTATTTTGCCAGCATGGCGCGCAGGAACCACAAGTTTTTGGCATAAGAAGCGATATAATCTTCAAACATGGCAACCACCTGAAAGTCACCCTTATTATCAGCTTCGTTACGGATTTCCGTTGCCAGGGCAGACATTTCTTTCATGTCGGCTTCAACCAGCTGCAGAGCTTCCGTAATGGTAAAGTCTTTGGCATCAATTTCCTTAAGGGTTGCAACCTTTAAGAAATCAGCCAGTTTAACCAGCGGCATATTTCCCTGCATTTTCTGAACTTCGGCTACGGCATCATACTGTTCAAAAGTTTCATCATATAATTTTTCCGTAAACTCGTGAACCTGTACAAAGGCCTGGCCGGTTACATTCCAATGAATGTTATGCAGTTTGGCGGTCCAAACTGCCAGATTTGCCAGGTAGGTGTTCAACTTATCAACATTAGACATTTAGTTTCTCCTTTAAGATGTTTTTTCCTGTCTTAATGATATAACAGCAGAAGCTAATGTCAAAAGAATTTATCTAAAAAAATCGGTTTCCAGTTCAAAAAAACAGTTGCAAAAAACTTTTGAATAAGCTAGGTTAGCGTTGCTTACGGATAGATGGCCGAGTGGTCGAAGGCGCACGATTGGAAATCGTGTGTACGCCTAAAGCGTACCGAGGGTTCGAATCCCTCTCTATCCGCCAATTCAAGCCCGGATTATGTCCGGGCTTTTTTATACCGGAACCGGGCAAATCCCAGGTTATCCGGGATGCAGTATAAGAAACGGCTCTGCCGGAGCTGCATGTCCGGGGGGGGATTGAGGAGCTGCCGGCAAAACAGAAATGCCGATGTATCTGAGATGTTGACATAACTGTTATTTTCGCATTTTATTTGTAATCATTTTAAATTTTAGATAGTTTCTTTTATTTTCAATATCTTACACCCTTTTATCATACTATATATTTGTAATTATAATTGTTATCTATGCAAAGATGACATTAAGGAGTATGTATTAAATATGGAAAATTATAGATTTTATATGTATGGAAAATGCTGTTTTACTAAAAAAACTGGGACACAGGATACGTGAACTGAGAAAATTGAAAAATATTTCTCAGATGGAACTGGCATATTCCATTGAAATGTCAATGAACACAATCTCATACATAGAACTCGGCAAAACGGCAGCCAAAATTGACACTCTTAATAAAATCGCGCAGCGTCTGGGCGTTGAGATTGACGATTTATTTGACTTTTTTGAGGTTCCGCAGACCAATAAAATTATTCGAAAAAAAGTGGAAGAGATTTCTCATAAAATGATTGAATGCGATCAGGAGCTGATCAGTACCATTTCACAAATGGTTAACCTGATGATCAAACATAATCAAAACTGTCTGGCCGCCAAATCAAAAAAGAAAAACCCTGCCGTAAAAACAAACGGAAAATCATTCAAGAAATAACCTGTCTTTGTTATCGTCAGATTTTATGAATTAAAAATCTAAAAAACCCCTCCCGTTTTTGCGGGAGGGGCGGAGCTTATCATGAAAATTTCAGCTTAGAATTTATATTTGGCCTCAAGCATTCCGGTATTATCCGTATAATGTTCGCGGAACTTACCTTCATAACTTAAACCAAGTTCGACATTGTCGGAAACTTCGGCAGCCAAACCGGCTCCCACTTCAACACCGAACTTATTCAGGCGCTCGCCATCGACAATATATCCCGATCCGTTAGCGAGAGAAACCACGGAATTGGCTTTGTCGCCGGCCAGATCATAGGTTGCTGCCAGACGGGCGCTGGGTTTGAGAACCATACCGTTATCCAGGCAAATATTGTCCTGATATTTGGCTGCCAAAACAGCAGTCAGGACATCGGAATTGTTTTTGCCGACGTGCTGCCCGGCCGTATCGGTATAGCTGTCCTGCCTGATGTTAAAATAACGCAGGCCGATTTCGGGGGCAAACTTGCCGAAATCATATCCGGCCATTGCCTGAACGCCAAAAGTATTGACATCATATTTTCCATTGACGCCGTAACCATATGCCGATGTTTTGGCATCGTAATCGGACCAGCCATAAGCCGCAATACCGTTAAAGTATAAATCAGACGGTTTGTACTGACCATACAAAACAGCGGTATGGGTATCGATGTCGGTTTTTTTGACGTTTTTCTTGAGATCGGTATTTGAGTAAGCATACCCCAAACCAACCTTGGCATCATCAGTTACCTGTTTGTCAATACCCATGGCAACGCCCTCGGTATCGGCTTTATAACCAGGCTGGCGGGAGGTATGATCTAACTTTGCCCGGTTAAACAAGCCCTTAACCCATGTGGTGACCCGTCCAAAGACATCGCCGGAAGATTTACCTTCAACCGTGCCGAAGTTATTCAGCTGGCTGTCAACGATATTCATTATCTGAGTCGTGTTCTGGGTCGATACATCTACAGCTGCCGAGGCAGGCAGAGGGGCCAGATTTTCAGCCTGAAGGGCCGCATAGGCAATTCCCGAACCATTTACCGACTGGAGATCGGAAGCCATGGCATCAGCAACAGCATCGCCGATAACCGTGCCGGTGCCGCCATAGGCAAAAGCTCCCAAGACATTGGCAGACTGGCTGCTTACGCCCTGTTCCTGCAGAGAGGAAGCAATATCGGAAGAAGTGCTTTTTTCACCGGTAACCTTACCGTCGGCGCTAATTTCCAAATCCTTATACATGATGTTGGAAGCTAGCTCAAGATTTGACGCGCTTGTCGTGGCCAGCTGGATACCATCAGAAATATCCGTGCCGTTGGCAATATTCAGGTTAACCCGGGTTGCTTTGCCTTCAGTTTCCGTACCGGTTAAACTTCCGATGATTTGTCCGGCAGCATCATTGTTAACATCAACATTCAAAACGGCGTCGGTTCCCATGGTTAAATCTGAAGTCAGCTTATTGGTGCCGAGATTAACAACGCCCTTGTCAACTTGTGCCGTTGTCACCGTTGCGTCACCCTTAACATTCAGGGTGCCTCCGGTCATGGCCAGATCGGAGACCGTCGAATTTGCAGCCAAATTCGTTTCGCCGCCGCTTTGAGAAATTTTGCTGACAACCGAATTTTCCATAGCATTAAAAATTCCGGCTGTCTGATTTACATCGGCGGTCAGGGACGCATTATTATTGATCGTGCCGCCGGCCAAATTCAAGCCGCCGGATATCGCGGCATCATTATTAACCTCAAGCGAACCGCCGTTAACATTAATATCAACGTCCGTATTGGTTATGTCAGCCGCCTCGCCGAGAACAACTTTGCCGCCGTTAATATTAAAAGCACCATTATCTTCAGCAGCTGCAACAACTTCGGGAGCTCCGTCAAAACCTTCCGCTTTTGAGTTCTTCAGCAGTTTAACGGCTCCTGCCAGAGTCATGGTGCCGCCGTTAATATTTGTTTCGGCGGAAATCAAAGTGCTTCCACCATTGAGGCTGAGTTCACCGCTGTTCAAGTTAACCGCGGAGATATCCTCATTTTTGGAAGCAGCAAAAATAATACCGCCGTTTTCAACAGTAACTTTACCGCCGTTGATATCCATTTTCTGAGTTGCAGTGGTTTCTCCGGCATTATACCCAACGGTCAAAATACCTTTATCACCCACGGTAACGTCAGCATTTTCCGTAATAGTCATATTCCGGTCAGCAACCAGATCACTGCCATCGCGCCAATTGCCCTCATTTTTGGTGCCGGAAACATTTACTTTGCCGTTTACCGTCATATAGTCGCCGGCTAAAATACCGCCTGCAGTCACTTCGGCATCATTGAACACCAGAGTTGACGCCTCGCCACCAAGAGCAGAACCGGTTTCCAGCGTGGTTCCGGCAATACTGGTTTTGCCGTTAAGGGTCAGACTCCCATTATTGACAATCTCACCGCCGGTGATATTAAGATCACCGTTGATAACGTTGGAATTGTTGAATTCGGTTTTGCCACCGGAAACAGCCAGGTCAACATTATTGGCGTTAACTGTGGCATTGTCCAGAGCAAATTCTCCGCCGGACATATTGAAAACACCTTCTTTTTCAAGAGAGGCTTCCGAACCAAAGCTGATATATCCGTCTTTGACTGTTTCGCCGTCACCGACCAGATTCAGGGTTCCGTCTTTAACGGTCATTGACCCGGATGACAAATTAGTTTCACGGGAAGCAATATAATTTCCGTCTCCGGAAACAGTTATTTTAGCACCACCGATTTCGATTGATGAAAAATCACCTTGTCCCGGAACTTCTATACCATTCTTGGACGCTGCACGGATGATACCGCCGTCGGTCAAATTGACCTCTCCGCCGTTAAGCTGCATTTTTGTCTGTGTTTTACCATCGCCCATATAACCGACAACCATATGCGCCTGGTCAGAAAGGTTAACTTCGCCGCCGGTCATGGTTATTCCGTCCATACCATTAATCAAAGCACCCTGATTTGCGGCAGTAATCGTACCGGCATTAATATTGATTTTGCTGACCTGGATAATACCGTCCTGACCATAAACGCCGGTACTATTGAGCGTGCCGCTTTCAAAACCTTCGTTAAAATTTACGGTTCCGCTGGTTCCGCCAACGCTGTTGATACCGGTGTTGTCGTCTTGCCCGTTAAAATTAAAACTTTTGTATTCACCGTTATAGGTTACGGTATCACTGCTGGTCAGTTCCAAACTGCCGTCGGCAATCGGCGTTATGTCGCCAGCCAGAGCATTTGAAGCTGCGAGCATAACAGCTGCGCTGGCACCTGCTAAAAGGATTTTTCTCATACTATTCTCCATTTTGGTTAATAAATCAGTTACAATCGAAAAATTCAGGGAATATAGGTTCGGATTTTCAATTGCTGAATTTACTATAAATTTGTATTTTTTAAGAGTCAATCTTTTAAAATACAATTTTTGAGTAAATTTAATTTGGAGATTTACGGCTATTTTTTAGTCTTTATCAATAAGTTAGAATAAAAAATCAGGATTATTTTTTTGTCTTGCCCGGAAAATAAATTTTAATTTCTACAAATAAATTGTTAAATTTTAGGATAACACACATAAAAAATCCTGCCGTTTTGGGAACGGCAGGATTTAATAAAACTCTGGACAGATTATTGCTGCTCAGCGCGGAGATCAAAAAACAGGAAATTGGATAGCGCATCAATTCCGCGGACAGTAATATTTCCCTGCTCTCCGGCAATTGCCACCCCGTCTCCGGCGACCAGAGGATGGTCATTGAGCGTTACCGCGCCTTGAGCGATCTGGAGCCAATAACTGCGGGTTTTATCCAAGGTAAAGCCGATGGTTTTTTCCGCCTCAAGAAGTGTTTGAAAAATTTCAGCATCCTGGTTTATTGGGAGGGAATTGTCACGGCCGGAACCGGAAACAATAAGGCACGGCCGGTTCAGCATTTTCTCTTTGCCAAAAGAGCGCTGTTCATAATAAGGCTGCAATCCGCGTTCGCCGGTGAGAATCCATATTTGCAGGAAATGCACCGGATCGGTTTTGGAAGGATTGACCTCGCTGTGGACAATCCCGGACCCCGCTGTCATTACCTGAACCTCGCCCGGGCGTAAGATTTCGCCGTGGCCCAGGCTGTCGGTATGTTCCAGCCCGCCGCTCAGGACTACGCTGATAATTTCCATATTATCGTGCGGGTGCATGCCAAATCCCCGGGCCGGCGCCACAACATCGTCATTAATCACCCGGAGATCCGAAAAGCCCATAAACATGGCGTCAAAATAAGATCCGAATGAGAAAGTGTGCCAGCTGTCGAGCCAGGCAATCCGGGTATGGCCGCGTTCAGCGGCGGGTCTTAACTGAAACATCTTATTCTCCCTGATTTAATTTGAACTTCTTGCGCAAAATCATGATTGCAAAATTTACTGCCGCCCGCGAGGTTTTAGAATCGGCCAAAGCGTCCAGCATTACAAAATCATGAATGGTGCCGTTGAAGCGAATCGACACGGTTTCAACACCGGCAGACATCAGTTTATGCGCATAGGCCTCGCCCTCGTCACGCAAAACATCATTTTCAGCGGTAATAATTAGAGCCGGAGGCAGACCTCCGAGCTGTTTTTCATCAGCTTTCAGCGGCGAGGCGGTTATTTCCGACCTTAGAGCCGCACCAGGGCAGTACTGGTCCCAAAACCACTGCATAGCTTTGCGTGTCAGCCAGGGACCGTCGGCAAACTGGTTATAAGATCCGGTATCAAATGCTGCATCGGTTACCGGATAAAACAACAACTGGAAAATAATTTTCGGACGGTCACCGTTTTCTTTGGCCATCAAAGCCATGACCGTGGCCATATTTCCGCCGACACTATCACCGGCAACAGCCAGACGCCCGGAATCAAAACCAAAGTTTTCCGCCTCGTCAGCGATATATTGCATAACGGCGAACAAATCTTTAACCACCTGGGGATATTGTCCCTGCGGAGCATTGGGATAAACCGGAAAAACCACCGCCGCCGGTGTTTCGGCACAAAGCCTGCGAATCAGCCGGTCGTGCGTTTGTTCATTGCCCATGACCCAGCCGCCGCCGTGAATATAAAAAATTACCGGCAGGCGCCCCCGGGGCTGTTTGGGACGCAGAATCCGCACCGGCATCGTCCGGCCGGAATCATCCAGAGGAATATTTACATCTTCAATGTCGGCCGTGGCTTTTGCAACAGGGAGGGACTGGGCATCAAGCAATACCTGGCGCGCCTGCTCGGGCGTAAGTTCATAGAGGGGCCTGGTATCTCCTTCGGCCAGTTTATCGACAAAGCGTTGGACTTCAATGGTTAAACTCATGTCTTTATCTCCTTAATGATATGGCAGAGATATAAGCCCTGACAACGCCGATTCAATCAGCCGGAAAAAACAAAAGCGCTCCGGAGAGCGCTTTTTTCCAATCCTTTTTATTTATACGGCCAGCCGATTGTCTGAGAGATAATGACCTCCTCCGGTTTCAGATTAAGCGCTTTGGCAACGCCGTCCCGGTCGAACCAGCCGCGGACGACATTGTTCAGCCCGCGGGAAGCGGCATACAATCCGACATTTTGATAAGCCGAACCGGCGTGCAACGGCGAATTTTTAGGGTCTGAGCCGGTAAAAACCAAAGTCAGCCGGGCATCTTTCATATAATCCTGACTGTCAAACAGCGGACGCAAATCTTCCGCAGTAACCTGGATCAGACGGTTACCGGCGGCATCATAGAGCCAGGCGCCATCAGGCATAACCGCGTAAACGGCCAGATTCTGCTTATTCATTGACGTCGGAATAGTTCGTTTGCCGTCGTGAGAAATTCCCCAGGCAACATAAAGAATGTCACTTAAAGTCTGATCATCGATTTTTTCTGCACTGAACTCCCGGGCAGTGTGGCGCTTTTGGACGGCTTCCATCAAAGGAACACCGCCAGAAGTCTGCGGATCGGGCAGTTTTTTAATATTTTCCTGTGCCGAAACCGGGGCTGCCAGACAAAAAACAACCGCCAGCGCAGAGAATAACTTTTTCAACATGAACAAATCCTTTCATCAAAAGAAATTAACTCTTTTTAATGTAACCGGCGCATGAAAAAAGTCCAGTCCCTTATTAATATTGTGTTAATCTAATTCAGTTATATTAAATATGGGATAAAATCGTCTGCCGGGACTTGCAAATCAGAGAAATTTGTGCTACATAAGCTTTACAGGACAACTACGGTATCTGAAAATGATAATTGATAGTAACAATAAAAAGCAAAAAAGCATACTGACCAATAAATGCTTTTATCAGACGACGGCACGAATCATGCGTGACTTCGAGGAGAAAGGTTATGCCAACTCCGCCGATGAAACAGCCAAAGTTATTGCCGCCTATCATGAGCTTGTCCGCAAAAAATCCAAAAATAATTACAATGCAGATTATAACGCTGCTTTTCAGCGGATTGACGGCGCAATTCAGTCTTTAGCCAACCAAGTGTTTTATGATGCCGATAAAAAAGGGCTGGATCTGGCTTATCATTCTTTTGAAGAGTTTGACCATATCGGGGCGATTGTAACCCGCCAACGTGCCAAAAAAGGCACTTTATAATCTTTTTTTATCTTTCCTGATTTTGTGTACTGTTGCAATATCAAAGTTGCCAAAGGGTTAATTTTGGGCTACTGATAGCGTATTCCAATGTAACTAACACGAGGTAACTAATGAAAAAATTATCACTAATCGGCTGCGGGCGCTGGGGTACTTTCCTGGGCTGGTATTCCGCCAATTACTGCGGATATGATGTCGATATGTATGATATTCCGACTTCTCCCAATTTTATTGAACTGCGCGATATGCGCAAAAATGCCTATCTGAGCCTCAGCGACAATATGGTTCTGCATGATAAGCTGGCAGACGTTTTGGTTAACGATACGGTGATTATATCCATCGGCTGCCAATATTTTCGCGGTTTGTGCAAAGAACTGAACGGTTATGACCTCAACGGCAAAACCTTTTTGCTGGCCATGAAAGGGCTGGAGGAGCCGGGTGCCAAAATTATGTTTGATGTTATGCGGGAAGAAATCAAACAGGATATTCATATTGCGGTTCTGGCCGGACCGGGACATGTACAGGATTATATGAAAAAAGTTCCCTCCTGCGCCGTTATTGACTCGGATGAAGACGATGTTAAAGACCGTTTGATTAAAAATCTGCAGAGTGATCTTATCCGCTTTTATTATGGATCAGACCTTACAGGAAACCAGATCGGGGCGGCTCTTAAAAACGTCATCGGTATTGCCGCGGGTATCCTGGACGGTTTGGAGTGGTACGGCCTGAAAGGCGCTTTGATGGCCCGGGCTCCGATTGAAGTCGGCCGTTTTATCAAATACTTCGGCGGCAATCCGCATACCGCTTACGGGCTGGCGCATTTAGGCGATTATGAAGCGACGCTGTTTTCACAGCACAGCCACAACCGTACTTTTGGCGAAAAATTTGCCCGCGGGGAAGATTTTGGCAAACTGGCCGAGGGCGTTGCCACGCTGAAAGCCGTGAAAATGATTGCCGACCAAAAAGATATTGATATGCCGATTTGTCAGGCTTTGTACAAAGCCGTGTATGAAAAGGCCGATATCAAATCGACAATCCGCAGTATGTTTGAACGTGATTTGAAAAAAGAATTTGAATATATTTGCTAGAAAAAACAATTTCATAGAAAAAACGCCGCATGAAAATGCGGTGTTTTTTTATGATGGTTCCTTGAAACGAAAGCCGGGAAGACTATTTCTAATCACCGTGATTAGTTATTTTGTAGTTATGAAGATATTTATTGTGAAAATTAAACCCTGTGTTATTGATGTCTATTTTGAAAAAATTACCTGGTATGTTCAAGAAATCGATCTGTCATCATTATTGGACCCTGTTCCCCTCATGATTAACGCCGATCCCTCTTTTTAAAAATATAACCGGCAAGACTACTGACAAAAGGCTGGGACAGAGAGGCGGGTGAGAAACCTTCGGCAAGGTATTCCCAAGGCTGAACCGGAGGTTTCATTAAAAACGGTTACTTCACTACCGAGGGCCGCGGACGCATATTACTCTTTAAGAAGCTTAACTCCTTCAGGCGGGTAAAATGCTCACATGCGGGGATCTCCGGGGAGATTTAACCAGAATCGAACCGGAGATTTTTTCAAACACCATATTTGCAGAAGCCGCAAGATCAGATGGTACCGCCACCTTTGGGAAACCGGGTTCATTCGTTTTTCAAAACGAACCGGTTTTCCTCTTCTGTAAAAAACGACAGACAATTTAATCCATAATGGTTTAACTTTGGGAACAAATGGCCCTTAGCATGATTTAAAAAGTGCCAATATATTTTACAATCAGGGAAGAACTCATCTCTTTGACGGAACGCAAGAGATTGTGTGTCGGCAGACCCGGGCACCTCATTTTATGAGGTTAAAAAAATCCTTCTGTTTTACGGAAGGATTTGCCTTTTTAAAATCCCCGGCATTGAAAAGGCGGCAAAACAAATTATATCCCAACGCTGTTATATAAGAATATTAAATTATAATGTTATGGGACTTAATTTCTTCTTTATGCTGTGTTCCGCCGGATTATGGACCTGCATGGTTATCAAAAGCCGCCGCAATAAAAAACTGATGACGCGTAATCTGTTGATTTTTCTGGCTGTGATTGGTTTTTGGGCGCTTTATTTTACCGGAGCTCCCCCGCCCCATCAAGAATGCGGGCTGACCAGCGCCGCCATCGGATTTTACGCCTTCATCTATGGCCGCGGCTGAAACCTCCCTCCTGCCTTTTCAGGCGGAGGGATTTTCCGTTTCCGGATCATTTTCCAAATGCCAAATCCCGTTTTCCCATACCAGATGGAAAAGAGCCGTATTGGGCATCAGGCTTGGTTTGCGGCCATAATACATCAATAAATAGCGAATCGACGATCCGTGAGTAGCTACGCCAAAAACTTTTTGCGGCTGCCGCGCCAGTTCATCCATGGCCTGTAACATTCTTTTCTGCATTTGCAGTTTGGTCTCGCCGCCGGGAAAACCGACATTTAAATTATTCGCCGGGGAATACCATTCATTAAAAATTTCCGGCCAGCGTTTTCCGACTTCCGATTTAAGCATTCCTTCCGCCTCGCCGAAACAGCCCTCAATAATCCCGGGACAGACTTCAACCGGAATTTGAAGAGCTTCTCCCACAATTTGCGCTGTTTTCAGCGCCCTTTTGAGCGGTGAAGAAAAAACAATTTCCAATCCGAAAGGTTTGAGCCGCTCCGCCAGCCGCCGGGCCTGTTCAATCCCTCCGGCATTAAGTTCGGTATCAACGCCGCAGCCCTGCCAGCGCCTTTCCAAATTGTAATCGGTCTGGCCATGACGGAAAATATAAAAATCTTTGCGCATCAGCCGGCTCTTTCCGTTATGCCGGTTACTTCCCTCACCGGAATACCGGGAAAAAGCGTGGCGGCTACATGCTGGTAATGACGGTTAAGATTGTTCACCAGAAAAAGATATTCGCCGTTTCGGCTTAAAGCGATATCAATTTCCACATGGCGCTTGAGATAATCTGCCAGTTTTGCGCCCATTAACTCATCTTGGGAAATGATATTAACCGATGGCAAAGCGGCCTGAAAACAATCTTTCAGAAGGGGGTAGTGGGTGCATCCCAGGATGAGGCTGTCAATCTTTTGAAATTCCGCGGCATAATTTTCAACCAGTTGGGCGGCGCGCGCAAAATCATTGTTTTCAATAGCCGGAACCAGCAGCGGCGCGGCAACTTCCTGGATATTCATCGCCGGGCTGATTTTGTGCAATTCCTGCTCAAAAATATGAGAGCGAATCGTTGCTGCGGTTGCCACAACGCCGATTTTGGAACTGGAACAGGCGGCCGCTGTTTCAACGGTGGGAATGACTACACCCAGAACTTTTACATCCGGTGCATAAGCAGGAATAAAACGCTGCTGAATATAACGCAGTGCGATTGAAGTGGCCGTATTGCAGGCGATGATAATCAAACCGCAGTTTTGCGAAATTAAAAACCGCATAGCCTCCAGAGTATAGGCCAGGATTGACCCGGAGGTTTTGTCCCCGTAGGGAAGATGGGCCGTATCCCCGTAATAAATATAATCATATTCCGGCAGGGCATTAATAAAAGATCTGGTTATAACCAGGCCGCCAAGCCCGGAATCAAAAATGCCAATTTTCATTGTTTTATCCTTTTGCTGCAGTTATCATAGGGATTTTTATGATTTTGGCAATAAAAAAGCCCGCACAAAGCAGGCTTTTTTTATTGGTGGGTGTGGCTGGGATCGAACCAGCGACCCCTACGATGTCAACGTAGTGCTCATACCACTGAGCTACACACCCCTGATGGAATATTTATTTACAGTATCAAATTATTAAATGCAAGCATTTTTTCTGATATCAGGACAATTTTAATATGCTTTGACGGACTTAAAACAATTTTAAAACGGACTGGCTGGCCTGAGAGGCAAGCGAGAGGGAATTAACCGCCAGCTGCTGGCGGGTCTGCAAAGCCAGCATATTGGCACTTTCCTGGTTCATATCCGCCAGGGTTAACTGGTCCGCGCCCTCGGTGAGGACATTAATCAGCGAGTTGGTAAAATTCTCCCGGGTGGTGACAATCTGGTAGTAGTTACCGAACTCCGAGGCATAGAGCCGCAACTGGTTTATCGCGCTGTCGATTTGGTCGAGCGAGTTCTGTACCCCGGCGGTATTACTCCAGTCGGCGGTTTCCAGCCCCAGACCGGCAGTGGTGGCGTCGACGCCTTTGATGTCCAAATCCGAGGTGCGGGACTCATTAAACACCACTTTCAAATCCTGGCTTTTAAGCAGATTGACGCCTTTGTACCAACTGTCATTAATCAGATTATCATACTGAGTCAAAATCTGGTTGAACTGGCTGGCTGAAGTTTCCGTACTTTTTGATGACGTTTCAGGAGGATTATTATCAGCCGCGTAAGCCTCAAAATCATCAAACTTGTCGTTGAAATCGGAAGGCATTGTTGAGGCGGTCGTATCCGTATTATTAAAATAGCCTCCGGGAAGCGCCGAACTGCCGGGAGGAGCAATTTGCAAATTCTCAACGTTACTTTGAGCCACCCATGTCCCGGTATTGGTAACAATCGCGGCCCCTGCAACGGCTGAAATGCTGCTTTTCTCAACACCAAAAGCCATAAAATTACTATCGGAAGACTGCAGGATAACTCTAACTTTATCTGACGCAAGATTCAATTTTGATTGTGTCAAAGAATGGGCCTGTGAAGCGTAAGGCAAATAGTTTTTACTTATCAAACTGCTCTCATCATACAGATTAATGATTGACTCGAGTATTGATTCAGTCGAAGAATTAATATTAAGACTGGATTTTCCATGCAGATTTATAACAGATCCCCGGACCGGGCGCCCCCACTGCCCGTCTGTATTTTTAATATTGATTTGAGAATTATCATATGCCGTGACATTGGCTACATGAACGGCGTCTCCGCCATAAGTTTTAGTCATAATGTTAAGACGGGCATTATCAACCAACTCATAATCTCCCGCATAGAGGCCTAAAATACCTATGTTATCGCCTCCGGCGTTGGCACTTGGCGCGCCAAGGTCCATAAGATTGATTTTTCCTGTCAGCTTAATCTTGGAATGTTCACCATTGATCATTTTCGCATGGCTGACTTTATCCGCCTTAAAATTAACAGCAATATTGTGTAAGGATGCCGTCGCAAGATTGCTCAGGTCTATGCAGGTAATATTATTTGTATTTTGGCTGTCAATATTGATTTCCAAATCTGCTAATATTGAATTATCTGATACTGTTACGGCACTTTGGTTATCCTGATTTATGGACATGTTGATTTTGGTCTGCGCGGCGTTTTTATCGAGGTAGCGGGCACCGACCAGAGATTGCCCATCGTTTAAAACAATATTTTGATTGGTGGACATGGTGATGTCCGATGTCAGCACAATTAAACCCTTTTTGCCGCTGTCAATGGCAGCCAAAAGTTCCGCTTCCGTCGATACTTTCGCCACTACCGGCTGCGCGGTTTCCAGCGCCGAACCGGCAACCGACTTGGCCTGTTCCAGAAACCTGGTTCCGGCTTCGATACTCTCATTGACGGCTTTTAAGGTCTGTATTCCCTGGCTCATCGCGTCCAGCAGGACGTTCAAATCCTCGGCGCGGTTGTTCAAGGACTGGGCAGTGTAATAGGAAGACGGGTTATCAATTGCGGAATTGACTTTCAGCCCGGTGGCGAGGCGGTTCTGGGTCAGATCCTGCAGCTTGGCCGTCTGCTGCAATGACAGCAGATTGTTGCGCATAGATGATGTCAAGCTGATTCCGCTCAAAATTTTGTCCCCGCCCGGCTAATCCTAAAATATCTTTAGTTAAAGTAATAAACTTTTTGAACTTTTAAATAAAGAATTAATCGCTTGTCTTCCACAAGTTCTGTTTTCGTTATTCTCCATTAGCAAAAAGTTAAGCTTTATTTTGCTATAATGGCAGTAAATTAACAAAGGGACCTGCCGTGGGTGATAAAAAAATTAATTTTAAGGTAGACTATAAAAAACTGAAGATTTTTGAGGAGTTTAATACCGAGAATCCGCAGTTTCCGATGGTTTTATCCTCTCCGCACAGCGGGTGCGATTTTCCGCCGGAATTTCTGGCCAATACTCATTTGAGTATTGAAGATTTGCGGGAATCGGAAGACTGTTTTGTGACAGAAATGGTCCGGGCGGCTTCTGATGCGGGAATTCCCCTGTTGTCAATGAACATTCCGCGGACATTCGTTGACGTCAACCGCGATAAAATCGAACTTGACGATACAATGTTTTATGATGCGCCGCAAGCCGCCGGAGGTTTGGGCAGCCGGCGCAGCAGGGTGGGTTTTGGCGTGATTCACCGGATTGTTACTCAAAACAAGAGCATTTATGACGGCAAGATTTCTTACAGCGAGGCTATGGAGCGGCTGGAAAAGGTGTATGACCCTTATCATAAACGCCTGAAACAGCTGGTAGACAGGGTAACGCGCAAATTTGGATTCTGCCTGCTGATTGACTGCCATTCAATGCCTTCCAAAATCTGCAATATTATGAACGAAACCAAGCCGGTGGAATTCTGCCTCTGTACTTTGTTTGATGAAAGCTGTCCGTCCCGGATATCGGAACAACTCAGCCGCTCGCTGGAATCCGACGGCTACCGGGTAGAATTCAACCGCCCTTATGCCGGGGCTTTTATTACCTTCAACTACTGCCAGCCGCGCAAAAACATCTATACCTTGCAGCTGGAGGTTAACCGAAGCCTGTATATGAGTGAAAATGTGTATAAAAAAAATATGAATTTTCATAAAGTTAGCTCTGATATATGCGGGGCAATTCTTAGTCTGGGAAAATTTTTACTGGATTTTAAAATTTAATCATGTTATAAGACCTCTTGTTTTTATGACCGGCCGTTCATATTTTAAGTCGCGGTAGGTCTTTGATTAATTATAAGCACAAGCTGCCCGAGCAGCGGGCGGTCAGGGAGTTTATAAGTTTTAATAACCAACCTCAGAACTTTTTTTGACGATATCGTTTCAAGCCTTAAGCAAGTTGAAATTGGCACATTTGTTGCATGAGGGATACTTGTGGCTGTTTTGAGGGAGCAGAGGGATGCGAGTTTTCGTATCAAAGGATTTAATGTTTTTGTTATTACTGCTGATGTTAATTCAGCCAGTACAAGCTCAGGCCAAATCACTTCGTACCGATCCTGCCTTGGTTTGTATGGAAGCAACACAAAAAATTGAACAAGAGTACAATATCAAACAACACTTACTCACCACCATTTCCAATGTTGAATCGGGCCGGTGGAATCAGGCCAGAAAACAGAAATTAGCCTGGCCGTGGACAGTTAACGCTCAGGGAAAAGGCCGTTATTACGCCTCTAAGGCCGAAGCCGTGCGTGAAGTAAAGCGCCTTCAGAAAGCGGGCGTAAAAAGTATTGACGTGGGCTGTATGCAGATCAACCTGGCTTATCACCCCAAAGCTTTTAAAAGTATTGAAGAGGCATTTGATCCCGTTAAAAACGTGGAATACAGCGCAAAGTTTTTGAAAAACCTCTATGAGAACAAAGATAATGACTGGATTAAAGCCGCGATGGCCTATCATTCCAGTATTCCTCATAAAGGACAGCGCTATAAGAAAAAGCTGGTGAACGCTTTTGAGTCTATTCGCCAGGCCCGTTTAATTGACGGCAAAGCGCGTTTGTTCGGCTCTCCCGCACAGAGTGCAAACAAAAAGCTTGATAAAAACACGGTATATGCTAAAAATAAGCAGAAAATCGAACAGACGGTTGCCGCCAAAGCTAATGCCTGGAGAGAGGCCAAGCTGGACGAATACCGCCGGAGCAAGCTTAAATAAAACCAATTAAAAGTGAGTTATGGCAGACTACCTGATGCAAACAGGCCTTTACTGGCGGCCGCTCGGCGGCAACAACATCGACCAGATCAGCGGCCATTGTTATCAGTATACGGACATTATCCTGCAAAACGGCCAACCGGCGCGCACAACGATTATTGTCGATCTGGGAAAGTTCGATAACCATCAGGCTCTGGGCATTAAGAACTCGGCGGCGGCAGTTCCTGACATCAGGGAGCTGCTGAACAGCCGGGAGCTTAATCCCAGGGCTCTTTTTTTGACGCACTCCCACCCCGATCACCTCAACGGAATCGTCCATTATCTGAAAGCCGGTTATAAACTTCCGCCACTTTACGGCGGCCGTTATACCAAAATGATTTTGGACCAGCTTTACGAAGAATTTGACATTGCGGCTAAAATACGTCCCGCTTTTATTGAAATAAACGATGGCAGCCTTATTAAAGCCGGATCGCTGGAAATTGAGGCCGTGGCCTCTTCGCATACCTGTTTTGACAGTTTCGGGCTGATGATCAAATCCGCGAATGCCACCGTCTATCATACCGGGGACATGAAACTGGATTCCAGCACTTATTTCCGCAAGCCAACCAATTTAAAACGGATCCGGGAGCTGGCACCGCAAATAAATGCCGTTGTGGCTGATTTTTACGGAATTACCGAAGACGGATTTGCCCCTAAGGAAGTCGCCACATTCAAGAAACTGGTGCAGCTGATGCGCCGGGCACGCAAGCCGAAAGTTTTTATCCCGGTTTATCCGACTCATCCCGAAATGTATATCATTGCCTTTCTGGCGGCGCTGAAACTGCGTAAGAATGTTGTTTTTTACGGCAGCAGGGATTTCTACGGCTATCTGGAACTGATTAATGCTTATGGCATTTCATTTGAAAAGCTGGCCGGAAAGCGCATCAAAGTCTTGTTCAAACCCAATGAAGAACTGGCCGGCCTCGGCGACAACTATGTTGTCATCGGCACCTTTAACGATTTGGGACGCCTTTTTAACGAATCCCCGGCCGACAGTTTCGGCATTATCACTGCCAAAACCTTTTTTAATCCTCTGAAAGGGCAGTTGAATGCCCGCAACATCCCTTTTGTCAGCGTTGACAAGGTGCCGGAACTGCAGGGATTTGGACACGGTTTCTGGGGGGATTACGAATATTTGGGACAGTTGCTGCCGCAAGCCGAATTTATTCCCACGCATTGCCCGGTTTTTGTAACCGAGTATGTGCGTGATCTGGCGCTGGGCTGCGGGATGAAACTGATAAAAACTGTTCCGCACAATAATGAAGTTTTCCGGCTTTCCCCGCCGGGAGCAGAAAGAATTTACGCAGCGCCGGCAGCCTGGCTGGTGGTTAATTATGACGGCGACTACGCTTATTTTACCGAAGTCTGGCAAAAACCGACTTCCGGTGAAGGTTTGCTGCGCCGTACTATCAGTTCGCGCCGCTGTCGCAACAAATTTAAGATGTTTTTACATACCCGCAAAACCAAAGGAAGTTCTCATGGAATTAAAGAAATACGTTAACAGTTATCAGGTCAGGAGCTATGAATGCGACCGCAATAATAATCTGCGCATGGTGACACTGCTGAATATTTTTCAGGATATGGCCGATGCTCATGCCGCCCAGATGGGGCTGGGCCTGGAATATGTTTTGTCACAGGGGCTGGCCTGGGTAGGTTCTAATTATGAAATCGAAATCAAGCGTCTGCCGCAGATTCACGAATGCATTACCATGGCCACCTGGCCGGCAGTTGAAAAAAAGCTCGGCGCCGTGCGCGATTTTGAAGTTTTCGGTGAAGACGGCGAACGGATTATTACGGCTTCCAGCCAATGGATTTTGATTAATTTTGACCGGAAACGTCCGGTATCGCTCCGCGAAAACCTGCCGCAATACAGTATTATTGAAGAAAGGGCACTGCCAACCGAATTCCCGAAAATTAAGGAAGTCGGGAAAATTGACGAGCAGACCAAATTCCGGGTCCGGTTTGATGATATTGACCTGAACAAGCACGTCAACAATGCCGTGTATATTTTATGGGCCAGCGAAGCGGTGGCGCCGGAGTTCCGCCTTAACCACAATCCTTATAAAATCGCCATCAACTTTAAAAAAGAAGGCCTGATGGGCGAAAAAGTGATGGTAAATACCGAAGTTGACGGTCTGCATACCACCCACAGCATCTGTACTTATGACGGGGAGGAGCGTGAACTGGCGCGGGCCGAAATCACCTGGGTTGAGAGAAAAGAATAAGGCTTCATAAAACAAAATCCCCGCCGCGGCAGGGATTTTGTTTTATCGGGATCCTAAGGAAGGCCGCGCGGTTATTTATCCTATCGTATGCTCATATAAAATTTTGCACCCCAAGGCAATAAGAATCAGGCCGGAAGGAATTTCCAGCCAGCGGGTGGGGATTTTTTTGAACAGGCGGCAGAAATTAAAGCCGATGACAGACATGACAAAGGTGGTTAAGCCAATCATGGCCGCCGAAGACCATACCGGCGCCTTGATGAAAAACAGCATGGAACCTGATACAAAAGCGTCAATTGAGGTGGCACCCCCAATCATGAGAAGAATTTTTAAAGTCAGCGTATGAGAGAGTTTGGCGGTGCAGTCGCATTCGTGCAACGCATCTGAAATAACTTTTAATCCCAGCATCAGGAAAACAAAAAAAGCAATCCAGTGATCAACGGCCGCAATCTGGTCATAAATACTGCGGGCACCATACCAGCCCAAAACCGGCATGACAAACTGCCCGGTTCCGGTTGCGGCGGCAATTTTAAGAGCGGATTTTCCCTTGCCTTTTTTAATAATCAGCCCATAAGAAAAAGCAACCACAAAGGCATCGACCGACAAAGCCAGCGCCAACAAAAAAACGTCTAAAAAATTCACCAGGGCCTCCGCTTGATTTTTCAAATAAATCCGTTATGCTCGGGATAAAGGAGCAAAATTATATGGCGGATTATAGCGAAGATTATTTATTAGACAAGAAAATAAAAATTTTTCAGCCGGTTGACGGCTACCGGGCATCGACTGACGCGGTGTTTTTGGCGGCGGCGGTTGAACATGTCCTTCTCGGAGATACGATCCTTGATGCGGGATCTGGTACCGGGGCGGTTTCGCTGTGTCTGGCAGAAAGGTTTAAAGCCGAATCCCCCCAAATTACCGGTGTGGAACTGCAGCCCCGGCTGGCGGAACTGGCCAACCTGAGCGCGGAGGCCAATGGTTTTGACACTCTTCATTATCTTAACTGCGATATCAGCGCCTGCCCGCTGCCGAATTGTTGTTTTACCCATGTCATCACTAATCCGCCGTATGCGGAAAATGACCTGGCCTCCCCAAATGCCAGCAAAGCGGCAGCCCACAATCTGAAGGGTTTTGACCTTGCGGACTGGATTAATTTTTGTATCAAAAAAATCAAACCCCAAGGTTATTTTTACATCATCAACCGGGCAGCGGCTCTGGAAAATATTCTGGCGGTTCTTCATGGCCGTTTGGGCGCTATCGAGGTTTTGCCGCTGTCTTCCAAACCCGGACAGCCCGCCAAGAGAATCATCGTAAGGGCGCGAAAAGATTCCAAAGCCCCGCTGGTTCTGCACCCTGCCCTGGTGACCCACAATGAAGACGGCACTCACAGCCGGGCGGCAGAACGAATTCTCCGCCAGGGTGCCGGGTGGGGAAAATAAATCATCGTCCAATGCGCCTCACAGAGAAAAGACCGGGCAGATAAGAATGCTTTTTTATGTTGACTCGCATAAAAAATACGTGTATTAAGCAGGTAACAAAAAAGCATCGCTTTAGTTTGGTTTAATAAAATATAACGGAGAAACAAGATGAAACGTACATTTCAGCCCAGCAAGCTGGTAAGAACCCGCCGTCACGGTTTCCGCGCCCGCATGGCTACGGTTGGCGGCCGCAAAGTATTGGCCGCACGTCGTCTCAGAGGACGTAAAAGACTTTCTGCCTAAGAGTTAAAATGGTAAAAGTTCTTACCTTAAAAAAACGAAAAGACTTTGTAAGAGTCGCCGCAGGACAAAAGATGGTTGCCCACAGCCTTGTCCTTCAGGCGGCTCAAAGTTTATCCGCTCCTTACCGCACGCTTGATGATGAAAGCTGCTTTGCCGGCTTTACGGTTACCAAGAAAGTGGGGCATGCGCATTTGCGCAACCGGACCAAACGGCGGCTGCGGGCGGCTATGCGCGAGGTTTTGCCCAAGCTCGGAAAAGCGCGGACAGATTATGTCTTTATCGGGCGTTACAGTACAGCAGAAGTAGATTTCCGCGAACTGGTCAATGATATGAAAATGACGGTTAAACGGATTAACAAGCTAGTCTGGCCGAAAGAAAAGTCCGAACTTTCCCAAGGGGGCACCGAGGGGACTGGGATTAACAAATCAGATCAGGAACAGTCTTTCCATGAAATATCTGTTGATTCTGCTGATTAAAATTTACCAGAAATTCTTATCGCCGTTGTGTCCCGGCGTCTGCCGGTTCCGGCCGACCTGTTCCAGTTATTTTATTGAGGCTTTGAAGGTTCACGGTTTTTTTAAGGGAACCTGTCTCGGCGTGCGCCGTATTCTGCGCTGCCACCCCTGGGGCGGTTCGGGATATGATCCGGTACCCCCGAAAAAGCCTAAAAAGGCTGATAAATCAAGATAAAGGCTTGCTTATGGCCGCAATCTATACTAAATATAAGCAATGACTTAAGATGATAAACGCCGCAGCCCGGCGAAAGACTTCAAGAAATTTAGGAGATAACGTTTTATGAAAGAAGAGATGAAGGGACTGTATCTGGCAGTCATACTCTCCATTGCCGTAATTATGGCCACAAACTGGCTGTTCCCCAAAAAGACGGTTACGCCGGCTCCTGCTCCGGCCGTTAAGGCGGAACTGAAAGCTGATCCTCAAGCCATCCAAACCGGACAACCGGCGGCTGAAGAACCAGTGTTGAGCGTGGCGGAAGCAACCGCCAACCAGCCGCGGATTGAAATTGCCAGCCCTGTTGTCAGCGGCTCGATCCGGGTTAAAGGTGCCCGCTTTGACGAACTCTATCTCAACAAATACAAACAAACTCTGGCTCCTGACAGCGCCGATGTCGAGCTTCTGGCTCCGTCCGGCACCCAAGCTCCGTACTATGCCGAATACGGCTGGCTGTCTTTGGACAACACCGTTAAGCTGCCGAATGAAAATACCGTTTGGACCGTTAAAGGCAGGCAGCTGACTCCGGACACGCCGGTGGTTCTGGAATGGAATAACGGACAGGGGCTTAAATTTATCCGTAAAATCTCGCTGGACAACAACTATATGTTTACTCTGGAACAGATTGTCGAAAACAACAGCGGCAAAAACGTTACCCTGTACCCTTACGGGCTGATCAACCGCAAGCCGGTGATTGAGCCCAACCGCAGCCGGGTGGTTCACGAGGGGCTGACAGGCGTGATTAACTCAACCCTGAAAGAAGTCAAATTTTCTGATTTGAAAGACGGCAAGGTTGAAGAATTTAAATCCAGCGGCGGCTGGGCCGGTTTTTCCGACCATTACTGGTTTACCGCTTTAATTCTTGATAACAATCAGGAAAACAATGTTAAATTTGCCAAAGTGGGCGATAACCAATATCAGGCCGATTACGTCGGACAGCCGGTAATGATTGCCAACAACACCGCGGGGACATTTAACAGCCGCTTTTTTGCCGGCGCCAAAGAGATTAAACTGCTGGATAATTACACCAAGCAGCTGCATATTGACAAGTTTGACCTGGCGGTTGATTTCGGCTGGTATTACTTTTTAACCAAGCCGTTCTTTTATATTCTGGATTTCCTGTTCCACTTCATCGGCAACATGGGCTGGGCTATTCTGCTGTTTGCAGCCCTGCTGCGGCTGGCGATGTTCCCGATTGCCAACAAGTCTTATGAGAGCATGAGCAAAATGAAAAAAGTGCAGCCCAAAATTCAGGAACTGCAGGAACGCTACGGCAGCGACAAAGTTAAACTTCAGCAGGAGATGATGGGACTTTACCGCAAGGAAAAAATCAACCCGGCCTCGGGCTGCCTGCCGATGCTGATTCAGATTCCGATTTTTTTCTCGCTTTATAAAGTGCTGAATATTTCAATTGAGATCCGTCATGCTCCCTTTGTAGGCTGGATTAAAGATTTGTCGGCACCTGACCCGCTGACCATTTCGGCGCTGACGCATTTGCCGGTTCCTGGTTTTCTGGATATCGGGGTCTGGCCGATTTTGATGGGTCTGACAATGTATATCCAGCAGAAACTGAACCCCAAACCGGCAAATAAGGATCAGGCACGCGCTTTTGCCCTGATGCCGCTGATCTTCATGTTTATGCTGGGGCATTTTGCCTCCGGTCTGGTTATTTACTGGACGCTGAGCAATATTCTGTCGATTGCCCAGCAGAAAGTTATCATGAAACGCGTCGGGGTTGACTAATGAGTTTTACGCCCGAAGAATTTACCCCGGAACAGCTTGACGCCGCCAAAGCGCTGTTTAAGCAGGACTGTCATTTTGTCCTCGGCGTTGCCCGGCTGGAACAACTGCCGGTATCTGAACTGCCGGAGGTTGCTTTCGCGGGGCGCTCCAATGTCGGAAAATCGAGTATCATCAATGCGCTGACCGGCCGCCGGGGTCTGGCAAAAACATCCAATACGCCGGGCCGGACCCAGCAGCTGAATTATTTTAACCTCGGCGGCAAACTGCATATTGTCGATCTGCCCGGTTACGGTTATGCGCAGGCTCCGGAAGTTGAAGTCAAAAAATGGCAGGCGGTTATTATGGCCTATCTGCAAGGTCGGGTTAACCTCAAACGGGTGATGGTTTTAATTGATTCACGCCACGGGATTAAACCGGTCGACCGCGAGATTATGGAAATGCTCGACAAAGCAGCAGTGACCTATCAGCTGGTCCTGACCAAAACCGATAAAATTAGCGCCAAAGCCCTGGAGAAAGTCCGCGCCGAAACCGAAGCGGAAACCGCTAAACATGCCGCAGCCCATATCCGGGTACTGGCAACGAGTTCGGAAAAGAATCTGGGGCTGGACGAACTGCGGGCGGAAATCGCGACTTTAGCCTGAATAAGGCGGAAATATCCGGATTAACCTGAAATCTCCGGATTAACCTGACTGCGGCCAGGAAGCACCGCCCAGCCTTTCTGAAGCCGGGAATTTTTGGTCTAACTTTGCTGCCGTCAAAAGCAGCCGGAACAGCATTTAAAAAATTTTCAAATAAATCTTGCAAATAAGCAAAGCTTAATTTAATCTAAAGACAGCTGCAATATTTGCAGTTACGGCAAAGAGCACCTGCCGGGGATTATGGGATTCCAGCCATAGGGCACTCCGTGACACCGGAGTGCGGGAGGAATGCAGGCCTTCAAATGTCTGTATTGCACATAAAGCCCGACCAAATTGGTCGCGGAGGAAACCTGACTGAGAGATCAGGCACGCAGTTTCTGAGTTCTGTGACATCTTAACCTTCGGATGGATAATAGATCCCGGCCGCTTTTTTACCCATAGGAAAGCGGCCTCTCTTTTTATTCAGAATCCGGAGGAAAGCATGAAATATTTCATCTTTTTGATTTGCTTGTTTTTAAACAATTGCGCCACTTTGAGCGGCTACCGGGACGGCCAGCTGGAACCGGGCAAAACGCGGCGCCTGGAAAATGTTCTTCACCCCAACGTCGCCGAAGAATTTTTATCGGTTATGCCTGCGGCTTGTAATCAACCTGTTCGAGCCGGGCGGTAAACTTTCCGGCACCGGGATTACAGACATAAGCGCCGATACGGATTTCCGCTTCGTTAGCAATCAGGCGGAACTGCCGCAGTTTGATAAATCTTTCGCCGTCGGGAGAATAAGACAACAGCATATCTCCGCCTTTGCGCCTGAGCCGGTACCATACTTTTTGCAAGGGATAAGGCAGCGGAACCGCCGCCCAGTCAGAATGTCCGCGCTGAGTAACAACCGAACCGATTTCCTCCGGTACTGGCGCCTGATCCATCAAAGAGGCCTTCACCCAGTTAAAACTGTCGAGCCGGGCCATAATTCCCGCCTGGGCAAACGGTAAAAACCTTTCGGCGGCAGTGCAGACTGTTAATGTAAAATCCCCTCTGGCAGGCGTATAAAAAAAATGGCCGTTGTCTTTATTAAAACGATGAGCCATATTCGCCCAAAAATCCGTTTCAGGCAGGGAATCGACCAACAGCCCGTCTTCCTGAAAGCGGACATTTTCCGGTTCGTTATACCAGCTGAAGTCTTTGAGGGCGTCAAGCAGCATTTTTTTATAAGTTCCTTATACTTTCGTCCGGAAGATCACGCAGGGCCTCTTCCAATTTGGAGCTGGCGGTTTTCGGCGCGATAATCTTCAGAGTGATAATCTGATCGCCGGCGGTTGCCTTACTCTTGATACCCTTACCTTTCAGGCGCAATTTTTCCCCGCTGGAGGCATAAGGGGGAATATTGACATTAACCTTGCCGGTAATGGTCGGCACCGTCACCTTGGCCCCCAAAACAGCTTCTTTCATCGTAATTGGCAGTTCCATAAGGATATTGCTGCCTTCGGCGCTGAAATAGGGGTGTTTATCAACATTGAGGGTTATCAGCACATCGCCGGAGGAACCGCCGTTCGGGCTGGGAGAACCCAGGCCTTTCAAGCGCAAGGTCTGGCCGTCAGTGGTTCCGGCGGGAATTTTGACATTGATGTTTTTGCCGTTGATATTAACGGTCTTTTCATCACCGCGGGCGGCGGCCAAAAAATCCAGACGCATGGTATAGTTAATATCTTCGCCTTTGCGGGGCCGGCGCGACGCGCCGCCAAACCCGCCCTGAAAACCGCTGCCTCCGGTAAACTGGGAAAAAATATCTTCGCCGAATATTGACGAGAAATCAAAATTGCTGCCGCCGGCACCCCCGAAAGGATTTTCACCGCCGGTATAGGTATAAGTGCGGTATCCGCCCCCGGGACCGCCGGCTCCGCCGAAACCGGCACCGAATCCGGTCGGTTTGCCGTCCGCATCAATTTCGTTGTTGTCGTATTTCTTCCGCTTTTCCTTATCGCCCAAAATATCATAAGCACAGGAAATTTCTTTAAACTTTTCTGCGGCCTCTTTATTGTCTTTGTTCAAATCGGGGTGGTATTTGCGGGCCAGCTTGCGGTAAGCCGATTTAATTTCGGCCTCGCCGGCGCCTTTGTCGACCCCTAAAACATGATACAGGTTTTTATTCATATCGCTACTCTTCACAAAAATCGCATTCTTTATGCTAGATATAGGAAGAAATCCGGCTTATTGCAAGCGGGCGCGGATTAATCATTTGCAGCGCCGCGGCAATAAAATGTTGCCCGGCGGGAATGGTTGGGACGGAGCTGGATATCATGCAGCACTGCCTGGCGGTCACCATGATCCTGGCAATAGAGAGCGGCAACGGCCGCCAATTCATCGACACGGATATTTTTATATTCATAAGTTACAAAATTTGACGCTTTTTGAACAACAGTGGCATTACGGGCAATGCGGTTATAGTCAGGGTTAAATTCCAGTTTCTGTTCGGAAGGAATATTGCAGGCCGACAGTAAAAGCAGCAAGATGCTCAGGGATAAAAATTTCATGCATTAGCCTCCCGGGTTTGATTTGATTTGGCTTTGAGAACAACCGAACCGGCTTCCCTGCCCTCTTCAGGCAGCGGGCGGATAATTTCTTCACCGGCCGCGGTTTTAGCCTCAATGATGATACGGCGGCGGCCGGTCATGCGGGTTAAGGCAGCGCCAAAATCATATTTTTCCATCTTAAAACCTTTCCTGAGCTATTTTCATCAGTATATCAGCGCTTGGTTAAACAAAGTTTAATCCAGCTCGTTGTAAATTTGCTTTCCGGCCTGAAGCAAAATATTATAGACCCGGCGGTTGGTTGAATTTTTGGTGCGGGTATTCTGCAGCTTTTCCATCATGCGGGCCAGTTTTTGGTTAAAACGGCGGTTTTCGCGCAAGGCTTCAATATCGCGGAGATTTTCCTCATCATCTATTTTATAGTTTACCACAGCCTTGAGCGTGGCCATGTACTGGGCATCCTGCTGGGCGGCAAACTGGGCCGAGGCCGGCAGCGTCAGAAGAATGGTGAACAGCAAAGCCAAAAACAAACAGCGCATATTATGCCCCCTTTTTCAAATTATTAATTGAGTTCGCGATAATTAGCTTTATACTACAAATATTCGACTCGTGTGACTATAAGTTTTTGAAAGTTATCAGATATGAAAAAAACGGTTTGGGCCCTCTTGGATGACCGCATGGGCAGCATCGGCCAGGCGCGCGGCATTTTGGGCGTTTTGGACGACAGTTATGATATAATCGAAAAGAAAATCGTTTACAACCGCTGGGCCAAACTGCCAAACTGTTTAAAAGGCGCTTCGCGCCTGGGCATGAACCGGAAAGAGAGCAGCTGTCTTCATGCTCCGTGGCCGGATTTAATCTTGTCAATCAGCCGGCGCACAACCCCGATTGCCCGCTGGATAAAAAGACAAAGCGGCGGCAAAAGCAAAATCGTTCAGCTGATGTATCCGGGAAAATGCGGGATTAATGATCTTGATTTGGTGATTGTGCCGGAACATGACCGTAAGCCGGAACGCCGCGGCAACCTGTTTTATATTACCGGTTGCGCGCACAGGGTTTCGGAACAGGCCCTGGCCGAAGCGCGGCAGAAATGGACGCCGGTATTTGCCTCCCTGCCCCGGCCCTGGACCACGGTAATTATTGGCGGGGCCATTAAAGATGCGCCTTTCAGCGAAGAAAATGCCCGGGCCCTGACGGCGGAAATCCGGCGGATTTATGACCAAAGCGGCGGCTCTGTTTTGATCACCACTTCACGGCGTACCGGAGTCGCGGCAGAGCGGATTATCAAAGACGGGCTGAAAGATATTCCCGCCTATACCTATTGGTGGGGCGAGCAAAAAGAGAATCCGATTATGGGTTTTTATGCCTGCCCGGAGAGGATTATTGTCACCGGAGATACGGTCTCCATGTGCAGCGAATCCTGCGGGTCGGGCAAACCGGTATTGATTTTCTGCGGCAAAAACTGGCTGCGCCCCAAACATCTGCGGTTTGTCCGCTCTTTGTATGACGGCGGATTTGCCTGCGCGGCTGACGCTCCGGACGCTTTGAGTTTTAAACCCCGGCAGCGGCTGGACCCGGCCCGGAAGATCGCGGCAGAAATTGCCAGGCTGTTCTAAAATTCCCGTATTTTAATATAAGTTTTTGCTTTAGAAATCCGGCAGAAAATAACCTTCTTCTTCGACCGGGGCCATTTCTTCAGCCTGTTTGACCGGGTTTTCCTTACGGGTGGCAACCACTTTTTGGAACATACGGCCGAAATAGGTGCTTTTCCGCCACAGGTATTCGGTTTTCCTTTCGGCAAAAGTATCTATCTCACGGTCCCAGAGCTTTTCGGCAAAGGGGTGAAACAGGCGGTTATGCATGCGGACCAGATAGCGCAGCGGATGCCAGGGCAAAGGATTATGCCAGTCAACGAAAACCGCACTTCCTCCTTCTTTAACAGCCCGGAGGGCATTGTTAATGACTTTGCCTTTGGTAACGACCGGCAGTTCCGAAAGCAGGAAAAAGCATATGACCGCGTCATATTTTTTCTCAAATTTAAATTCGGCGGCATCATAATTCCAAATGTTCATGGCCGGATAAATATTGCCGTATTTTTCCTTGTTGCGGGAAACCTGCAGCGGGTTGACATCTATCACGTCAAACTGGCCGTAAGCACCGATACGCTGTGCCACCTGGTCGATTTCATTGCCGAAAGTCAGCCCCATCTGCAATACCGATTGATTCATTTTAACTTCGCGCAACATGGAATTTATCAGTTTTTGATACTGATAAAACGTACGTTTACGCGCCGAACCGACGGTGTCGAGCTTTGAACTGTTTTCCAGATTGTTGTAAACATTGCCGTAAATCAGCGAGGTATAAGCGGGAACTTTGACTTCTTCCGGCAAAACAAAGAAGTTTTCCTCACTGATATTATCATCACTGGCATAACCGCTGAATTCGCTAAAATCATCATTCATAACTGGGACTTCCATTTTTCAAAATAAGGGATTAATTCGGCAATACTTTGTTCAAAACACTCCCGGCAATCGTTAATCTGCCGGGGCAGGCCGTCAAGATGGCGGCGGTTGAGAATATTTTCCTCAACCTGCGAGCAGCGGCGCGAAAACTCGTCCAGGCCGAAGACCTGGCTGGAAGATTTCCAGCTGTGAAAGGTTAAACGCAGCTGCTCGCTGGCAACCGGAGGGAGCGCCGACCAGGACTGATGAGCCTGTTCCAGATATTCGCCCCACAAAGCCGCCAGCTTGGACAGGCCGAAAATATGCTGGTATTCGTATAAATGTTTCCAATTCACCAGTTTATTCATGCGTGTCTATCAACCCCAGACGGGTTGCCTCTACAACGGCACCGGTGCGGTTATACACGCCGAGCAGCTTCAAAATGGCGGTGACATGCAGTTTGACCGTACCTTCCGTCAGCCCGAGCTCATAGGCAATCACTTTGTTGGATTTGCCGCGGGCAATCAGTTTAAGCACGTCAATCTGGCGGGGGGTAAGAATTTTGATTTTGTCTTCAACCCTGGAAGCCACGGGAACGGTTTCTACCTGTTTTAAAAGGTCAAACTCTTCCGGGGCAGTTTCTTTCAACAGCTCGGGCGGAATATAAACCCCGCCGGAAAGAACCAGATTTACCGCGCTGATAATGACGGCGTTGCTGGCAGTTTTGGAGATATATCCGGCAGCACCCAGCTCAATGGTTTTGTGAACCACCTCTTTGTCAAAAACCGCCGAAAGAATGATAATCGGTGTTTCAGGCAGTTTTTCATGAATGGTGCGGACAGCCTCCAGCCAGCCGGAGCCGGGCATCGCCAGATCTGTCAGGATCAGGTTAAAATCGGTTTGCTTTTTAATGATGTCAAAAATTCCGGTATAACTTTTGGCAAAGACCAATTCGGCACCGGGCAGGGCGTCGCTTAAAATCAGCTCCAGCCCTTTTAAAAACAATTCATGATCATCGGCAACCAAAATCTTCATTAATTTTTCTCCCTGGTTATCCAATCCCCGGCAACAGACTGCCAGACCGACAACGCCGCAACAGCGGCCGTTTCAGCCCGCAGAATCCGCGGCCCGAGCGAAATACCGCGAACAAAAGGCAACGCATACAGCCGGTCAATTTCCCCGGCGCTGAAGCCGCCCTCAGGACCGACCAAAACAGCGGCCGGGTGTCCTGCCTCCGCCTGAAAAGCGGTAGCAGCCGGCGCTCCTTTTCCGGTTTCATCCATTAAAAACAGCCGGCGGGACGGTTCCCAGCCAGACAATAATTCATCAAGCCGGCAGGGAGCGGCTACCCCGGGCAGGTCAACCCGGCGGCACTGCTCGGCGGCTTCAACAGCCTGGGCCTGGTAGCGGTCAAGGCGGACCGTTCCGCTTGCCGTGTTGGCAGTCAGAACCGGAATAATTTTGGCTGCGCCCAGTTCAACCGCTTTTTGCAAAACAAAATCGGTGCAGTCTTTTTTCAGCGGGGCAAACAGCAGCCAGAGATCCGGCACAGCCTCAAACGGGCGGGTCTGCCGGTTAACCCTGATAACGGCATTTTTTTTGTGCGGCGTGACCAAAGTGCAGTCATATTCGCCGTCACGGCCGTTAAACACAGCCAGATTGCTACCGGCACCCTGCCGCATAACGGTACAAAGGTAATGTGACGCGGCCCCGGGCAGAACTGCCTCGGTTCCGGGCACCAGCGCCATCTCGGCAAATAAACGGATTTTTGCGGCGGCACTCATCAGTACACCCTCACTTTAATAATGCGGCTCTGCACCGCCTGCTTGTCGGCCAGATTGTAATTATCCAGATAAATTTTGGTCTTGCCGCGGCGCATGCTCAGAAATTCAAATATCCGCACGCCGTCCCTGGACGTGGTGTTCAGCGGGCGGACGATGTTTTCATTGGTATCGATACGCCAGTTGGTTCCCTCTGCCTGCGGCAGAATCACCTGCACGATAAAATTGCGGCGAATCGAAATGCTGCGGTAGGTGGAAGCGGTGAAATTGATGGTCATATACTCACTGCGCCGGGGCAGAAGTTTGGCGGCTATGGCCTGATAATCGACCTTATCGTCACTGCGGCGCACCTCGATTTCCGGGGCCGGGGCATCAGCTGGGCGGATAATGATTCCGCCGTCGCGGGCAACATTGACAAAGGACAGGGGATTTTTTTCAGTAACGACAAAGGCCGCGGCGGAACCGGCCCAGCACAGACCAGCGCAAATAAGAAAAAATTGTTTTAATGCCGCCATATTTTCCCCCGGTTTGAATAAAACCTCTGCATAACCGCAAAATTAGTCTGCACAAGTTTAGTTTATCGGTTATTTTAACAGACATAAAGTAAAATTTTCGTTACAAAATCGGACGTTGGATATGATAATTACAATTGACGGCCCGGCGGCGGCCGGAAAAGGCACCCTGGCAGCGGCTCTGGCCGAAAAATACAAGCTTTCTTATTTTGATACCGGCATGACCTACCGCGCCGTGGGACTGGAAATGATTTTGAGCGGCAAAGACCTGCATGACGCCGCCGCGGCAACTGAATTTGCCCGGAACCTGACTTTTCCGAAAATGATGGAACTGTCGCAGCATCAGGAATTCCGCAGCGAACAGGGCGGAAAGGCCGCAACTGCGGTAGCGACGATGCCGGCGGTGCGCGATTATCTGACCCGGATGATGCGCGATTTCGGAAAGAATCCGGTTTTTGCCGACGGCACCCCGGCGAAAGGGGTGATTTATGACGGCCGTGATACCGGAACAGTGGTCTGCCCGCAGGCCGACATAAAATTTTATTTGAAGGCGGCACCGGAAATCCGCGCCGAACGCCGGTTAAAAGATTTTGCGGCCAAAGGCATTGACATTTCTTTTGAAGAAGTGCTGGAACATGTGAAAAAGCGCGACGAATCGGACTATCAGCGCAAAGGCACCTGGCCGGCGGACGACGCCCTGATTTTTGACACCTCGGACCTCAGCATTGACGAGGTGATTGCCAAAGCCTCAAAAATAATCGACGAGAAGCAAAAAAACTCTTGAATATTATAGATTTGCGTGTATAAATTGAAACACTTCCGGCCAGGGGGTGCGCCCGGCCAACGGATTTTTTTAACCCCGCACAAGTCCGCTCCGTTATTTTGGGAGAAAGGCAATTTTTGAAATACCAATATTTATGATTAATACTGAAGTTAAAATCCCTGAAATGACCGAAAATTTTGAAGCCCTGCTGAACGAGCAGTTTGGCGACAACGGTATTACCGGTTCGGTTGTTAAAGGCACCATCATCAAAATCAACGACGATTTTGCCACTGTTGACGTCGGCCTCAAATCCGAAGGCCGTATCCCGCTGCGCGAATTCGGCCAGAACGCCGAGCTGAAAGTCGGCGACACGGTTGAAGTTTATGTTGACCGCTACGAGGACAAAGACGGCAATATCGTTCTGTCGCGTGAAAAAGCCCGCCGCGAAGAAGCCTGGCATGACCTCGAGAAATGTCTCAACTCCGGCGAACGCGTCAACGGCGTTATCTTCGGCCGCGTTAAAGGCGGTTTCACTGTTGACCTCAACGGTGCAATTGCTTTCCTGCCCGGCTCGCAGATTGATATCCGCCCGATCCGTGACATTACCCCGCTGATGGGCATTACCCAGCCGTTCCAGATTTTGAAGATGGACAAAGTCCGCGGCAATATCGTGGTTTCCCGCCGCGTGGTTCTGGAAGAAACCCGTGCCGAAGCCCGTGCTGAGCTGATTGACACCCTCAAAGAAGGTTCAATTCTTGACGGCGTGGTTAAAAACATTACCGATTACGGTGCGTTTATCGACCTCGGCGGTGTTGACGGCCTGCTGCACGTGACCGATATTTCCTGGAAGCGGATTAACCACCCGGCCGAGGTTCTGACCGTAGGGCAGACGGTTAAAGTCCAGGTTATCAAATTCAATGAAGACAACCAGCGCATTTCGCTGGGTATGAAACAGCTGGAATCCGACCCGTGGCAGAATGTTGCCGACAAATACCAGATCGGCGAAGTTTATAACGGCAAAGTAACCAACATCACCGATTACGGCGCATTTGTCGAACTCGAAGACGGCATTGAAGGTTTGGTTCACGTTTCGGAAATGAGCTGGACCCGCAAAAACGTTCACCCGGGCAAGATTGTTTCGACCTCTCAGGAAGTTGAAGTCAAGGTTCTGGAAGTTGATGCCGACAAACGCCGCATCTCCCTGGGCATTAAACAGTGCACCCCGAATCCCTGGGCTGCTTATGTTGAAGAGCACCCGGTCGGATCGGTTATCGAAGGCAAGATCAAGAACATTACCGAGTTCGGCCTGTTTGTCGGTCTGTCTGATGAAATTGACGGCATGATTCACCTGTCTGACATCTCCTGGGACAAAGCCGGTGAAGAAGCTGTTAAAGACTACACCAAAGGCCAGGATATTCAGGCAAAAATCATCGATGTTGATGTTGAAAAAGAACGCATCAGCCTCGGTATCAAACAGCTGTCTGAAGATACGGTTGCCGCTGCCCTGGACGGATTCAAAAAAGGCGATGTGGTTAAAGCCACCGTTACCGCTATTGATGACAAAGGTGTCAGCGCTGATGTAAACGGCGCCGCCGCTTATATCAAAAAAGCCGACCTGTCCCGCGACAAAGCCGGCCAGAATCCGGAAAACTTCAAAGAAGGCGATGAGCTTGAAGCCAAAATCACCTCCGTTGACAAGAAAACCGGAAAACTGAACCTGTCGGTTAAGGCATTGGAAATTGAAGAAGAGAAAAAGGCTCTGGAAGAATACTCCTCCAGCACCGGCAACTCTGCTTTCGCCGATGCTCTCGGTGCCGCTTTGAAAAAGAACGCTTAATTTTAGCGTTTTGCCGAAAAGAAAACCTCCCGTAAACCGGGAGGTTTTTTTGTCTTAAATTCCCTCCGGCCAGACCGGGGAATCTTTTTTCTTGCATAATGTTTGGGCGGCTGGTATAGTTTTGTCCATAAAGACAAATTATTAAATATACGAATTATGAAAGAAAGAATAATTACCTGCCAGGTTATTAAGATTATGACCTCAGGTGACAAAGTTTTGGTGAGATACCGCGAAACTGCCGATGATCCGGTGAGAGAAATATCGTTTGACTATTCTTTAGCGGGCGCCAGGCTGGAGGAATTAAAACGCAAATACCGTTTTAAACTTTCCCGCCCCACCATGATCCTGACCTATGTTCACGGAGAATTAATCCGGGTAAAATTTGACCAGGCGATTGAGTTCAACAGCAAAATGACGCAGATCCGAATCTGGGAAAATGAAGCTGCCGCCCTGCTGGCTGATTTCAGGGTTAAGTTTGACGCTTTTATTGAGCGGCAGGAGCCGGAAGCAGAGGAAAAGCTTTTGGTTAAAATCTACGGGTTGCCGCTGTTGCTCCGGTATTGGCCGCTGGCATTGCTGCATGTGTATAAAAACGATACGAATGTCCTGAAGAGGATAACCGTTTTGGTAAAACTGTTAAAAATCACAGACAGGTTATATCCGAACCACGGCTTTACACCAAATAAATTCTCCAACCCTTTTCAGATGAATCCCCTTGAGGGGGTATCTTATGAATGGGACGAGGTTTTGCTTTACAAAAGTCAGGACGCTCCGATAACCCATGGGATCTGGGAATGTTTTTCTGATGACAGTATCGTGCGGAAACAACTGGTTGAGGCCGGATTAACACTCATAGAAGGGGAAGATCCGCTGATAATCAATTATCTTGATTATCTTACCCGCCGGTTTAAATACGCTTATTTCTATGATGTCAAAGCCATGGAAAATAATCTTCAGATGGGCGGCGGCGGACTTTTATCAGCAGAGTTCCGCCTGCAAAAAGACGAGGACGAGCTGAAAAGCAATATCAGCAAAATGTACCTGTTCCGCCAGCATTCTGACTTGTTAATAGAAAGGCGGCTTTCTCTTGAAGAGATAAACGGCCTGATAAGGATTATTAAATTGTAACTTAAACCTCCCGCAATCCGGGAGGTTTTTTGTCTTCCGGCCAATATCTTTTTTTCTTGCATAAAGGCCGGGCGGCTGGTATAAGTTTGTCCATAAAAGCAAAACTCCGGTTCTTAAAAAGGACCGGAGTTTTTTATTTTTTGCGGGGAAAGCGCTGCCGCAGCCTCCTGTTTCTGCGCGGCGGAAGCAGCCCCCTGTTTCTGCGCGGCGGAAGCAGCTCCCTATTTCTGCGCGGCGGAAGCAGCCTCCTATTTCTGCGCGGCGGAAACAGCTCCCTATTTCTGCGCGGCGGAATTAGAATAAGTGTAATGATAAAGCAAGTCGCGCTCATTGATGGTTTGGGCATCAACGGCTCCCTCGGGAACTGCCCAAAGAATTGAAAGCGGCCAGGTTATCAGGTTCAAAAAACCATAAGTATAATGGTTGCTGTCGCCGGCATTGCCGGAAGCCAGATAAAAGTTGCCGCCTCCGGGCAGCAGGTTGAGCGCGCCGGCGGCCGCCGGGCTGGCCGGGCGTTCCCACTGTGTCTGCGGGGTGTCAACGGTGATGCCCCGTCCCCTCAGGCTTTGCAGCCGGTCGCGTTCGTAAGCGTTCAAATGGGTGCAGGCGGATAAGCTTAAAAGCAAAATGATGGTTGAAATAAAGTTTTTCATTATAGTCCTTCAGTTATTTAAAAAAACCAAAGGCCACTTTAATAAATAAAGTGACCGGGACGTTATCGACCATCCACAAAGTATGGTATCTCTGCCTTTAAAACCGAAGTTTCTGAACATAACAAAGATCATCCCGGTCATGGCAACCGGGATATATTGACTGTGCAGGAAAATATTAACCTGACAATCTGTCGACGCTATATCCGTGCGCCGTTTGTGGCGGGAATCGATAAATTCCCCGGCAGTTTCCTGCCGTAACTGCACGCCCCATGGCATGCAGCTGCTTTCAGGTTAGCCGAATCTGCGCAGATTTGCAAGCACTATTTTTGCCGTGCCGGAGCGGCGGCGGGGGTGGGTGCCGTGCGGCGGGGCCGTTAACCAATATTAAACTTGTCTTATGCCATACTGGCTCATTATATCCGAGGAATTCTTCAGGGGCGCCCATGCTGAATCTTAAACATCTTGCGATCAGTTCGTTTAATGAAAATATTGCCTATATTCACCGCGACTGTTCCGTCTACAAAGTTGATGACATTCACTCGCTGACCAAGGTGGAAATTCACGGCGGCGTACGGCCGGTGTATGCCTTTTTGCAGGTAACGGACGACGCAAAAGTGGTCAAACCCAACGAGCTGGGCCTCAATACCGAAGCCTTTGAGCTGATTAACCTTCCCGAAGGCGCCAATATCTCGCTGACGCTGGCGCCGCCCCCGCCCAGCCTGGCCTCGGTGAAGCGCAAAATTGCCGGCAATATTTTAAGCGCCGGAGAATATGCCAGCGTGGTGAACGATATTGCCGGGCGCCGCTATTCCAACATGGACATTGCCTCTTTTCTGGTGGCCTCGGGGTCGTTTATGACCGCGTCGGAAGTTTTGGCGCTGACCGAAGCCCTGGTCGGGGACAACACCATCCGCTGGGACAACGAAAGCATTGTGGTTGACCACCATTGTTTTGGCGGCGTGCCCGGCAACAAAACCGACATTGTGATTACGGCGATTGTGGCGGCCTACGGCCTGCCGATGGCCAAAACGGCGTCGCGCTCCCTCACCTCCTGCGCCGGGGTGGCCGACACCATGAGCGTGCTTGCCAATGTGGATTTTGATGAAGACTCTTTCAAAAAGCTGGTGAAAGAAAACCGTGGCGCGATTGCCAGCTATCATTCCTTATCCATCGCCGATGCCAGCAAAATTGTTTCCGGGGTGGAGCGGCAAATCGGAATCACCCAGCTGCAGCATTTGGCGGCCTCGATTTTGGCGATTAAGCTGGCGGCGGGTGTCACCCATCTGGTGCTGGATATTCCGGTGGGGCCGCAGTCGCGGATTAAGTCAACCAACGAGGCCATGCGCCTGCGCAAACTGTGCGAATATGTGGGCGATATGCTGTCTTTGGAGATTGACGCGGTGATTACCGACGGCAGCGAGCCGATCGGCTGCGGCGTGGGCGCGGTTCTGGAAGCCCGCGACGTGATGAAAATTTTGCGCAACAAAGATGATGCGCCGCAGGATTTGCTTGAAAAATCGCTGTTCCTGGCGGGGCGGATTTTGGAATTTGACCCCAAACTGCGCGGCGGACAGGGGTATCACGTGGCAAAAGAGATTCTGACGTCCGGCCGGGCTTTGGAGGCGATGAACAAAATCATTTATGCCCAGGGCAAAGCGCCGCAGCCGCAGCTGGGGCACCTCACCCGCGATATTGTCGCCACTTCTTCCGGCGTGGTAGAAAGCATTGACAACGCGCGGATTAACAAAATCGGCGTGTTGGCCGGAGCGGCGCAATATCCCGGCGCCGGGCTGGACCTGCTCAAAAAAGTGGGCGACCGGGTGGAACAGGGCGAAACCCTGTTCCGGATTCATTCGGTGACCTCGACCGACTTTGCATTTGCCAACTCGGTGGTTGACGGCTACACCGGTTACGAAATCTCTTCCGGCGGCAACAAGGGAGAGTTTTAACGGCAGGCTGTCCGGACCGGAAAACTGCTGCAAAGGAACTGCGGCGGACCGAAAAGCTTAATCCCGGCCAATAGGGCGGTCACAACCGGGCCGCAGCCTGTGTCTGTGAGATTATTGCCGCGGCGGCGTCAAAAACTTTATAAAAAAATCTTGCGGCGACTTGCATAGCTCAAAAACCCTCCCTATATAACCACATAGGAAGCAAAAACATGACTGTTTTATATAAGGAAGAAAGATTATGAGCAATAAAGTTATTGGTATTGACCTGGGTACAACCAACTCCTGCTTTGCCGTTATGGAAGGCGGAGAAGCTAAAGTTTTGGAGAATTCGGAAGGCGCACGCACGACCCCCTCGATGGTGGCTTTTACCGATACCGAGCGTTTGGTCGGTTTTCCGGCAAAGCGTCAGGCGGTCACCAATCCCGAAAACACCCTGTTTGCAATTAAACGCCTGATCGGCCGCCGTTTTGATTCTCCGGAAGTTGCCAAAGACAAGGCTCTGGTTCCGTTCAAAATTATTGACGGCGACAACGGCGACGCCTGGGTTGAGGTTAAGGGCCAGAAATATGCTCCTTCGCAGATTTCTGCTATCGTTCTGCAGAAAATTAAAGAATATGCCGAAAGCTATCTGGGCGAAAAGATTGAAAAAGCGGTCATTACCGTACCGGCATATTTCAACGACTCCCAGCGCCAGGCCACCAAAGACGCCGGAAAAATCGCCGGGTTGGAAGTGCTGCGTATTATCAACGAACCGACCGCAGCCGCTTTGGCTTACGGAATGGACAAGAAAGCCAGCGGCACCATCGCGGTTTATGACCTTGGCGGCGGTACCTTTGATATTTCAATCCTGGAAATCGGCGACGGCGTTTTTGAAGTCAAGTCGACCAACGGTGATACTTTCCTCGGCGGCGAGGACTTTGACCAGCGTCTGGTTACCTATCTGACCGAAGAATTCAAAAAAGAATCCGGTATTGATTTGAAAAACGACCGTTTGGCTTTGCAGCGTTTGAAAGAAGCGGCCGAGAAAGCCAAGATCGAGCTGTCGTCCACCACGCAGACCGAAATCAATCTGCCGTTTATTACCGCCGATCAGACCGGCCCGAAACACCTGAATATCAAGCTGACCCGCGCCAAACTGGAATCCCTGGTTGAAGACCTGATTGACAAGACGGTCGAGCCCTGCAAAAAGGCCATGGCCGATGCCGGGGTTAAACCTTCCGACATCAGCGAAGTTATTCTGGTCGGCGGTATGACCCGTATGCCGAAAGTTCAGGAAAAAGTTAAAGAAATCTTTGGAAAAGAACCCCACAAAGGCGTTAACCCCGATGAAGTTGTTGCCGTCGGCGCAGCCATTCAGGGCGGTGTTTTGATGGGCGATGTGAAAGATGTTCTGCTGCTTGACGTTACCCCGCTGTCACTGGGTATTGAAACGCTGGGCGGTGTTTTCACCCGGTTGATTGACCGCAACACCACCATTCCGACCCGCAAATCGCAGGTTTTCTCGACTGCCGAAGACGGACAGACTGCCGTAACGATCCGCGTTTTCCAGGGCGAGCGCGAAATGGCTGCCGACAACAAGCTGCTCGGACAGTTTGATCTGGTCGGTATTCCTCCGGCACCCCGCGGCATGCCGCAGATTGAGGTTACTTTTGATATTGACGCCAACGGTATTGTCAACGTTTCGGCCAAGGATAAAGCCACCAACAAGGAACAGGCCATCCGCATTCAGGCCAGCGGCGGTTTATCTGACGCCGATATTGACAAGATGGTGAAAGATGCCGAGGCCAATGCCGAAGCCGACAAAAAGAAAAAAGAAGCTGTCGAGGCCAAAAACCAGGCCGAATCCTTAGTTCACTCGACTGAGAAAACCCTCAAAGAGCACGGCGACAAGATTTCGGCTGACGAAAAGTCAAAAATCGAAACCGAGCTGAATGCCCTGAAGACGGCATTGGAAGCTGACGACGCATCGGTTATCAAAGAAAAAACCGAAAGCCTGATGCAGGCTTCCCTGAAACTCGGCGAAGCCATGTATAAATCGCAGACCGAAGCTGCCGGAGCCCAACCGGGCGCTGAAGCAGGTGCCTCAGCCGGAACCGGTGAACAGCCGGCCGGTGACGATAAGGTTGTCGATGCCGATTTTGAAGAAGTTAAATAACAACGCTTCTCAAGAACCCCGCCTTTTGGCGGGGTTCTTTTTTTAATTACTTGACTTTAATGGTATAAAAACCTAAATACAAAGTAATTTATCACAATTCTTTAACTAAAGAAATATCATGACTGAAAAAACTGACTATTACGAGCTGCTGGAAGTAAGCCGCGACGCTAACGGCGATGAAATCAAAAAAGCCTACCGCAGGCTGGCAATGCAGTATCACCCCGACCGTAATCCCGGCAATAAGGATGCAGAGCTCCGCTTTAAGGAAATCAACGAGGCCTATGAAGTTCTTAAAGACGAACAAAAACGCGCCGCTTATGACCGTTACGGGCACCAGGCCTTTGAAGGTGGCATGAATGGAGCCGGCGGCAATCCTTTTGGCGGGTTTGAATTTAATTTCGGGGCCGGCGGTTTTTCTGACATTTTTTCCCAGATGTTTTCGGATTTTATGGGCGGCAGTACCCGGCAGCAGAGTTATGCCCAAGACGGTGCCGATGTCCGCTATAATATGGAAATTTCCCTGGAAGAGGCTTTTAACGGTGTTGAAAAAGAAATTAAAATCCCCTCGACCGAAACCTGCGAGGCCTGTCACGGACACGGCACCAAAGACGGCAAAGAAGCCCCGGCCTGCCCGCATTGCCGGGGAACCGGAAAAGTCCGTTCCCAGCGCATGGGCTTAATTTTTGAACAATATTGCCCGCATTGCAACGGCACCGGACATATGGTTACAGACAAATGTCCCGGCTGCGGCGGCTCCAGTGTTATTCATAAAGAAAAAAACATTAAAATTAAAATTCCGGCCGGAATTGAAGATCAAACCCGCATGCGGGTTCCCGGCGGCGGCGAGGCTGGTTCACGCGGCGGTCAAAACGGTGATTTGTATGTTTTTATCTCGGTTAAAGAACATAAATTATACCAGCGCGACGGCGCCAATCTTTATACAAGAGTTCCGATTTCAATGTGTTGCGCTGCTCTGGGAGGAAAAGTTGAAATTCCGTCTATCAGCGGCGAAAAAATCGAGCTTTCTATTGATGCCGGAGCTCAAAACGATCAGGTGATTAAGCTTAAGAATCAGGGCATGACAATGATGAGGTCTGCCCGCCGCGGCGATTTGTTCGTCAAACTGCGGGTTGAAACCCCGGTCAACCTGACGGCGCGCCAGAAAGAACTGCTGGAAGAGTTTCGCGCCATCAGCAAAGACGACACTTGCCAGCCGGAAGCCAAAAGCTTTTTTGACAAGATTAAAGATTTGTTTGTGGCCTGATTTCCTGTGTTACAAAATTATGAATTTAAGACGAACCTTAACAAAATTCGCCTGTTTTAGTTGTGCCTGATTGAATTTTATGCTATTCTATAAACTGCCTGCGCAGTTTAACTCCGCGTCAGTCGTTTGAATTGTAACAATTGTTTCAGTCGCTGCCGCTTCCTTCACAATTTAACAATTCGGCACTGCACCATTAAAAAACCCTCCGTTTGGAGGGTTTTTTAATGGCGCACCCGGCGGGATTCGAACTCACAACCTTCTGATCCGTAGTCAGATGCTCTATCCAATTGAGCTACGGGTGCATTTGTTTCTGACACAGGAAGTTTAATACAGCTTTTATTTTTGAAATGCAAGCAAAAAATTTAAAATAATTTAAAAGATTTTTAAGGCCTTTGGATATAAAGTGTTTTTCAATCAGTTCTTATGTAAAAGATTTTTACATTTAACTCTTGTTTTTTTGTAAAATTTTCTTTACAAAAGCGGACAATGGTGTAAAAACAAAATGTACGTAAAGTTTTTTAAAAGGTGCTTCAATCAATGATAAATTCAACCATGAAAAAAGTGTTGACGTTAGTTTCCCTGACAGTTTTGAGCGGCTGCGCTTATTCTTCAGACGCTTTATTCCCTTCGCTGTTTGGTTCTGACACTCAAGAAGAACGTGCCGTCAGCGGCAATCAGCTCTCTGAAGAAGTTAATCTGCCGGTTGGAACGTCAAACTTTGAACCGGTCGCTATTGCCGAGGGTAATAATACCGGCACTTTCGTCGGCCAAAAAGTGATGACTTTCCGTGGTGAATTGTCCCAGTTGCAGACTGCTATCCGCAACAGTAATGCCCAACTGCAGCAAATCCGCGGTTCGGTTATTAACAATGCGCTGCAATATCACAAAGTTATCGGTATGATTGAAGCCAAACTGCAGGTTGGCACCACTCCGGGCAACCCCCAGATGTTTGCCATGCTGCAGGGCGCTCAGAATAATATTCAGGTTATGAATGCCAACACTAACGCTTTGAGCCAGCTGGCCGCCCGCGCTTCCGCCGACGCAGCCAATGCCTCTTTTCTGTTGGACTCAATCCGCGCCGCTTATAATATCTCCGGCGCTGTTGATGAAGACCACCGTCAGCTGCGGGTTTTGGAAAATGAAACCAATCAGACTTCTATTCTGATTAACAGCCTGCTGGCTGAAATTAACAATGATATTGCCCGTCAGCAGCAGTATACCGAAACCTCCCGCAATTACATTGTGGAGCTGAACAGCGCGATTAAAGCCGGTAGTTTCGGCGTTGCCAATTCGCCGCTGGCATCTTCCCGCGTCGTTCCGGCCGGATATGCCGCCGGTAAACATACTGTTTCAGGAAAACCGTTGTTTGTTGCCAAATTCAACAAATCTACCGTGAACTATAAATCCGGTTTGAAACAGGCTGTCAGCAGTGCTGTTTCGCGCAAACCCGGCGTTATTTTTGACATTGTTGCCGTCAGCCCGGCTAATGGCAACCAACTCTCTTCCGCCAATGCCAAGAATAATGCTTCCCGCATTTTCCAGGATATGATTGATATGGGTGTCAGCGCTGATAAAATTAATATTTCAGCCAAGACCAGTTCTGATGTCAATGCATCTGAAGTACAGATTTATGTAAGATAATCAAACAAGCAAACAAAAAAACCGGCTTTAACCGCCGGTTTTTTTGTTTGTTTATAATGAGTGGTATTTTCTCGCTCCGGTGAATATCATGACGGACTTAAAACAGTTTGAGCACGCTCTGGCTGGCCTGGGAGGCAAGCGAGAGGGAATTAACCGCCAGCTGCTGGCGCGTCTGCAAAGCCAGCATGTTGGCGCTTTCCTGATTCATATCCGCCAAGGTCAGCTGGTCGGCACCCTCAGTGAGGACATTAATCAGCGAATTGGTAAAATTCTCCCGGGTGGTAACAATCTGGTAGTAATTACCAAACTCCGAGGCATAAAGCCGCAGCTGGTTAATCGCACTGTCGATTTGGTCAAGCGACTCTTGCACCCCGGCGGCGCTGCTCCAGTCGGCGGTTTCCAGCCCCAGGCCGGCAGTTGTAGCGTCGACACCTTTGATATCCAAATCCGAGGTGCGGGACTCATTAAACACCACTTTCAAATCCTGATTTTTAAGCAGGTTAACACCTTTATACCAAGAGTCATTAATCAGATTGTCGTACTGAGTCAGAATTTGGTTATATTGCAGAGAGTTAACCTCTGAGGTTTCAGTTTTTTCCGGAACGGCCGGCGGTGTTTTAGACATTTCATCATCAATATCAGGCAGAGGATCAAAAGTCGCAGCGCCTGTATTGGTAAAATTTCCCGGCGGGGTATTGCCGGGCGAAACTAAAGTGGGAACACTGAGAGCTGAGTTTGCCATTAGCGCTCCTGATTGTGTATTTATCCGGGCACCGGAAACATATTGGATATAGAGACTGTCACTTCTAAAAGCCTGAGGTCCGTTAATATTGATTTCTACAGAAGAGGAAAGAATATTCAAATATAAAGAGTTCCCTACGCTTCCGCAAATTCCGCTGGGTGCTTCAATATTTACATTAGCATTTTCATCAATATTAAAATAACCGTAAACTAAACCGTCTGTTTTTGCTCCAGTTAATTTGATATTGATTTTTGTATTTCCTTTAAATATTGTCTGGCAATCACCTATGCCATTAAACCCGTCTCCGTTTTCTCCCGTGGTAAAAATATTTACTGTTGAGTAATCTTGAATGACACTATTAATTTTGTAGAAAGCATCGGCATTATAGCCGCTGGTTTTGATATTTAATCTGGAGCTGTCTCTCATTTCAAAGGAAGCGCTGCCGTTGCTCCCGCTGCCGCCGATAACAGCAAAGCTGTTTTTACCTTCAGTTGTGATGTTTATCTGCGCATTGCCGCGGACCTGTGTCTTAGAATTATCATAATTCGCCATTCCATAGCTGTCTTGATTGATTGTATGTATGTTGATTAATGCGCTATCAGTTATGGTTGTTGTGGCATTCGTATAATTATAAAGTCCCATACTTACTTCGCCGTTGGAGATAAAATCATATTTGGTATTGCCGCCAATAACTAAATCAGAACCAAACTGGTTATAAATCCCGTGAGATTCCGACCCATCGGTTTTAACTGATACAGCGGCATCAATTGCCAGTTTTCCTCCCTGATAATTCAAAATTCCGTGGGTATATCCGCGTCCTGAACTCGTCCGGTCATGAACAGCTTTTATATCAATTTTAATTTTGCCGGTAATTTTGGTATTAGTATTGGCGCCCTGATTAAATATTGCCGCTGACGAAGCATACTGTGTATCTCCGGTTGTATCCATGTTAATGGTCAGATTATGAAGGCGGACATCCGATTTATTAAGAACGGCAACAGCATTGCTTTGCTCGGCATAAGCTTTGTTATCTGTTGTGAAATTAATGGTCAGATCCGAAATCAGCGAGCCGTTATCCGCTTCAATACCGTTTAATGTGGTTCCGCTCATATTAAAGGTCAAACTTGTTTCGGCAGCGTTTTTATCAAAATAGCGGGCACCGACCAGAGATTGCCCGGTTCCAAGGACAATATTTTTATTATTGAGAGTAATATCGGCTGTTAAAACAATCAGTCCGGGTTTTCCGGAGGAAAGTGCCGCCATCAGCTCGTCCTCATTAGAAACTTTGGCCGCTACCGGCTGCGCCGTTTCCAGCGCGGAGCTGGCAACCGACTTGGCCTGTTCCAGAAACCTGGTTCCGGTCTTGATACTTTCATTGACGGCTTTTAAGGTTTGTATTCCCTGGCTCATCGCGTCCAGCAGAATGTTCAAATCCTCGGCGCGGTTATTCAAAGACTGGGCGGTGTAATAGGAAGACGGGTTATCAATCGCGGAATTGACTTTCAACCCGGTGGCGAGACGGTTCTGGGTCAGGTCCTGCAGCTTAGCCGTCTGCTGTAACGACAGCAGATTGTTGCGCATAGATGATGTTAAGCTGATTCCGCTCAAAAATTTTGTCCTCGCCCGGTTAACATATAAATATCTTTTCTATATGTAATAGCTGGTTTGGGCATTTAAATAAAGAGATATCGCCGGGTCGTCCACAGGTTAAAAAAACACCCCGGCATCTCACCGGGGCATTTCGTTTATTTGGCTTCCAGGGACAAAGTGTTTACCTGAGGCTGACGATGGGTCAAAATACTTAAAATCCGAATCAGAGTATCCCGCATTTCTGTCCGGCGGACCACGATATCGACCATACCATGTTCTTTCAGATATTCAGCCCGCTGAAAACCTTCCGGAAGTTTTTCACGGATAGTCTGTTCAATAACCCGGGCGCCTGCAAAACCGATGACACACCCTTTTTCAGCAATATGAACATCTCCCAGCATTGCAAAGGAAGCCGAAACGCCGCCGGTGGTCGGATCAGTCAGAATCGAAACAAACGGCAGCCCTTTTTCTTTAACCATGTTCACAGCGGCAGAAGTACGGGCCATCTGCATAAGGGATAAAATTCCCTCCTGCATCCGGGCACCGCCGGAAGCCGCGACGGTAACCAGCGGATAATTGCCGCGTAAAGCCAGTTCAGCCGCCTTAACAATTCCTTCGCCGACAGCCGTTCCCATTGAACCGCCCATAAACGAAAAATCAATAGCCGCCATAACAGTGGTCACGCCGCCGATTTCTCCTTGAGCCACCATAATCGCATCATCGCTGCCGGTGGCTTTGCGATAAGATTTCAAACGATCGGTATATTTTTTAGAATCGCGAAAATTGAGCGGGTCTTCCTGCAGTTTGGGAAGGGAAATAGTTTTATACTCGCCGTTGTCAAACAGCATAGCAAACCGTTTTTTCACCGGCAGCCGCAAATGATGGTCGCAGGAAGTGCAGATGAAATTATTTTTTTCCAGTTCTTTGGTGAACAGCATTTGACCGCACTGCGGGCATTTGGTCCACAGATTGTCAGCAATCTCTTTGGTAGTAATTTTTTTCAGTTTGGGTCTTACGAAATCCGACAGCCAGTTCATAGTTATTTACCTTAGGTTAAGTTAAAATTTATCGACCGGGTTTCCGTTAACCACGGCTTTAGACACTTGGTGTTCCGATTTATTCTTACGGGTGAAAAAGTTTTTAAGCTTTTCACGGAAAGAGGTTTGGGGCACCTGGGGCTCAGTTGCCGCTGCTTTGGAAATATTTTCGTGAAGCGTTTCCATTTCACGGGCCAGCTTTTCCTGCTCTTTGCTCAAACGGCGGTTTTGCTTTTTCTGAACCCGCAAAGCTTTGCGCAGAGGGGCATAAGACAACCAGGCAAAAAACTCGCCGATTAAAAAACCGAACAAAATCAGGAAAACAACAGCCACGCTCAGCGAAACGGTAATTTCCAAATTGAAGGGCCATAAGCTGAAAGTTGCCAGATCGTTATTCACGAAGGCAAATACAACAATGACTACCAGTAACGGCAGACCTATCAGCATTTTTATAAACCCCATCGTACGGCTCCTTGTTCAGGTTAAATTACTGCTTTTTATTTAATAATTCAAACAGCTGCTTTCCAGTCTTAAAGTGAGGGATATTGCGTTCTTCAACCTTGACCTGCTCGCCGGTGCGGGGATTTTTGGCGATCCGGGGCGTACGGGTACGCACCGAAAAAGCTCCAAACCCGCGGAACTCCACACGGTCGCCCTCAGCCAGCGCATTAATAATCCGGTCAAAGACAACGGCCACAATCCGTTCCACGTCTTTGAGCATCAGGTGGGGGTTTTTACTTGCAATTCTTTCAATTAATTCTGATTTTGTCACTTCAATACCTCTGTTATTTTTGTTATTTAAGTTATCTGTTTTTATTCTAATTATCAATATTACAATTTAAAAAAAAGCCAAAATTTAAATGTTTAGTTATCCATAAGAGTTTTACTCGTCATTAGCCAGGCGGGGCAGTGCCGCGGGCGCAGCAGTCCCGCCAAGCTCAATATCTTCAATCCGCTGGATACGGCGCCCGATTTTGGAAGACGAAATGCGAATCCCGTCAACATCTTCATTAGCCTGTTTAAAATGCCTGCTCAGGCTTTCAATCCGGGTATCCAGGCGGCTGATATCTTCCACCAGGGTTCCGACTTCTTTCTGAATAACCCCGGCCTGTTCACGCATTTTGGCATCTTTAAGCACGGCGCGGACAGTGTTTAAGGTTGCCATCAGCGTGGTGGGTGAAACAATCCAGACTTTGGAGCGGTAAGAAACTTCGACAACATCGGAAAAATTGGCGTGAAGCTCTGCATAAATCGCCTCGCTTGGCAAGAACATCAAGGCCGATTCCGCGGTTTCGCCGGAAATGATATATTTTTCGGAAATGTCTTTGATATGTTTTAAAACCGAAGCACGGAAAAAGCGTTCGGCCTCGGTTTTGGCCCGGTCGTCTGCCACGTTCCGCAGCGCATGATAACTTTCCAGCGGAAACTTGGCATCAATCACGATGGTGCCCGGCGGGTTGGGCAGTTTTAAAACACAGTCGGCGCGTTTGGCGTTAGAAAGGACAACCTGAAATTCATAAGCATTCGGCGGCAGAATCGACGTCACCAGATCATTGAGCTGAATTTCTCCGAAAGCCCCGCGGGCCTGTTTATTGGATAGGACCTCCTGCAGTGACACCACCTGTTCCGACAGCGATGAAATTTTTTGCTGGGCCACATCGATTTTGGCCAGGCGCTCCCTTAAATCAGTCAGCGTTTCGGTGGTTTTGGCAGTGGTTTGCTGCAATCCTTCACCGACACTTTTGGTCACGGCGAGCAGCTTTTCATCCATAATTTTCAAGACTGCCATTTTTTGTTCGTTGATGGCGGCGGCAATTTTGTTTTGCTCCAGAGAACTGTTTTCGCTCAGCTGGGACAGGCGCCCGGCCAGTTCTGCCTGAGAGCGGAGCAGCAAGTCCGACAGCGACTCCACAGCCCGGTCGCGGCTGCCGCGGCGGTTTAACAGCAAAACCGCGTTGAGCAATACCAGCAGGCCGATTAAGCCGAGCAAAAGCTCCTGGTAATGAGCGGTTATAAAATTATTTACTGTCAGCAAAATGACGTCCCATCCGTAAAAATTTATCGGTGCGGCGTTTTTTTAACTCTTCGCCGCTTAACGGCAGCAATTCTTTAAGGTGTTTGAGAATCGCATCGCCGACACGTTCAACCGCGGCCAGAGGATCACGATGGGCGCCGCCGAGAGGTTCGGCAATGATTTCATCTATTACGCCGAGCTTGCGCAGATCCTGTGCGGTTAATTTCAGAGCTTCGGTCGCTTCTTTTACCTTATCGGCCGAGCGCCAGAGAATAGAGGCGCAGCCTTCAGGAGAGATAACCGAATAAATGGAATGTTCCAGCATCAGCACCCGGTTGGCGGTTGCCAAAGCAATTGCGCCGCCGGAACCGCCCTCGCCGATAACCACCGAGATAATCGGCGCTTTAACGCGCAGGCATTGCTGGATTGAGGAGGCAATCGCCTCGGCCTGGCCGCGGGCTTCGGCCTCAACCCCCGGAAACGCGCCGGAAGTATCGACAAAGGCCAGAACCGGCATATTAAACTTGTCTGCCAGCTGCATCAGGCGCTGCGCTTTGCGGTAACCTTCCGGTTTCGCCATTCCGAAGTTATATTTGACACGGGATTCGATATCGTGGCCTTTTTCCTGCCCAAGCACGACAACCGAAATATTTTTAAAGCGGCCGATACCGCCGATCATCGCTTCATCTTCGCCAAACAGGCGGTCGCCACACAGGGGGGTAAAATCTTCAATCAGGGCATGGACATAGTCCAGGCAATGCGGCCGCTGCGGATGGCGGGCAACCTGCGACTTCTGCCAGGGCGTCAGGTTGGAATAAGAAGCGCGAACCTGTTTTTCCAGTTTCTGCTGCAGGCGGGTTACCTCCTGATTAATATCAACATCTTCGTTCTGGGCCAGATATTTCAGGCTTTCAATTTTGGATTCAATCTCAAAAATATTCTTTTCAAAATCCAAAACCATAGTGTTAGAAGCGGTGTTCATGCGAATCCCTCTTTATTTATTGCACAATTTTGGCTTAGGCATAACACAAAAATTTGCAAATTTCGACTCTTATTTTTTCTTTTTGTGCAAGAAGCCGTATTTTTGGTTGGAAAATCTGATATTATCTAATAGTATTGAATTAAAATAAATCTTGAGAAGATAAGGAGTTTAATCCGTGCTGGCAGTTTCATTTTTTACCATTATATTTTCTTCGCTGCTGTGGCTGATTGTGGGGATCCGCTATATTAACGATTCTTTACAGGGAATTTCTTTCTTCAACGCCGGAATTACCAATATTCTGGCTTATGTGCTGCTGATTGCCCTCCCGCTGCTGGTGATGTGGCTGATTTTCGGGTATATCAGCCAGTATCTGCATAATAAAAATGTTAACCTGCAGCTGCGCAAATTATTTGGCCAGATGAAAAAAAACCAGGATTATTCTGACCTGCTGGCACGGGTGATGATTGAAACCGAGAACCAGGTCAAAGACGGCTTTATGCTGGGGCGGTTTGACCTTCTGATCGGCGATATGAACGAACTGCTGTCGGAAATTATTCATGTTACCGGCCTTTGTTCCACCGAACAGATTGAACGCCTGTGGAGCAAGGTGCAAAACGGCGGCAAATGGTCTTTCGGCAAAGTGGTGATTGAAATCAACAATTCACAGCCGGACTTTCAGCGGCGGATTTTTGACAAATCGGTGCAAAACATTGTTTTGGGCGGCACGGTTATGGAGTTTTGCGCCCGTTATCTGACACTGGTGGAAATGTTGGAAAAGCATGACAAAGACCGGGTATTCCTGAATATTATCGAAACCGGAGTGATGGGCAAAGTCTTTTCGATTTTTGCACCGGTAGCCGATGAAATTAAAAAGACCCGGGAATCGGAAGCCGTCTTTATGAAGCGTCCGGAAACACCGCTTAAAGCCGAAGCGGAAACCCCGCGCGCCCCGCGTGCCGAACCGATACGTCCGGCTAATACCGTTCCGCAGTTTGAGGCCGCAGGAGAAGAAAAGAAGCCTTTGCTGCAAAAAATCAGCTGGTTCCGGAAAAAAGAAGCAGAGGACAGTCCCCGGGCACTTGAGCGAGATCCGTTTTCCGTGGCTCTGGAACGCAGTTTCGGGACAGAAACCGATGAGGCGCCGCGGCTGCAGATGAGCGCTCCAGCCGAAGCAGAAGAAACCCTTGCTGCCGGAGAGCCGCATTTTGAAATAGAAACACCTGCCGCAACAGAAATACCGGACATAAGCCTTACGGAAAAGGAGGAAATACCCGGAGAATTTGCCCCGCAGCCTGAGGAAACTGAAGAAGAACTGAGCGATACCCAGAAAAAACTGAATGACCTGAAAAAAGAATGGGCAGATTTAAAGATTGATCCCCATCCGGAAAATGCGGCCGATGAAAAAGAAGAAGAAAATCTGGCCTATCCTTTCGGCGGCTGGACCGATGAGGAAAATTACCGCAAATGAAGCTGCGGCATTACATTTTTTTAAGCGCGGGTCTTTTACTGGCTGCCTGGAATGCCGAGGCGGCAGTCAGGTTGAGCGATCGTCTTCCCTTATACGGAGAGGCAAAATACGAACCGGATTTTTCTCACTTTGACTACGTTAACCCGCTGGCGCCAAAAGGCGGCCGGGCAGTATTGCCCGAATACGGCGGTTTTGATAATTTTAACCCGTTTATTTTTAAGGGAATTGCCGCTCCTGCTGTTGCCAATCTGACACTGGACAGTCTGGGAGTGATTCCGGTTGATGATCATGCGACGGTTTATCCGCTGATCGCCAAACAGTTTGAGCTGCCGGACGACCATTCTTTCATCGGTTTTATTCTTGACGAGCGGGCCCGTTTTCATGACGGTTCGCCGATAACAGCCGATGATGTTATCTTCAGTTTTAATGCCCTGGTTGAAAAAGGTGCACCGCTGTATAAGGTTTATTACGGCGATGTCGAAAGGGTCGAAAAGATTAATGACCGCCAGGTACGCTTTTATTTTAAGCCGGAAAGCCAGAATAAAGAACTGCCGCTGATTTTGAGCCAGTTTAAAATTTATGCAGCCAAAGATTTTGCCGGCAAAGACTTTGCCAAACCAGAGCTGCGGGCGCCGCTGGGAAACGGCCCGTATAAGCTGGCCAGGTTCAGTCCCGGTAAATTTATAGAGCTGGAACGGGTGAAAGATTACTGGGCTAAAGATCTGCCCAGCCGCAAAGGTTTTTTTAACTTTGACCGCGTCCGATATGATTATTATCAGGATACGACCGTGACCCTGCAGGCTTTATTTGCCGGCGCGATTGACATGCGGGAAGAATATATCGCCAAAATATGGGTCAGCGGTTATGACAATGATTTGGTAAAATCGGGCAAAATCATCAAGGAAGAACTGCCGCACAATCAGGCGGCGGTGTATCAGAGTTTTGCCTTTAACCTGCGGCTGCCCAAATTTCAGGACCGCCGTGTACGCGAGGCTGTCGGCCTGGCGTTTAATTTTGACTGGGCAAATGACAAACTGTTTTATCACCAGTATCAGCGGCTGTACAGTTATTTCACCAATACCGGCATGGAGGCAACCGGGCTTCCGCAGGGAACAGAGCTGAAAATTCTTGAAAAATTCCGTGAAAAACTGCCGGAAAGTGTGTTTAACCGCGCGCCGGAGCTTCCGCAGCACCGCAGGTCTCAGGAAACCCGGGAGAATCTGCGCCGGGCAGTCCGTCTGTTAAAACAGGCGGGGTATGATTTTGTTGACGGCAGGATGACAAATTTGAAAACCGGAGAGCCGCTGACGCTGGAAGTTTTGAGCAACTCGGCCAACGGATCGTCTTTTACCCGGGTGATGCTGCCTTTTATGGAAAATCTGAAAAAAATCGGCATTAAAGCTACTTTCAGAAACCAGGAAACCAATATTTTCAAAAACCGGCTGGACAATTTTGATTTTGAGGTTGCTATTCTGGCTTTCGGCGTCAGTCAGATGCCAGGCAACGAACAGCGGGAGATGTATGGTTCGGCGGCGGCTGATATTAAAGGAAGTTACAATATCGGCGGTATAAAGAATCCGGTGGCCGATAAATTAATCAGCGGACTGATTGCCGCCCGGCAGAAGAAAGAATTTGAGGCTTATGTGCGGGCCCTGGACCGGGTGCTGCTTAACGAACATTACACTATTCCGCAGTGGTATTCGCCAAACCGCCGCGTGGCCTACCGCAACAAATTCGGGCGCCCGCACAGTCCGGTTAAAGCCGGGTTTGATCCTCATACCTGGTGGATGAAGGAGGCAGAATGAAAAATTATATCCTTAAACGCCTGCTGTTAATCCCGCTGACCCTGCTGGGCATTTTGTGCCTTAATTTTGTGATTGTCCAATTTGCTCCGGGCGGCCCGGTGGAACATGTTTTGGCCAAATACCGGGGAATGAACGTTAATGCGACCGGAGCCATCACCGGAGGGGCTGAGCTCAGTTCTGCCAAATCCCAATATCAGGGAGCGCAAGGGGTACCAGACGAACTGGTTAAAGAACTCGAAAAACAATTCGGCTTTGACAAACCGGCATATCAGCGGCTGGGAAAAATGATTGCCGATTATGCGGTGTTTGATTTCGGCAAAAGTTTTTATCAGGATAAAACCGTGTGGCAGCTGATCAAAGAGCGAATGCCGGTATCGGTATCGCTGGGGTTATGGTCAACCCTGATAATTTATCTGATTGCCATTCCCCTGGGTATCAAAAAAGCAGTGCGCGACGGATCTGCTTTTGATATGTGGACCTCTTTGGCGGTGGTCGTCGGCTCGGCTATTCCGGTTTTTCTGTTTGCGGTGTTTTTGATTGTCTTTTTTGCGGGAGGAACCTACCTGCAATGGTTTCCCCTGCACGGCCTGACTTCTGACAACTGGGAAAGCCTGAGCCGGGTTGGAAAAATTGCCGATTATTTCTGGCATATTACGCTTCCGGTGACGGCAATGGTGATCGGCGGTTTTGCCAGCCTGACCATGCTCACTAAAAACTCTTTTCTGGACGAATTGAGCAAACAATATGTTTTGACGGCAAAAGCCAAAGGGCTGAGCGAGAACCAGATTTTATACGGGCATGTTTTTCGCAACGCCATGCTGATTGTTATCGCCGGATTTCCCAGCCTGCTGATAAAAATGCTGTTTACCGGCGCACTGCTGATTGAGGTCATCTTTTCGCTCAACGGACTCGGCCTGCTGGGATATGAGGCAATTATGACCCGGGATTATCCGGTGGTCTTCGGCACCATGTATATTTTTGCGCTGCTGGGCTTAATTTTGAAGCTGGTTTCAGATATTACTTACTCGCTGATTGACCCGCGCATCACCTTTGACAGCAATACTTAAAACAGTTTGAGCACGCTCTGGCTGGCCTGGGAGGCAAGCGAGAGGGAATTGACCGCCAGCTGCTGGCGGGTCTGCAAGGCCAGCATATTGGCACTTTCCTGGTTCATATCCGCCAGGGTTAACTGGTCCGCGCCCTCGGTCAAAACGTTAATCAGCGAATTGGTAAAATTTTCCCGGGTGGTGACAATCTGGTAGTAGTTGCCAAACTCCGAGGCATAAAGCCGCAGCTGGTTGATGGCGCTGTCGATTTGGTCCAGCGACTCTTGCACCCCGGCGGCGCTGCTCCAGTCGGCGGTTTCCAGCTCCAGGCCGGCAGTGGTGGCGTCGACGCCTTTGATGTTCAAATCCGAGGTGCGGGACTCATTAAACACCACTTTCAAATCCTGGCTTTTAAGCAGGTTAACGCCTTTGTACCAGGAATCGTTGATTAAGTGGTCATACTGGGTCAGGATTTGGTTGAACTGACTGGCTAAGGCTTCCAAGCTTTTTTCTTCTTTAAAACCTGTCTCATAAGTTTGGGCCGCCCCCGTCTGCATAAAATGATCAGGATCGTCATTAGGATCGGATATCGTTTGATTTGTCTGATCCAAAAAAAGATCTTCTGAAATAATACCTCCAAAATCCACGCCATTAGCAGAATGTTTTACTGAAAGATTAACCCCTTTTTCTACTAGGATGCCATTTCCATTCTCATAATTGGGATTTTCTGGACCATACTCGTTTTTTAGGATAGTAGACGACGTATCGGCAGCAGAACTGATTGCGGAAAGTGATGCACCCTCAAAAACATTAAAAAAAGAGTTGCTGCTCAGAGCTACCGCAGCTAAAGGGCCGTCAGCCGTTTCCAAATTGACGGCAGCTCCAGAAAAGATATTTATTGTCGACTGGGTATGGCTCCATAATCCCCACGAAACTGAATTTTCTCCATTTAAAGAAATATCAATCTGACCTTTAATATCAATTGTTGATCCTTTGTGAGCCAAAACGCTTACCGCACGATATCCCGATTGTTCAATCTTGTTGTTTCCCTCAATTGTCAACTCGGCACCATGAATAGCTACTACCCCCAAAACGCCATAAAAACCTGCTTTGGTTGAAGTACTCGTTACATTAAAATCAACATCCCGAACCCGGACATTTTTCACGCCATCCGCATAAACAGCAGATGTAAAATTACTATTCTCATACCCCGAAACAAAATCTATCGCCAGTCCGGCAATCAGACTGTCATTTCCGGCCACGATGGCATTATCACCGCCGCCAGTGCTGAAATCAAAACTCAACTTAATCTGCGCGGCATTTTTATCCAGATAGCGGGCACCAACCAGGGACTGCCCGTCACTAAGGACAATGTTCTGATTAGCTGACATGGTGATGTCCGAGGTCAGCACAATTAAACCCTTTTTGCCGCTGTCGATAGCCGCCAAGAGTTCTGCCTCCGTCGATACTTTCGCGACTACCGGCTGCGCCGTTTCCAGCGCGCTGTTAGCGACCGATTTGGCTTGTTCCAGAAATTTGGTTCCGGCCTCAATACTTTCGTTGACGGCTTTTAAGGTTTGTATCCCCTGGCTCATCGCGTCCAGCAGGACGTTCAAATCCTCGGCACGGTTATTCAAAGACTGGGCGGTGTAATA
>CALYAX010000005.1 GCA_944393665.1 uncultured Alphaproteobacteria bacterium
GGCCGATGGCCAGAATCATTGCAAACAAGGTCAGAATATTGATGTCAAACCCCAGCACATAAATCACCGCAAAAGTGGCAATCAGCGATACCGGAATGGTAATCAGCGGAATCAGCGTGGTTTTGGCTTTTTGCAAAAAGACATAGGTGACCAACACCACCAGCGAAAAGGTAATAAACAGCGTTTCAATAATGCTTTCAATGGATGCGCGGACATAATTGGTCGAATCGTAGGCGACCTTAAACTCCATATCTTCCGGGAAAGTTTTGCTGAGTTCTGCAATTTCTTTCCTGATGTCTTTCATAATATTCAGCGAGTTGGAGTTTGGGGTCTGGCTTAAACCGATAATCACCGCCGGAGCATTATCAAAGTGCGACACCATGTTATAAGTGTCGGCGCCGAGTTCTATCCGCGCCACATCTTTGAGGCGGACAATTCCGCCGTCAGGCGATGTCGCCACAACGATATTTTTAAAATCTTCGACATTATTCAGCAAGCCCTTGGCAGTGAGGGACAAAACGACAGCCGTGTCGGCGGCACTCGGCGCGCTGCCGATGGCACCGATGGAAGCCTGGATGTTTTGCGAGGCAACGGCATTAACAATATCCGTACTGGTAAGGCCTAAAGAGCTGAGTTTGGTTGCATTCAGCCAAATACGCATGGAATACTGCGGGCCGTAAATCGTGACATCGCCGATACCGGGGACACGCGACAAGGGGTTTTGAATATTGGTGTAGGCAAAGTTGCTCAAATATAAATCATTGAAGGTGTTATTCGGCGAACGCAGTACCAGCATGCCGAGGATATTCGACATCTGGGTACGGACATCAACACCCTCCTGGGTTACCAAAGCGGGCAGTTCCGACATTACCTGCTGCAAACGGTTTTGCACCTTAACCTGGGCGATATCCGGGTCGGTGCCGACATCAAAAGTAATGGTGAGGTTGTAAGAACCGTTATCATCAGAGGTAGAAGACATATAAAGCATGCCCTCCACGCCGTTAATCTGGTTTTCAATCGGCACGGCAACGGTGTCGACCAGCACCTGGGCATTGGCACCGGGATAAGTTGTGGAAACCACAATCTGCGGCGGCGTAATCTGCGGATATTGCGAGACCGGAAGCACGACAATCGCCAGCAGCCCGAGCAGGATCATGACGATGGAGATAACGCCGGCAAAACGCGGCTTGTCAATGAAATATTCCGAAAACATCAGGCTTTCTCCCCGGCAGCAGCACTTTGATCTAATACTTTGATACGGATTTTGGTATTTTTATCAATGGTTCCGACTTTATCAACCACCAGATATTCCCCGGGCTGGAAAGTATCGGCCAAGACATAATCCGGCCCCTGGGCGGTGATGATTTCAACCGGGGTTTTGAATAACTGCCCGTCACGGACGGTATAAACAAAATTGCCGTCGGCAGACATCGTTACATAATTTTGGCGGACCAGAACAGCTTCAGGGATTGTCCGCTCGACCAGAACATCGACATAGGCATTGGCGACCAGGGTTTTGTTGGGATTGGCAAAATCGGCATAAACGGCTATGGAGTTGGTGGCGCGGTCAATTTCGTTGGCTGTAAACTGAAACCGGCCCGGCTGCTGATACATTGCTCCGTTAGAAAGGCGGAGGCGGATTTTTTCGCCGCCGAACAAATTATCAGGGTGGCGGCGCATTTCATCGAGATAAGCTTTATCGGTAATCGAAAAGACAACCCGTATCGGGTCGTACTGAATAATTTTCAGCAGCGGCGCCGAGGCCGGGGAAACGTAGTTGCCCTTTGTCAGGTCAACATTGCCGACGGTGCCGGTGATCGGCGCTTTCAAAAGCGTATAATCATAATTAACCTGGGCCAGCGCCTGATTGGCATTGGCCTGAGCCAGTGCTCCCTGCGCCGCCAAATACTTAGCTTTGGCGTTGTCGACTTCGGTTTTGGAGATGGCTTTTGCCCCGGCTTTTTTAATCCGTTCATAATAAATCTGCGCATTGTTAAAATCAGCCCGGGCCTGCGTAACCTGAGCCTTGGCGGCGTCCAGCTGGGCTTTGTATTCATTTTGGCGGATCATCACCAGATTGTCGCCGGCTTTGACGTCCTGCCCGCCTTTGACCCAGATTTTATCCAGATAACCGTTGATTTTGGGCACCAGATCAACTGACTGCACCGGCGTGACATAACCGATGTAGGTATCGGTGATGGTGACGGGCTGCGGCGTGAGCGGAACCACATTCATCACCAGCCCGTCAGAAGCGGCAGGACGCGTCCGGGTATCGGCGTGCCGGGGCCAAAGCATATAAATTCCGGCGGCAAGCGCCAAAATAATTAATATGAACAAAATTCTGGAATACCAGCTGCGCTCAGCGTCCTGAACGGTGGAGCGATAAGTTGTTTTGTATCGGGATGCCATGATTTTCCCCTGGTAAAAAGTTTAATTTTTCATCAAACTTTAAATAAGCGGGGAAGAGAGAGATTCAAGACATTACTAATTTATTTTAAGCAGGTCCTCTAATGAACGGCGGAATTCTTCCAGGCTTTCCGGTTCGGCCAGGCGGTGGGCGCCGTTTTTCAAGATTTTGACGACAACTTTGTCAGTTTCGAGCAGATCGGCGATTTTAAAAACCTTATGCCATTCCAGGCTGGCATCCTGCCTGCCCTGCAGCAAATGAACCGGGCAAAAGACCAGAATCGGTGCCCGGAGCATGGCATTTTCCCGGTAAGCTTTAATCTGGGCGGCGGTAAAGACATAGCTGAACTCCGGCGTTCCGAGATAAATATTTTCACCGCGTTCTACCGCAGCTTTTTGTTCGTCAGAGAGAGCATATTTATATAAATCATAATCCAAATCACAGGCCGCAGCAAGGGTGATAACGCCTTTGACACGCTCCGGGCGCTCGCGGGCACCAACCAGGCTCAGCCAGCCGCCGAGGGAACTTCCGGCCAGAATAATGTCCCCTTTTACCTGACGGTCAATAACTTCCAGCAGCTGTTTTTTCCAGACATTAAAATCGGTTTTCTGAAAGTTGTCCCGGTCAGAGCCGTGGCCGGCCAGTTCGAATCGGAAAAAATGACAGCCGGCATCCAGGCAAAAGCTTTTTAAGGCCTCCGGTTTGGATCCCCAGGGGTCGGAACAGAGCCCGTGGAGGTAAACAACGGTGAGATTAGGCTGTTTTTGGGAGGAATTTGCATTTTTTGCTTGGCTGAACTCAAAATTGGTTGTAAATTGGTTTTCATATGTGAACTGGGGCATAACCGGCCTTTCATAACTGTTTAACTTTGAGGATATTAGACGAAACATGGCAAAGAGTAAAGCAAAATCACCCGTGGTCTTACAAGTTCTGCCGGAACTGGAAATGGGCGGTGTTGAGCTGGGAACGGTGCAAATTGCGACCGAGATGGCAAACCAGGGGATTAAAAATTTTGTCGCTTCGCAGGGCGGAAGACTGGTTCACGAACTGGAAAAAGCCAAAGTCAAACATCTGACGCTGCCGCTGAAAAGCAAAAACATTTTTAAAATGCGCGACAATGCCAAGGCTCTGGAAAAATTTATCAAAGACAACGGGATTAATATTGTCCATGCCCGTTCGCGCGCGCCGGCATGGAGCGCCTATTGGGCAGCCAAAGCGGCCGGGGTCCATTTTGTGACCACGTTTCACGGCACTTACGGCCTGGGCCCGATGGGGATTAAAAAAGTATACAACAAGGTGATGACCTTCGGCGAAAAAGTGATTGCCATTTCCAACCACATCAAAAGCCATATTTTGAAGAATTATAAAAAAACGCCGGAAGAGAACATTGTTTTAATCCACCGCTGCGTTGACACCGAAAAGTTCAGCCCGGAAGCGGTTTCTCAGGAAAGAATGATTAACAAGGTTAAGGAATACCATATTCCCGATGACAAACCGGTATTGTTTCTGGGCGGGCGGATTACGCACTGGAAAGGACAGCATGTTTTGGTGGAAGCCTTGTCGAAAATGAAAAACAAAAATTTTTACTGCGTGATTGCCGGCGATGAACAGGGCCGCGACGAGTATGTCAAACAGCTTAAAGAGCTGGCCAAAAAACACCGTCTGGGCAATAAGCTGACGATTCAGGGAAAGGTTCTGGACATGCCGGCGGCGATGATGGTGTCCAACGTGGTGCTGTCGACGGCGATTGAGCCGGAGGCTTTCGGCCGGATTGCGATTGAGGGCCAGGCGATGGGCAAGATTGTGGTGGCCAGCAATATCGGCGGCTCGCTGGACAGCGTGATTGACGGCGTGACCGGAAAGCTGTATGAAAGCAGCTCGGCGCAGGCTTTGGCAGACGCTTTGGACTGGGCGCTCGGCCTTTCGGAAAAAGAAGTTGCCAAAATCAGCAAGGCGGCGATGAAAAACGCCCGCGAAAACTTCAGCAAACAGCTGATGTGCGATAAGACAATCAAAGTTTATAACGAGGTGTTAAACACCAAATAAAGGTTTGCCCTGACGGTTTGGCTGTTGCTGCCGGGGCGACTCAGTTTTTTAAACAGCCGGGATGAAACTTAAAAATTAAAAAGGAAATTTAAAATGGTTGCGATTAAATTGCCGGACGGCAGTGTTTTAGAGATGGAGAGCGGCGTCAGCGGTTATGACGTTGCGCATAAAATCAGCCCGAATTTAGCCAAAGCAGCTTTGGCTGTCACCGTTAACGGAACGACACAGGATCTGAGCACTCCCATCACTACCGACGCAACCGTAACGATCATTACCGGTAAGGATAAAGAGGGCCTGCACATTCTGCGCCATTCCTGCTCGCACGTTATGGCGGAAGCGGTTAAAGAACTGTGGCCTGATGTCCAGGTCACCATCGGGCCGGCGATTGACAACGGCTTTTACTATGACTTTGCCCGCAAAGAGCCTTTTACCACCGAGGATTTTGCCAAGATTGAAGCCAAAATGCACGAGATTGTCAAACGCGATGAAAAAGTGGAGCGTTTTGTGCTGCCGCGCAATGAGGCGATTAAATTCTTCAAGGACCTGGGCGAGCATTACAAGGCGGAAATTATTGAAGACCTGCCGGAAAGCGAAGTTATCTCGCTGTACCGCCAGGGCAGTTTCACCGACTTGTGCCGGGGGCCGCACGTTCCCTCAACCGGAAAAGTCGGCGACGCTTTCAAGCTGACCAAAGTAGCGGGCGCCTACTGGCGCGGCGACAGCAGCAAAGAAATGCTGCAGCGCATTTACGCCACTGCATGGGCAAGCAAAAAAGAACTGGACGACTATCTGACCATGCTGGAAGAAGCGGCCAAACGCGACCATCGCAAAATCGGCAAGGAAATGGATTTGTTCCATTTTGAGCCGGAATATGCGCCGGGCGCGGTTTTCTGGCACGACAAGGGTTTCAAAATCTACCGCAAGCTGATTGAGTATATGCGCAGACGCCAGGAAAACAACGGCTATATCGAGGTGGCAACGCCGCGGATTATGGACCGCTGTCTGTGGGAAACCTCGGGCCACTGGGACAAATACGGTGCCCACAACTATTCCGGTAAAACGGAAGACGATAAAATGTTTTGCGTGAAGCCGATGAACTGCCCCGGCGGTTTGCTGGTGTATAAGCAGGGCGTTAAATCTTACCGCGATTTGCCGCTGCGCATGGCGGAATTCGGCATGGTTAACCGTTATGAGGCTTCCGGCTCGCTGATGGGGTTAATGCGCGTGCGCGAATTTACCCAGGACGACGCGCATATTTTCTGCACCCCGGAACAGATGGAAGAAGAATGCGTCCGCACCATCAAACTGATTTTGGATATTTATAAAGATTTCGGCTTTGACAAGGTGAAGATTTATCTGTCGACCCGTCCGGACAGCGTTTACCGTATCGGCTCCGACGAGATCTGGGATATTTCGGAAAAAGCGCTGGCCAACGCCCTGGAGCACAACGGCTATGCCTATGAGATTAACGAGGGCGAAGGCGCGTTCTACGGCCCGAAACTGGAGTTTATCCTCAAGGACGCCATCGGCCGCGAATGGCAGTGCGGAACCGTGCAGATGGATATGAACCTGCCGCAGCGTTTTGATATTTCCTACATTGGCGAAGACGGCGAAAAGCACCAGCCGGTTATGCTGCACCGCGCCTTATTCGGCTCGATTGAACGCTTTTTGGGCATTTTGATTGAAAACCATGCCGGAAAACTGCCGCTGTGGCTGTCGCCGGAACAGGTTGTGGTCTGCCCGATTGTCAGCGAGATTGACGGCTATGCCGAAGAACTGACCCAAAAGCTGCGCGCCGCCGGATTATATGCCCGGGCGGATCTGCGCAACGAAAAAATCAGCTACAAAATCCGCGAACTGTCGCTGCAAAAAGTTCCGGTGATTGCGGTTGTGGGCGCCAAGGAAAAAGAAAACGGCACCGTCACCGTGCGCCGTTTTGGCTCCGAGAAACAGGAAACGATGAAAGTGGAAGACTTTATCAACGCCCTGGTGGAAGAGGCCAAAATGCCGTCACAGGATAAATAAGGTTATCCGAAAACTTAAAACCCCGTTCCCGGTCTGTCCCCCCGAAAAGAGGACAAATCGCTTGGAGCGGGGTTTTAATTTATTCAGCTGATATTAATTTTTTGTAAAGTTTGTTGTCCAAAGCAGCTTGGGCGGCGCCGGAAATAAAGGCGGAGCGGTTTTTACAAACCTCATCAATACGATCCAGCAAATCGCTGTCAAGGTAAAGCGTACATTTCTTAGGTTTAAGTTTCGGAAAGACGGAAACAGTTCCAACAATGAAATTTCCCTCACGCTCCCAATCTTTCCAATCTTCCCACTCCGCCCTGATTTGTTCAAGGGTTCTCGGGGCGGGAATGGGTTCTCCGTCGGCAAGCAAGGCTTCAATATGGGCGGACAACGCCTCGTGAGCCATTTGCACAGCCTCGTCATAATTATCCCCCATTGAGATACAGCCAGGTAAATCAGGAAAGACAACGCCGACGCTGGTTTCTTCATCTCCGAGTTCATATAAAGCAATATATTTAGTCATAGGCATAAATCCGTTTTTTTCAATTTTCTGACTTTTTATACCGCAATATTGCGGTATTTTCAAGAATATTGTGCCGGGTGAAAATCGAATTTTGGAATGCACCTACAAAACGGACCAGATCTTCCGGCAACCTGATTTTATTATATAATTTTTAGTAATATCCTGCTAAGGTGTAATAAATAAAAATTTGCAGGACTTTTACCATGAAAAACGATATTAAACTTTTTGAACAAACTAAAATCCGCTCAATTTATGACGAAGAAAAAGATATTTGGTATTTTTCGGTTGTTGATGTTATCTCTATTTTGATAGAAAAAGATTATAAAACATCTCAAAGTTACTGGAATAAACTAGCTGAACGCCTTAGAAAAGAAGGAAGTCAGTCTATGACAAATTGTCATAAACTGAAATTGGAAGCTGCAGATGGTAAAAAATATTTAACGACAGTCGCCACGGCTGAGACAATGTTACGCATTGTCCAGTCTGTCCCCAGTCCTAAAGCCGAACCGATAAAACAATGGCTGGCACGCGTTGGTTATGAACGGATGAAAGAAACAGCCGACCCGTCATTAAGTATAGACCGGGCCCGTGAAAATTGGCAAAAACTCGGGCATTCCGATAAATGGATCCAACAGCGCATGATGGGACAGGAAACCCGTAATAAACTGACAGACTACTGGAAAGAACACGAAATTACCAAAGATGAAGAATATGCGGTTTTGACAAACATTATTCACCAGGAATGGGCTGGATTGTCAGTCAAAGACCACAAGCAATTAAAGGGATTGAAATCTCAGAACTTACGCGACCACATGAGCGAGGCTGAACTTATTTTTACCGCTTTAGCCGAATTATCGACACGTCAAGTTGCGGAAAGTCAGAATGCAACAGGCATGAAAGAAAATAAGAAGGCGGCAAAGATTGGCGGTAATATATCAAAAAGAGCTAAAGAAGATTTTGAAGAAAGAACCGGTCAAAAAGTTGTGACAGATGAAAATTACTTACCAACAGTTAAAAAGCAGAAAAAATTAAAAGAGAGCAAATCAGAGTAGATCTTGACGAATTGCTGACGCAATTCGAGGCATGACAGATTAGGGATTAATCATTGAGCGTCAGAATCTCATCGATGATGGTGGAGATTTTTTTGAGTTTGCGGTAATTTAATTTGGAAAGTTTTTCAACGATTTCGGCCAGCTCGGGGGAAGACATTTGCGGCAGGTAATTTTCATCGACCAACTGGCTGATGTCCATCTTCAGCCCTTTGGCCAAATCAATCAAGGTCGAATAAGTTACGTTATTTTTGCCCCGTTCAATATTAGAAATACTGCTCGACGACATATTTGACCGATCAGCTAGTTTTTCCTGGCTTAACTTTTTTGCACGACGAACTTTTGCAACCCGTTTGCCAAAGATAACCGTTTCATTTTCATGCTTGTTTTTCATGTAGTTATATTCACATTAGGTAGATTAAAAATCCATAGTGACATCTCTCACTTTTATGATTGACTTAAATATTTTCTTGGTTTATATAACTAGTTGTAGAGTTTATTTTACAGATAATAAGTTTTAATCTGTTATAAAATAAAGTTTGATTATTTTAATAATCAATTAGATGTGGACTAAGGGTTCGGCTCTTTTACCTAGAGAGAGCCGGGGGAGCTCAAGATAGTCCGGGTGGATCACAGTCCGCTTTGTATACAGGGTAGTGCATTGAGATGAAAGCGCTACAACTCGGTTGTGGGCAAAATTCGAAATTCAATAGAATTTTGCTGCAAACGGGATTATCATCTCCGGTACGCGATGCGTTCAAACGGCCGGAGAGGCTCCGCCTTCGGGTGGAGGCCATTTCCCTGTATATGGTAACTGTGACCTTTCCGGCCGCCTTTTTAAGGCGGTTTTGTTTTAACCAAAACCAGGGGGCACAATGAACGCAGAAGACCGCAACAGCGCCGCGCCGCTGACCGACAGCAACGAAATCACTTACATTAATGACAGCCTGCCCGCCGCTGACTGCGGCACGGGGGCGGCAGCAATTTTTTCCGGGGGCAAAGGTTCGGGGGCGGAAGGAGAATCTTCCGCTGACCGCGGCACGGAGGCAGCACTCTTCTCCGAGGATAAGCGTTTGGGGGCAGCAAGAGAATCTTCCGCTGACCGCGGCACGGAAACGGCAGCACTCTTTTCCGATGGCTGCGGTAACGGCTTCGGGGACAGAACCTTTTACATTAACAGCAATTTATTCGCCGATGACTGCCGCGCCGAAATCGCTTCGGAGCTGCATATGCAGCGTTATGAATACCACATGCCCCTGCAGGTTTGCGCCAGACGTTTGGGGGTTACGCCGCTGCAAATCGAACAACTGGAAACCACTTATACCCCGCAGGTTGATTTTTATCTGGCGGTCAGAATGGCGCGGCTGTTTGGCTGCAAATTCAGAATCGAACTCGAAATTGACCAGGATTGTCTTGAGGTTTCCGCCGGGGAAGAAGACGGGAGCCGGGAAGCAGAGAATGTGGTCGCGGAGAGAAAAGAGGATTGGCGTGCAGAGGGTACGGCGGAAAACGGGGAATGGAGCAAAGAGCTTCCCGGCGGCGCGGACAGGGTGCCGACAACCAGGCCTTACATCCTGCCCCGCTCCCTTTTCCATGTCGACAATCTGTATTCTTTAAGCTACGAGCTTTATGAGGCGCGCAATCTTCACAAAATGAGCCTGTCCGATGCCGCCGAGCAGTCCGGGCTGACGCTTGAAGAAATTGACGCGTTGGAAAGCGGTATCGGCGACATTAATTTCACCCAGGCCGCCCGGCTGCTGGACTTATACAACAGGCGTCTGGATTTGTTCCCGGAATGTTTTCCGGGGCTTCCGGCGGAATATTACCGCGCTTATTTCAAGAGAGGCTGCCATGGCCAGGCGGTTTAATCAACTGTACCTTAAAGGGGTGGCGGGATTAGAGAAGTGCCGCCCCGGAGGGGTGACGGGATTAGAGAAGTGCCGCCCCGGAGGGGTGACGGGATCAGGGGAGCGCCGCCTGCCGCAGGAAATGACGGTCTCAATAATCCATAATTTCCAGCATTTCGTCAACGAGGTTGCGGGTGGCGTCGCAGATTTCCCGGATAGAGCCGGCGAGCATATAGCACGGCGTGGTGACAATCCTGTTTTCCTCATCGACACAGACTTCGGTTGCCGCGCGGTTTTCGTGGCGGGCGCCCATTTTTTCCAGCCCGGCGGCGACTTTTTTATCGTTTCCGATTGTCAGGCTGATTCCCTTGCTGCCGAGAACCCGGGCAATAACCACCGGGGCAATGCACATGGCGCCGATGACCAGCCCCTCGCGGTGGCTTTCCTCAATTGCCCGGCGCACTTCGACATTGACGTCGCATTCCGCGCCTTTGACGGCAAAATCGCTCAGATTAAGCGCGGCGCCAAACCCGCCGGGAAAAATAATGCCGTCATAGTCTTTGGCCCTGAACTCCGCCAGGTCTTTCACCTCGCCGCGGGCAATCCGGGCAGATTCCGCCAGAACGTTGCGGTTGTCCTCATCGCCGGCAATAGCCACGGCGTGGCCGGTGAAATGGTCGATGGTTCTGGCCTGCCAGGTGTTGGGGGCAAAACACTGATATTTACATCCGGACTGTTCAACAGCCAGCATGGTGCAGACAGCCTCATGAATCTCGCTGCCGTCAAAGACGCCGCAGCCGGACAAAACAATCGCAATCTGGGGGATACGTTCACTCATTTTGATACCTTTCAATAACTCGTTTTTAACCTATATAAGCATGGATAACATAATTTGACAACAGCTAATAAAACACTTGTTTCGGGTAAAAAAATAATCTATAGTGGCAACATGCGGTTAATTACCCGCTACAGACTGAAATCCAAGTCTGGGGCAATTCAAAAGCCTTACCTAGAAAAAAACGGTTGTTATGTTAATCATAACGGCTGTTTGATTGTGGTTCCGGCTCATGGCCGGGACGCCGTAAGTGATAAGATATTCTGCACGACAGGACTTGTTCTGTACTACCGGACTATCAAAAACCCGGCATTCCATCTAGGTAATGTTTTGAACGTCCCGGCCATCTTTTATGAAGGTGGCTTTCTTACGGATTATGGCTAAATAAAACGCACCTGTCTTTATTATTACCTTTTATATTTAAACAATATGTTATATAAAAGGATATATCGTTTAATGTATGAACTTGTTATGGGAAAATCGTATGCATTCTGAGATAACCACTCTAAAAAACGGACTACGCATTATAACCTCGACCAATAAAGAAATCGAAACCGTTTCTTTGGGCGTTTGGGTAAAAACCGGTGCTGCCTATGAGGAGGCCGATGTCAACGGCATTTCTCACTTTCTGGAGCACACGGTATTTAAGGGCACCACACGCCGCACCGCCTTGCAGATTACCGAAGAAATTGAAAACGCCGGGGGGCAGTCTAACGCCTATACCTCCCGCGAATTTACCGCCTTTTATGCCAAAATGCTGAAAAACGACGCCGAACTGGCGGTTGACGTTTTGACCGATATTTTACAAAATCCGACGTTTCCGATGGAGGAAATCGTTAAAGAGCGCGATGTCGTCATTCAGGAAATCAAACAGACGATTGACACGCCCGATGACATCATTTTTGATTATTTTCAGGAATATGCTTTTCCTGACCAGCCCATCGGCCGGCCTATTCTGGGCTCGGAAGCCAATGTCTGCCGTTTTGACCCCGAGATGCTGCGCAGATATCTGAAAAACAATTATGCCGCCGAAAATATGGTGATGTGCGCCGTGGGCAATATTGAGCACTCCGACTTTGTCAAAATGGTGGAAAGCCGCATGAGCGGTTTGCAGAGCCGGACGCATTCCCTGAACGTCCCGCAGATTTATCAGGGCGGCTGTTTCAAGGAAAACCGCTGTATTGAGCAGGCGCATATGGCGCTGGGTTTTCAGGGGTATCGTTATGAAACCGAGGATTATTACCCGAGCATTATTTTCTCGACCCTGTTCGGGGGCGGAATGTCGTCAAGGCTGTTTCAGGAAGTCCGCGAAAAACGCGGCCTGGTATACACGGTTTACAGTTACACCACTTCTCACACCAAGTCCGGCCTGTTCGGCATTTATGCGGGGACCGGCCCCGATGATTTGTGCAAGCTGATGCCGGTGGTGGTTGATGAAATTAAAAAAGTCTGCCAGGACAAAGTGCTGCCCTCCGAGCTGGCCCGGGCCAAAACCCAGCTGAAAGCCAGCATGCTGATGTCGCTGGAAAGCTCTTCGGCAACGGCTGAAATTCTGGCCCGGCAGCAGCTGATTTTCAACCGTTTTATTTCTGTTGAAGAAATGGTTGAAAGAATCGAGAAAGTTACAACCGATGATATTCAGCGCGTAGCCCGGCAGATCTTCGGCTCCAATCCGACTTATACCCTGATGGGCGCCATTGACAAGCATATGGATTATGACGAGCTGCAAAAACTCCTGCGCTGCGCCTGACCCCGATGACAGGACGGCTTTCGGAAATATTGCTGGCAGACCCGCGGGGGTTTTGCGGAGGCGTGACCAGGGCAATCGCTTTGGTTAAAAAAACGCTGGCCGATTTCGGGGCGCCGGTTTATGTGCGCCACGAGATTGTCCATAACAAACATGTGGTTGAGGATTTGCGCCGCCAGGGTGTGATTTTTATCGAGGACTGGAGCGAGATGGCCGACCCGTCGCGCCCGGTGATTATTTCCGCTCACGGAGCGCCGCAGGCCGTTTATGACGAGGCCGAAAGTCTGGGGCTGAAACTGGTTGACGCCACCTGCCCGCTGGTGGCCAAAGTGCATGAACAATACCGGCGGCTGGCGGCGCAAAACCTGCAAATCATTGTCATCGGCAAAAAAGAACATCCGGAAATTACCGGCACGATCGGCCAATGTCCCGGGCATGCCCCGGCGGCGGTGATTAATACCGTTGAAGAGGCCGAAAATCTGGCGCTGCAGCCCGGAACCCGCTATGGCGTGGTGACGCAGACAACGCTGGCGGTTGATGAAGTGAGCCGGATTATTGACGTTCTGGGGGCCAAACCGGGCATTGAGCTGGCGACCCAGAACAAAAACGACATCTGTTACGCCACGACCCACCGCCAGGCCGCGGTGAAAGAGCTGGCGCGGCAATGCGGCGGCGTGATTGTCATCGGGTCAAAAAATTCTTCCAACTCGCGGCAGCTGCAAAAAACGGCGGAAAAGGCGGCTTCAGGCCAGGAATTTAAAGCATGGCTGGCCGATGATGTTTCGGAAATCGACTGGGACAGCGCCGGGCAGATTGAGCGGCTGGGGGTGACGGCGGGCGCTTCTGCCCCGGATTATCTGGTTGACGAGCTGCTGGCCGAAGCCCGGCGGCGTTATCCGAATCTTAAGATTCGGTATGTTACAGTTACGGCAGAAACAAAAATCCCTTAATTTGCAGAGCGGAGCAAGCCGATGTCACGTGCAGAAGATATTTTCCAAAAACTGGTTTATTTCGGAGAAGATGCCATTGACGAGTTTATTCTCAACCAGCAGACCGAAGAGCTGTTTCTGGATTTTAAGCAGGCGGTGTCTTCCGGCAAGAATTTTACCACCCTGCACCGCGATGACCGCCGGAATCTCGCCAAGGCCATTTCCGGGTTCGGCAACTCGGAAGGCGGGGTGATTTTGTGGGGGGTGGAATGTTCCCGCGATCAGGAAGTGGGCGATGTGGCCCGATCCAAAATCAAGGTTAAAAACGTGCACCGTTTTTTGAGCTGGGTGGAAAACGCCATTTCGGGCTGCACTATTCCCAGCCACAACAAAGTCCGCAATCATATTGTGAGTGTTGATGCCAACGGCGACGGTTATCTGGCGACTTATATTCCCCGCTGCGAAATTGCGCCGCTGATGACAACCACTAATGCGAGCATTTATATCCGTTCCGGCTCAAACAACGTTCCGGCACCGTATTCGGTGATTGCGGGCATGTTCGGGCGGCGCCCGCAGCCCAATGTTGAGCTGATGGTCGGCAACCGCTGTCTGGAGGCTCTGGAAAATATTGATGAAGACATGCTGTATCCCAACAGCATTGACAATCCGCCGGAGCAATATGTCAAAATCTGTTTTTCACTGCAGGCCTGCAACAACTCCAACGTGATTGCCCGCGAGCTTTATCTCTCCTGCCATAATCAGGAAACCGGCGGCGAATACAACAAAGTGCGGTTTTTGAACTATAACCAGATGGATTCTATCCCGGGAATCGAAGGCCAGCTCAATTTAATTACCCGCCCGGAGCTGCGGCTGCCGCCGCGGGGCATCATCCGTTTTTGCAATGTGGAAATTGTCCTGTCGCCGTTTATTGAGGAAGATTTTGTGCTGGAAGGCGTTATCGGCGCAGACGAATCGGCGCCGAAAGATTTCCGGATTTATATTCCCAAAAACAAACTGCGCTCTTTTGTCTCGCGGGTGATTAAAGGCGAAGAAGACAACGCGCAGCTGCTGAATGAATTTTTCACCGATTATTTCATTGGAGAACTCTGATGGCGGCGGTGGAAATTTTTACTGACGGCGCCTGTTCTGGCAATCCCGGAGCCGGCGGCTGGGGCGTTATTCTGCGTTACGGCGAGACAGAAAAAGAACTCTGCGGCGGCGCCGATGACACGACCAACAACCGCATGGAGCTGACTGCCGTTATCGAAGCCCTCAAAGCCCTGAAACGGGAATGCGAGCTGACAATTTACACCGACAGCCGCTATGTGATGGACGGTGTTCAGCAATGGCTGCCCAACTGGAAAACCAACGGCTGGCGCACAACCAATAAGAAATCGGCGGTCAAAAACCTTGATCTGTGGCAAGAACTGGACCGCCTTTTGCCGCTGCACAAAATTAAATGGGTTTGGGTGAAAGGCCACAACGGCCATTTTGAAAACGAGCGTGTTGACAAACTGGCCCGGGAAGAAGCGCAGAGGCGCTGTTGCGGCAACAGCTGAGGCCTGTTTTTTATTCAGAAATGACGGCCTTTCAGTAGCGCAGGTTTTCTATCAGCTCCCGGAAATCGCGGTCGGAAATAATTTCCGGCAGAACGATGCCATCGGGAATCCGCGGGCTGAAAACAATGTAAAACGGCAGGCCGCGGCGCCCATACTGCTCCATAAAATTCAAAACTTCCGGATTATAATGCGTCCAATCCACATCTATCCGCTTGACATTATTAACTTCCAGAAACTCATTGATTGTGGGGGTATCAAACAGCGCCAGATCATTATAAACGCAGGTCAGGCACCAATCGGCGCCAATACGAACCAAAACGATTTTGCCTTCCCGCAGATAATCACGGATAGTATCGGGGCTGACCATTTTAGAAATGGCAGAAGTTTCAACATGATGGCGGCGAACCTTGTAATAATATCCGGCATCAAAAAGCGCCGCGGTAAAAATAACCGCTACCAAAACGGAAATTATCACATTAAAGAAACGGCGCACCCGGATTAACAATTCGGCAGATTCCTGCTGCTGGTCGACTATTTCCATCAGCAGGCGACGGAACCATAAGATAAACCAAAAGACCGCGATGAAAAGAATAAAATGGAACGTGAGCGCACCGCTGGTCTGGGCATAAAGTATGCTCAAAAGCCAGACCAGTGTCAGCACCAGCATGGAGGCCATCAATAAATTGACCCGCTCCGTCCAGCGGCCGCCGGATGGAATACTGCGGATCAGCGCCGGAAACAGCGCAATCAGCAGATACGGTGCGGAAAGCCCCAAACCGACAGCAGTCATTATGATGACAATATCCGTCACGCTTCCGGCCAGTGCGAATCCCAGTGCCGTTCCCAAATAAGGGGCCGTACAGGGTGTAGACAGCAGCACCAGGAACAGTCCGGTTAAAAAATGCTGCAGTCTGCCGCCGCCGGTTTGGGCAGCTACGGCTTTTTCCACCGCGGCCGGAGCATGAAAAGTGAAAAATCCCCAGACATGGGCCAGAAAAGCAGCTACCACAAAGATAATAAAAGTGAGAAAATAAACATTTTGAAACTGCATTCCCCAGCCGATGGCCCGGCCGAGCAGTTTTAAGCCGATTAAAGCCGCGGTCATAACCGCAAAAGAAGCCAGAATCCCCAGCAGGTTATATAAAAATCCGCGGCGGATTCCGGCCGTATCCAGTCCCCCCATCTGTCGGAAAGACATCATTTTAAGCGACAGGACCGGAAAGACACAGGGCATCAGGTTTAGCAGAAAACCGCCCAGGAAACCAAGCCAAACCAGGCCAAGACTAAGACGGCGGCTCTCCAGGTCAAACAAGGGCGCCGCCCCGGCCACAACTGTCTGGCGGACCGATAATTCCGGACGCAGGCGGGCAGCCACGGTAAAGCTTTTTCCCTCCAAAACGGCAGAAGGATCTTTGGCACGGAAACGCGCCACGACTTTAGAGCCGTCAATCCGAATCAGCGGGCGTGCAAACCGCAGATTATCGGGACTGCTGACAAAAACATCAAAATTAACCGGATTTTCTTTAGCGGTAAATTCAATACGCAGAATCGGAGGTTCGCTGCCGCCGGCCGCGTTTTCCGCCACCACACGGTCGATTTTCAGCCCTTTCAGCTGCGGCGCCGGAACATAGTCCTCCAGCATATTGAGCCATGAAGCAACCTTTGACGGTTCTGCCGCGCCGCTCTCCAATGTCAGCTTGGGAGCCAGTTTCCGCATGTCGCAGGTGTTATTGCCGCAAACGCCGGCTTCCAGGCTGGCTTTAAGTACCAGAGGGCGGTTGGCATCTTCAACCTCAGCCGTAAAAGGCACAATGACATCGCCGACATAACCGACCAGGCTGTCTTCAAGATTGAGGTTGAAACGTACCGGAAGCGGCCAGTTTGGTTCAAAAGCGGCCAGATTTTCCGATTTGGAAAGATCAAGCCTGAGATTGGGAAATTCCTGATAAGCCCCGGATAAAAGAAACATGCCGCGGCTGATGCGCAGGTAGAGGGCTCCGCTGACGGTTTTCGAATCGCCGACAGCGGTCTGTGCCATATAAAACCTGGCCCGGATCTTGTCATTTCCGGCCCATTTACCAATCCCTTTAAGCGGCTGATCGGGCGTTTCATCAAAAAGGCCATAGGAAAAAATCTTTTTCCAGTCGCGGTTAATCAGGGCCTGCTTGAACTCTTCGCGGCGGCGCAACGCTTCATCAGCTTCTCCCCGGTCCCGTTCGCTTTTGGCAAAACTGGCCGCCTGGTCGGTTTCGGAATCCGCATAGGAAACAATTTTTTTGAAATCCTGCACCACGACCGGAGCCCCATCCGGAGACTCGATATAGGTTTCGGCACTGCCGGTTGCATATTGGCTGTCATCCAGGTTGAGCGGCAAATCTTCATCGGTTAAAAACTTTTGAACTTTTTCTTTGGCATAGCCATAAATCCGTTTAGCCCGGACTCCCCAGCGCAGCAGGCCTTCTTTGGTATTGACGGCGGAGTCTGAATAACCGGGGTGGCGGTCGCGGATCAAATCCTTAAAGTCCTCCTCGACGAGGCTGCCGGGCAGTTTTTGGTCAAGTTCCTGTACTTCGGCCTTATATTCTTCCCACAAACCGTAATAGTCGACCTCATTGGTAACCGGATCCGGCTGCAAATCCATCACAACCTCGCCTTGAGCGCGTGTGGATAAAGGATTTGCCAGAATTAAAAAAACCGCAATAAGAGTGGATTGGAGCCAGGTTTGCATTTATTTTGTGCCGCTGAGTGAAAATATATTTTTAAATTACGATAAATTATGCTAGAATACAAGTGTTGAGTAAATTAAATCCGGGTATATATGGATAACATGATGAAAAAAGACAAACATTATCTGACCGGGCAGTGCCTGGTCTCCATGCCCAATATCCAAGATGACCGCTTCGATAAAGCGTTGGTCTATATTTGTTCACACACCAAACACGGTGCCATGGGTTTTGTGGTTAATAAAAAAATCAAGGAATTTTCCTTTAACGATCTGGCGACCCAGCTGCCGATTATACTGGCGCAGCCGCTGGTGCCGATTGACCTTCACCAGGGTGGTCCGCTGGACAAGGTGCGCGGTTTTGTTCTGCACAGCGCCGATTATCAAAAAGATGACACGATTTTAATTGACGACAATATCGCGGTATCTTCTTCTATTGATGTTTTGACTGATATTGCTTTCGGGCTGGGGCCGCATGACAACCTGATCGCTCTTGGTTATGCCAGCTGGGCGCCGGAACAGCTGGAAGAAGAAATTAAAAACAATACCTGGCTGGTGGTTCCCGCCACGCCGGAACTGGTGTTTCGCACCAAAGATGAAGAAAAATGGCAAAAAGCCCTGGAGACCATCGGTATTGATGTTTGCCGGCTGTCGGATTGCGCCGGACGCGCGTAGCCAGAGTTTGAGTCAGAAGTTATTTATCCCATTCCGCCGCTTTTGCGGCGTTTTTTTAGGCAAAAAACAGGTTGATTTCTGTCCAAATTATGTTAGACAGATATAAGAAACCGATTTTTAGTATTAATTAAATTTTATAATTATGAACATTGAACAAGAATTTGCTTTTCGCTGCCCAGAAAATGTTGAAAAGCACCATCAATTGTTTTGCGCGATGTCTGAAATGCCGCTCAAGCTGATTTCACGGCCGTTATTCGGGATTTTAAAACTTAAAAAAGGCACTTCTTCCGGACTGCCGTTTGAAAAAAATCCCTCCGGAATGTGGATCAGCGGTGCACAGGCAGAAGATAAGTTCTTCTTTTTGGTTCAGGAACCGCAAAATGACAAAGTTTATAAAGTTGAGCGTGACAAAGTCAGAAAAATTTCCACGGAGGATATTTATCAGCTTAACGGGCATAAACTGACCGTACTGAAAAAAACTTTCGGCCTGGTCGCTTTTAAGAACAATCAATGGCCCCTGCACCATCGGGACAGCTTTCCTGACAGCCGGGATTTTTTGCTGCCGGATACGGCGGACCTTAAGGGCTATTTGGAAAATGCCATTGCCAGATATGCGTTTTATAATTACGTTTTTCTAGCCGGAAAGGTTCAGCTTAAACCGGTTATGCTGCAAGACGGCTTATATTTTGAGCAAGCTGCGACAGCAAACGCCTTTTCCGAAGGCAAACGTTTGCGCATCATTGCCGATCTTGCCAGTCAAAGGATTTTTTGCGCCACTTATGATAAAGTGATTGACCTGGACTCCAAACGCGGGCGGAAAGCCTTGCAACAGCTGCAAAAAGCCTGAAAAACTTCAAGCCCCTGATAATGCCAAGGCATTTCGGGGCTTTTTTTATGGAAAAGAATCCGGAAAAGCAGACTTTTATGATATAATCAAAAGGTTACGGAGGCAGCTTGTGAATAACTTTTTTTTTAATAAAACACTCCCCCTTTCCAACTGTCTCCGGCACCTCCGGAGCACCTTTCCGAGAATCGGTGTTTTCACTAGAAAATAAAGCCTTTTGCCATACTCTTCCTATCTAACAGACTTATTGAAAATTCTGCCAGTGAGCATATTTTTCGAACACTGGTGCCGTTTTTTAAGACTATACAAACCGCGAAGAGCAGTCTAAGATTAGGTTACAAGTTAAAAATACAACTTATGCACAATTAAAACTTAATCATTGAGGAGATGACAATGGAAAAGCATAATCCGGACGTAGCGACCAATAATGATGAACGTAATCTGATGCTGCTGGGCAAAATTTATGAAAGCTTTGAAGCTTTGGAAGAAACTCTCGGCAAGCTGCAGCTGGAAGAGCCGCTGCTTATGACTTATGCGGCTAAAAAATCTTTTGCCAAAATCATTTTCAAAAATATTGAACAAAACAATCATAAAAAAGAAGAAGAGCAGAAAAAACGGCTGATGTAACGTAAAAGCCCCGGCATTGCACCGGGGCTTATTTATAAACAAACCACACAACTGGCAGTCTCTCCGGAAGACGGCAGAGGAAGATATTTCCGGTAATCCGCTCCTCCGCACCAATGATCAGAAAAACGCAGCGGTACTAATGAACCGGAGATACTGCATTTACTCCAACGGCAATCAGAATAATATGTAACGCCGTCACGCTGACAACCATCAATACCCTGGAGTTCCACTCCGGGAAAAGGTTTTATGTCGGCGCAGGTTTCGTTATAATAGCAGCAATCGTAACAATTTTTTCCTTTATAGACGACTGGACGGCAAAAATCCGGATCATTTTGATCTTGATAGCCTCCAGCGCGACATTCGGAACTTGCAATACAGCTGCCGTTAGATAATATATAGCCGCTGTTGCAGGAACTCAGGGAATATTTTCGCGGGCGCCCGCAGCCGGGATCGCAAAAATCGTATTTAGCGTTAAGAGGGATTTCTTCAAGAGAGTATCCGCTGCAGTCTTTTTCAATACAGGAGATACCGGTTCGGCATTTGGCCGGGCAGTCCTCCCAGTAAGTTTCGCAGCCGAATTCACTTATGTTATCTTCACGACTGCGGCAGTTGTCAGAATAGCAAACTTCACATTTGGACGGGCACTGAGCGTAAACTTTTTCACAGCCGTAATTCACGCACGCATTGTCGGAATAATGGTCGGGAAGATCGCAGGGATCTTCATGGCAGTCGATATAGCAGACTCTCCCGCCGTAAATTTGAGACAAACAGATCATTCCGTCGGGCCTGTTTTCACTGCCACCTATCTCGGAACAAGGTTTTGAAAGGCATTCAACGGCTTTGCCGTCGCAAAGCTGTGATGAAAGTTGAAACTCCCCGTTGCAAGTCGTTTCATCATATTGATATTCCGAAGGACAGACACAAGCCGTATAACAATACAGAACAGGATTTTCCCGGACGAGTTTCAATTCGCCGCCAAGGCGTTTCGGGGATTCACAAGAAGGAGAATAACCGAAACATTCCATAGGCGCATCAATCCGGTGATTAAGGTCAGCATTATTTTTCAGATAATCAGGAAGCCAGTATATCCCTGCCTGCACCGGGAAGCTAACCGCTATCATAACCCAAAAACATAATTTTGAGATGTATCTCATTTCCGGCTCCGTATAATATTTGGTTTTCAAAAAATATTATACACAAGCTTTGCACAAAAGTAAATATCTTGTTAAGGATCGTAGACATAAATTTTTTCTAAATCCGACTCCAGCCGTTTTATTTTTTTAAACTATGCAAACCCTCTGGCCTGACCCGGAAGGTTTATATCTGTCCGCTTCAAAAGTTGTAAGCCGTTTGATACATAAAAAACCCGGTAAAAACCGGGTTTTTTATTACTTTAGATTCAAGCGCGTTTCCAGGTGGTTCCGGAAGGGCTGTCTTCCAGGATAATTCCCTGCTCTTTCAGGCGGTTGCGGATTTCATCGGCCAGGGCATAGTTTTTAGCCTTTTTGGCCTCGGCGCGGGCAGTGATTTCCGCTTCAATTGCAGCCTCGTCCAGACCGCCGGCTCCCTCTCCGCCTTTGAACCAGCTTTCAGGATCCTGCCACAACAACCCCAGCAGATAAGCATCGGCCAACAACTGCGATTTATACTTAACCCGGTCAGTTTCGGTTCCGGCTTTGTTGAGATTATTGACATCTTCATGCAGATAACTCATTGCCAGCGGGGTATTGAGATCATCAGCCAAAGCCCCGACCAGCCGTTCATCAGGCGCTGTTTCTTCAACCGCCACATGAAGATTTTGGCGCAGGGCGTTATAAAATTTATCCAGAGTTTGTTTGGCGGAATTAAGCCCCTCGTAAGTGAAGTTAAAGGGCTGGTGATAGTGCGTGCTCAAAAAGAGCAGGCGCAGCGCCTCTGCCGGAGCCTTAGCCAGCACCTCTTCCAGGGTATAGAAATTGCCGAGAGATTTAGACATTTTAACGCCGTCGACCATCAGCATGCCGTTGTGCACCCAATAGCGGGCAAACTGCGAATCGGGATGGGCACACAGCGACTGGGCGCATTCGTTTTCATGATGCGGGAAAATCAAATCGGTGCCGCCGCCGTGGATATCAAAGGTATTCCCCAGCAGCCTGGAACTCATGGCCGAGCACTCCAGATGCCAGCCGGGGCGCCCGTATCCCCAGGGGCTTTCCCAGCCGGGTTGTCCGGCCTCTGAAGGTTTCCACAAAACGAAATCGGCAGGGTTTTTCTTATAATCGGCCACCTCAATCCGGGCGCCGGCCAGCATTTCTTTCATTGAACGGCCGGACAAATACCCGTAGCCGGGCATGGAGTCAACCGAAAACAAAACGTGGCCTTCCGCCTCATAAGCATGGCCGTTTTCAACCAACAGCTTAACCAGTTCAATCATCTCCGCGATATATTCGGTAGCCCGGGGCCGAAAATCCGGCGACTGGACATTCAGTTTGGCCATATCATCAATATACCATTGATAAGTCTGCTCGGTAATTTCCCGGATTGAGCGTCCGGTATCCTGATGCTTTTTCAAAATTTTATCATCAACATCGGTTATATTCGATACATAAGTCACATGTTCTTTGCCGTAAACATGACGCAACAGACGGTTGAGCACGTCAAAAACAATCGGTGGACGCGCATTGCCGAGATGGGCTTTGTCATAAACAGTAGGGCCGCAGACATACATACGGACATTGGCGGCGTCAATCGGCGTAAATTTTTCTTTACGGCGGTGCAGGGTATTGTGTAAATAAATATCAACCATTATTAAATCCTTTTTCTTTAGTGCAGGGACAGCTGTTAACAGCGAAACGCCTTTTGCGGCGCAGCAATCAGGCCTCCAGGCCTTTTAAGCGATTGCAGACCCTACATCGGCCGATCAGCGGGAGAAGCACTTTCAATTCCGGCCCGGTTTCTGCGGCCGTAATCGCTTTGCGCAAAGGATGAAACAGCGCTTTGCCGCGGCGGTCGGTGGCCGTTTTAAGGGCTTCAACCCAGGAATTATAAGTGGTTTCGTCCCAAGGCTCCGGCGGCAAAAGCCCGGCAGCAGAGTCGGTTAGCGCCTTATCTTCAATCACCGGTTTAAGTTTTTGGTGGCAGATTTTTTCCCATTCGGCGATGCCGGCAACTGTTTCAAGATTGCCACGAACGGCATTCCAAAATGCTTCATCACAATTCACGCGGTCTTTGACCCGGGCAAAAGGCAGGCTGCGGACAAACCGGGTGTTAAACAGTTTAAGCTCGGCTTCGTCAAATTTCGGCTGAGAGCGCCCCAGACGACTCAAATCCAAAGACTGCGCCAGACTGTCCAAATCATAAAAGGGCTCTATGGCTTCCGAAGTTCCGAGTTTGGCCAGAAAAGAACAAATGGCCATGGCCTCCGTTCCCTCAGCACGTAATTCGCGAACTCCCAGCGACCCAAGCCGTTTGGAGAGTTTGCCCTCTTTGCCGGTGAGCAGCGGCAAATGGGCAAAAGACGGCACCGGCGCTCCCAAAGCTTCAAACATTTGAATCTGGGCCGCGGTATTGGTGACATGATCTTCGCCGCGGATGATATGGGTAATTCCGAAATCGGCGTCATCAATAACCGAAGGCAGGTGATAGAGATAACTGCCGTCAGCGCGGATAATGACCGGATCAGCCAGATTGGCCGCATCATAATGTACCGGTCCGCGAACCATATCGTCCCATTCAATCAGACCGGGACTGAGTTTGAAACGATAATGCGGGCGGCGGCCTTCCTTTTCATAGGCAGCGATTTCTTCCGCAGTCAATTTAAGGGCCGAACGATCATAAATCGGCGGCAGGCCGCGCGATAACAAACGTTTGCGCATCACTTCCAGTTCTTCGGCGGTTTCATAACAGGCATAGACCCTTCCCTCCGCTTTGAGGCGGGCGACAACCTCGTCATAGCGGGCCATGCGGGCGGACTGGCGCGCCTCCTCTTCCCAGGTAAGGCCAAGCCAGGTCAGCACCTCGCGCAAAGACTGCTCATATTCAGCCCGGGAACGTTCCCGGTCGGTATCATCAATCCGCAGCATAAAACGGCCGCCGAGTTTGCGGGCAAGCAGCCAGTTAAACAGGGCTGTCCGGGTATTGCCGATATGCATATGGCCGGTGGGACTGGGAGCAAAACGAACTTTGACGTCAGGCATGGTAAAAAAATCCAGTTTAATTTTAAAAACTAAACTGGATCATATAGGCAAAACGCCCCAATTTCAAGGAAATTTTATCTTTTCATGCCTTTTAATTTTGCCCAAGCGGCAGATACAAAATTAGTCGGTTTAACCGTTGCTTTGTTTTGGTTATCTGCTACAAGCTTTGTTTCTTCCTGCCGGTGCAGAGCCTGTCCAGCCAGGGCCTTATCATCGGGCTGCCGCTGAGGTACGGCAGTTCTTCCGTTTATTTCCCCGGAATATTGCTTCAGCTGTTCGCTGATAATTTTGCTGACCCCGGTATTGATGTCATAATTCTGCGCCCAACCTGAAGAACGGTATAAGGCCTCTGCATTGCGGGAATTTTTTTCCATCGTAAAAGGATAAAAATAAAGTTCAAAAGCCGTTCCCTCTTTGAAATTGGAGCTGTGCTCCGAAAATCCTTCCGCCAACAGCCCTAAAGCTTTTGCGGCAGCCTGGGATTCTTCAAATTTTCTGTCATAACTTTCCCCGCGGGAATTAGACTCCAATTGTGTAAAGGTATGATAGAGGCTTTTCGCAACAGCGGTATTGACCGCCTTGTCATTGTTCAAAAATTCCTCAGCCTGTTCTTTTCCGGTGTCTAAATATTTAAAACCATTGGAAAAATCGTGGTCAAAAAATTCTCTGCCATAACGAAACATACTGGCAATCTGACTGTTATCATATAAACCGGAGCGAAAATTTTCACCAAACGCAGCCGGAGACAATTCTCCTTTTGTTAAAGAAATTCCGTCTGCAACAGCGTCGCGATACTTTTTATCCATGGGTTCCACCCTCCAAATGAATTTTTATTAATTTACACAATTTAGACAAAATTGTCAAGACCTTAATTCTGACAATTCCAATTTACGGCGGTTGTTATTTTCATTGGAAACGGTTTGGGTTTCAAGATCTTCCAAAAACCAGGCGATTTCGCCATCGAGGTCGGCAATCTGCTGGTAGAATTTATTGCGGTAAGCCAAAATAAGGCTGCTCTCGGCAAGTTTGATATCGACAAGTTTAATTTTGCCTCCGGTTTCATGCAGCCGGAAATAGAGCACAAAATCTTCGGCCGGCTGATCCGGACTCATCCGGACATGGACAACCGCAGACACAGTGGTGAATTGTTTGTCGGCAGCAGCTCCTGTCACCTGGTAGGAAAGACTGTTTACAAAATCGAGCGGAAAAGTTTTATAAGCGCTTAAAGCATAGCGCCTAAACAATTGCAAATAAGCCTTTTTTTGTTCGTCAGACATTGTGCGCCAATATTTACCCATGACAAACCGGGCTACGTAATCCAGATCAATATTTTCCAAAAACAGGCGGTCAAGAGCGGCAAAGCGGCGGCTGATGTCGGGGTCACGAAACGTATCCAATAACTCGCGGCCGGTTTGGTCGGCCCAGACTTTGGCAACTTCGGGGGCAACCGGAACCGCGACAGCAGCAGGAGCAGAGGAAGCAGCCAGAGCCGGACGGGCTGAGGAAGCCTCCGGCGCTGCAGATGCAGCAACGGGCAGTCCTCCTGAAAAAGCCAGACAGATAATAAGTTGCAAAAAAAACTTACTTTTCATGATTTTTGCCTTATAGTTAGTTTCAGGTAACAGTTTAACATAAATTGGTTAATAAAATGAAACTAAAAAATTTTGCCTTTCTGACCGTGGCGGCCGTGCTTGCGCTGATGACAACAGAGAGCGCCGCCAAAGACGGCGACGGTCTGAAATATATTTCTACCCGCGGTGAAATTCGCTGCGGAACCGACCTCTCAACCCAGACTTATGCTCATAAAGACGAGTATGGTGAATGGAAAGGTTTTGACGCTGATATTTGCCGCCTGTTTTCGCTGGCAATTTTCGGCGACAGTTCTCATTTTAAACTTGTTCATGTCAGCGCGCCGGAAATCTCACAAGCGCTGGCGGACAACAAGATTGACGTTATGCTTGGAAATACTGCCTTGTCGGCTGCTTATGAAATGAAAAGCAAAGCCAATGCCGCCGAGATTTTATATTATGACCGCCAGATGTTTCTGGCCGAGGCGAAACCCGGCGCCAAATCCATGGAAGCTTACCGCGGCAGCAAAGTCTGCGCCGTCGGCAACTCTGAAGCGGCCAATAATATCCGCAATTACAGCCGGAAATACGAATTGGACCTTAAAATTCTTCCCTTCCGGAGCGCTGCCGAAGCCAAAGCCGGATTTTATCTGAAACGCTGCCAGCTGCTGACCGGAAATGAAACTTATCTCCGCGGCCTGGCCAAAACCGTCAAAACCAGCAACAGCCGTTCGGTGGTTTTGCCGGAAGTAATAGCCCAGCGCCCGGTATATGCCTATGTGAGCCGCGATAACAACCAGCTGCGGCTGATTGCCAAATGGATATTAAATGCGCCGCGGATAGCTGAAGAGGAAGGCATGAACACCCAAAACATTAAAATTTTTATCGGCAACACCGACAACAGCATCCGCAACCTGCTGGGTGACTCGCCGGACTTGTGGCAGGCTTTCGGACTGCGGCCCGACTGGGTAAAAAAAGCAATCAGCGAATTGGGAAATTACGGGGAAATCTACGAGCGCAACCTTGGCAAAGACTCTCCATTGAAAATTGACCGGGATCAAAACAACCTGATTAAAAATGACGGTTTGATTCAGGCTCTGCCGTTTTTATAAGCGACGGATAAAATCAACGGCCAGGCTGAGTGCCTCCGGCGTAATCATATGCCGGCCGCCTTCAATTGTGGCGGTCTGTACTTTGCAGCCAAGCTCTTCAAGCTTCTGACGGGTGAAGTCGCGGGCGGAAAAACGAATCAAATTATCATCATTGCCATGAATTAACAAAGTTTCCGGACGACTGGAGGCATGCTTTGCCAGATAGGGCGCTCCGGCTAAAATGCCGCTGAAACTGACAACGGCTTTCATTTTTTCAGGATACATCAGGGCAATATACAGAGCAACCATCGCCCCTTGAGAAAAACCGCAGAGAACAAGGTCTTTCCACGCCAGCCCGTATTCAGCCAAAGACTGCTCGATATAAGGCACCAGGTGATCGTAAGCCTGCCTGAGCCCTAGTGTCATGCGGTCATAAAAAGCCACGCATTCCTCAAGAGTGGGAACCAGTTTCCGGTCATCATTGGGATCAAAACGGTGCATGGAATACCATTGGCGGTTATTTTCATGAATTTCGCACACCAGGGGCGACTGCGGCAAATGAATGGCAAAGTCATTCAACCGGTCATAAAAAACATCTAATTTTTTATCCAGAAAAACTGCCGAATCGATATAACCGTGCAAAAACACGACCAGCTGGCGGGGATAACCTTTGACATGCACGATTTCTTCACTAATCATCGCGATAACCTAAAATTTGCTCTGGTTATTGATTACACAAAAGGTTTAAACAAATCGTAAATAAGGTTGAAGATCAGAAAATTATAATATATGATGTCAATACTTTGAACTAAGGGACTAAAAATGAAATATTTTTTTGCAACAATCATCCTGCTGGCAGTTTCTGGCTGCGGAACCATTTTTATGGGAGAAAAACAGGATATCCGAATCCATTCTTCGGTGAATCTTGATAATGCCGAGATTAAAATCAACGGGGACACCTACCCTCATAACAGAGGTGTTTTTCAGGTTGACAAAAAGGCTGAAGGCCTGTTTATCACCATTTTAAAACCTCACTATTATGAAAAGACGCAGTATGCAGACCGGGTTATCAACCCATTTGCCCTGACCGGGGATATTTTATGGCTGATCGGGGCTCCGGTCGCCCTGGCAATTGATTTTTATACCGGGGGATTCTATGAATACGAGCCATCGGAAATTTCCGTGACCATGAGAAAAAAGGACTAAAGAATGAAAAGACTTCTGTTAATTGCGGCTGCCTGCTTTTGCCTGAGTGCCTGCGTATCACATCTTGCAGATTTGACTCTGGCTTCCAATCAAAATGTGAACCTCAATAATGTTAACTTAAATAACTTACCTCAAATTCGCAACGTTAACGGCTCTGATTATGGTATTGATATTTTGTTTATCCCACTGAAGCAAGCCAGTCTGATGAAAGCGGTGCGAGACGCTTTAAACAAAAGCGATTCAGATATCATGATTGACGCAAGTGCAGACAGTTTTTATTTTTGGCTGTTTATCGGATTTGAAAAAATCAGCGTTAATGGAACAGCCGTAAAAACAACGGGAGTTGAAAAATGAAAAAACTTCTTTTAATCCTGACAATTTTGCTTTGCTCTGGTTGTGTCCAGAATCATGGACACTTTACGGTTTTATCAAACAAACTGGTTGATGTACAAGATTTTGAGCTGGATAAGGCTGACCGAGTAAAAAATATAAAGGGTTCAGACACAGCACACATTATAATTTTTGTCCCGACAAAACTTAATCCTTCATTAGGAGCTGCGTTATCAGATGCTTTTACCAAAGCTGATGGTGATGTCATGACAGATGTTCATGTAACTTCGTGGTTTTGGTACATTCCTTACCTTTATGGTTATTCAGGCTGGTCTGTTGAAGGCGATGTGGTCAAAACCCGTAAAAAATAATAAAACCGCCGGTTAAATACCGGCGGTTTTCATACTATTCCTTGGGATAACGCGCTTTAATATCCTGCCAGCGCTCAATAATATCAATGAGTTCATACGGCAAGTCGCCTCCTGACTGCAAAACGCCGTCAAAGGCTTTTAAAATCGCGTCCAGCTGATCGCCCAAAGGCAATTTTTTTTCATATGCTTTTTGTCGCTTCTGATAATAAGACATTTTAGTTCTTGGCATGTGTATAATCCTTATTTAATGAGTTTCTGACCGACACCATAGAGAGCATTAACCAGTCCCTGCCGGTAGGCCTCGCGGTTTTCAGCCTCCGCGGTGTCAACTTTATAATTATAATTTACCGCCTCATTATTTATATCATCAAATGCCTCTCTGGCGATGCGTCCCTGCACGGCAGAGGCCGACTTGGAATTGCTGATTCCCATGCTGCCGAGTTGTGCGCGTTTGGACGCCAGCTGCTGTTCAAGCAGATTTTTACGTTTGTTAATATTATAAGCCGTGTTAGCATAGGCGTTATTGATATAGAGTTTTTGTTTTTTATCTTTTTTAAATGCCGAGAGTAAATTATACCCCATCATTAGTGCGCCAAGTATGGCTGTTCCACTTACTCCACCAGAGGAATCTGCAGGTGCATCTGCCATTATTTTTCTCCTTTACTGTTTAATTTTTGCTTCTACAACAACGCCAAGCAGCGTGAACGGACACGGTTTGGCGCTTTTTATTTTCCACATCGGACGGTTCATTTCCCGAATCCAGCCCAGAGCGCGCAATTCCACATCGCCGGTATAGATGGTGGCAGGCGCGTCATAATAGACATTATTATTCACCTTGCGCAGCGGTACTTCATAAAACCCGCTGCCAAGATCAATGCTCATTGCCTGAGTTTCCAGCAGCCGGAAAATTCCGTAAATCAAGCGGTAAGCCTTGGGAAAATACGGCAATGCGGATTCAACGATAAAAGGCAGCGGCTCAATAATATGCTCATAAGGCAGCCCGACAATTATTTCAGAGGCTTCCTCATGCAGCGTAATGCTGCCGTCGGTAACCTTAAATGTTCCGCAGTCGAAACCATCGGCAACGACGGCGACGTCCCTATCATTAAGCCGGGCAAGCCCGGTCCAGACTTTTTTCGGCGTTTCAGAGGTTTGTTTTTCTCCGCAATCCACAAAATAGTCGCTGTTCATAACCTCTACCGAGGTGACAGAACCGCGTTTTACCAAAAAATAAACCAAATCGCCAATGACGGCGATACCTTTGAAAAGTCCGTCGGTTTTTAAAATACTCCAGGCAGTCACATCCTCCGTCCGGTAAGTGGTAAGGCAGGCACAGGTGCCGTCACCACGGACAATATAAAGAACGCTTTGATTCTGGTTATAATCCATATCCAGAGGCTGGCCGATAATATCCGAGGACAACAATGTCAGGTCTTTGGCCTGATAGGCCTGTTCGACATCGGTATACAAGAACTCCCGCAGCTGACGGCCGCTGCGGGATACAAACAGCGTGGCACCGTCAACGTTCTGTGGCTGCAGGGTGTAGGTATTATAACATCCTACATTGGTCTGCCGGCGCAGCTGGATACTTGCAGGTGTCAGCGGCTCGCCGGAAACCATCCATTCTGCCCCGGTGGTAAAGACAACCAGATGGCGGGTAGAAATAACATTGACAATGGCATTGACCTGATCAGACAAAATTGAAAAATCAATTGCCTCATCATCTTTGCCCTCCCCGATGTCAAAATTGAACAAATCAGAGGATTTGGAAAGCCAGAGGTGGTTTGGCAGACTGCGCGACCCGCCGATGACCAGCCTGTCCTGATGGAAAGTAACCGAGCGGGGATAACCGCGGTGGGCACTAAACGACAATTCTTCCCAGTCAGTGGTTTTATCACTTTTGCTCGGTTTGTTTTTATCCGTAAAATCTACCTCAATATGTTGAGCATCGACATATTTGGTTACTTTTCCTTCGCCGTCGTTCCAGCGGATACGGGTGCCGACCCAGTTTGACGCAAAGGTATCCTCAGCCGTTGCCAGGGTTACATGCAGAGAGTTTGCCCCGGCCGAAGCCCACATTTCTTTGGAGTTCTGGTAAAAATTGTTGTAAGGGGCATAAACACGGTCATCTTTGGAATAAAACTCCCATTCCTCAATTTTCCAAACCTCGTTGTTATTGCGGCTGATTTTGCGGGGGGAAACATCGGGGTGAACCACCAGCAGCGTATCGGCACTCTGTGTCCATTTCAGGGTTTTAATCTGTTCTGCCGTCCAGGGAGCGGTCAGCGTCGAAATACAGACATCATTCTTAAAAACCTTCATTTGTCCCGGCACCAGGCAAATCAGATAAATCTGCTCGGTATTAAATTCAAAAGGGATCAGCCGGCTGCCGTCAGCAACGGTATCGACATAGCGCAACCCGTAACGGCGGGAAACACCCCCGGTGGGAAAAATAATAACGTTTTGCAGCGTTGCCGCACCATTGGCAAAGACTTTCAGGTCGCCGCGTCCCAAAAGCTGCGGCGAAACCTGTCCCGACGTGAAATTGGTTTTGGCGGTTATCTGATTCATTGACGCGCCTCCACCAAGGTAAAATCTTCAAATTTGCGCGGCGTGGCCTGCTGGGAATCAATCAGGCGCGCGCGGTTTAACTCATCTTCGGCCACTTTTTCCAAAAATTCCGCGCGGGTTGTGCTTTCCGTGAGCGGCAGGCAAAACTCAGCCGCCAGTTTGGCTACCAGAGCATCGCAGAAAAAGGGCGGAAAATTATTTTCGCCGGGCTGATAAATATAAGTCAAATTTACTTTTTCCGCGTTGGTATGTAACGTATTTTCCTTAACCCGGTATTCAATGCCGCGGCCGCGGGTTCCGATACCGGCCGATACAATCCGCAGCAAATCATGGGGCAATTGATAGGCGTATTTATAATCGGCAAGAGGCTGTTCCGCCAAACGCGGCAAAGTCATCTGGGCAGTGGCAAAACTCCACGGATAACTGGAAATCATTCCATCGCGAATCAGCGGATAGAGGTTGGCGGCAACTTCGGCTTCCGCAGTGCCGTCAGTATAAGAGGAAATGGTCGAGGCGCCAATTTTTAATAAAGCTTTGGAACATAAGCTGATGTCGGTGTAATTGTTCATGATAAATTTTCCTCAACAAAAAAAGAGCTCCCCGCAAAGGGAGCTCTCATCATTTGCTAATAGTATAAAGGGTTGGTTTAAGCAGCCGTCGGGGCAATCGCCGCGACGGTAACCGCATTGTCAGCCACCGAGCTTACCGACAGGATTGCCGGAACCAGGGTGCTTCCGACGCCGGTATTGGCCAAAACCATATCGCCGGTGCGGACAAAAGGAGCCGTTTCATTAAAATAACCGGATCCTTCTACTGTTGCCAAAGTATCACCAGTCGAATAGTTCCAGAGGGTAAAGCCGTTGGCATAAGCCATAACGGAAAAATTTTTTGCATTGTAAGACATATCTTTTCCTTTCGATGTTGAGATAACCTGCCGCAATTTCGGCAGGCTCATTAATAATTAAGCTTCTTTGCACTTAATCCGTACAACGCCGGCTTCATCAATCAGACAAGCGCCCTGGCTCATCATATTGTTAACGAAGTGGGCGGCATGGTCGCCGTGCCAGGTAATATCAGACTTAACATCCTGACCGGAGGCATGGCCGATGGCGGTTTTATGGAAGATGAAGCAATCACGGTTGGTGCTGGACAACGGCAGGCCGGTATGCATTACCCAGTTGATTCCCAGCCATTTGCGGCTTTCGGTACCTTTCAGATAAGGCATATTTTCTCCGGCATAGTCCGAGCTGGCAAATTCCTGAATATTCAGCAGGGCGTTCCACTGCAGAGGACCGACGACAGCAAAACGCTGACCGTCATCAGGAACATTATTGCTGTTGAGTTTGGCAAAAGCTTTCAGCAGAGTGGCCTTATCCAATTCCTTGGTATAATCGCCCACGTCGTTGGTGGTGGAAGCCAAATTCAGGGCATCAATAATCAGTTCATCGGTTTTGCGGCCGAGAGCATAAGCACCGGCGTTAACAATGACCTGTTTTTCGTCATGGTTCATTTTGAGCTCGTCCAAAGCATCAACCCAATCGCCGGCATAGTAATCCTGCAGTTCGCATTCAATCGGGGTATGATCAATGCTCATAACCGGAACCAGGCCGTGGCGGGCTTTGCCGGAGGCAACGCCTTTGCCGACTTTCTGGAAGACGGTTGAAGAACCTTTGACATTGTTCTGGGAACGAACCATATTTTTGAGTTTGGAACCGTTCTGCTGATAGGCCAGGTGAACCTCAGCCTGAAATTGTTTTACAAAAGACTCGCTAACTTGTGTAGACATCTGTTTTTTCTCCAAAAAAGGTTAGTCATTTTGTATTTGCAAAATGACCGGTGGTTTTTATTTGCCGGGGTAGAGTTTCTCAAATCCGGAAGTGATTTTTCTGACATAAGCCTTGTCGTGGTCACGCCAATAACGGGGATCTTCCATCATTTTGCGGAGGGTTTCCTCGCTCAGCTCCTCAGCCGGAGCGGTTTCGCGCGACAATACCGGCTCATTGGAAGACATCATTTTATAAAGAGCAATCACGCCTTCCGAGGTTGAAGCCAGGGCATCATAAACCTCGGGAGAGAGGTTCTGCCTGGCCCAGGACGACAACTGGCGGGAGATCTCGTTAAAACGTTCGCGGCCGCCAAAATGCTTTACCAGTTTTTCAATCTGGCGCTCGGCTTCAAAATTGACCGTCATTTCTTCAATAAACGGCAACACCCGTTCATTAGCCAGATCATAAACCAGCTGGGCCTGATCGTTGGTAAACTTTTTGTCATAAAAGCGCTGAAAGATTTCATCATCGCGTTCCAGCAGCGGGCTGGGGATATTAATCTGGTAATCTGCCGGACTGGCCGGAATACCGCGAAGATTTCCCTCAATCAGGTTTTCATCACGCGCCACCAGGTCATTATAGGCGGCAATCAGTTCATCAAGCTTAACCGAAGCAGTTTCGGCATCCCAAAACTGTTCAGGCAGGCCTGCCGGTTTGGCAGCAGCTTCAGCAACAACCGTCTGCGGACGTTTTGCCTTTGTCGGCGCAGCCACGGGGGCGCCCTCCTCCAGCAGGTTTTCGGCATTAGGTTTCATATATTTTCCTTTCACATAAAATGTAAGTTAGGGTTAACCCAGCAGCGAAAGCATATATCCTACTAACTGCCGCTGTCCTTCAAGATGCCGCAAAGCATCGGCGGAACTGTCCGGCCCGAGATATCGCTCCTGAGTCATACGTTTAAGAACGGCAAGGACAATTTGTCCTTCCCGGGTATTAAAACATTTGGCAAATGCCCGGCGGATTTCTTCGTCGGGCATTGCGGCAATGTTATAATTGATTTGGCAAGAGGTCATCGCTCCCCTCCCCGGCCAAGGCACTTAAATCCGGCGCCGTTTCATTAATCAGGCTGGCCGGCACATTCAGGGTTTTGCCAAGGTATTTGGCCGTTTCAAAAAGATTTACCGCGCTCTGTCCGGCAAGCCCCATCGAGCCGACCATACCGAGCCAATCGGAAATATTATTAACATCGCGGCGTCCCTGCACCATTGCCAAAGGCGATTTGTACTGCAAATCCACGGTCTTGCCGTCAAGATCAAAATTAGCGACATCACCGCGGCGGCGAAGAATCTGAAAAGCTCTCTTAAGCAGCGGGGTCAGCAGTTCGGTTTGCAGGCGTCCGAACGAAGCGCCGAGAATCCGTGCCATTTCGGCAGAGCGTTCTAAAACTTCTGTTGCCGTCATGTTCGGAACGTTAACCTGCCCCAAACGGTCTGCCAGCAGGGCATGGTTGATCCGTGACCGCAAGTCTTCAAGCACCAGCTGCGAAATATCAAATTTTCCGGGCGCTTCCAAAGGCGTGAGTCCCTTCGAACCGACAGCCTTGGGGATTATCGCTCCCGGAACCAGCTTGATATTGGCCGGATTAAGAATACCGTCGTCATCTGCCTGCCAGATGCCGGTGACTGAAATTGAAGCGTTTTTCAAAATCAGCTCCACAACTTTGTTGGCAGTCTTAATGTCCGGAAGCGCTTTCATGACCGGAGAACGCCCGTAAACCTCGCCGGGAGCTTTTAACCAGCGGAAGTTAATAAACGGCGACGTGGTAAAAATGCCTTCCCGGATGACCAGATGATCCGACAAAGAAACATTTTCATCAAACAGCACCGCGGTATAACGATAACCTAAGGCACCAACGCCTGAATAATTTGGCACAACCGCTTCAAGCAAGCTTAGTTTGAGCCCGGTGTCATTTTCAAAACGCTGCAACAGTTCCGGCGGCAGTTCGGCATCAGGAAAGCGCAGGCGGATTTCTGACAAACCGACTTCCGAACAACGATAAGTCGTGTCAATTCTGCCATCGGCACTTTCTTCAAGGGCAATTTCACGCAGGGGCACTGCATAAAAACGAAAAGCACTGGCCTCACCAAGGGGAGCCTCTTCAAACATCAGACTGGCGGTTCCGGCAGTAACCAAATCAAGGTAACACTGGTGGATTTCAACGGCAAAGTTTGAATGCTCAAAATTTTGCAATAAAATATCCGCAGTCTTTTCCAAGGTTGCGGATATTTGCTGGCTTTCTTCAGGCGTCAGTTCCGGTCCGGCTTTTAAACCGAACCATTTGGCCCATGGCGGGGTCAGTTCGGCGAGCAGCGAGGAGGCCAGCTGGTCAACAGCATCAGCCGCGGTCCCGTCATAAAGATGAAGGTTTTGTTTAGCCCCTTCATAGCCGCCGGCATAGGGAGAGCTGACATTTTCACGCTGCGGCAGCGCGTATTCATAACATTCGCGCCAATGGCTTTCCCAGCTTTGTTTCCGCTGCAGCGCCTTATGATAGCGCTCAATCAGCTGTTCCACAGAATTTTCCATGGTTATTCTCCCAACAGTTTTTTACGGGTAAATTTGGTGTTCTCGTCCAAAATACCGTTATACGATGTATTAATGGTGCTTTCCACGCCGCGGCGCTGACGGGCCAACGCCTCTTTGCGGGCTTTTTCCTCAGCCTCGGACTTTTCCTGAGCCGAGTTATCAATGGTATAAACCGGCTGGATTTTCTGGCTGCTGCCGGTGAACGGTATCGTAAATACTTTTCCCATAATATGTTCCTTTCATTTAAAGTTTATTGATGACCTTGGAAACGAGGTCTGGTTTTTTGGTCTTTTCTGAACTGCTTTTGACGACGGAGATGCCCAACACGCCGAGGGCAATTCCCCACAGCGAGGTGGTTTCAACCATAGCCATAATAATTTCCGGCGCCCGCTGGTTATCAGAAAGCACCACATAACAAATCGTAAACATATTCATCAGCCACGCCAGCGCTACCGAATAACCGAAGGCGGGCCGCCAAAAGCGGACGAAGCGGTCACCGGAAGCCAGTTCCTGACGAATCGTCTGATGAATGGTAGACAAGGTTTTGTCATCAACCTCAGCTTCAATCTCCAGAGATTTTTCAACATGCCGGTTAGCCTCTTTCAGCTCATCCAGCGATATCTGCTGTTTTTGAATAGCGGTATCGACCTCGCCAAGCATGGTTCCGGCCTGGCGGGCAAGATTGTTATTCATTCCCGATAACGCCCGGCCGATAAATTTGACCAAAATCGGCAGTCCGATTTTGCCTAAAAGTTTTGCAATCATCGTTTATTCCTCAATGTCATTATAAAAAAAGTGGCGGCCGATTTCAGCACAGGGAATCTTACCGACGGACCAGGCCGGACGCACGTTTTTGGTATGATAATGCGTTGCACCGCAGGTTTTATCTTCAAGCGTGCCGGCTACGGCCCGGGCGGCAATCCGTTTACAGATACAAAAGATGAGATCGGTATCGGGAACTCTGGTAATAACTTTATAATTGGGATCTTCCTGATTCCAGCAGGAAAACTGCCAGGGATAGCGGCAGACTTCACTGACGGTGTTTCCCCACCAGTAGCGGCCGCGGCGTTTGGAAAAATGAACCCGGTTCATTACCACTTCAGCAATGGCTTCCTGGCCGGAAACGCTTTCTCCCCGGGCCTCGCCGTAAATAGTGCGGGCCAGCGTATCAATATCTTCAGTCATGGCGGCGCCCTCCTACCTGATCAAGTTTCTTTTCAATTCTCAGCAAATGATTGGTAAGACGGTTTTCAACATCTTTCAAATAATTGACCGAAACATAATTACGGGCAACATGAAGTTTAAACTCGGACAGAGACTCTTTCACCAGCCCGATCGCTTCGTCATTCAGCTGTTTATGAGATGTAAAAGAGCTGTCATTTTCCCGTTTGTTTTTGATAATCAGCCGAAACAGGGCGGCAAAGACCGGGACCTCGATCATAGTGGCCCAGGTCATTAATTCATTGGTCATTGGTTTCTCCTTATATTTCAAATTTGCTCAAAGCACTATACTGGGCACTTCCTCCCTGCCAGCCGGGAGCGGCAGAAGCAACAATTCCGCATTGCGGCAGCCGGACCGGTTCATTCAGCAGGCATCCGGCTACGGCATCCAGGGCATCATCATGGACGGAGGCCGCCGGCGACCACTCGCGCATTTCTTCAACAAAACCGCTGCTCCAAATTCTGCGATGGGCATGCAACGCTTTTTCAGCCAGCAAAACTTCAAAAGCCTCCAAAATCCGCGCCTGTTTGTTAGAATGCGAATACATTTCAATCACCGCGGCACGCAGGCCCTCAGAGCGTAACGTCTGTTTCAAAATTCCGGGCAGAAACTTGCCGATACCGTTGGCTTCGACCCGAACTGACGGCAGATGATTACGGCGCAAAAACTCAGTCACTTTCTGACATTGCAGCGAGGCCACGTTTTCGGCATCCCGGGCCGGAAGACGGATATATTCCAAATCATGCAGCCAGAAACGCCCGTTTTCATCAGCAAAGACGCAGGCAATGACGGAGTTGTCTCCCTTTCCCTCTGCAGCGAAAGAAGGATCCCACCAGCAAGAGGCTGAAACCATTTTGACATCGCCGATTTTTAAAATCTCGCGGCCGTTGGCAAAACTGATACTGATTTCATCGCCGTAAGCCACCATACGGGAGGGATCCAGCCGGCTGTCGGTAATATTGACGGGGCGCAGCATCATTTGTGACTGAAATTTATTTTCACCGGAGCGGGTACGTACCGAGGCAATTTTTTCCTCGCTGAACCGCTCGGGCCAGGCGGAGCGTCCCCGGGAATCGAGAATCGGCAGCAGCAAACGGTTAAAACCGCGCAGATAAGGTTCTATTTCAGGCTTGGACGGATCATCGTCCGTCTGATAAATCGTATAATAAGTATGCGGCGTTCCGATATAAAGCTGCATTCCCTCAGGCGTGAGAATATAATCCAGCTCGTCAAGGCGGGCGCGCAGTTCCTGGCGTTTTAATGCCGAATCGCAGTTTTTAGGCACTTCCACGTCATCACAAATTATCAAATCTGCCCGCAGACCGGTAATATTGGCACCAATCCCTTTGGCAAGCATTGACGGATCCCGGAGCTCCTGGTCGCGGCGGATGGTGAACTGATCCGAGGCCCATTGGTCCAGACGGTCCGGCTTGAGACCGCGGGTGAGCAGGTGCTGTTCAATAATTCTTTTGACATTGCGAACCATTTTCTTGGCCAGGGCATGGTCGGCGGCCATTACCAAAATCCGGGTCTGCGGCCGCCGGTATAAGACCCAGGCGCAAAACAAGCCGACTATAGTCGATTTTCCGGAGTTGCGGAAAGCCATCAGCAGTCCCTGCCGGTCGGCAGCCCGAAGCCATAAACCGGAAAGCCATCTGGCAATCTTCCGCTGGTGGCGCGGAACTGTTAATCCCTGAAGCCGCATCCAGATGAAAACGAATTCAAAAAAATCAACCGTTCGTTTTTTTCCGGCGGCAGGGGCAGGGTCAATCTTCTTCATCTTGGTAACGGTCATTTTCAGCTTCTGCCTCCTCAAGCAGGCGGTCTAAGTTATCGGACACCGCCAAAACGGGAGCGGCAGTTTCTTCATCAGCCGTCCAACGGGCCAGCTTGAGAAGCGTCTCGGCATGGACAACCGCAGACTTGCAGGCATTATGATGGGCGGTAAAGCCTTTGGCATCTTCCGGAACCGGCTGTTCGGAAAAATCTTCATAACTCTGCATAACCGAAGATATTTTTTCGGGCAGCGTCTTTTTCAGTTTATTTTTGAGTGCTTTGAGAGTTTTTATGTTTTTGGTTTTCATTACTTTCTAAAAACTCCTGTATTGAAAATAAAAAAAATCCTGCAAAACCAGGACGGCCGCAGGACTTAAAATTTATTCCGGATACACTACTAGCAAGTGATATTATCAGCTCTAACATAAAAAATTCCTTTTGTCAAGACTTTTTTCCTACATCTTTAAATATTTCCACAATTGATATGGCGTTATTATAAGACGGTTATTAATTCCCAAGGCATGCTTCACAAATTCAACACAGTTAAAAAAGAACAGCGGCAGCGGCCGGTGAGGCACCATTTTCACCTCAGCCGGCACAATGCAGCACCCGTTGTTTTCCAAAGCAGCCAGATAATCATAACCGGAACCGAAACGATGAACGGTAAAATAGAAAAAATTGCTGGTCGGATTCAGCTCCAGCCAATGGTTTTCCCCTAACCGCACCAGTATATAACAATGGCGGAATCCGGGTTTTAACAGGCGCAGCCACCATAAACTTGTTTCATCCTGAAAGACGATGTAAAAACGCCGGAAAAAAGGCGGCGGTGTGTATTTAAACATAATTTAACTCCTCTTAGATAAACTTAATGAAGGAAAAAAACAGTTCAGGGATCATTATTTGAACTTGGCAGAAGGCTTAATATACAATTCCTTGGTTTGTGATTATTTTCTTTTCAATGAGAATTGTTTCCAGGCTTTTGATTCCCGCCTCCCACAAGGCGATTTCGCTCCTTTTGGCCCGGCGGTCATAATAAGGCGGAAAATGCAGGCTGCCCCAATTATACATAACCCTCAGCTGGCGGTTGCTGATCTGACCGTTAAATTTAAGACGTTTAATAATTTTATAAATATCACCCACTTCGCAGGGACGAGGTTTGCCCGCATAATCAGTCCTAGAGCGCAATCCGTCAGATCTGGCTTGCAAACAGGCACAGAACCAAAACCAGACCTCTTCGGCATTTTCGAAAGGCTCATATCGTTCAATCATTTAAGTTTTCTCCATAAAGTTCGCAACTTAACTATTTTTTAACAAATGAAAGTTATACATACAGTTGTAGGAATTTCAACATAAAAAAGAATTGATTCCTATTATTTTTTAGTTTATAATAACTGATAAAGCATAAAAATGCAGGCGCGGATTGCGTTAAAGGAGGAATTATGCAGTATGAACAAGTATGGAATGCTGTTGATAAGTTGGCCGAGAGCCAAGGACTTTCACCATCAGGCCTGGCCAAAAAGGCAGGCCTGGACGCGACTACCTTTAATAAAAGCAAAAGAATACGCCCCGACGGCAAAAAAAGATGGCCGTCTTTAGACAGCCTGAATAAAATTTTGGAAGTCAGCGGCCTTAATTTTGAACAATTTTATAATCTGGCCGAGTCAGACAATGACACGAAATTCACACCGTCCATTCCTTTCATCAAATGTTCGCAGCTTGACGGCAATCTCGCTATTCAAGATAAAGAGTTTGTAACCTCAGACTGGACCCAGGTTCGTTTTCCTGACGGGCGCGACAAACTATACGCCATTGATATTGACAATAATGATTTTATGCCCACCTACCGGCTCGGGACACTTTTGGTGGTGAGCAAAAATTCCGAAGTCCGCCGCGGCGACCGCCTGGTGATTATTGATCCCAAAGGCGGCATGACCATAAAGGAATTTATCCGCCGCACCGCTACCTCCCTGGAAGTAAAAGAGATCACTTCCCCCCATACCGAAAGTTCGATAGACTTGTGCGAAGTGCTGCTGGTCAACCGGATTGTCTGGGCCAGCCAATAGGTGAAATTATGCCGCAGTTACCGATATATGATCTTGCTGATGCTTCGCTGCTTGAAACCGCTGAAAATCGTTTTGACGTTTTGCCGCTGCAGATGAAATTGCTTTCGGACAATGATCGTTTTTGTCTGGCACAAACCTTAAATCTGGCGCGCCAGCGGCAAAAACGGCGCCCTCTTCCGGCTTATCTGGAGCAAGAACTGCGCTGCAGCCGCAACTGGGCTGCCGAAAGGCACGAAAAAATGAAAAGGATTTAATAAAACTGCTGGGTTGAAATCATTTTTTCTATCTGGTGCAAAGCCGTCAGCGGCGAAGCGGAAAAATCGATTTTGGTTCCATTGACCGCCGTACAGAAACTGCCGCCGCTGTCATAATGGCAGTAGGGCGTGGTAAACCATTTGACATAAACCGAGCTGTCGTCAATGTGGACATTAATGCCGTTGACTGCGCAATATTCGGCTTTTGCCGTGTCCCACAATTTATCGGGAATTTTGTACTCGCCGTTTTCAAAATATTTAACATCACCATGGGCATCATAATAATCCAGAATGGCAAAAATTTCGGTATACGCCACGCCCCATTGCTCCAATTTCTGCCTGACCAGTTCACAGGGACCACCGGTAATGACATGAATCTCGTAGCCTTTGCGCACTGCTGCACGGGTAAAACGGGCAAAATATTCTGGCCGGTCGTTAATAACACCGTGAAAGTCCAATCCGATTTTAAGGCCTCTAACGGTCATTGCGGCTCCCGAACAAGTTAGAAAACATTTCCTTCAGCGAATTAGGGCTAAGGGCAGACAACGGATTAATGCTGATTTTCGGATCATCCAAAAAGCCGGTAATCGAATAATTAGCAGCGAATACGGTTCCGTCTTTGCCGCTGAGCAAACTTCCGACCAGAGGTATCGAACCGATAAAAGTGTTAAGACCGTATGCCGGCGCAATCAGCCCGCGGATATTAAATTCCTGAAAACGGGTGGAATAAGTGCCGGAAGCGCTGATGCCCATGACATTGCCAAAAGCTTTGGCGTCAGTTATACGCAGGGTTTTATACTGATATTCAAAAGGCGCGTCAAAGTGTGAAAAAGCAATGCCCTCCCCGCTTAAAATATTGAGCAGCCCGGTAAAAGATGCCACTGTCAGCAACCGGGCCAAAACCGGGGTGTTATATAAATTAAAATCACGGATTTTGGCATGGCCGACAAATTTCTTATCCTGAGTGCGGCGCGCATTAATATTCAGAGTTCCGCCGCGCATATCATCATACAGGCGCAAAAACTTAAGGGTTGAGCCGGCATCGCTGCTTTCTATCGTAAGCAGATATTCCTTGTTACCCCGGGGAACATAGTCCAGCTTGAGCCGGGCGGGTGCTTCCCTACGGCGGCTGGAAGCAAAAGAACCGACCAGGTGCATTTCTTCCACACCGATACCGCGGCGGAGTTTGACATTGCCGGCAAAATTGCGGATAGCCACATTTTCATTGGTCCAAAGGTTATTCACGGCAATATTAATATCCGTGTTACTGACCTTTTCGAGTTCGTCTTCTTCCGAGGTATCGACATATCGGGCGTTTTGCAGTTTGAGACGCCGCTTTTGTCTGGCCTGCAAAGTTTTGGTTTCATCTTTGGTAAACAGATCCGACAAATTATAACTTTCCCCGGAAACGGTAATCTTAATTTTATCAGATTTGGTATCGCTGAAATCCAATATGGCCCGCGCCGAGGTTTTGGGACCGGAAATTTTGCTGATATCGACAGTTTTGACCGCGCCCTGAGGATTAAAGCTAACCTTGCCGTTGAGGTTAAATCCGGGTTTGGAGAGGCTGAATTTGGGGATCGAAACGATTTGGTTGTTTTTCAGATCCAACTGCGCGCTGATGGTGCCGGGGGTTCCGGAATTTTTCTTAAAACCAAGGAAAGAATAATCGATTTCCGCGGTACGCAGATCACCCTTAACATCAATCACCATCTTATCTTTATCGTAAACCGTAACCACCGCTTCCGTCGGCAGCGATCCCATAATATACGGGGCGCTGAGCGCCTTAAAGTCTATTCCCATTTTAGATTTGAGATTACTGTCAAAATTAAAGTTCAGCTGGTAGCGGCTCTGATAATTTTTATCCGTAAAATTCTCATTCCATAACAAACTGATGGGAATTCCCTCAAAACTGGTTACCCCGGTTACCAGAAGCCCCTCGTTGGTCACTTCAAGATCGAGTTTTTTGGCTTCGATGGCTTTTCCGGCAACCGCATCGGGAATAGTCACATCCGAGATAACCGACAAGACTTTGACCTTTACTTCATCGGGAGCCAGATTTTTCTTGAGTTCAAAAGCCAAATCCAAAGTCGTTTCGGCAGTTCCTTTTATCTGGCCGGGTGAAAGCCCCATATCGGAGGTGTAATTCAGCGGGTCATGGTCAATCAATTTCAAAACATCGCTGACCGACCCTACGGCACTAAGGCTGATTTTGGCAAAATTATCATATTTATTAAGATCATAGAGTTCGACATACCCATTGTTGAGAATGACATCGTCAGAAACACCTTTGTCAAGACGCATGATGATTTTATCATTGCTGAATTCGGCGGTGCCATAAATATTGGTTATCCGGGGCATTCCGGTCAGATAATCAATACTGGAATCGGCTACGCCCGCGGTTCCCCGCAATTTCTGAAAACCAAATTTTTTGGCAGCCTTATCATAACCAAAATTAAAAGTGAAATGCGCATCGGTAAAAATGCCGTCAAACAAACTTTCTTTGCACCATTTCCAGGCATCGGGCGCAATATAGCGGGGCCAGTATTTATAAAGATCGTTTACCTGAATTTTGGGAAGCATGGCCGAAAGCGTTAACTTGAGCCGGCGCGGCGAAGACTTGAGAAGATAATCTTTCATGCCGCTGGCCTCAACACCCCAGACAGCTTTCTGACCGCCGATATTCAGGGTGGCATCGCTGACCTTAATTTTATCTAATCCGCCGGTTAGTTCGCCTTTAACCAACAGCGAACTGACAGGATAATTATAGGCCGTATCATCGGAGAACGCGATTTCGCCATGTCCGCCTTCCAGCTCAAAGTTAACTTTTTCAATAGCGGTATCCAGACTGCCGATCAGGTCAGCCTTATTTTTTATCACTTCATCAATATTTACCAAAGCTTCAACTTTGCCGTTCAAAGGAACGTTTATTTTATAAAGCTCCTGGTTTTGCTTGCCGGAAGTCAGCAAATCAACCAAGTTGGCGGGGATAATGTCTGAAAAATAAAATTGCAGGGCTACTTTATTAACCAAAGGGCGGTAGACGGCTTCCACGCCGACCGATGCCGGAACATCATTAAATTTCAACAAGGCATTGATTTCGGTTTCAAGGCTGGTCAGATTGCGGTCAAAACGGTAATTCACATCGGAAAGCACCCACTTATGCCCCAAATCGACCTCATGGAATTCCACCTCGGCGTTTACAATATCAATATCATTGATATAGCTTTCCGGATAAGATTTATCATCAGAATTAAACCGCTCCACAAAATCCTGCATTCCCTCAAAATAATACTCAAGCTTTTTCTGGTTAACCTCTTCTTTTTTATTTTCGTCAATGCCATAAGTGGTGAAAAGATAGACTGTCGGCTTAATAACCTCAATCGAGCTCGGCGCAATCACCCCGCGCAACAGCGCCTTAATACTGAACGAAACCGAGGTTTTTGGCGCATTGATGACAATTTCGTCATTGTTTTTGCGATAAACAACATTATTTGCGATGATCCGCAGCGGTTTAATCGAACGGACCAGTTCAAGGTTAACCGACTCTACCGTCACGGTATAATCGGTATCGTCATGATTCAGGGCTTTGATGATGTAGGGCTTCAAAAAAGGCATGGCAATAGGGCCGCGGTAGAGCTGCCAAAGAAACAGCAGCAGCAGCGCGAGGGCCATAACGCCGATAAAATCTCCCAGCTTGCGAAGCCGATATGTTTTATCATCAAGCTTTTTCATTACTTTTTCAGCCAGTTTAAGATATCATTATAATTGGCATGGGCGTATAAATCGTTATGCCCGGCATCGTAATAGACAATCATCTCCCGCGGCTCGGCAGCATGGGCATAGAGCCGGCGGGCATGACTGACCGGAACCAGCGTATCGTTTTGCGCCGCCATGACCAATAAAGAAGTATTTACTTCCGCAATTTTGGCAAGGTTATCATAACGGTCATGTATCAGCCAGCTTAACGGCAGCGGAAACCAGACATGGCCGGCGGCAACATTATAAAGACTGTCAAAAGGCACTTCCAGAATCAGCCCGGCAAAAGGCTGCTGTTGTCCCAATGCCGCAGCGGTATGAACTGCCAGGTTTGAGCCCAGCGACATTCCGTAAAGGACAATCCGGTCATTAGAATAACCTAATTTGTGCAGATAATCGACCGCCTTCAAAGCATCAGCCGTCAGATTTGCTTCGGTAATTTTGCCAGGCTGACCGCCAAAGCCGCGAAATTCGGGCAAAAAAACACCGTAACCGGCCTGTGCCAGCGGCTGCAGTTTGTGATAAAAACTTTCAATATTATGAGAATTGCCATGGAAAAAAAGGATAATTTTACCGTCGTCAGCCGCCGGTTTGGTATACCATGCGGGAAGTTTCTGGCCGTTATCAGCAAAATATTTGACTTCTTCGGCCTGATAACCTTTTAAAACGGCCTGTTCAAGCCGCGGCACCTCCTGCGAAGGATTATAAAAAAACCACTGCGGTCGGAAGTAGACAATACCGCAAAAAACCAAATACAAAACCAAAAATGCTGTGGCGCTGTGCCACAAACAACGCTGTTGTTTAGTCATGATTACCTACCTTATCGGCCAGAGAAGCACTTAAAAATAGATCAATATCGCCGTCAAGGACGCCACGGGTATCAGATGTTTCAACATCTGTGCGCAGATCCTTAACCATTTTATAGGGCTGCAGCACATAAGAGCGGATTTGAAAGCCCCAGCCGATGTCGCCCTGGGCATCGCGCGCCGCTTCTGCCGCGTCTTCACGTTTTTTGAGTTCCTGTTCATATAAACGGGCTTTAAGCATTTTCCACGCGGCATCGCGGTTTTGAAACTGTGACCGCTGGTTTTGGCATTGAACGACAATCCCGGTGGGCAAATGGGTAATCCGCACAGCCGAATCCGTTTTATTGATATGCTGGCCGCCGGCACCCGAGGCGCGGTAAGTATCAACCCGGCAGTCTGCCTCATTAATCTCAATCTGAATTTCATCGTTGACAACCGGATAAACCCCGACGGAAGCAAAACTGGTATGACGGCGGGCGTTGCTGTCAAAAGGCGAAATTCTAACCAAACGGTGGACGCCGCTTTCCGACTTGAGCCAGCCGTAAGCATTGCGGCCGGAAATTTTAACCGTGGCCGATTTCAGCCCGGCCACTTCGCCTTCGGTTTCTTCAACATATTCTACTTTATACTGATGCGCTTCAGCCCAGCGGGTGTACATGCGGAGCAGCATTTCCGCCCAGTCCTGGGCCTCGGTACCGCCGGAACCGGCATGAACCTCCAGGAAAGCATCATTGGCATCAACCTCCCCGCAAAGCAGGGCCTCAAGCTCGGCATGTTTTACTTCGGCCTGCAAAACCTCCAACTGGCTGATGACGTCCGTGATCATCGCCTCATCATTTTCGGCTTCGGCCAATTCGGAAAGTTCTGCCAAAGTATCCAGGGAAGAAGTAAAATTATCAAACCCGGTCAAATTGAATTCAAGATTATTCTTTTCGGTCATCAGTTTTTGAGCCTGAGCCGGATTATCCCATAACGCGCCGTCAGCGGTCAAATGGTTCAGTTCGTCAAGGCGGATAACGGCATTGTCATAGTCAAAGCGACCTCCTCAGCAGTTCTAAAGACTGCTTGACAGAATTGACGATTTCATAAATTTCTGCACGCATTTAATTTTTTCCTTAATACTGGGTTCCCAGCTGGAAGCTGTCCCCTTCGCTGTTATCAAACCCGCGGCTGTTCTCAGGCGCGGTATCATTTTCCTGCCCGGCTGTCCCGATCACCCGCTGGTGAGCTTTGTCAAAGTTAAATTCCGGTTTTAGCGCCTCGGTAATCACCGATTTATCGGACGGCTGCGCCGGGCGGCCGGTATCATGATTTATCCGCACCAATTTAATGCCGGCGGGAATCCGGAACGGAATATCCGGCTGGTTAGCCAAAGCCTGTTTCATAAAATTATAGAAAACCGGCAATGCCGAACCGGCACCGGTTTCGTACCGCCCCAAAGTCCGGGGCTCATCAAAACCGACATAAACGGCAACAACCAGATCCGGAGAAAATCCGACAAACCAGGCGTCCTGATTTTGATTGGTCGTTCCGGTCTTGCCGGCCAGGTGATGACCCAAAGTGCGCAGCCGGGCAGCCGTTCCGCGCTGGGCCACACCTTCAAGAATGCTTACCATCTGATAGGCGCTTAACGGATCAATGACCTGTTCCCGGTTATCACTAAGCTGCGGAATCGGCTGATCTGTCCAGCTGTCGGCCGAACAATTTTCGCAGACGCGTTTATCGTGGCGGTAAATCGTTTTGCCGTTGCGATCCTGAATACGCTCAATAAAATAGGGATCGGCGCGTTTGCCGCCGTTGACAATCATTGCATAGGCCGAGGCCATGTTAATGACACGGGTTTCCCCGGCTCCCAAAGACATCGACAACAGCTGCGGCAAATGGTCATTAACGCCCATCTTTTTAGCATAAGCGGCCACTTTGTCCATGCCGACATCCTGAGCCAGACGGACTGTCATAAGGTTACGCGATTTTTCAATTCCCTGGCGCAAGGTCATCAGGCCGTAAAAACGTTTGGAATAGTTAACCGGTTTCCATTTCGGCAGCCCCGGCCCCTGATCAAGAACAAAAGGCGCGTCAAGAATCAAATCCGTGGGTGAATAGCCGTTGTCAAGCGCAGCCAGATAAACGACAGGCTTGAAAGCCGAACCGGTTTGGCGCAGAGCCTGAGTGGCGCGGTTAAACTGCGACCGGCCGAACGAATAGCCCCCGACCATAGCCAAAACTTTGCCGGTATGGGGATCAAGCGCAATCAATCCGCCTTCGACATTGGGAATCTGACGCAGATAATAGCTGTCTTCCGCCAGTTTCTTGGCAGCGGCGGTTTTAGCCGGAATTTTCTCTACCAGGATTACATCGCCTTTGGCCAAAACATCGGTTACTTTCGACGGCTGGCCGCCGACACTCTGTTTTTTTAGATTTTTGCGAGCCCAGCTTAAAACGGAAAGCGGAATCTGCCCCTTATTTCCCTCCGCGGTTTCTATCAGGGCGCGCCCGGCATTAACATCTAAAACCACCGCTTTGCCCCAGGCGGGTTCTTTTCCCGCGGGAGTTTGAATTTCAGCCAGAGCGGCCTGATAATCTTCTGTCAGCGGAATATTGGCAAGCGGGCCGCGCCAGCCGTGACGGAGATCATAATTCTGAATTTCTTCCCGGAAGACATCGGTGGCGATTTGCTGTAACTTGGGGTTAAGCGTGGTCCGGATTAACAGGCCGCCCTTATAAAGAGCCTCTTCACCAAATTTATTTTTGACCTCGCGGCGGACTTCTTCGCTGAAATATTCCGCCGATTTGACAAACTCTCCGCGGCGTTCCAGCGTAACCAGCGGTTTGGCTTTGGCCTCTTCGGCCTCTTCCGGTGAAATAAAACTTTCTTCAACCATACGGTCCAAAACCCAGTTGCGGCGTCCGACCGCAGCCTCATAATGCCGTTTGGGATTATAATTATTCGGTCCCTTAGGCAAAGCCGCCAAATAAGCAATTTCTTCCAGCGAAAGATCATCCAGCGATTTGCCGAAATAATTCAGCGCCGCCGCGGCCACACCATATGAGCGGTTGCCAAGATAAATTTCATTCAGGTAAAGTTCCAAAATATGCTGTTTGCTGAAAGCCTGTTCAATCCGGGTTGCCAGAACCGCCTCTTTGATTTTACGGATGATCGACAGCTCCGGCGTCAGCAAAAAGTTTTTGGCCACCTGCTGGGTGATGGTGGAAGCTCCGGCAGGACGGCGTCCGGAACCGATATTTTTCAGGTTGCCGACAAAAGCGCGGGCAATTCCCACCGGGTCGACCCCGAAATGGTGGTAAAAATTCTTGTCCTCCGCAGCGATAAACGCGTTTTTAACCCTTTCGGGAATTTTATCTTCAGGCACGAAAATACGTTTTTCATCGGCATATTCCATCATCAGCTGGCCGTCGCCGGCATACAGCCGGGTAGTGACCGGCGGCTCATATTTGGCCAGCTGGGAAAAGTCCGGCAGCTCGGAGGACAGTTTCCACAAAGAAGTAATCAGCACGACAAGACCGATGACGGCAAAAAAGAAAAAAGTACTGAGCAAAGAGGACAGGGTTTTAAACATGCAAAAATCCGCGAATTTATTTTGAAAACAAACTTATGTGCAATTTAATACAAAATATTTTAAAAGCAAAAACATTTTGGCTTTTGCCGGCAATTTTTAACGAAAAAATTCTAAAATACCGATGCGTGCTGCATGTTCTCGAAATAACGGTCAATGGCATTGACCGCCGATTTAGCCAGGCGGGCGCGGTAATCCCGGCGCTGAAGCTGTTTTTCCTCAGTCCGGTTGGAAAGATATCCCAGCTCCATCAAAACCGACGGAACATCAGGCGCTTTTAAAACCGCAAAACCGGCAAAACGGTGGGTATTTTGCAGCGTGTGGGTCGATTTGCGCATTTCGGAAGCAATAAAAGTCGCCAGCTCGGCCGAGCGGTTCATGGTTTCGCGCTGGGCCAGATTGAGCAGAATGTCGGAAACTTCTTTGGAATGCTCGGCAAAATTCAGCCCGGCAACAATGTCTGCTTTGTTTTCTTTCTCAGCCAGGGCCGCAGCCTCTTTATCGGAAGCCCGTTCTGACAGCGTATAGACAGAAAGCCCCGTGGCACGGCGATTTTTAGCGCTGTCCGCATGAATTGAGAGGAAAATATCGGCGTCATATTTACGGGCAATTTTAACACGGTCACGCAAAGGGATAAAGATATCCCGGTTACGGGTCAAATAAACCTTGTAGTTCCGGTTTTTCTCCAGCTGGGCTTTTAATTCTTTGGCCATTGACAGCGTAATATTTTTTTCATAGACGCCGGATACCCCGATTGCCCCGGGATCAACACCGCCATGGCCGGGGTCAAGAACAATGATTTTTTTGCTTTTGGCCGAAGACAAAACTGCCTTGGGAGAAGATGACGCCGCGGTTTTAACCGCCCGTTTTTCCTGGGAATAGCTGTCATTGCTGAAGGCATGGTCATTACCGACTTTGGCATTAAACTCACGCTCGGAGGCAATTTCCAAATCAATCACGAACCGCCAGCTGAAATTGCTTTGCGGGGGAAGCATAAAAACTTTTTTTATTATCACCGGTTTTTTAAGGTCAAAAACAATCCGCACCCCGTCCACACCCGCCGAACCCAGGCGGATTCCGCTGATAAAATTACCCAGTTCGCGCACTTTTTCTACCGAGGGGTTAATATCGGCATTATGCGTATCCACAACAAGGCGGCGCGGTTCGGTAAGAAGAAAGACCTTATAATCAAACTGCGAATCGGCATCAAAAACGACGCGGATATTTCCGATCCCCTGGCCGACGCGCATTGAACTGACCGAGGCGGAGGCAAAGGCATTTCCGGTATAAAAAAACAGGGCCAAAACTGCCATAACAGACAGTACCCGGCGGGATATAAACCGAAATATCTGCGGTATAATTCTCTGCATAAAACCCTTCTATTCCTCTGTACGGTTTGATTATACAAAACACAGGTTACTAACTTCTTAAAAAGCAGGGGAATTTAATTTTTTATATTGTGTTTTAAAACAAAATGTATATGCTGATGGTGATTTGTATAAATTCTTGTATCGAATGAGGTCTTTTTTAAGGAAAATTAAAGGAAATTGCAAGACCAAAATTGGGTACCGCCGTTTTATCATTGAGAAAAATGTGCATTATACAAAGACTTAGGCAACAAGATTTGGCCGGACGGGTTTTATGCGTGGCTGCTTGATTAGGCAATGAACAAGTTCTACAAAACAGCTGCGGAATTGAAGAAAAAGACGTTAAAAGCAGGCGCAATGCGCTGATAAATCGTCATTACTGCGGCGAAGGAGAATCGCTCCTTCAGCCGAACGAATCTTTAAACACCCCTCCGGTAATTTAATTATCCCGTTCCGTAAACCGGAACGGCTGTGAGGAATGTAATTTATGATTAAAAGAATGTTAATTGACGACACCCAGCCCGAAGAAACCCGGGTGGTGGTGATTAACGGCAACAAGCTGGAAGATGTTGAGTACGAGACCCGCTACCGCCGCCAAATTAAAGGCAATATTTACCTCGGAAAAGTCATGCGGGTTGAACCGTCGCTGCAGGCCTGCTTTGTCGATTACGGCGGCAACAAACACGGATTTATGGCCTTTGGCGAAATCCACCCCGATTACTACAATATTCCCCAGGAAGAACTTGATGCGCTTGACAAAGAAGTTGATGAAATCATCGAGCGCAAAAAACAAGCTTTAAAAGACCGCGAAGCCGAGCGGGAAAGGATCCGTCAGGAAAAAGCAGCCGCCCGGGAAGAGGCGCTGCGCCGCCGGGAAGAAAAAGCCCGGGAAGAAGCCGCTGCCAAAGCTGCCGCGGAAACACAGGGGCAAAATGCTGAAGACACTGCTGTTCCGGCTGAGGAAAAAACCGGACAGGCCGCCGCCTCTTCAAACGAATCCCCGGTTGAAAATATTCCGGCAGAATCTGCGGTCCAAGAAGAAAACACTGAAGAAAATTCCGATAAAAAACATGCCCCCAAAAAGCGCCTGCTGAAAAAGCGCCACCGCAAAGAGCAACAGGTGACTGAAGATGTTCCGGCTGTTACAGAAGACGAGCACCGGGCAGGAGAAGTTTCCGCAGAAACGGCCCAGGTAACCGCCGAAGAGAAAAAGACGGAAAATAAACCCGCAGAGAAAAAAACTGCCGGTAAAAAAACCACCGCGGAGCAAACTCTTTCTGAAAATGCGACAGCTGACGAAAAACCGCTGAAAGTCATGAGCGAAAGTATCGGCACGGAAGAAGAAACCGTCAGCGAGGAAGTTGACCAGCGCCGTCCGGCTTTTGAAGGCGGTGATGACGAGATTGATGATGACGATGAAGACCTGGAGATGGACTTTGAGCTGCAGCGCAAACTGCTGCGCGCCCGCAAGCTGTTTCACCGCAGCAAAATCCAGGACGTGATTAAAGAAGGACAGATTTTGCTGGTTCAAGTGGTTAAGGAAGAACGCGGCAACAAAGGGGCAGCCCTGACGACTTATCTGTCGCTGGCCGGCCGTTATTGCGTGCTGATGCCCAACCGCATCAAAAGTGGCGGCGTATCGCGCAAGATTACCAATGCTGCCGACCGTACCCGTTTGAAAAATATTGTTAAAGAACTGCCCCTGACGGCTGACATGTCGATTATTGTCCGTACCGCGGGGGAAGAAAAGACCAAAGCTGACATTGTCCGTGACTACAATTATCTGATCCGGGCCTGGAACCAGATCCGCCTTAATTCCCTGCGCTGCAAAGCCCCGGCCCTGATTCACGAAGAAGGCGACCTGATTAAACGGGCGCTGCGCGACATTTATACCAAAGAAGTGTCGGAAATTATTGTAGCGGGCGATGAGGCTTTCAAGGCGGCAAAAGAGTTTTTCAAAATCCTGTCCCCGCACAGTCTTAAAAAGATTAAAGCCTATCGCAATAACGACATGCCTTTATTCCAGCGTTTTCAGGTTGAAGGACAGCTGGATAAACTGCACGAAGCCAATGCACAGCTGGAATCCGGCGGTTATCTGGTAATTAACCCCACCGAGGCGCTGGTTTCAATTGACGTCAACTCCGGCCGGGCCACCAAAGAAAAAGATTTGGAAGAAACAGCTCTCAAAACCAATTTGGAAGCTTGTGATGAAATTGCCCGCCAGCTGCGGATGCGCAACCTGGCCGGGCTGGTTGTAATCGACTTTATCGATATGGACGAACCGGCCAACAACCACGCTGTTGAAAAACGCATGAAAGAAGCGCTGAAAAAAGACCGCTCGCGTATTCAGGTCGGCAAGATGAGCATGTTCGGCCTGTTGGAGCTGTCGCGGCAAAGAATGCACTCTTCCTTTATGGAAAGCAACTATCAGATCTGCCCGCATTGCCAGGGCAAAGGAATGGTTCGCACGACCGAATCCTGCGCAGTTTATGTTCTGCGCGGCATTGAGGAGGAAGGCATTAAAGGCCGTTCCAGCCGGATTAATGTTTTTGTCCCTGCCGATACGGCAATCTATCTCTTAAACCAGAAACGGCAGACGCTGATTAACATGGAACAGAAATACAAAATGGAAGTGATTATCAGCGCGGACAACAGTATCCAATGCATTTCCGACTACCGGATAGAAAGGACAAAGAGCGTTAAAGAAGACAAAGCGGCTGCAGAAGCTGATAAAACCGTATCGGCGGCAGCAGAAAGCTGTTTCAACGATGAGAACGCCAAAGAATCTGAAACCGTTGATAACATTATGACAGAAACGGTTGAAGCCACCGGATCCGCCGAAAAAAACAATAGCGGAAACGGCGTGGCAAACAATAACGGAAATGCCGACGGCAGTTACCGCAATAACAACCGCCGCCGCCGTGACCGGGGCGGACGCCGCCGCGGGCGCGACCGATTTGAACGCCGCAATAACAACGGCACAAGTAACAACGGCTCCGAAAACGGCGCGGCTGCCGAAACTGCCCCCAAACCCGTGCAGGAAGCCGTGATCTTGTATAACAGCCACGAAGATATTAAATCTAAACCGGACTCTGCTGCAGAAGAAAAACCGGTAAAGGAAAAATCAACTTGGTGGAAAAAACTTATCAAAGGCTGATTACCAGCCCGCATTACTTTTTGAAAAGGCTAATTACCGGTATTTTGCCGGGATTAGCCTTTTTGGCATTAAGTTTTTCCGCAGCCAGGGCGCAAAGCATCAGCCTGATTTCCGATGAAGAAAGCGAGCAGCTGCTGGCCGATATTGCACGGCCGCTGTTTCACGCGGCTAATCTCCGGTTTGACCGCGGCAATATTTACCTGGTCAATGATCCGTCGCTGAATGCTTTTGTCGCCGACGGCAACGGGCTGTTTATTCATACCGGAACGATTTTAGCCGCCGACAGCCCCAATGAGCTGGCGGGAGTAATTGCCCATGAAACCGGGCATATTGAAGGCGGACATATTCTGCGCCAAAAACTCAAAGCCAAAGAGATGTCGCAAATTTCTCTGGTATCGGCGCTTCTGGCAGGAACTGCCGCTGCGGTCAGCGGACGCGGCGATGCTGCCATGGCAGTTCTTCTGGGCTCTCAGAGTTCGGCTCTGACCCACTATACCCGTTACCGCACCCAGGAGGAACGCTCAGCCGACGAGGCAGCTCTCAAACTGCTGGCGGCAACCGGGCAAACCCCGCAGGGAATGCTGACTTTTATGAAACGGATTAATCAGAACAATGTTTTGAACGGAAGAGAAGAAACGCCGTATTTTCGTACTCATCCGATTACTCAGGAACGCATCAGTTTTTTTGAACAAGCCGTTAAAAATCCGCCTTCCGGCCCCGCGGATCCACGACAGGAAAAATTTGACCGGGTCAAAGCCAAATTATATGCTTTTTTAAACAGCCCGGAACAGACATTTTCAAAATATCCCGCCGCAGACAAATCCGTTGCCGCCGGTTATGCCCGGGCAATAGCCCGGTTTAAGCAGCTGAAATTTGCCGCCGCGCAGAAAGAAATGGACGAACTGATAAAAAAAGAGCCCGGCAATCCTTTCTTTCATGAGTTGAAAGGGCAGATTTTTCTGGAAAGCGGACAGATTAAATCCGCAGCCCGGGAATATGAAAAAGCTCTGGCACTGCTGCCGTCCTCTCCGCTGCTGCAGGAAAGCGCGGCACAGGCTATCTTGGAAAACAACCCTACTCCACTGGAAGTCCAAAAAGCGGTCAACCTGCTTAATAAAGCATTGCTGCGGCGCCCTAATGCAGGAGCCTGGCTGCTGCTGTCAAGAGCTTACGGCTTGAAAGGAGATGAGGCCTCAGCCGCTTATGCCGCCGCAGAATTCAGCCTGGGCATCGGAGCCAGAGATACCGCTGAACGGCAGGCTTTGCAGGCCAGAAAACAAACAGACGCCAGGGCCTTGAAACTTAAAATTGACGACCTTCTGATCCGGATTAAAGACCTTAACGAAAAGTAAATTTTGTCCAAATTTGTGTTGCATTCGCAGGCAAGATAAATTATAATAAGCTTACTTTGAGCTTTTATAAGGACGAGGTTATGGCCTATTACACCCGCGAAGAAATCGATCAGTTTGTTGAAGAATATATTGCCCGGCAAAAGACGGAAGATTCCGCTTATGTTTCTGCCGAAAACGGGGCAGCCCAGGCTGAGCTTATCAAAAAATATGAGCGGACAGGGCGCCGGCAGTTTATTTTTAATCTTTATATGAAGGGCGGAATAGACGAGTTTACCCTGAAGCCTTCTGAACTCAGCACGATGGCCAAAGATTTCGGGTATGGCAAAGGTATATATGGTTACGGAGAAATCCCGAACTTTAATATCGGTGAATATAACGCGGTTACGAAGCGGCTTAACGAGGCCATGCTGAAAAAAATTGACGGTTTGGCCCCCGAAGCTTCAGCAGACCAGATTATACGCCAGGCTCCTTTTCTGGAGATGCTGCATGATAACCGTTTCTCTTTAGACGAGCGTTACGAACCGGTTTTAGAACAGTTTAAAAAGAAGGTTGACGATTATTTTGCAGAGATTGACAGCTTAAGCCAGGGTCCGGAAAAAAATGAAAAAACCCGCGAAACGAAGCCGAAAACTACTTCTGAAAAAGTTCATTCCGGCGAAGAAAAATCCCGCCAAAAAACTCCGGCTGGGCGGGAGGTTTGGCTTAATGCGGAAGAGTTTAACCTGTTGCGCCGGCTGACAAGCCGGGAAGAAAAAGCCACTAACGGCGAATTGCTGCACAAAGCGGAAAAAGCCGCTTTGGAAATTGCCCAAAAGTACGAGCGGCAAAAACGTACAATCCTGGCGTCAAAAATCAGCGCCGCCTTTTTAAAACGGTTTGTGGTCATGGCCGTTTGCAATAAAAAAATCAATCAATGGAAATTGAACGAAGCTGACAAACAACTGATGCTGGACTTTATTTCTTCAACCATTAAAGTAAAAAAACTGGACGAAGAAAGGGCTGAACGGGTTAAAGGCTGGATTCAGGAAGCGATTGAAGGACGACGTGCAAAACCGGGACCCAAAGAGCGGAAAAAGATCTCCCGGAAAGAAACCTCCGCCCGGGAACAACTGGTCGCCGTTATCAGTCTTGGCACTTCTAAAGCGGGAGATTTTCAACAGGAAGCGGAAAATGAAGAGACCGGCTCGCTTCCGGAAACCGTTATACCTGCCGGACGGCCCCGGGAAGATGATGACCGGATTTATGATGATGAAGACCAGCCGCAGGTTAATCCGTCTTCAAAAGATCAAACGGAAAAATCAGGGGAAGATGCTGCTGTTTCCAAAGATGATGAAGCGACTAAAAAGAAAGACAGGCAAATTTATTCTATTCGTTCGATTATAGAAAAAAATTTCACAGAGGAAAAAATTGCCGTCAAACCAGTGGTTTCTGTTGATAAAAAAGACGTCATTTACGATTTGTACCCGGTCGGAAAAACCGTTGACGAAGCTCCGGCCAACGGGCAGGTTATTTTCCGCAAACCCAATGATGCCATTCTCATTAGTGAAGATATCCATCATTATATCGGACTGGTTAAAACCCTATATGACAACGGCTGCCGCAGCTTAAAAATCGGGGATCTTTCCGATGACAAAGAAAAAAATCTCCGTTTTAAGGCGGCGCTGGTGGTTGCGGGAGCCAGCAGGGGTATGCCGGTAGAGGGACTGGAAACCTCAGAACAGCTGGAAGAATTGAAAGCTTATAATCCCAAAATCGAACTTTTGATTGAAAAACGCAAACTGCGCCAGGAAATGAAAGACCTTCGGACACAGCTGGAATCCGCCAGGAAGGAAGGTAAGGACACCGCGGCGCTGGAAGCACAAATTCAGGATAAAATTGCCGAAGGGATTGCAAAACATATTGAAAAAGGATCTGTCGACCCGGTTTCTTCCCAAGACCGGGCTGCACGCCTTAAAGCTGCGGAAAATGCGGGAAAAATAGCCAATCCGGTTCAGGCCGCGGTTATTCAAAAGGCCTTGAACAGGGTGCAGGGCAAATCATAAGCAAAGTGCACGGCAAATAAAAAAAATGCGGCTTGCAGCCGCCGCATTTTTCTTAGTTCAGTTCGTTAATTATCTTTTGGGCAATCTCACCGTAAGCCCGGGCATATGTACCTTCCGGTTCGGCATAGACAATCGGCGTCCCGTTATCAGCATGGGTACGGATATCAATATGCAGCGGAATTTCTCCCAAAAACGGAACCCCGAGCTCCGCTGCCGTAACCTGAGCCCCGGCGTGGCCGAAAATATCGGCGCGGGTACCGCATTGCGGGCAAACATAATAGCTCATATTTTCAATAATACCCAGAATCGGCACATTTACCTTTCGGAACATATTCACCCCTTTTACCGCATCAATCAGGGCAATATCCTGCGGCGTCGATACGATGACCGCCCCTGCAAAATCAAGTTTCTGCGATAAAGTGATCTGGATATCGCCGGTGCCGGGAGGCATATCAATAACCATGATATTAATTTCACCCCAGTTGACCTCGGTCAAAAGTTGTTCAATCGCTCCGCAGGCTTTGGCACCGCGCCAGATCAGCGGCACCGATTTATCAATCAGCGTCCCGATGGACATTGATTTCAAACCGAGATACTCAAACGGCTGGAAGGTTTTTCCGTCATAAGAAACCGGGGCGACGCCCTCATAACCCAGCATGGTGGGAATTGACGGACCGTAAATATCGGCATCAAACAAGGCGACTTTTTTACCCTGACGCGCCAAAGCCATTGCCAGGTTAACCGCAGTGGTCGATTTGCCGACGCCACCCTTGCCGGAAGCCACGGCGATGATTTTCCTAACTCCGGGGACATTCCATTTGCCGTCTTCAGGCTTCAGGGGCTGAGGAGCCTTTTCTGCGGTGTGGATGATGGAAACTTTATCAATGCCGTCAAGGTCATTAAGCTTGCAGCGCAGATTTTCTTCTGCCGCAGCATCTTCGGGAGCGTTAACTAAAGTAATTATCAGGCGGCGCCCAAACTGGCTGATGTTTTCAACCTGATCGGGACGATAAAATTCGGCAACCAGCGAACGGATAGCATTTTCCATAATTTGATGTCCTGTTGATATATCCTAACGATTATTGTTTTATGCTCATATTTATATTATATAATGGTGCAAAGCAATAGAAAAAAGAGGTTGAAAATGGCAAAAGTTCCAAACCCCTGGGATAATGACGATACTTCCCCATGGAAAGACGAGCAATCCGGCAGCAAAAGCTCCAAAATCGTTGATTTTAAGCATCTTAAAAAGCCGGAGGGTTTTAATTTCGGCTGGCAGTGGATTATTCTCGCACTGGTTTTAATCTGGCTGGCTTCGGGTTTTTACCAGGTTCAGCCTAATGAACAGGGCGTGGTGCTGCGTTTCGGGGCTTATGCCGACACGACCGATGCCGGGCTTCACTATCATCTGCCCTACCCCATTGAAACGGTTGAAAAAGTCAACACCACCCAGGAGCGGAGCATTACCATCGGCGTCACCGAGGCAACCGGCCGTTATAACCGCGATGAAACCAATTCATTTACGGAAAGCCATATGCTGACCGGAGATGAAAACATCGTCGATATTAACCTTACCATCGTTTGGAGAGTGGAAAATGCCCGCGACTATCTGTTTAATATGCAGAGTCCCGATGAAACTGTCCGGGTGGCGGCACAGTCGGTTTTGCGCGAAATCGTCGGCCAGTCGGAAATGATGCCGATTATTTCCGGCGACCGCGGCAAAGTCGAAGATGAAACCAAAGCGGAACTGCAGAAAGTCCTGAACGAGTTTGGTGCCGGAATCACCATTGTGCGCGTAAAACTGCAAAAGGCCGATCCGCCGAAACAGGTGGTTGACGCTTTCAACGAGGTTCAGCGCGCCAAAGCCGATATGGAACGCTTTAAAAACGAAGCGGAAGCCTACCGCAATGAAATTCTGCCCAAAGCCCGAGGCGAAGCGGCACAGCGCCTGCAGGACGCCCAGGCTTATAAACAGGCTGTGGTCAACAAAGCCCAGGGCGATGCCGAACGCTTTACTTCGGTTTATGAAGCCTACCGCCAGGGCAAAAACGTGACAATCAAGCGCTTGTATTTGGAAACCATGGAAAAAGTGCTGGGACAGTCCAATAATGTGATTATCGATCCCTCGGCCAAAGGTTCCAATGTGGTGCCTTATCTGCCGCTTAACCAGTTATCCAGTCCGAAAGCAGGAGAATAGCCATGAGTGACAAAATGAAATTTATCTGGGGCGGAATCGCCGTCGTTATTTTATTTGTGCTGGTAAACTCCCTGTATATTGTCCGGCAGACCGAGCAGGCCATTGTCCTGCAGTTCGGCGAACCGGTGCGGGTGGTTAAGGAACCGGGTCTGAAAGTCAAAATTCCGTTTATTCAGAATGTCGTCTTTTATGACAACCGCCTGCTTAATCTGGATCCGCCGGCCCAGGAAGTTGTTTTGAACGATAAGAAGCGTCTGGATGTGGACAGTTTTACCCGCTACCGGATTGTCGATCCGCTGCGGTTTTATAAAACCGTACGGACCGAAACCATGGCGCGGAGCAAGCTGGAAGAAATCGTCAATTCCTCGGTGCGCAAAATTCTCGGCCGGATTACCCTTCAGGAACTGTTATCGCAGCAGCGCACACAGATTATGGCAGATATCAGCAGCGCGGTTAAGACCGATGCCGAACAGATCGGCGTCAGTGTTGCCGATGTGCGAATCCGCCGGGCAGATTTGCCGCTGGAAGTTTTGCAGGCGATTAACGCGCGGATGAAAGCCGAACGGGAACGCGACGCCAAGGAATTTCGCGCCACCGGCCAGCAGCAGGCCCAGCAAATCCGGGCTGCGGCGGAAAAAGAACGGACAATTATTATCGCCGAAGCGGAGAAACAAGCCCAGATAACCCGCGGTGAAGGTGATGAACAGGCTATTGTCATCTGGAATAAAGCCGCCGGGGCCGACCCGCAGTTTTATGGTTTTTACCGCTCGCTGGAAGCTTATAAAAATGCTTTAGGCACGCCGGGCAATACCTCGATGGTTTTATCACCGAATGCCGAGTTTTTTGAATATTTCGGCAAAACGATGAAAAGCGGGAATTAGAGCCGATGAAATATCTGATGACAGCCGCCGGTTTTGCAGCGGCATGGAGCCTGGCATTTTCTGCCGCAGCACAAATGCTGGCAGAAGAAACTCCGGAAACCTCCGCAAATATTGAGGTCGTGAAATATCAGAGGCTGCCCTCGCTGGCGGATTTGGTGGAAAAACTGCAGCCGGCAGTGGTTAATATTTCTACCACCCATCAGCCGGGGAACGCCGAAGCCGATGAAAACATTCCGGGAATTGTCAGCGCCAATCCGGCAATCAGCGATTATTTCAATCCGCACAACCCGCAGCAGCTGTCTTTGGGATCAGGCTTTATTATTGACAAGGACGGTTTTATTATCACCAACAATCATGTTATTGACGGTGCGGACAGCATTGTTGTGACTTTGGCTGACAACAGCCAGTTTGACGCCGAACTGATTGGCCGGGACAGCAAAACAGACATTGCCCTGATTAAAATCAAAGCCGGAAAAGACCTTCCGACGGTTAAGCTTGGAAACTCGGATAAAATCCGTGTCGGCGACTGGATTGTTGCCATCGGAAATCCGTTTGGCCTCGGCGGGAGCGTTACGGCCGGAATTGTTTCGGCAAAATCGCGGGATATTGAAGCCGGACCGTATGACAGCTTTATACAAACCGATGCCTCAATCAACCAGGGCAGTTCCGGCGGCCCGATGTTTAATATGGCCGGAGAGGTCATCGGTATTAATACCGCGATATTTTCAACCACCGGCGGGAATATGGGAATCGGCTTTGCAGTACCGATTAACCTGACAGAGTTTGTCGTTAAGGAATTAAAGAGCAAAGGCAAAGTCGAGCGCGGCTGGATCGGGCTGAAAATACAGCCGAACACTTCGGATATTGCCGACAGTCTGGGCCAGGACGAGCCTTACGGGGTGGTCATTTCGGCGGTGGAAGAAAATTCAGCAGCGCAGCAGGCAGGGATTGAAGCCGGCGATATTGTTACTTCTTTAAACGGCGAAACGATTACCGATGCCAGGGATTTTTCACGGCAAATTGCCGAAACCGCACCTGGAAGTTCTATCGAATTGAGCATTTGGCGCAACCGGCAGCAGCGTCAGGCCAAACTGCAGGTTATGAAAATGCCGGAAGAAAAAGCCGCTCCGGTTCAAACACCGGCAGCAACGGAAGAAAAGAAAAGCGGAACCGCCTTTATCACCGAAATCGGGATAGAAGCGGCAGAAATCAGTCCGGACATTATTCAGCGTTATCAGATTCCGGACGGACAGAGCGGTCTGGTTATTACCAAAGTTGACAGCGGCAGCGACGCCGAAATTAAAGGGCTGCGCGCCGGAAATCTGATTACCCAGATTGACAAGAAGGCCATCTATGACTTAAATGACCTGCGCACTTATTTAGATGAAGCCAAACAGGAGAATATGCGCCCGGTCCTGCTGCTGGTTTATGATCATGACCTCCCCCATTACGCAGCCGTAAAGTTAAAGAAAAATGACTAGAACAGACTTTTATCATTTACAGAGCCAGAATTTGGAAACCGTTTTGCCCAAACTGCTTGAAAAGGCTTACAGCACGGGAAAAAGCATTGTTGTCCGGGTGGGAACGGCAGAACGCGTTGAGTTTTTGAATGCGCTGCTGTGGACTTATAACGACCAGTCTTTTCTGCCGCACGGCTCATCAAAAGACGGCAATGCCGAATTGCAGCCAATCTGGCTGACTTCCGGTTCCGACGTTCCCAATCTGGCCAGCCTGCTGTTTTTAGTGGACGGCGCCCGGGCGGACATGACGGAGCTGGAAAAGTTTGAACGTGTTTTTAATATTTTTGACGGCAATCTCCCGGAGGCCGTTGAACAGGCGCGGACTTTCTGGAAAGACCTGAAAGCTTCCGGAAACGAGTGCTTTTATTGGCAGCAGGATTCTTCCGGACGCTGGACGCAAAAAGCCTGACCGTTTTATCTTAATCATCTCACCCTCCAAACGCACAATTCCGTTATTTATTGAAAATTAATGTTTTTCATGTTATGATGTTGGTGTGTGTGTAGATCAGGTATCTATAACAGGTACCTGAATAAATTTATAGGTGGTGTGTGATGTCTCAGCAAAAAAATTTTTGGCTGGCGTTAGCTGCATGTATCCTGCTGGGAGCAGGTACGGCAGCAGCCGGCATTTATTGGTTACCCGATTATTTAAAAGATAACGTAGATAGTAATCACCGGACGGATACCGATAAAGGTGGCGGCGACAATGTGGGCGGTACTTGCGAACAAACGTATGGACAGCTCAGCTCGTGCCCTTCCCCGAAAGTGATTGATAAAGAATACAACTATGGCAAAATAATGTGCTATAGCTGTAAGTGTCCCTCGTCCTATCAAATAACCTCCTGTTCTTCAGGCTGGCATGTTGCGGGGGTTCCGTGCAAAGAAGGAACCACCACCTATTATACCGGCTGCGAGGCGGATGCCTGCCCCGGCGGATTTACCGCGGGATTAACCTGCGGCGCCGGTTATACCCGTGAAGTTAACGGAAAATCAGGTTCTCTGGATTGTGTCAGGTGCAATATTAAACCCTGTACCAGCGGTTATACGGCCGGCGTTGCCAATTGCAACAGCAAAACTTATCCTGCCGGATGGACATATGCCTCGTCCGGTTATTCAGGAGACAGTATCTGCGGGAAATGCACGGAAAAAACCTGCACTTCCGGATTTGAAAAAGGTTTGAACAACTGTTCCGGTAAAGCTCATGCCGAAGGCTGGACTTACAGCTCCTCCGGATATGCCGGAGACAGCGTCTGCGGCAAATGTACCGCCAAAACCTGTGCCTCAGGGTATCAGGCCGGCGTCAGCAATTGCTCCAGCACTGACAGCTGGACTTACAGCAGCAGCGGTTATGCAGGGGATTCCGTCTGCGGCCTTTGCACGGCCAAGTCCTGCGCCGACACATTTATTGCCGGTCTGGAAAACTGCAGCAACAAAGCTCATCCCAGCGGCTGGTCATATGTAAAAAGCCACAACAGCGGCAATACCGTATGCGGGAAATGCGATGTAAAAGCCTGTACCTCCGGTTCCACCAGCTGTGCCAGCGGCTTAATACCGTCGGCCAACAGCTACTTTTCAGGCGACCAGCAATGTTATACCTGCCAAACCTGTGAAGAAATCGGCAAAAAAACCTGTAACGGCGGCTGTATTGCCACATCAGAGTGCTGCGGCGGCTGTGGCAGCGGAGAGGTTTGTAAAAACGGCACCTGCGTGGTTCAGACTTGTGAAAGCATTCTGACTGACCGCGGTTACGGTCTAAATACCAACCTGCCGAATAAAACCAATGTCATTATGAATGATATGACCTTTTCCAGAATGGAAGGCACAACTTACATCGGGATTGATAATTTTACCAGCATTTCACAATGCAGGGGAAAATCTCGTCCGAAACTGACATTTAATAAAGTCGGCAATCTTGACAATGCCAGCTTTACCAATCTGAATCTGTATATTAAAGCTTCAGACACCGGTAATATTGAAGTCAGAAACACGCTTACGCTCAAGAACACGGATGCGGACGTCACACCGACGACCATCAACATTCCGTCCGGGGCCGGCATTTCGATGACTGACTCAAAAATAGTGAAAAACGGCAGTGCCGCCAATACGCTTAATGACCGCGGATATATCTACTTCTACGGTACGTCGGAAGTTGGAAATGTCAATGTGTATGACTCCGGAAGAGCCGCATTTTATAAAAACGGCAAAGTCAATTCGATTACAACAAACGCCTCTTCTTCAAGTATCAGCGTCAGCAGCGGGGCCAAGTTGGAATCGACCGGGGCAATTACGATTACTTCCGGATCTTTGACGACAAGCGGAACCAGCAAATCCAACTCTAATATCAGCGGAAAAACGTTAAGTGTTACGGGAACCCTGAAAGCTCCTTATACAAATATCAAATTGACCGACAACTTTATCGTCAACAAAAACGGCAGTTTTTCCGCCAACAATGCCTCGGTTACCGCAGCTTATGGAAAACTTTACAACGGAGCGTCAATTTCTATAGCCAATGCCGTTGATATGACATTCAAAAAGAAATTCTCCTGCGCTGTTTCTACAATAACGTTAGGAACTTGTGACTCTCTCAGCCCTGAGAATAACAATGATCACGGCATCTTCGCTTATGAATTTGAACTGGGACAGGTTGATGGCACGGACAAGACCAGCAACACCCGTATTAATCTCTGCGGTGGTTCGAAGATGAGTTTTGTTACCGATACCAACACGTTAGCCAATTGCAGACTAAACCAGTATAATAACGCCTCTATTTGTCTGGAATATTATGCCTGGTTTCAATGCAGCGGAAACGTTTCTCCCAATAATATGATGAACAGGGCTTTCATTGAGGGACAAACTGATTTTTCATGGTCAAATTGTCGCAAAAAATTCAAAGAAAGAAAAGATAAATGCAAGTAAAATAGCTTAACAGACAAAACCTCCCCGGTGGCCTTTTCCGGGGAGTTTTTTGTGTCCAGCCCTCTAAACTATTTATTGACTATCTTTGATTATTGATGTATTCTGGAAGAAGTTCCGGAACAGCAATTATTGGAGAACGGTCATGAGAACAGTCTTTTTAGCCCTGGGTTTGCTAATCGCAAGCGCTTTGCCTGCTTACACCGCCTCTCCGCATAACACATACACACACAACACCGCCTTTGCTGTTTCAGAACAGTCTTACCGACTTGCCGGGATTTATTGGCTTCCGGATTATCTTAAGAATAATATCGATACCAATCGTCGTACAGATGTTGACACCGGCGGTGGAGATATTCCGGTAGAATGCAAAAATTACGCGCCGGAATGTACATCGCCTCAAGTTCCCGGAGGTAAAACGGTGCGTATCAGCGATAAATTCTGCCCTGTCGAATGCGTGTGTCCTGACAGTTACAAATACACATCGTCCAACTGCTCCGGAGACAAGAAACCTTCCGGCTCGGTTTGTGACGGCAAGTATAACGACTGCCGCAGCCTGACTTGCGAAGAACGCGGTCTCAAAACCTGCGGATCCGCCTGTATCGCGGCTTCTGCCTGTTGCACGGATACGGACTGTGGCAGCGGCAAGAAATGCTCTTCCGGTTCCTGCATCGCCAAAAGTTGCGAGGAAATGGGGCAAAAAACCTGTAACGGAAGCTGTATCGCGGCTTCTGCCTGTTGCACGGATACGGACTGTGGCAGTGGCAAAAAATGTTCTTCCGGTTCCTGCATCGCCAAAAGTTGCGAGGAAATGGGACAAAAGACCTGTAACGGCAAGTGCATTGCCAAAACAGCCTGCTGTGTGAGCGGGGACTGTGCCAGCGGCATGAAATGCTTTGACAACATTTGCATTGCCCAAACCTGTGAAGAAAAAGGCTTAAAAACCTGTAACGGAAGCTGTATCGCGGTTTCTGCCTGTTGCATGGATACGGACTGCGGCAGTGGCAAAAAATGTTCTTCCGGTTCCTGTGTCGCTAAAAGCTGCGAGGAAATGGGTCAGAAAACCTGTAACAGCAAGTGCATTGCAAAAACTGCCTGCTGCACTGATACGGACTGCGGCAGCGGCAAGAAATGCCAAAACGGATCCTGCGTAGATAGCCAGCCAAAATCAAAATGTTATGAAAAGCTTAAAGCTAAAGGTTATCTGGTAGCTGAAAACGGTGCCGAACTTGAAGCGATTTTAAATCGCGCAGATACGCTTTCCCTGCCGGTTACTATTTATATTTTGGGAGATACTGTCATTGATAATTTTGAATTTTTCACCACCAATGGTGAAGTTTTTCCAATTCCGGTTATAAATTTGTACGATGCCTATAAAGCAGAAACAGACGGTTTGTGCTCTTTTAATGACGAAACTAATGACACCCGGATAAAGCTTCTGATGTCAAAATTAACTGTAAACAATAAATTCACCATGATGGGAATGTTATACAATTTTTTCCTTTCCTCTTTCCACATCAATATCTTTGATATTTTGTCCGGAGATGTTCATTTTTTTGATGCTGTCGGAAATTACGGCAGTGAGGCAACAATCAATAAACTGACAGAAAACTCCGGCGCTTTGTTTGGATCAACTGTTTATATTCAAGGTAAAGATGCCATATCCATGATTAATATTGACGAAATTATCAATGGAAACAGTTTAAATTTTAATTTGAATAATATCGCTTCGCTTACTGCTAATAAATTTATTGCGGAGGACTATGCACAGGCGCAGATTATAGCTGATAACGGTTTAGCAGACATCGGAACAATTACGCTTCCTAAACAAAATATATTTAATGTGACATTAAGCAACGAATCCCGGATGAGTGTGTCCAACATTACACCTCTAACAAAGACTAATTCAGCTTTTGACGTTATGATCAGAACGGGAAGTATGTTTCGAGATGAAAGCGGAGCAGATGGTAAACCAATCGGAAATTATGTTTACCAGCCGGGAGTGACTTTCCATATGGAAATGAGCCGAAACTCCAACAACAGCGACACAGGGAAGGCTTACAAGAATTGCATGACAACCTATACCTCTGTTGGCTATGAATCGTTTTGTACGCCAATAGCCGGCACCTATGCAGGAGGCTCTACTATTCCTGGAAATGCGATTCTTAATACCAGCTATAACACAACAAGCAGCTATTACGGAAATCCTCCGTGCACTTATAAAGATTGGAAACCGGCATTTTCTGCAGATTTCAGTAATGTATTTAATACTGGAACGAATTATACGGCTTATTACAACTGTACTGTATACAATTTCTCAGCGTTGTAGAATCCTGTAAAAACTTCTATCTCCCCGGTGGCCTTATCCGGGGAGTTTTTTTGTGTCCAGCCCTCTAAACTATTTATTGACTATCTTTGGTTATTGATATATTCTGGAAATAGTTCCGGAACAGTAATTATTGGAGAATGGTCATGAGAACAGTCTTTTTAGCCCTGGGTTTGTTTATTGCAAGCACTTTGCCTGCTCTTGCCGCCTCTCCGCATAACACATACACACACAACACCGCCTTTGCTGTTCCGGAACAGTCTTACCAACTCGCAGCAACCTGGTTCCTTCCCGACTGGCAGGCCGGGCTTGTTTCACGTACCGATACCGCTCCCGCCGGGTCCGGTGATCCTTCCCTTTCCGATTCCGCCTGCCTGACGACTTATAATCTCTTCTCCGCTTGTGTCGCTCCGCAGACCATCAAAAAGACATATAATTTCGGTAAGCTCACCTGTTATGACTGTGTCTGTCCCTCTTCTTATCAATATACTTCTTCCAACTGTTCAAACGGATATACGCTGGCCGGAGGGTCCTGCAACGGTAAATATCTCCAGTGCGATCCCTCGGCCTGTCCGTCAGGGTACACAGCCGGAAAGACCTGCGCCTCCGGTTATGACCGTGAGGTGAACGGCAAATCCGGCTCCCAGGACTGTGCCAGATGCGTGGCCAAGGGCTGCCCCTCAGGCTATTCTGCAGGTTTGTCTAACTGCAACGGGCAATCTTATACGGAGGGGTGGACCTATTCTTCCAACGGTTATGCCGGTAATAGTATCTGCGGCAAGTGCACCGCCAAGTCCTGTGCCCCGGGGGTATACTGCCGGGCTGGCCAACTGTAACGGACAGTCCCAGCCGTCGGGATGGACTTACAGTTCTAATGGGTATGCGGGAAACTCGGTCTGCGGGAAATGTACCGCCAAGTCCTGCCCGGCCGGATACAGCGCCGGGGTCACCCAGTGCAGCAACACCACAAGCTGGACCTATGGTTCCAACGGCTATGCCGGAAACAGTATCTGCGGCAAATGTACGTCCAAAGACTGTGCTTCGGGCTATACGGCGGGTTTAGCCAACTGTAACGGGAAAGCGCACCCGGCAGGATGGAGTTACACCGCCGGAACGCCCAGCGGCAACACGGTTTGCGGCAAGTGCACCGCCAAAAGCTGCACGGCGGGGAGCACCAGCTGCAACAGCTCAACCCAGAACGCGACGGCCAACGGCTATTATGCAGGGGACAGTGTTTGTTACACCTGCGTCGCCAAGACCTGCGAACAAATGGGGCAGAAAACCTGCAACGGATCCTGTATTGCCACTTCCGAATGCTGCGGCGGATGTCCTGCCGGGCACGAATGTAACGATGGAACCTGTATTCAGACAAAATGCGAGGCCGGGTATATTTTTTATTCCGACGGAACGTGTAATTCGGATTATTTAGCAGATAAGACTCCGGTCGGCATAGTGGCTGACCCTGAACACCGGCTTTTGATAGACTTAAAAGGAATTAATAATATTTCGTTATTGGCGACAATAAGCAATATTAATATTCCGATGATAGGCAATGAATACACGCGTCCGATTTCATTTAACGGCTATTCCAATACAACAATTCTGGCAAGATATACACCTGCTGCAACCACATGCCTGACCAAAAACCGTGACGGCATCATGAACAACTGGTATATTCCCGGCAGCGGGGAAATCCTTTCCGTTGGTAAAAATTATCAGGCTGTTTATGCCGGACTGAATAAGCTGGCCGATTACGGCTTGGCAGACCCTAATCTGGGCTATTTATGGAGTTCCGATGAAGTATACAGCAGCGATGAATTGGGACTGGTCATGAATCCGGCTGACCGTCAGTTAACTGCGAGACCGAGAATGGCAATGGCTGCCAATCTCCGCTGTATGGCCCATTATCTTTGCTCTGCCGCAAGCGGCTGTGAACTCCCCTGCCCGTTTGAATCTTCTGGTGACAGCAGTAACGGCGTGAATGGCTACACCAGGAAAAGTATTTCCTGCGACGACGGATGGCTGGTCCAATCTTATCCGTTCAATTCCGCCTGCAAACGCTGTATCAATGATACCGTAGAAGGAAGCAGCAGCGGGGGAAACCAACCCGGCAAAACCGAATGTCAGGTTCTGGACTCAATGTATTATAGCAACGGTAAATATTTTTGTACTACCGCAGCCTCGGCTAATGGCACCTACATGGGAAAAATAGGAAAGAAAGGGCTGGTTATTTTGGGACAAATCGGTTCGACAATGTCTGTTTCCGATGCCGAGCAACAATGCAACAACTATACCAGAGGGACTTTCAGCAACTGGCGGATTGTCTATACCAGCGACTCTGACAAATGGTCATCTATTATCTGCAATGTTTGCCACCCCTTTGGCAAAAGCGGCTCCCTATCAATGTATTACGGGGGTTACGGCTGGAATACCGCCACTTCTTATGACCGAAACGGCACTTTGTATTGTACGCATTCGTACAGCAATGTTTATCGGGAATAAGCTGTGGTGAGAAACGCCCCGGACTTAGCCGGGGCGTTTCTTATTTGGCAAGTTTTTCCAAATCGCTGGGAAAGTTGACATCAATAAATTTGTCAGTGTCTTTTTCTTCCAGCAGGGTCAGATAGTCGGAATGTTCAACGAAAACCGGACGGATATCGGCATTCTCAGGAACGATATCAGCCTGGGGATAAAGCGCCTTGCTCCATAAAACCGGATTTTTCTTGACCCCCTGATGGGCAAACATAATCACTTGTTTTTCCGCACCGGGCCGGCAGGCATCAATCAGACGGTTTAAATCGTCAGCTTCAATGCCGGGCATATCGGCGGGCAGAAGAATCGCCCCGTCGCAAAAACCGGGAACAGAGGAAAGTCCCAATGCAATTGAGGTTTTAATACCTGAACGGTAGGCCGGATTGTAAATGACATTGATATCCAGATTTTCCAATTCCGCTGCCATTTCATCATCATGATAACCGGTTACCACAAAAACCGGACGGGCATTGGAAGCCATCGCGGCCCGCACCGCCCGCATAAACAAAGGCTTTCCGTCTGGAAGCGGAACCATCAGCTTATTACGCCCGCTGCGGCTTCCTACTCCGGCGGCAAGAATCACAGCTCCGACTGAAGCGGAAGCACCGCTGCGGGCAGACGGCGCCGGAGAAATCAAACGTGCGGCAGCCTCCGGATCAAGCAGTTGTCCCTGCGGTAATTCCGGCAAAGGGATACGGGTGAATTCTTCATGATTTAATTTTTCCGTCAACAGGGCTTTTTTGATACACCGGTTGATCAACCCGCTGTCAGCGGCGGCATAATGATACGGCAGCACAATGATTTTGGTCTGGCGCTTCTCCGCAATCAGCAAATCTGAAGCACCAAATTGAGGCAAACGGGTCAACGACGGGCTGTCGGCAATTTTGGCGATGGCCGTGGGAATAATATCCTGTAAACAAGACGTGCGAAGCGGTGAAAGAACAAAAACAACGTCCAACCGGGCACGGAGAGCCGTTTCAAGAGTATCGGCCACAGCGTCAACCGTGTACTCCGTATTATATTCCTGTAAAAAATCGAATCCGAATCCCTGAAAGTCTTTGACCAATTTTTTTACCATTGCCGTAAAGCGCCTGGTTTCGGCGGCAGTATTCTGCTGACGGCCGTAAATCAGCCCGGTACGGTATTGTCCCGGCTTAACAACGCTCAACAGTTCGGTATTACCTGACAAACGAAAAACAATATCGTCAACCAGACTACTGCTGACAAAAGGAACAGTGAGTTCCAAAGAAGCAATGATTTCCCCGCTTTTTACAACCGCAAATGACTCTATGGTGTTAAGCACCAGCAAATCATTAAAACGATTAAACTTCTGAACCCGGTCGGTAATCGTATAAAAAATGCCGTCTTCCGCAGCAACAATTTTACAGACGTTATTATCAATAGCATAGGAAACACCCGCACCGCAAAGACGCGCGACAATCATCCCCAAAGCAGTAGCAGCGCTGAGGTCATCGTCTTCTATTCTGGCGCCGAAGACGGTTTTGATGTCGTGCATTTTAAAAATGAGAATATCTTCCGCAGTCAGTTCATGGCCGGCAGGATAAACTTTTGCCCCAAGTTTGATTTCATTAAATAATCGGACCTGTTTAGCCTGACTGAGCGGAAATTCCTGATATTTCATTCCGGTTACCCCTTTATTTTTGATATAAGGTTATTTTAGCAAAATGCCACCAAATAAAAAGTTAATTTTTTGCTCTTTAAACAAAAAGGGAGCAAAAGCTCCCCATTAATCTTTTTTAATGATGTCCCTGGTATCTTTTACCGTGCGGTGGACATCATAGGTGACACGTTCCAGTTTCTGGGTGGTGCGTAACGAAGCGTCCAAAACTTCTACCCAGGAACCACAAGAACTGAACAACCAAGCCAGCCCTATCAACAGAATAACTTTTTTTGTTTTCATATTTTTATTTTGAGATATCTATTTATAAGTAATTGAATTTTGTTTTGTAATCTAACATAGAAATTATTTCGTTTCAAGCTTTTAGACAAAAGAAAAATAAACTTTACCTGTTGACACGGCAAATAATTTAATTAGAGAGTAAGGTATTATTCCCTTTTATGTGAAGATGAAAAATGGGTTGCAATCTCTTGCAACCCATTGAAAATATTTGATATTTTTCTGATACCAATTAACGTTTAGAGAACTGATAAGAACGGCGGGCTTTGGCGCGGCCATATTTCTTACGTTCTACCGTACGGTCATCACGGGTCAGGAAACCTGCTTTTTTCAAAACGGTGCGCAGTTCCGGCTCATATTCGTTCAGAGCTTTGGAGATACCGTGTTTGATGGCTCCGGCCTGACCGGACAATCCGCCGCCTTTTACCGTGCAGACAACATCAAATTCGTTGACGCGGTTAGAAATTTCAAACGGCTGATTGATAATCATTTTCAAAACCGGGCGGGCAAAATACTGATCAATCGATTTCTCGTTAATCGTAATATTACCTTTACCGGGTTTAATCCAGACGCGGGCAACGGCATCTTTACGTTTTCCGGTGGCATACGAACGGCCGAACTTATCGCGTTTGGGTTTGTTTACAACAGTTTCGCTGTTGGCAGAAACGGCAGCTTTGGCAACTTTAGCCGAAGCGCTTTTCAGATCTTTCAAAGATTCAATTTTCTCAGCCATTACAGGGCGCTCCTCTTATTCTTGGGGTTCTTGGAAGCAATATCCAGAACTTCAGGGTTTTGAGCCGAATGAGGGTGATTCTCACCAGCATAAACTTTCAACTTGGTCATCTGCTGACGGCCCATCGGGTTGCGGGTAATCATGCGCTCAACAGCTTTCATGATAACGCGCTCCGGAAAACGGCCTTCCAAAATTTTAGCCGGGGTGGTTTCTTTAATTCCGCCGACCCAGCCGGTATGTTTATAATAAACTTTATCGGTGAGCTTTTTACCGGTCAGTTTAACTTTATCGGCATTGATAACAACAACATAGTCACCACAATCAAGGTTGGGAACGTAGTTGGGTTTGTGTTTGCCGCGCAGGATCTTGGAGATTTCTGCAGCCAGACGGCCGAGAACAACGCCCTGAGCATCAACAACATACCATTTTCTCTCAATGTCAGAGGGTTTGGTTGCATAAGTGTTCATACTTTTCTCTCTTTTAAAAAGATGGTTAATGAATTCGGAAGTGACTATACATGAAATAATCCCAATGTCAACAACAAAATATCAGTAAATTTCAATCAGTTAATTGACGGTATTATTATACCGTTAGCCAACATATTGATTTTATTTATTTTTCATCAATTTAATATAAAACAAAAAAAATAATTGATTTTTGTCTAATATCTATTTATACTTAATTATATTCTGTTGTTTATCTGGAGGGAAATCATGCCGGAAAATGATATTTTTGAGGGAATTGGTTATCAGGATGTAAATGATTATCTGTCATCTGCAGTCAATATCCGTGAATCAAAAGTTTATCAGTTATTCAGCAATCTGCGCGAAGCCTCGCGCAATGCCGGGACTTTTGAAGAAGCCGAAAAGCTTGCGATTGGACTTAACCGGTTTGCCATGCAGCTTGATCCCAAAAATGAAAAACATCGCAACTTTTATAATAATTTGGAAGGGGCTTTTATTGACAATCTTTCCAAAGAATTCAGGGAATGTTCTTTTTATGACAACTGCCCGACAGTTAATAAAATAAATTATATCTTACTCTCCGGCTTTTCGACCTATACTAAACTGGCGCAAATATCTTCTTTGAATAAAATTCCGCCGCAATTGCAAGAAAATCTGCTGGCTGCGCCATACAGCACTTTTGAAAACACGCTCCCGTTTATTTACAATGCGGAATGTAATGATTCCCTGCGAAATAAAATTAATGATACCCTTGTTTACCAATCCAATCACTCTGCCAATAACTTACTTGCAAATCTGAAAACTAAATTCCATAACTTTAAGACATTGAAAAAATTAGATGACAGTATTTTCAAGGAAAAGGTTAAAGAAATTCTGGAAAAAGATGCCTTGTTGTATAAGTTAACGCAGCATAACGGCGTACTCCCCGATACTTTATCCGGGCGCTTCGACTTGTTTTTAAAGACCGGCGATTTTCAAACGGACAAAACAACCCAAAGACTGGCAAACGAGCTCGCTTTTGCAGACATCCGCGACGGCAAAGCCGAAAAACTCGGGGCCGATAAAATAGCCGTCCTGTTGGCAAGCGATGTTCATTTGGGATATTTAACCGAAAAAATCAGCCTTGAAAAGCTTAATCAAGTTTTTAACCATGCCAACAAACACGGTTTAAATATTGCCCGAACCGTCCGGGATAAATTTTTTAATCAGGAACTGGCTGCCGCAAAGGACTGGAATAAAATTTTGAACATGACCCGGTATAAAGACGGCTGCAGCGGTTCCCGTTCATCAGTTAAAGACTATCAAACCCGCTTTGAGATTGCAGCACAGAAAATAACCGAAATAAAAAACAGCCAGGAATATGCCTTTATGACGGCTGATATTCAAGAATATGAAAAGAGGGCTGCCGGGTTGAAAGAAATATATGAAAACAGCAACCGTTTGTCCGGCTGTATCGGTTATCTGGAACGGATTCAGGCACTGAGTGAAAATGTTTTAAAAAATTTCAGCTCACAGAAAGACGCCGGCCTCTCCGGAAAAGATCTGGAGAAAGCTGCCGGCAATGCCCTCAATAATAACTTTGAGCCGCTGGCGCACACAAACGCCAGGCTCCCTTTTCTGTTTGGCAGGAAAGAAGAAAAAAGACGCCAGCAAGCTTTGAACAACGCCGTTGATCAGTTTAACAAAATCCTCAAAGAACTTTCCGCCGACAAAAACGCAAACCGGCAGATTAAGAACACACTGTTAAGTTATTCAGGAAAGCTGCTTGAAAAATCTACCCTGGAAGCACTTAAAAACAGTTTTCAAGAAACACGGCAAGAGATCAACCGGAGAACGGATGACTTAAATTATATTGAGAAAAATTGGAATATACGCCAGAAAAAAATGACTCTTGAAGAAATCGCCGCTTCAGAAAAGGCGATAAGGCAAAATGCTGATGCTGCCGGTAAAGAAAAAGACCGCCGTTTGTCGGAAGCAAGAAACAGACTGAAAGAAAAAACCGGCATTGATACAGCGGAAGGCAAGTCTGGCGCCGTGAAAGCGGATAAAATTGCGGCGGAAGTTATCCGCGCCAAGAAAAGCAACGGCAAATAGAATTATCCCCGGTTGTAAACCGGGGATAATTTTCAATAACTTAACGCCCCTAAGTCATGACACTTTAGGTTTAACCAGCCAGCAAGGTCTTTAACTCATAGAGTTTTTCCAGCGCTTCCTTAGGGCTCAGCTCATCGGGGTTGACGGCTTCCAGCGCTTCGACAGCGGGAGAATTGGCATTGGCGGCGGGTTCTTCTTTGGCGCGCAGCGCTGCAAACAGCGGCAGATCATCAGCCAGATCTTCAATCGACCGGCTTTTGCCGTTGTTTTCCAGCGAATGGAGCACCTGTCCGGCCCGTTTGACAACCGCTTTGGGCAGTCCGGCCAGTTTGGCAACATGTATCCCGTAAGAACGGTCCGCAGCGCCGTCGATTACTTCGTGAAGGAAAATCACCTCGTCGTTAAACTCCTTGATTTTCATGCAGTGGAGCGTCATAGACGGCAGTTTGGAGGTCAGCGCGGTCAGTTCATGGTAATGGGTGGCAAACAATGCGCGGCATTTGTTGACCTCGTGCAGATGTTCAACCACCGCCCAGGCAATTGACAAGCCGTCAAAAGTGGCGGTTCCCCGGCCGATTTCATCCAAGATGACAAAAGAACGTTCATCAGCACGATTTAAAATTCCCGCCGTTTCCACCATCTCAACCATAAAGGTTGAACGTCCCCGGGCCAAATCGTCAGAAGCGCCGACACGGGAAAAAATCTTGTCAATCACCCCGATGCGGGCATAAGAACACGGCACAAAAGATCCCATCTGCGCCATAATCGCGATGATTGCATTCTGACGCAAAAAAGTGGATTTACCGGCCATATTGGGTCCGGTCAACAGCCAAAGGTGGCCGTTTTCTTCATCAAGACAGCAATTATTGCCGACAAAAGTTCCGGCATTGTCCTTGGCAATGGCATTTTCCACCACCGGGTGGCGCCCGTCTTTGATATCAAAAACCAGACTATCATCAATCAGCGGGCGGCAATAATTATTTTCAACGGCCAAATCAGCCAGCGCCGCGGCCACATCCAGTTCGGCCAAAGCTTTGGCGGTACGCAAAATATCTTCGGAGGCCAGTTTGACATCGCGGACCAGATTATCAAAAATCTCCAGTTCAATAGCCAGGGCTTTATCTGCCGCACCGCGAATTTTGTTTTCCAATTCGGTCAGCTCAACAGTGGTAAACCGCGAGGCATTCAAAACTGACTGACGGTGAATATATTGCGGATCTTCAAGCAGCTGGGGAGCAAATTTGCTCTGAACCTCAATAAAATACCCGATGACATTGTTAAACTTGATTTTAAGATTGGCAATGCCGGCGGCTTCGGAATATTTGGCCTGAAGTTCGACAATCAGCTGGTGGCTGTCGTTTTTAAGGCGTTTAACCTCATCAAGCGGTGGATAGAATCCGGCCCGGACAAAACCGCCGTCACGGGCCAATAAAGGCAATTCTTCATCCAAAGCCTGTTCCAGGGTTTTGACCATTTCATTATGGCGCCCCAGGCGAAGGACAACGGCTTTTACGGCTGCCGGTAACTCTCCGGAGACGGTTTCCTCTCCGTCACGTCCAAAACCCGTCAGCAGGTTTTTCAACCCCGGCACTAATGCCAGTGCCGTTTTGATATTAGCCAGATCCCGCGGGCCGCCGCGCCCCAATGACAGACGCGACACCGCACGTTCAATATCCGGGCAGGCTTTAAGGGCTGCGCGGAGTTCTGAACGAATCCGGGGATAATTGGCAAAAAACTCCACCTGGTCAAGCCGCTGGTTGATGGCGGCAATATCCTTGAGCGGATTAGCGGCGCGCGAGGCCAGCACACGCCCCCCGGCGCCGGTCACGGTACGGTCAATCACGCCGAGAAGGCAGCTGTTTTTATCACCCGACAGCGACTCGGTCAGCTCCAGGGAGCGGCGGGTAGCTCCGTCAATTTCCATAATCGACGCCTCGGTTACTTTCACCGGATTAGCCAGCAAGGGAATTTTGCCTTTCTGGGTGTTTTCAACATAGTCGAGCAAAACCCCGGCAGCGGTGATTTCGGCACGGCTGAAAGATCCGAAGACCTCCAGCGTTTCAACCTTGTAAATATCTTCAAGGCGTTTTTTGGCGTTTTCGCTGTTAAAACGGGCCTGGGGCAAGACAGACAACTGGTCGCGGTAATCATTCAAAACATTAAAGATGACCGGATTTTGCAGATAAAAATCCGAAATTACCAGTTCCACCGGGTTTAACCGTGACAAAACTCCGGCCAGGATCAGGGCCTCGTCCTGTCCCTTGAGGCTTATTTCCTGCAAATAAAAATCACCGGTGGAAATATCGAGCCACGACAGGCCGAGCTGGTCATTCACCCGGGCAACAGTCAGCAAAAAGTTGTTTCTCTTGGCTTCCAGCAATGGCTCTTCGGTCAGGGTTCCTGCGGTTACGAGGCGGATAACCTCGCGCTTGACCACCGATTTGGCACCGCGCTTTTTAGCCTCTTTGGGATCTTCTACCTGCTCGCAGATGGCGACCTTATAACCCTGGCGAATCAGCTTGGCCAGATAACTTTCGTAGGCATGGAAAGGAACACCGCACATGGGAATATCCTGACTGTCAAGCTTGCCGCGTTTGGTGAGGGCAATATCAAGCGCCTTGGAAGCTTTGACGGCATCGTCCATAAACAGTTCGTAAAAATCGCCCATACGGTAGAACAGCAGATAGTCCTGATGCTGGGCTTTGATGGCAAGATACTGGCTCATCATCGGAGTCAGATTGGCGTGGTTTTCATTCAGTTCAGTCATTTTATTTGCAAATATTTAGTGATTTTAAACTTGTTATAGCATAGTATATTTATAAATTCAGGTCTAGGATTAATTGCAAGATATGGGACAATTAACATGTTTGAGCGTGCGCGCAAGGCTTTAGGCATTGAAAAAAACAGCAAATTTGTTGAGCGGGTGCTGTTTTTGACTTTTCCGACAGCCCTGGTTTTTGTGATTTTGGCAGCTTTCCGGCTGGTGGACCCGATGCTGGCGGTCATCTCGCTGGGGGCTGTGGTCCTGTTTAACATCGTGCTGCTGTTTCCGCTGACATTTGAGCTGCAGCAGATTAAAAACTATGTTAACACCCTGTCCAACGGCGGCGAATTTGATGAGAAGACCATAAACCTGTCGGAAAAAGATGCCAAAGAAATCGTGACTGCGGTTAACGCCATGCACCGTTTCTGGGCTCAAAAGACTGACATGCTGGAAGCGCAGACCATTTCCGACACGGCGGTACTGGACTCCCTGCCCGACCCGATTATGATGATTGACCGCTCCGGCAACATTTTGGGAGCCAATCTTTCGGCCCGCAATACTTTTGGCAAAAATATCACTGATAAAAACGTGGAAAAGCTTTTCCCGTCAAATAATTTTATCAGTGCGGTCAGTAAGGTCCTTAACAAAGAAAGCAAAGCCGAAAACCTGATTTTTTATACCGGCGGCAAAGACAGCCAAAAGCTTTATGCCCATATCAAACAGCTGCCGTGGCTGTCAAAAGGCCGGGCGGTTGCCGTCATATCTGTTTACGACCTGACCAAATCAATGAAAATCGAGAAAATGCAATCGGATTTTGTAGCCAATGCCAGCCATGAGCTGCGAACGCCGCTGTCGGTTATTTCCGGTTTTATCGAAACCCTGCAAACCTCAGCCAAAGACGATGCTGAAGCCCGCGACCATTTTTTAAAAATTATGGGCGAGCAGGCCGAATATATGTCATCGCTGATTGAAGACCTGTTGTCGCTGTCTAAAATTGAACTCAAGCAGGATCAGCGGCCGGAGGAAAAAACCGAAGTTCTTGATATTGTGGAAGAAGTGGCACAGGCCTTGTCGCTGAAAGCCCAAAACCGCGACATGAAAATCAAAATCCACGCGGAAGACAATATTCCTGAAATTACCGCCGACCGCGCCCAGGTTAAACAAGTAGTTCAGAATCTGACAGATAATGCCATCAAATACGGCCTAGCCAATACCGATGTTACGCTGCGGGTTAAAAACGCCGAAACCATCCCGCCGTCAAAAAGCTTCAAAACGGCCGGGGGTCCCGCCATTGCCATTTCAATCAACAACAAAGGCCCCAAAATTTCTCCGGAAAATCTGGCGCGGCTTACCGAACGCTTTTACCGCATGCAAGAACACAAGGACTTGAATATCAAGGGAACCGGCTTAGGTTTATCTATCGCCAAACATATTATCATCCGCCACCAGGGCAACCTGACCGTCACCTCCAACGGCTATTCCGGCACCACATTTACAATTTATCTGCCGGTGGCGCAGGCAGAAGAATAAGGAGCTGTCGTTATGAAATTGGAAATAATCGGCACTAATTCGGCTTTTGCCAAAGACGGCCCGACCACTTCGCTGATGGTCTGGGACAATGACGGCAAAGGAATTCTGCTGGACTGCGGGTATCCGATTTTTCAATATCTCGGCAAACTGGGATATCTGGATAAAATCAAGGCGGTTCTGCTGTCGCATACCCATCAGGACCATTGCGGCTCGGCGGTAACGCTGGCCGAATACGCCTTTCAGGTTTTGGGACGGCCGCTGATGATTGGCGGGGTTAAATGGGATAAACTGCTCAAACTGTGTGACGGAGACGATTATCCTGAAAAGGTCCGCCTGACGGACGGGAGTTTTATAGTGGAGAGCTGGGAAGTTCCTCACGCCAAAGGCATGGAATGCCGGGCGCTGCTGGTTAATGACAAAGTTCTGTTCAGCGGTGATACGGCGGTTTCCCTGCTGAACACCCCGCAGGCTGAAAAAGCCCGCATCATTATTCACGGCGCTCATCTGAAAGGAACGCCCAATTTGGTTGCAGTTTCAAAACTGGGCGATGCTCCGGCGGAAATCCGTACCAAAACCTGGCTGATTCATTATCTTCCCGCCAATTATGAACAAATGGCCGCCGCGGCGCAAAAATATGGCTTGGCCGGGGTTGTCAGGCCGGGAATGGTCTTTGACGATCTTTAGCGTTGGCGAGGCCCCGGAAACGGAGCCTTTGTCTTTAACGGCAATCACCGCAATCTGACGGGGAAATTGCTCCGCGTTTGTAAAAATGCATAAAGGTTACCGGTTTGATATCGGTGGCTTTAAAAACCATTTTGCGAATCTTGGCCTGAATATATTCCTTTATCTGCGGCAGGCGGTAATTCAGTTTAACCACCTCTGCAGGAATGGATTCCAGCATTTCGGTTTTAATCTGTTCCGCCAGCCCGGCAAAAGCTTTTTCTTCCAAAATATCAATGGAAGAAATCTGCAGATCTTCCACCTGCCAGTTTTCACCCAGAACGCAGCTGATAAACAGGCTGCAATTGTAAGCAATCCGTTTGCGGTTTTTAACCAGCTGCGAATTCAGCGGCGTCAGCTGCCGGCGGTCAACACCGATTTCGGCCGTGGGCACCTCGCCGACAACCTCGGCGCTGCCGTTATGAATTCTGACAACATCGCCGTCGCGGGCAACGATAACTTTTCCGACCCCGCAATCCAATTCCAGGGCAAAACGCCCCTGCATGCGGATACAGCGTTTGTCGCCGTGCACGGGGATAAGAACCCTGGGCTTAATCAGCGACAGCATTTTTGCGACCTCGTCACGGGTGCCATGGCCGGAGGTATGGACTTTGTACTCCTCTGAAGTAATAACCTCAACCCCGGCGTCGCGGAGTTTTTCCTGCATGCGTTCGATTTTGTCCTCATTGCCGGGAATAATCTGCGATGAAAAGATGATGGCATCACCCTTGCCAAGCTTGATATCTTTGTTTTCGCCGTTGACAATCCGGCTCAGCCCGCTGCGGTAATTGGCCTGAGAACCGGCGCAGATATAAAGCATTTTATCCAGCGGGATATCCATGGCCTGCTTAGCCTCGACAACCGGAGGCAAATCTTTCAAAAAGCCGCAGTCGCGGGCAATTTTCATATTCTGAATCAGACTCATGCCGGCGATAACCGGGGTGCGCCCGGCAGCGTGGGCGGCCAGGATCAGGCTTTCCATCCGCGCAATATTCGAGGCAAAACAAGTGGCAACCAGCGTGTTTTTGAAACGCGGCAGCAGTTCAATCAGGCTTTCGCGGATCTCGTTTTCAGAAGGCTGCGGCACGCTGTGGCTCATTTGAATCGAATCGCCGACATACAAGTCTACGCCGGAAGCGCCAATCTGCTCAAGGCGGGCGTAATCAGTTTTCATAAACGCGATGCCCTGGTTGTCAAACCGCCAGTCGGTGGCATGAAAAATTGTTCCGTAACGGGTTTTGATATGCAGGGCGGCATTTTCCGGCAGGGAATGGACCACCGGGACATACTCAACCTCAAACCCCGGGAGCGTTACTACCGGATTGCCGTTGACGGAATGGATTTCCACTTCATCGGCCAATTTATATTCTTTGAGGCGCGGCAAGAGGTGGCCGATGGTAAAATCCGACGCATAAACCGGACAGCGCAGTTTGGGCCAGATATGCGCAATAGCACCGAAATGATCCTCATGCGAGTGAGTGATAAACAATGCCTCAATACAATCCTGATAACTTTCCAGAAACGAGGGATCGGCAAAGCCGAGCTCCATTCCCGGAAAATCATCATTTAAAAAATCATAGCCGCAATCGACCACAATAATCCGGCCGTCAACAATATAGGCATACAGATTCATGCCGACTTTTTCGGCACCGCCGAGGGCAATAAAATAAATGCCTTCTTTTTCAAAACCGGGAACACGCGGCGGTACGGCCACAGCCTGAACGGCACAGCAGGGCGCGTTTGCTTCCGGTGCGGGAGCGGCAGTTGTTTCCGACAGCGGGACCGCCGTTGTTACAGCAGCCTCGGCAGCCGTAACCTCCGGCACCAGGACTGCAGGTGCCTCAGATGCCGGGGCGGTTGTTTTTTCAGCCGTTGAACCGGCAGGTTCCGATGCCGTTCCAAAATCTAATTCCAATTGATCTTCTTTTGTTTTCATATACTTTTAATCTTTACTAATTATTTAAAACGCCTTTAAGCTAATTCTTTTAAGGCAAATATAAGTTGTTTCAGTCCTGCCGGAAAAAGACATCGCCGGCAGCAATCTTTTTAATTTCTCCGGCGGTTTCCAAGAGCAGGCAGCCGTCATCGCCGAGCCCCTTAAAAATTCCGCTAAGGCTTTCACGCGGCAGATTGACTCTTATCTCGCTCCCCACCCCTCTGGCCGCCTGAAGCCACAATTCTTTAACCGGGGCAAACCCCTGCCGGTTCCATCTTTCCAAACCACAGTTAAACTGCTGCAAAAAAGCTTTTAAGAAAGTGACACGGCCGGTCCTGATTCCGTTTTCCGCCAGACTTCCGGCCTGGTAAAGCAAACTGCCGGAAACTGCGGGGGCCGAGACAATATTGACACCAATGCCGATGATTATATACATTCCCGCCCCTTTTTCAAGCAAAATCCCCGAAATCTTGTTTCCGGCCACCAAAACATCATTCGGCCACTTCAGGCTGATGTCTATTTCAGGTTTCAGCGCGCGAACCGTTTCCAACAGGGCCAGCGAAATTACAAAAACCAGTTCTCCCCAGCGCTGCTGCTCTATTTCCAATCCCAGCGACATAAAGAGATTGCCTTCCAAACTCTGCCAGGACCGGCCCCGCCGCCCCCTGCCCGCAGTCTGTTTTACGGCAGTGACGGCAAACCGCGGCGCCGGGGGCTGTGCCGAGAGGCCGGCCGCGTAATCATTAGTGGAACCCAACTCGGCAAAATCTTCCCAAAGCCAGCCATGTAAATTTTCCATCGTTAAAAAACTCCGCTTAATATCTTTTCCGCATCTTGCAGCAGGTAAGTCGGGTTAATAATTGAAATCATAACCAGAATCAGATTGATAAACAAACAGATATAAATGGCTTTGTCGGTGCGGTCAAAATTATGTTTCACCGGTTCAAAATAAATGGTGCGGATGACCTGCAAATAAGCGTTGGCCATAAACAATATGGACAGCAGCAAAACCCCGACACTGACCCAGCGCTCATCAACCACCAGATTATTGATAACCGACAGCCGCCCCAGAAATCCCAGCAGCGGCGGCGTTCCGGTCAGGGAAATCATAAAAATCAGAAAAGCAGCTGCCAGATAAGGCTTTGCGTTAGACAAGCCGTCAATATCTTCCAGATTGGCAAGAAAATCGCCGCGGCTTTTCAGGCCGAGAAAAACCGTATAAACGCCTGCCATGGCCAGCAGATAAATCATCATATAAGCAAAGGCGCTCAGCATGCCGCCGTGATTAAAGCTGACGATTGAAAACAGCATAAACCCGAGGTGATAAACGCTGCTGAAACCGAACAGCCGCCGGATATTGGCCGCCCCGTTGGCAGACAAAGCCCCGACAAACAATGAAAAAGCGGCAAAAATAATCAAAACCAGGCGCATAAAGCCGCCGGCTTCGCCAAAAACATTGGTAATTAAGTTAATCAGGCAGGATAAATGGGCAAAAGGCGGAATTAAAGTCAAAAAGCCGCAAACCGGTAAAATGGCATAAGTCAGCATGCCGAGATACCAGGAATGGAAAGGCGCAATGGCCAGCATGAACAACAGCGAGGCCAAAATCATTCCGACCGCGGCGTAATCGGCCAGCGCTAAAGCACCGCGGTTTTGAAAATAAGCAAAAACCCCGGCGCAGTCAAAGGTTCCGGCCCTGGAGCCGATCAGTACTATTCCCCCGGCCAGTAAAAGAATAAACAACCAGGATAAAAAGGCATACAGCCGCGACATGACCCTGATTTCGTCAGGATCGGTATATAATCGCAGCAGGCGCCAGTTAATCCAGCACAGCAGCGGCACCAGCACCAGCGGCAAAAGCAGCGAAGCCGCCGAAATCAACAGTTCCAGCGCCAACAGCGCCAGCATGACCAGGTTATAAAATTGATACGAGCTTTTATTCTTGGCCAAAAACCATTTTGAAGATAAATAGTACCAGGCCAGTGCCAGCAGATAAATAACAATCTTGAACAGGGTGCTGTAAGGCGTGTTTACCCATAGCCCGGGAAAAGCGCTTTTATTATAAAAAACAACGGTTCCCAGGATTGCCGCCAGCAAAAAATATTTGCTGAGCGTGAAAAAGGTTTTGGGCGTATTGACTGTCCGGTAACGGTTAATCAGCCAGGCCGCCAGCAAAAATCCCAGCAGCGCCAGTTCCGGAAACAAAATCAGCCAATCCTGCAGCATGTTTTTTTCCCCTTACTCGTCAATTACAAACCACAGGGGCTTGATGAAAGTCATTAACAAAACAAACATGATAAAAAGCATAAACCAAAACATCGGTTTAGAAATATCGTCTTTGGCATCAACCGGGCAGTCGGGATTATCCACTTTGAGGCGGAACAGTTCCTGCAGCAGCATAGCGCCGACCAGCGTCAGCGAGGCAATCAGCACCATGCCCATTTTAATATTGGAGGCAAGCAGGCGCGACAAAATTAAAAAATTATTCAGAAAGACTGCCGACAGCGGCATGCCGATTGCGGCAATTGTTAAATAGGAATAGCTGAACGACAGGCGTTTGACCTTGCACAAAAAGCCGCGGGTGCCGCTTTCATATAACTCCTCCTGATGGTAAATATAGCCGGTCAAAACCTCAAGCGCGGCCGCTATCAGCACAAAACTGAACAGCGAATAGCCAATGTTGATGCGAATCAGCTCGCTGGCATTAAAAACGCCAAGCAAATACATTATGTAGTAGACCGTTATGTAAGCAAACAGTTTATACTGCGTATCCTTATTGCTAAATCCAATCAGAGCAATAAAAAGCATGGTAACGGCGCCGATAATATCCACCCACCAGGCATATTGCGCCACCGGGAGGGGAAACTGAGCAGGAAGAAAGCGGATAAAACCGTAAATGCCGGTCAGGGGAATGGCGGCGGTGATAATAAAGGCCAGCGGATTACGAATACTTGAGTTGATTGAAGAAATCCAATAGTGAAACGGCCAAATCGGAATCCGCGACAAAAAGGAAATAAAAACCGCACCCCAAATATAATAACGGACTCCGGGGCGCAGTTCTGTCCGGGCAAATTGCTCCAGCGTCAGGGCCCCGTGGAAATGATAAATAATCATCACGGCGCTGAACAAAATGATGGCGCCCAGAAAATTATACAGGAAATAACGATAAATCAGCCCGGTTTTCCGAACCTCGCCAAACATGCCGATAATCATAAATACCGGCAAAAGCATCGCTTCAAAGAAAAGATAAAAAGAAAAGATATCCGCGGCGACAAAAAACCCGGTAGCCATGCTTAAAAACAGCAAGGTAAAAACCATCAGCGATTTTTGTTTGCAGGTATTGGAACGTACGCCGGACAATCCGATCAGCACCGCCAGATGCAAAGCCAAAATCAGCAACAGCGCAAAGACGTCAACGCCGATAATAATATTAATATCCGGCGTGGACAGCCAGTTAAAATGTTCCTGGAGCTGTAAATGGCGCGACTGTTCATCTAAAACCATAAACACACGCCAAATCATCAGGATATTGGCTAAAATGGTAAAAATGCAGACATTAAAAGCATTCCGGCTTTCGGTTTTGGGATCGTCTTTAACCGTAAGGACAAATAACAGGCCGAAAAACGGCAGAGCAACGATTAAGGATAATAACTGAAACGGGCTATGCATAGCAATATCCTATCGCGAAAATGATAATTCCCAAACCAATCAGCAGCATAAGCAGATTATTCAGCCACAGGGCGCTCTGTATTCTTTGCAGGCCGCGAACCAGCAAGGCGGTGGTTTCGGAAATGGAACCGATAACGGTCCGCTCAATCACCACAAAATCGACAGCCAGCCACAAGATGCGCCCCAGCATGCGCAGCGGCAGCAGCAACAGGCTATGATAAATCCGGCTCATCCAGTCCGCCTCCTGCAAAGGCTCATTATCAGCCAGCGGATTTAAAAACCTCAGCGCGCCGCTCAGGCTGAACAACAGGGCAGCTCCGGTAAGTCCCCAAACCCATCCGCAGGCATAGAGTTTTAGGCCCCAGACCGCGGCGGCATATCCGGCAAAAAGCGGCAGGCCGTATATAAATCCGGCATTTTTGAGCAGCGCGGACACTCTTTCGTCGGCATGTTCGGAACCGAAGTAAATGTTGTAGCCGATATGTGCCAAAGCCATCAGCGTTAATCCCAGATAGGGTATAAAAATATGATACAGCTGCGGCGTATAAAAACGGCACAGACAGCCGGTAAAGACAAAAACCCCGAGTATGCTGAGAAGAAGCGTCAGTTTTATCCGGCGCCCAAAACCGCCCATCAGGGAAATATAATGTTCATTGGAAGAAGAAATATTTACCATTACCAACAACAGATTGAGAGCCGCCACGGCGCCCATGACATAAAAAATGCCGTTTTCAAGAGCTTCCGGCACCTGCTCCAGCCAGGCAAAGGCAAAGCTGTAAAACATAAGATTCAGGTACAAAGCTTTTGCTTTTATATTGTCAATTACCAACGCTCCGGCAAATCCCCATAATAATGACATGACCAGGATAACTTTGAATAAGGGAATCGCAAACGGCGAAATCAGCAGCAGCGGCTGCAGCTTGGCAAAGAGGAGCATTCCGGCCAGCGGCGTGGTCAAAAACGATAACGTCATAACCCGGTTAAAGGTTAGTTCCTGCCAGTCCAGCAACTGGTTTTGAAACAAAAACAGCCCCGATTTGGCAACAACTGCCACCAAAATCAGCAAAGCGACCAAATCTTTGTGATATCCCTCCGCCTGATAGGCGCCAAGCTGGTCCAGGCTGATGGTTCCGAGTTTGCTGTACACAACAGCCAAAGCGGTAAACAAGGCCATTTCTGCCAAAAAATTATAAAAAACAAATTTCTGGCGGTCTGCCGGCTGGTTAATCAAATAAAATCCAAGGACGGTATAACTGCAGCTGCCGACCAAAAGCTGAATAAAGTCACGGCTTCCCGCCAAAAGAATAAATGCGGCAACAAACAACAAAACCAGCACGTTTACACCGATCCGGCTGTTTTCATGGGGATAAACCATATTCAGATAAAAAAGCGCCAATGCGGTCAGACCAAGCGGAAGAAGCATCATTTCCAGCCCATGGGTGGTAGAGAGGTTCAGGCTGGCCTGCAAATGCGGATAGGATATCCAGGAAAAAACGGCCGTCTCATGCTGGTGAAGCGGAAAGATTTGCGTCAAATGCCAGGCAAAAAGAGTTCCTAAAACCAATAAAAGAGCCGTCCAAACGCGGCGATGTTCGGTTTGAACGATCAGCAGAGCCAAAGCGGACACCAGCAATAAGTTTAGAAACAGCTGCAATATCATAAAATGGTCCCTTAAACCATGAGTTATGGGCTCAATATATCAAAAAATAAGGGCTTTTAAAGCCCTTATTAGCAAATGATCAATAAGTGTGTAAAATTATTTGCCTAAAGCTTCAAGTGAACGGACAATCCGCACCGGGACATCATATTCGCGGGCAACTTCATCACCATCGAGCTCAGCGACCAAAACCTCATCAACAGCTTTTAACGGGATGCGGGCTTCTTCGTTAATGTTGTCCAAAAAAACCGCACTCTCGCGACTCCGGTACAACAGGGCCCGGCTGCTTCCATCATAAACAAAGCGGGGATTTTCGGGGCCGCCGCGGCGATGATTGAGCATGATGAGGATTTCCCCCTTTTCATTCTGATAAATACTGTAGGAGCCTTCCTGTTCGGGATTTAATTCTTGATTCATCGGAGCCTCATAAACTAACGAATATAACTAAATTTAGGGGAATACTAGCACACAATTATTAACAAATCCAATACAATTTTATTTTTTTGAATTTTTTTTATTTTTTTAGTTGACTTGGGTATTTTTATCTTTTATACATAGCCTCGTTGCATGGAAGCCCCTTGGTTTATGGTCAAAAGGCTCCGGCAATTTAGGATCCGACGGTGAGTCAATGGGTGCGTAGCTCAGTTGGTAGAGCATTTGACTTTTAATCAAAGGGTCCCGGGTTCGAATCCCGGCGCGCTCACCATTTAAGAAAATCTCTGCAGAAATGCAGAGATTTTTTGTGCGCTAAGGCCCAGAGAATCAGGGGATTTGCGAGATTGAAAGACGGAATTTCAGCCTAAGGAGTCCCGCCTTAAAAGGCATAATTTCAGTCTAAATGGGCAAAAAGTCTACGTTATGCAGGGACACCTTAGACAGTATCCCTACATCAGATTTGTTGGCGTTGAGGGCAAAATGGTTAAAATCGGTTCGCGAGTAAAAACTGCTTAGCTTTGTACAAAGCATTTTTAATTGTGACGCAACTTATCTCAACACTTGGATCGTGCAGAAAATATCCCAAGATGTCAAAATTAATTTGTTTGACAAACTAGTGTACTATAACGCAGCATTTTGGACTCAGTAAAAATATTTATTATAATGTCATTCTTATGAAAAAATGAGCTCAAAGAAAATGCAATATCATCATAGTGTGGAGATAAAAAAATATCTTGTATCTGTAATCCTGTACTATATAGTTAGATTTATTAGATAAAATTTTTAAGAAAAAAAGATGAAAAAGCAAAATATCTTTATCGATTTTGACGGAACTATATGTTTTGATTTTTTCTGGAGAGGTGTTCCAGACTCACTCCGACAAAAATTTGAATCTTTCTTGTTTCGGGACAATGGAAATGTTGTGGAAGATTGGATGCGCGGGAACCTAACTTCTGAGCAAGTCTGCCATTTTATTAGCGAAAATCGTGGCTTGGTTCATGATGAGATTTTAAAGATATTTGTGAACGACTGCAAAACAATGACTGTAAAACCAGAAATCTTAATGGCCATAGATAGGTGCAGAAAAAACAATAACGTCTTTTTAATTACAGATAATATGGACAGTTTTACTCGTTTTACCGAACCTGGATTAAAGTTAAAGCAGCATTTTGATAAAATTTATAATTCTGCCGATTACGGAAAATTAAAAGATGATGCTGCTGAAGAATCTTTATTTACCAAAGCATTATCCGATAGCAATTCTGACATCAAAAAATCCGTTTTGCTCGACAACTCAAAAAAGAACTGTGAAATATTTAAGAAATTAGGTGGCTCAAGCTTTTGTGTTGAAAATGCAGACCATGTATTAACATTATTAAAGATGTTGGAGTGAATATGATTATTGCATTAGAAGGTGGTATATGTAGCGGAAAAACAACTCTCGCAAAAGAAATGGCAAAACAAATATCGAAAATTAATACTGTTACCACGGCTCATATATATAACTTCTTTTATAATCAGCAATTATCCAGGTTATTTTTCAGATATTCTTACCAATCATCTTGTTTTTGTTCATCAAAAAACTGATATAAAGTATTAACCATAGATATATGGATCTATTTCCTGTGGCACAAATCAATACATCCGAGGTTTCAAGCAATTTTCGTTTTGATATAATCGTAAAAATTACTTGTTAAAGATGTAAGGTGGTAGGTTTGAGATGCTGGTCATTCGTAAAACATGGTTCTTCTCTCAAAGCCTTTGTAACATTGATTCTTAAAGCATTTGGACAAGTTCGCGATGGCAGGAAACTGCATCACCATCTAAAAAAATCTCTGCATTTCTGCAGAGATTTTTTGTGTTTTATCATAAAGTTACAGCCGCCGGGCCCGTTCAATTCCGGCAACTTTCCGGGAAAGCAGCGGCGGGAACAAACCGCTTATGTTCCGGCAAAAGATTTTCAACTGCACGGCACACAATACGGCAGAACCCGTTTCTTTTCAATTGACACTGTTTGAGGCGGCGGTTACTGTAAAACATAATTTAACCAACCTGAAAGCCTGACCAATGCTGACTGTCCGCCCCGAGCTCCCGCAAGATTATGACCTTGTTTACGACATTGTGAAACGCGCTTTTGAAAAAGCCGAACATACTGATGGCGATGAACAAAATCTGGTGGTGCGGCTCCGCAACAGTCCGGCTTTTATTCCCGAGCTTTCACTGGCAGCCGAATTTGACGGCCGGCTGGCCGGACATATTATGTTTACCAAACTGAAGGCCGGTGACACAACCCAGCTGTGCCTGGCGCCTTTGGCAGTTGCTCCCGAGTTTCAAAACCGCGGTATCGGGGGAGCTTTGATTAAAGCCGGGCATCTGGCGGCAAAAAATTTGGGATATGAATTTTCAATCCTGATCGGGCACCCCGGATATTATCCGCGTTTCGGGTATCAGAATGCCGCCAATTTTGGGATAAAATGCCCGCTGGAACTTCCTGAGGATGTGTTTATGGCTTTTAACCTGCAGGGAAAAAAGACAATTTTAAATGCCATGATTGAGTTTCCCCGTGCATTTTTTGAGAAATAAGACGACACCGACAGCTGCCGTAAATTTTACATGTCACGATCTTTTTTCATAAGCACGAAACGGCATTGCCGGTCAAGCGGCGTATCATGATTAAAGTTAACGGTGCCGCGATTAATCAGCTCAATCACTTTGGGACTTTTATCATAATCGGTATGAGCAGCTACCGGATTGACAATTCCGACGCCGAAGGCGGAAATTTCGGGGGCAACATTAACCGAAACATTTGTCACCAGCGGACAGAGGCGCGAATCGATATATTTATCGGCAAATGACTGGGGAATGGCATAACTAAGCAAATCATTGGGGTCAGAAAAAGCTACGATATTGACGGCCTTAAATACCCGCTGGCGGTATTTTTTTCCCTGAGGCGCGCAGTAAGAACCGATTTGATTATGAACCCGGGGCAGCGGGTGTCCTATCTGCAATATCGGCAGCTGGTTGGCCAGCATGAAGACCGTCAGCTCTTTATTTTGCAACCGGCGTACGGCACTGCGCAAATCCGGATCGGGACTGGAGACGGTGGCCGCTACATTGTCTGCCGTTTTGACAATCGTGTCCATCAAAATCTGACTACCCAGGCTATGCGTAATAAAAAGCATATTTTGTTTATCAAACTGCTGGATTTCTTCTGAACGGGACAAAGTACAGACTTTAGCCTGGCGGTCAGGAATTGTTTTCCAGTCAGTTGTCAGCAGCCAGCACAAAGACTGGGTTCCGGCACTGAGAATCAGTTCGCCCTGCGGGGATTCAAATGCCAGCGGATCCGGCAGGACATTATCTAAGAAAACTTTCATGGAATTGTTAAACGGCACCCTGAATTTGGAATATTGTTCAGTCGTATCAAAAGCAATCAGCTGTTTATCCGGCATGGTTATTTCAGACCAGGTCAGTTCATAAAACAGCATACGTTTGCTGGCATCGGTATTCTGCCAATAAGTAATCCGCAGATTGCCGATTGATTTTTGCGGATCTGCGGGATCACGCAGATAAATATTTTTCGGCAGGCGCGATAAGACATTTAATCCGGAGGCCGCCGCAATATTTTCCTGAATACGGCGCGAATACCCGGGGAAATGAGTGCCTACCCCGTGTATCATTAATACTTTCAAAACCTGCGGCCTGCTAAGCCCGGCATCTATGCCGGAATAAGAAAACCCTTCAACTTCGCAGCGGTGAAGCGGCGTGTCATGCGACAATACGATATCTTTAGCCAGATCATGCTCTAAACCGGCACAAGAAGACACTAAAAAAAGAATCGAAATAAATTTAACGAATCGCAACAAGGCCATTTCCATCAGAAAAATATTTATAAGCAGACTATATATAAGCCAAAACTTGCAGAGTTAAAGTAGCATAAAATATGATGTCGCACTTTTTAAGGATAAATTATTAATTTTTTTGTGGATATACAGCTTGTTTCGATAAATTTTGATTAAATTAGGGATTACTAATACATAACATTTTATAAACTTGTATTTACTTATATTTTTAATGGACTACGAAAATGATTAAAATGAAGACACTTCCCTTATACACATTAACCATAAGTTTATTGACGGGGACGGCCTATGGTCAGAACGCTACCCTCACCGAGACAGTCACTTCCGCTGACCAGATTAACACCCATCTCATTACCAGCACTCCGGCTGACCACAAGCTGCTTACCCTGGCCTCCGACCTCACCGCTTCCACTCATTTTAATCCTCTTTCCAATGGTCTGCTCACTCTCGACGGTTCTGACGAACATTTCACACTGCATGGGGACGGAAAGATGGGCTTCCAGGTCTTTTCAAACGGTAATCTAAGCCTTCGGGACATCACCCTTGAAGGCTTTTCTTTTGCCTCCGCGGGCGCGGCTGTTTCCAATAAGGGCACCCTCGCCTCAATTGAGAATGTCGACTTTACCGCGAACTCGGCCTCCGGTTCTTCCGACGTCAAAGGCGGCGCCTTATACAACGCCGCAAACATGGGCGATGTCAGCGGCAGCTTTCTTAAGAACAAAGCGGTTAGTTCCGGTGCTTCTGCCTTTGGCGGTGCTTTATATCATGCTGCCGATCTGGCCCAAACACCTTCGGCTGGCACTATTTCCGCCGACTTTTCCAATAACCGGGCTCTGGCCGCAAAATCCGCTGCCGGCGGCGCCGTTTATATTGATGCTCCAGATACTGTCCTCGCCGGACATTTCGAGGACAATGCCGCGGTCAGTTCCGGCGGGGCGGCCAGCGGCGGTGCTGTTGCCGCCTATAAGCCTCTCACTCTCCGCAACAGTTCTTTTAACAATAATTTTGCACAAAGCCAGACCAGCGGGTTTGAGACACGCGGCGGCGCCGTCTTTGCCGGGGACGACCTCACGATTTTTGCCGATGGCGCCCAATCCATCTTCTCCGATAACTATACCCTCAACGCAAACGCTGATAAATCTTTCAACGCCCTCTATCTCAGCCGCGACCATCTCCTCACGCTGCAAACCGCAAACGGCGGTTCCATCAGTTTTAACGACAGCATCGACGGAAATCCTGACAGCAAATATACTCTG